>NZ_JBEYXM010000001.1:0-820143 GCF_040704595.1 Streptomyces sp. NPDC046870
GAACTGCTCGTTCGACATGATCTGCAGGCCCGGCCGGGCCAGCTCGGCGCGCATGAGCAGCGCCATCACGCCACCGATCAGGAAGAACGCGAACGACGTCGCCAGATACATCGTGCCGATCGTCTTGTGGTCCGTGGTCGTCAGCCACTTCACCACGACATTGCCGGGCTGCTTGCGCCGGACCGGCAGCTCGTCGGCGTGCGAGCCTTCAGCTGCCGCGGCACCCTGGGGTTCGTTGAGGATGCTCACAGGATGTTCGTCCTCTGGTTCTTCTCGTGGCTCGTCTGCGCGATGCCGGCCGGGATGTAACCGGTCTGCCCCTTCTGCGCGAGCTCCTTGAGGTGCTGCGCGTAGCGCTCCGGGGAGACGACCTTCACGTTGAACAGCATCCGGGAGTGGTCGACGCCGCAGAGCTCGGCGCACTTGCCGAGGAAGGTGCCCTCCTTGTTGGGGGTCACCTGGAAGGAGTTGGTCCGGCCGGGGATGACGTCCTGCTTCATCAGGAACGGCACCACCCAGAAGGAGTGGATGACGTCACGCGAAGTGAGGACGAAGCGGACCGTCTTGCCCTTGGGAAGCCAGAGCGTCGGACCGGGGTTGTTCGTCTGGGGGTTCCGCGTGCCGGGCGTACCGACGTCGTAGACACCGCCGGCGTTCGCCGGGAACTGCTTGCGCAGCTGGTCCGAGATGGCGGTCAGGTTCTTGTCGGTCCTGGCGTCACCGGTGGAACCGGGAACGTTCTCGATGTAGTTGAAGCCCCAGCTCCACTGGAAGCCGACCACGTTGACCGTGACGTCGGGCTTCTTGGACATGTCGAGGAGCTTCGACTCGTCCCGGGCCGTGAAGTAGAACAGCACCGAGATGATGATGATCGGGACCACCGTGTACAGCGCCTCGATCGGCATGTTGTACCGGGTCTGCGGAGGAACCTCGACCTTGGTGCGGCTGCGCCGGTGGAAGAGGGCACTCCACAGGATCAGGCCCCACACCAGCACGCCGACGGCGAGCGCGGCAGCCCAGGAGCCCTGCCACAGGGAGAGGATCCGCGGAGCCTCTTCCGTGGTCGGGGTGGGCATGCCAAGGCGGGGGAAGTCCTTGTATGTGCAACCGGTTGCGGTCGCCAGGACCAGGCCCGCGGTCAGTGCCTGCAGCAGCTTCCGCCGCATCGGGCGCCGCGGCGAGCGGTCGGAGCCGTTGGGACTCACGTAGCGCCTTCCCGAGAGTCTCGCCCGCGCGGTCGGCTGCGGCCTTCTCGCTGGTCGGTCGCCGCCCTGCGTCGGGCAGGGGTTTGGATGTTTATGCGGACCAAACCCTAGCCCACCCTCTCCGAGGGTTCGCGGGGAGGGGTGCCTACTAGGTGGGGTGGTTCGCTTGATTGGCCGCCGCGGGAGCGTCGTGGCTGGTGGCGCCCCGCGGCGGAGCCCCTCGCGTCACGATCCCGCGCCCCCGGGCCGGCCGCCTCCACCGGGGTCTTAACGTTGCCGTATGGCCTACTTTGACGCTGCCTCCGCCGCTCCTCTCCATCCCGTCGCCCGCCAGGCGCTGTCGGCCTCCCTGGACGAGGGATGGGCCGATCCGGCCCGGCTCTACCGGGAGGGACGCAAGGCCCGGATGCTGCTGGACGCCGCACGGGAGGCGGCTGCCGAGGCCGTCGGCTGCCGGCCGGACGAGGTGGTGTTCACGCCGTCCGGCACCCGGGCCGTACACATGGGTGTCGCGGGGGCGTTGGCCGGGCGGCGGCGGGTGGGACGCCACCTGATCGTGTCCTCCGTCGAACACTCCTCCGTACTCCATTCGGCGGAGGCGTTCGAGGCGGACGGCGGGACGGTCACCCGGGTGGCCGTCGACCGTGCGGGAGCCGTCGACCCGGCGGGGTACGCGGCCGCGCTGCGGGCGGACACCGCGCTGGCGTGCCTGCAGTCGGCCAACCACGAGGTGGGGACCGTGCAGCCGGTGGCCGAGGCGGCGGAGGTGTGCCGGGCGGCCGGGGTCCCCCTGCTGGTGGACGCGGCGCAGTCGCTGGGCTGGGGGCCGGTGGAGGGCGACTGGTCGCTGCTCGCGGCCAGCGCGCACAAGTGGGGCGGGCCGTCGGGGGTCGGGCTGCTCGTCGTGCGCAAGGGCGTGCGGTTCGCCGCCCAAGGGCCGGTGGACGAGCGGGAGTCGGGGCGGGCGCCCGGGTTCGAGAACATCCCGGCGATCGTGGCGGCCGTGGCCTCGCTGCGCGCGGTCCGGGTCGAGGCGGCCCAGGAGGCGGTGCGGCTGCGGGGGCTGACGGAGCGGATCCGGGCGCGGGTGCCGGAACTGGTGCCGGACGTGGAGGTGGTCGGCGACGCCGTGCGCCGGCTGCCCGGGATCGTCACCTTCTCCTGCCTCTACGTCGACGGCGAGGCACTGCTGCACGAGCTGGACCGGGCGGGCTTCTCGGTGTCCTCCGGCTCCTCCTGCACGAGCAGCACGCTGACTCCCAGCCATGTGCTGAAGGCGATGGGGGTGCTGAGCGAGGGGAACGTACGGGTGTCCCTGCCGCCCGGCACGGCGGAGGCGGACGTGGAGCGGTTCCTCGAGGTGCTGCCGGGGGCGGTGGCCGGGGTGCGGGACAAGCTGGGCGCGCCCGCCCCGGTCACCCGGGGCGGTCCGCGGGAACTGCTCGTCGACTCGCTCGGCAAGCGCTGCCCGATCCCGGTCATCGAACTGGCCAAGGTGTTCGGCCAGGTGCCGGTGGGCGGCACCGTCCGGGTCCTCTCCGACGACGAGGCGGCCCGCCTGGACATCCCGGCGTGGTGCGAGATGCGGGGGCAGGAGTACGTCGGGGAGGAACCGGCGGAGCGGGGAACGGCGTACCTGGTGCGCCGGGTGAGCTGACAGGGGCGCCGGCCCGGCCTCAGCTCAGGTGGGCCCGCACCTCCTGGCCGGCCTCGTCGCCGTACGCCTTCACGAACCGCTCCATGAAGTGGCCCCGGCGCAGCTGGTACTCCTGCGTGCCCACGGTCTCGATGACCAGCGTGGCCAGCATGCACCCCACCTGGGCGGCGCGCTCCAGGGAGACGCCCCAGGCCAGTCCGGACAGGAATCCGGCGCGGAAGGCGTCGCCGACGCCCGTGGGGTCGGCCTTGCGCTCCTCCTCCGGGCAGGCGACCTCGATCGGGTCCTCGCCGGTCCGCTCGATGCGCACGCCCCGGGAACCGAGCGTGGTGACCCGGTGGCCGACCTTCTCCAGGATCTCCGCGTCGCTCCAGCCGGTCTTGGACTCGATGAGCCCCTTCTCGTACTCGTTGGAGAAGAGGTAGGTCGCCCCGTCCAGCAGTATCCGGATCTCCTCGCCCTCCATCCGGGCGATCTGCTGGGAGAAGTCGGCGGCGAACGGGATGTTCCGGGAGCGGCACTCCTCGGTGTGGCGGAGCATCGCCTCGGGGTCGTCGGCGCCGATGAGGACCAGGTCGAGACCGCCCACGCGGTCGGCGACCGTCTTCAGCTCGATCAGCCGGGCCTCGCTCATCGCGCCGGTGTAGAAGGAGCCGATCTGGTTGTGGTCGGAGTCGGTGGTGCACACGAAGCGGGCGGTGTGCAGGGTCTCGGAGATGCGGACCGAGTCGGTGTCGACGCCGTGCCGGTCGAGCCAGGCCCGGTACTCGTCGAAGTCGAAGCCGGCGGCGCCGACCAGGATGGGCCCGGTGCCGAGCTGGCCCATGCCGAAGGCGATGTTGGCGCCGACGCCGCCGCGGCGCACGTCGAGGTTGTCGACCAGGAAGGAGAGCGAAACCGTGTGCAGCTGGTCCGCGACCAACTGGTCGGCGAAGCGGCCGGGGAAGGTCATGAGATGGTCGGTGGCGATGGAGCCGGTGACTGCGATGCGCACGACGGGATTCTCCTGCGGAAATAAGAAGGTGCGCGCGTGAGCGCTCGTGGGAAGGGCGGTGGCGGAGACGGGAGGGCGGATTGACAGTTCACGCTACCCGGTCGGAAGCCGCCACTGAAGCTGGCGAAACTACCCGATAGTAGCTCTTTTGCCGCAGCCCGGGCCGTGCCTACGGTGCGAGCATGACGAAGCCCGAGTTCACCTCTTCCGCCCCGGCCGATCCCGACGGCGACCTCGCCGCGCTGCGCGGCGACTGCGCCCGGATGGCGCCGCACTGGGCGGCCCCGGAGCACACCGAGTCGCGGCCGGTGCCGCCGTCCCGCATCCACGGGGTGCGCGTGCCGGCGCGGTCCGCCCGGCTGCTGGACGCGATGTCGGACTACGGCGACTGACCGCGGCCCGCCGGCCCGGGAACCGCGCGCTCGCCTCCCGCGTCCCATCGCCGTCCCCCGCGGGGGACACGGGACACGACGCAGCGAGGGAGCGATGCGGTGAACACCGAGCGGTCCGAGAACCCCGGCGCCCCTGAGGAGCGCGACCAGTCCCCTAAGGGCCCGCCGGCGACGGCGGGTCCGGGACGGGCCGGCGGCCGGCGACCCACGGCCGTCATCGTCGCCGTCGCCACGGCGGCCGTCCTCCTGATCGGCGGTGGTGGTGCCTACCTCGCCGCGGGCGGCGGCACGGAGCACCGTACGGGCGGTCCGGCCGCCCCCGGCGCGGCCCACGGCACTCCCCCGCCGCTCGCCCTGGACGGCTGGGCGCGCTCCGGCACCGGCGGGATCGCGCCCGGCGAGCCGGACCCGTACGGCACCCGGTACGTGGCACAGGGCGAGCTGCCCGACGGGCCCGGCTCGGCGCCGGTGTACGAGCCGGGGGCCGAGGTCGGCCGGGAGCGGGTGGTCCGGCTGGCGAAGGCGCTCGGGATCGACGGGGCGCCGGTGGCCGAGGGGCGGATCTGGCGGGTCGGCGGGCAGGACGGCTCCGGGCCGAGGCTGACGGTGAACCGGGACGCGCCGGGCGGCTGGAGCTTCGACCGGTACGCGCCCGGCACCGACAACTGCCGGAAGGTGACCGTCTGCGCCCAGGACCCGGGCGCCCCGGCCGGCGACCCGGTGAGCGTGGCCGAGGCGGAGAAGGCGGCGGCACCGGTGCTGGAGGCGGCGGGGCTGGGCGGCGCGAAGCTCGACGCGAGCCGGGTCATGGGCGCCCGGCGGGTCGTCGACGCGGACCCGGTGGTCGGCGGGCTGCCCACGTACGGCTGGACGACCGGCCTGACCGTCGACCGCGACGGCGAGCTGGTCGGCGGTCACGGGCTGCTGGCCGCGCCGGTGAAGGGGGACACGTATCCCGTGGTGGGCGCGGCGCGGACGCTGGCGCTGATGAACGGGACGGCGGGGAACGGCCACCGGATGGGGATCGGGGGGTGCGCGAGCCCCGAGCCGCTGAAGGACCGGCTGGAGCGGCCGTGCGGCGCCTCGACGGAGGCACCGAAGGCGGCCCGGAACACGGTGACGGTCGACAAGGCGGTGTTCGGGCTGGCCGCGCAGTCCGTGGGCGGGCGGCAGACGCTGGTGCCGTCCTGGCTGTTCCGGGTGCGCGGGTCCGCGGCGGGCGGCGCGTTCACGGTGACGTATCCGGCGGTCGACCCGGCGTACCTGACCTCGGCGTCCGCGTCGTCTACGGCGGAGCCCTCCGCGTCGCCCCCGGCGTCCGGGGAGAGCCGGAGCGTGAAGGTGAACGGCTACACGGCCGACGGGCGGACGCTGGCCCTGAGCTTCTACGGCGGGGTGTGCGCCGACTACCGGACGTCGGCGCGGGAGAGCGGCGACCGGGTGACGGTGACGGTCACCGAGCGGCCCTGGCCGGGCCGGGTGTGCGTCCTGATCGCCAAGGAGTACGTGAAGACCGTGACCCTGGGCGCGCCGCTGGACGGACGGAGGGTGGTCGGCGCGGACGGCACGGCGGTCCCGAAGGCGAAGCCGGGCTCCCTGCGGCCGGACGCGTCGGCCCGGCCGCGCTGACCGGGCGGGAAACGTGAAGGCGGCGGCCCCCACGAGGGGACCGCCGCCTTTTCCGGCCGTCGGCTCAGCTGAAGGAGTCGCCGCAGGCGCAGGAGCCGGTCGCGTTCGGGTTGTCGATCGTGAAGCCCTGCTTCTCGATCGTGTCGACGAAGTCGATGGTGGCACCGCCGAGGTACGGAGCGCTCATCCGGTCCGTGACGACCTTGACCCCGCCGAAGTCCTTCTCCACGTCACCGTCGAGCGAGCGCTCGTCGAAGAAGAGCTGGTAGCGCAGGCCGGAGCAGCCGCCGGGCTGGACGGCGACGCGCAGCGCGAGGTCGTCGCGGCCTTCCTGGTCGAGCAGGGCCTTGACCTTGGCCGCGGCGGCGTCGGTCAGGATGATGCCGTCGGTGACGGTGGTGGTCTCGTCCGATACGGACATCTACATCTCTCCCGGGTTGTACGGAGACTGCTTGCCGACGAGTGCAACCGGCGCTTCCGCGGATTCATTCCGGGCCGGGCATTGTCGTTGTCGCGTTTTTCTTCCGAGTTCATGCTCGCACATGGTCCTGGGCGCCGACAGCGGCCTGTGGAGGGACCCGGGCGGGATTCACGTCACATGGACGCTATGGCCATCGTCAAAGTGACGTGAACCGGTTATGATTGATAGCGTCAGTTAGACGAAAAGTAGAAAGGGTGCGTGTCGTGACCACCGCCCAGACCCCGGAGCTCGACGTGCAGCCGACTCCGCTCGCCCTGCTGCTGCTCGGCCGCGAGGCCGACCCGAAGAGCGAGCGGGGCGTCGAGTGTCCCGGAGACCTCCCGTCGCCCTCGGACCCCGACCTGGTCGAGCGCGCCCGCGCCGCCAAGGCCCGCCTCGGCGACAAGGTCTTCGTCCTCGGCCACCACTACCAGCGCGACGAGGTCATCCAGTTCGCGGACGTCACGGGTGACTCCTTCAAGCTGGCCCGGGACGCGGCCGCGCGCCCGGAGGCCGAGTACATCGTCTTCTGCGGTGTGCACTTCATGGCCGAGTCGGCGGACATCCTGACCTCCGACGACCAGAAGGTCGTGCTGCCCGACCTCGCCGCCGGCTGCTCCATGGCCGACATGGCGACGGCCGAGCAGGTCGCGGAGTGCTGGGACGTGCTCACCGAGGCGGGCATCGCCGAGCAGGTGGTCCCGGTGTCGTACATGAACTCCTCCGCCGACATCAAGGCGTTCACCGGCAAGCACGGCGGCACCATCTGCACCTCCTCCAACGCCAGGCGCGCCCTGGACTGGGCCTTCGAGCAGGGCGAGAAGGTCCTGTTCCTGCCGGACCAGCACCTGGGGCGGAACACCGCCGTCCGCGACATGGGCATGTCCCTGGACGACTGTGTGGTCTACAACCCGCACAAGCCGAACGGCGGGCTGACGGCCGAGGAGCTGCGGGCCGCCAGGATGATCCTGTGGCGGGGGCACTGCTCGGTCCACGGCCGCTTCAGCCTGGACTCGGTCGACGACGTGCGCGCCCGCATCCCCGGCGTGAACGTGCTGGTCCACCCCGAGTGCAGGCACGAGGTCGTGGCGGCGGCGGACTACGTCGGCTCGACGGAGTACATCATCAAGACCCTGGAGGCGGCCCCGGCCGGTTCCAAGTGGGCGATCGGCACGGAACTGAACCTGGTGCGCCGCCTGGCGAACCGTTTCGCGCCGGAGGGCAAGGAGATCGTCTTCCTCGACAAGACGGTCTGCTTCTGCTCGACGATGAACCGCATCGACCTGCCCCACCTGGTCTGGGCGCTGGAGTCCCTGGCCGACGGCAACCTGGTCAACCGCATCGAGGTCGACAAGGAGACGGAGGCGTTCGCCAAGCTGGCGCTGGAGCGGATGCTCGCGCTGCCGTAGTGAGCGCGGAAGGGCCGGGTCTCCGAGGAGGCCCGGCCCTTCGTCATGCCGTCACACCCCGGCCGGCTCCGGCTCCTTCCGCGGTGCCGGCTGCCTCTTCGCCGCCCGCTTCCGCGCCCGGCGCTCCTTGCGGAGCTCCAGCATCGCGTAGAGCGTCGGGACCAGCAGGAGCGTCAGCAGGGTCGACGTGATCAGCCCGCCGATGACGACCACGGCGAGCGGCTGGGCGATGAAGCCGCCCTCACCGGTGACGCCCAGCGCCATGGGGAGCAGGGCGAAGATCGTCGCCAGCGCCGTCATGAGGATCGGCCGCAGACGGTGCCGGCCGCCCTCGATCACGGCCTCCACCACGCCGTGGCCCTGCGCCCGGTACTGGTTGATCAGATCGATCAGCACGATCGCGTTGGTCACCACGATGCCGATCAGCATCAGCATGCCGATCATCGCGGGCACGCCCATCGGGGTGCCGGTGGCGACCAGCAGACCGATCGCGCCCGTCGCCGCGAACGGGACGGAGACCAGCAGGATCAGCGGCTGGGCGAGCGAGCGGAACGTCGCGACCAGCAGCATGAAGACGATCGCGATGGCGGCCAGCATGGCCAGGCCCAGGTTCTTGAAGGCGTCGTCCTGGTCGGAGGAGACCCCGCCGATCTCGGCCGTGGCACCCGCCGGCAGCTTCAGGTCCTTGATCTTCGACTGGAGCCTGGTGCTGATCGCACCCGTGTTGTCACCCGTCGGCGTGGCCGTGATCGTGGCGGCGCGCTGCCCGTCGATACGGGTCATGGACACCGGCCCGTCCACGAGCTTCACCGTGGCGATGTCACCGAGCTTCACCGGGCCGAGGCGCAGCGCCTTGAGCTGGGCGAGCGTGGTCGCGGGCTTCGCCGACCGCACGACGACGTCCCGCTCGGTGTCGTCGAGGACCGCCTTGGCCGCCGTCGTACCGCGCACGGCCTGCGCCACCGCGGCGCCCAGCTTCTGGTCGTCGAACCCGGCCGCCGCTGCCTTGGCGTTGGCCCTGACCGAGATCCGCGGCACGCTCTGCGCGAGGTCGCTGGTGACGTCCGTGACGTGGTCGAGGCCGGCGACCGCGGAGCGGACCTGTTCGGCCGCCGTCCGCAGCACCCCGGGGTCGGACGCCTTGACCACCACGCTCAGGTTCTGGTCGCCGAAGCCGTCACCGCCCGACACCGTGGTCGTACCGCTGCCCTTGAGCTTCTTCAGGCCGTCCTCGAGCTGTTCGCGCACGTCGTCGTAGGACGCGGAGTCCTTCAGCATCACCTGGTACGACGCCTGGTTGGTGTCGGTGCCGCCGCCGAAGGCCGCCATGAAGCCGGAGGAGCCGACGGTGACCTGGTAGTCCTTCACGCCCTCGGTGGCGGCGAGCAGCTTCTCCACCCGCTTGGCCTGCGCGTCGGTGGCGGCGAGGCTGGTGCCGGGCTTCAGCCGCTGCTTGACGGTGAGGACCTCCTGGTCGCCCTGGTCGAAGAAGTTCGTCTTCAGCAGGCCGGACATGCCGAACGTGACGACCAGGACGACGAGCGCGATGAGCACGCTGGTGAGTCTGCGGCGCGTGGCGAACCGCAGGACGGGGACGTACGCCCGCTGGAGGCGGCTGCCGGCCTCCTTCTCCTCGGCCTCGCGGCGGGCCTGAGCCGCGTCCTCGGGGGTGCCCTTGGGGGCGCGCAGGAACCAGTACGACAAGACGGGCACGACCGTCAGCGACACGAGCAGGGAGGCCAGCAGGGCCGCCGTCACGGTGAGGCTGAACGAGCCGAACAGGGCGCCCACCATGCCGCCGACCAGGCCGATCGGCAGGAACACCGCGACCGTGGTGAGGGTGGACGAGGTGACCGCGCCGGCCACCTCGCGCACCGCCGTGAGGATCGCCTCCCTGCGCTCCTCGCCGTAGCCGAGGTGCCGTTTGATGTTCTCCAGGACCACGATCGAGTCGTCGACGACCCGGCCGATGGCGATGGTCAGGGCGCCGAGCGTGAGCATGTTCAGGGACAGGCCGCGCGTCCACAGCACGATCAGGGCCAGCACCACCGACAGCGGGATGGAGACCGCCGTCACCAGCGTCGAGCGGACCGACGCGAGGAAGACCAGGATCACCAGGACCGCGAAGAGCAGGCCGAGCGCGCCCTCCGTGGTCAGGCCCTTGATGGACTTGGACACGGCCGGGCCCTGGTCGCTGACGACCGTGAGCCTCGCGCCGGCGCCGAGGTCCGCGCGCAGGCCGGGCAGCTTGTCCTCGACCGCGTTCGAGATGGAGACCGCGCTGCCGTCGTGGTCCATGGTCACGTTGACGGCGAGGCTGGGCCGGCCGTCGGTGCGGGTGAGGGAGTCGGCCGGGGCCGGCTGCTCCTCGACCGTGGCCACGGCGCCCAGACGCACCGGCCGCGTCCCGCCCTCACCGGTGACCCTCAGGTCCTCGATCTGCCGCAGCGAGGTGAAGCCGCCGCCGACCCGGACGGTGCGGTTGACGCCGCCCTCGTCGAAGGAGCCGGCCGGCACGGTCGCGCCGCCCGCCTGGAGGGCCTGGCCGAGCGCGGCCGGGGTGAGGCCGGCCCGCGCCAGCTTCGCGTCGTCGGGGGTGACGGTGACCTGGAGGTCGCGGACGCCGGTGACCTGGACGCGGCCGACGCCGTCGATGTCCTTCAGGGCCGGCACGACCGTCGTGTCGAGCTGGTCGGCGAGCGCCTGCTGGTCCTTGTCGGAGGTGACGGCGAGGACCACGGTCGGCATGTCGTCCGTGGAGCCGGAGACGACCTGCGGGTCGACGTCGTCCGGGAGCTGGTTGCGGGCCCGGTTCACGGCCTGCTGGACGTCGGAGACGATCCGCTTGGTGTCGTTGCCGTACGCGAAGGACGCCATGATCACGGCGTTGCCCTCACTGGCGGTGGAGGTGACACCGGTGACGCCGTCGACGCCTTGCAGGTTGTTCTCGATGGGCTCGACGACCTGCTTCTCGACCACGTCGGGCGAGGCGCCCTGGTACGGCGCGATCACCGACACCATGGGCAGTTCTATGGTGGGCAGGAGCTGCTGTTTGATCTGGGGTATCGCGATCAGCCCGAAGGCGAGCGCGACGAGGGACACGAGCCCGACGAGGGCGCGTTGGGCGAGGCTGAATCTCGACAGCCAGGACATGGATCAGGGTCTCTCTTCTGTGAGCGGCAGAAGTCTCCACCACCCTGAGCCATCCCAAAGGGCCGTTGTGTAGGCCCCAGGTCCCGTTCCTGCGGCGGCCGCTACTCCGCGCGCAGTAGACGCGGGTGGAGATCAGTCCGTCCTCGGACGTACCAGCCCCGACTCGTACGCGATGACGACGAGCTGGGCCCGGTCCCGCGCGCCCAGCTTGGCCATGGCCCGGTTGACGTGCGTCTTCACCGTCAGCGGGCTGACCGCCAGCCGCTCGGCGATCTCGTCGTTGGAGTGGCCGCCGGCGACCTGGACGAGGACCTCCCGCTCCCGGCCCGTGAGGGCGGCGAGCCGTTCGGAGCGGGCCGGGTCGGCGCCGTCGCCGTCGTCGCCCCGCGCGAGGAAGCGGGCGATCAGGCCCTTGGTGGCGGCGGGGGACAGCAGGGCCTCGCCGCCGGCCGCGACCCGGATGGCGTTCAGCAGCTCCTCCGGCTCGCTGCCCTTGCCGAGGAAGCCGGAGGCGCCGGCGCGCAGCGCCTGGACGACGTAGTCGTCGACCTCGAAGGTGGTCAGGATGACCACGCGGACCGGTGCGAGGGAGGGGTCGGCGCCGATCTGCCGGGTGGCGGCCAGGCCGTCGGTGCCGGGCATCCGGATGTCCATGAGGACGACGTCGGGGCCGTGCTCCTTGGCCAGCCGGACCGCCTCCGCACCGTCCGAGGCCTCCCCGACCACCTCCATGTCGGGCTCGGAGTCGACCAGCACCCGGAACGCGCTGCGCAGCAGTGCCTGGTCGTCGGCGAGCAGGACACGGATGGTCATACGGGTTCCCCCTGGGCCGTCGTCGTCTTGACGGGCAGGATCGCATGGACGCGGAAGCCGCCGCCGTAGCGGGGGCCGGTGGTCAGGGTGCCGCCCAGGGCGGTGACCCGCTCGCGCATGCCGAGCAGCCCGTGCCCGCCGCCGTCCTCGGACGCGTGGCCGGCCCCGGGGGCGCCGGGCTTGCCGGGGCCGTCGTCCAGGACGGTGACCTCGACGTTCGGACCGACGCGTACGACGCTCACCTCGGCCTCGGCGTCGGGGCCCGCGTGCTTGCGCACATTGGTCAGCGCCTCCTGGACGATCCGGTAGGCGGCCAGGTCGACGGCGGCGGGCAGTTCGGTGCCCTGGTCGGCGCGGGCCACGGACACCGGCAGCCCGGCGCTGCGGAAGGTGTCGGCCAGCTCCTCCAGGCGGCTCAGGCCCGGAGCGGGTTCGGTGGGGGCCTCGGGGTCACCGCTCTGGCGGAGCAGGCCGACGGTGGCGCGCAGTTCGTCGAGCGCGCTGCGGCCGGCCTCGCGGACGTGTGCGAGGGCCTCCTTGGCCTGGTCGGGCCGCTTGTCCATGACGTGCGCGGCGACCCCGGCCTGCACGTTCACCAGGGCGATGTGGTGGGCGACGACGTCGTGCAGATCGCGGGCGATGCGCAGCCGCTCCTCGGCGACCCGGCGGCGGGCCTCCTCCTCGCGGGTGCGTTCGGCGCGCTCGGCGCGGTCCCGGATGGCCTGGACGACCGCGCGACGGCTGCGCACGGCGTCGCCGGCGGTGGCGCCGATGCCCGTCCAGGCGAGGACGCCGAGGTTCTCCTGGGCGTACCACGGCAGCGGGCCGGCGAGCATGGCGGCGGCCGTCAGCACGGTCATGGTGAGCAGGCCGAGGCGCCAGGTGGTGGAGCGGTCGGTGGTCGCGGCGACGGTGAACAGGGCGATGACGGCGGACATCGCGACCGGGGCGCGGGGGTCGCCGGTGACGCACTCGACCAGGGAGACGGTGCCGGTGACGGCGAGGACCGTCTTGGGCGCCCGGCGCCGGAAGACGAGCGCCGCCGCGCCGGCCAGCATGAGGAGGAGGCTGAGGAGGGAGGGGGCGTGGACGTCCCAGGTCAGGCCGTGGTGGCCCTGGGGCGCGGCGAAGGAACCGGCGACCATGCAGGCCAGCACGCCGGCGGCGAGCGCCGCGTCCGCCGCCAGGGGGTGTGCCTTGAGGCCGCACCGGGCGCGTTCGAGAGTGCTCACGTTCTGCACAGTACGGGCCCCTCACCGCTCACCGGCAGGGCGCCGGCCACTCGCGGTACCCGGAGGGCTCCCGAAGGGGCGCGGGGAACCGCGCCACCAGCCGCGGACCAGCCGCGCGATGCCCGGGGCCATCAGGTACCCCGCCCCCCCAGGGGACCGTCGGCGTCAGCCGGGGATCAGCCCGTCGTCGCCGAGCAGCTCCCGGACCTCCTCCAGCGTCGCGTCCGGCGACGGGAGGATCAGTTCCGAGGGTTCCAGCGCGTCGTCCGGCAGCGGGGTGCCGAGGCGGCGGACGGAGTCGAGGAGGGCGCCGAGCGTGCGCCGGAAGCCCTCCTCGTCGCCGCTCCGCACCTCCTCCAGCAGCTCGTCGTCCAGCTTGTTCAGCTCCACGACGTGGGAGTCGTCCAGCGTCACCTGGCCCTCCCCCATGATCCGTACGATCACGTCGGCCTCCTCGGCTCGGGCCCCGGCGCCGGGCTACTGCTTGTCGAAGCGCGGGGTGTCCTGCGGCTGCTGCTGGGACTGTCCCTGACCGGTGCCGCCCTCGATGGCCTGCTGCGGGGAGCCCCCGGCCAGCTCGGCCTTCATGCGCTGCAGTTCCAGCTCTACATCCGTACCACCGGAGAGCCGGTCCAGCTCGGCCTGGATGTCGTCCTTGTGCATGCCGGACGGGTCGTCCAGGGCGCCCGAGGCGAGCAGTTCGTCGATGGCGCCGGCCCGGGCCTGGAGCTGGGCGGTCTTGTCCTCGGCGCGCTGGATGGCGAGGCCGACGTCGCCCATCTCCTCGGAGATGCCCGAGAAGGCCTCGCCGATGCGGGTCTGGGCCTGGGCCGCGGTGTAGGTGGCCTTGATGGTCTCCTTCCGCGTACGGAAGGCGTCCACCTTGGCCTGGAGGCGCTGGGCCGCCAGGGTGAGCTTCTCCTCCTCGCCCTGGAGGGTCGCGTGCTGGGTCTCGAGGTCGGTGACCTGCTGCTGGAGGGCCGCGCGGCGGGACAGCGCCTCGCGGGCCAGGTCCTCACGGCCGAGCGCGAGTGCCTTGCGGCCCTGGTCCTCCAGCTTGGAGGACTGCTGCTGCAGCTGGTTGAGCTGGAGTTCCAGGCGCTTGCGGGACGTGGCCACGTCGGCGACGCCACGGCGGACCTTCTGGAGCAGCTCCAGCTGCTTCTGGTACGAGTAATCGAGGGTCTCGCGCGGGTCCTCGGCCCGGTCAAGGGCCTTGTTCGCCTTCGCGCGGAAGATCATCCCCATACGCTTCATGACACCGCTCATGGGCTTCGCGCGCCCCCTTCTGACGGACTCCAGCTCACAGAACCTGCGACAGGACCCACAGTACGGGCCCCGCTTCCATTACCGCACTGTTCGCGGGGTGATGCGCTCATCCCCGAGGACGACTGCGGACCGTTCCGCTCCGGCGTAGGGAGTAGGTGATCCACCCTGATGCCGCCGGAAGCCCTCTGTGTGTCCCCTCTGTCCCCCTAGAGACGTCCGGTGTTGCCGGATCGTTCCCCACCGGGCTGGGGTCCATGCCGGTGCAGCCCTTACCCTTGGGTTTTGTGTTCCGTAGCCGTGCCAAGGAAGAGAAGGCCCCGACCGCCGACAAGGCGCCGGTGACCCTCTCCAAGCAGCCCCGCGACCCGCAGGCCCCGAAGGGCAGGCCCACTCCCAAGCGCAGTGAGGCCCAGTCCCAGCGCCGCAGCGTCGCCCGTACGCCGACGAACCGCAAGGAGGCCGCGAAGCGCCAGCGCGAGGAGCGGCGCCAAGCCCTGGAGCGGCAGCGCCAGGCGCTGGCCAGCGGCGACGAGCGGTACCTGCCGGCCCGGGACAAGGGCCCGGTGCGCAAGTTCGCCCGGAACTGGGTGGACTCCCGGTTCAACGTGGCGGAGTTCTTCCTGCCGCTGGCGGTGGTCATCCTCGTGCTGAGCGTGGTGCGGGTGCCCGCGATCCAGAGCGTCGCGCTGCTGCTGTGGCTGATCGTGATCGTGCTGATCGTGCTGGACGCGGCGGTCAGCGGCTTCCGGCTGAAGAAGCGGCTCCAGGAGCGCTTCCCGGACGAGAACAAGCGCGGTGCGGTCGCCTACGCCCTGATGCGGTCCCTGCAGATGCGCCGGCTCCGGCTGCCGAAGCCGCAGGTCAAGCGCGGAGAGCGGCCCTGAGCGCTGACGCTTTCACCGGGGGCGCGGCCGACGCGTGGCTGAACGGGCTGGGCGGCCTGCGGGACGTCGTGCGCCAGGAGCTGGTGGCCCGGCAGCTGGACGAGCAGATAGCCGGACGGTTCCCGGTCGGGCAACGGCTGCGGGTGCTGGACGTGGGGATGGGCCAGGGCACGCAGGCGCTGCGGCTGGCCCGGCTCGGCCACCACGTGACCGGGGTCGAGCAGGACGCGACGATGATCGCCGCCGCGCGGGACGCCGTGGCCCGGGAACCGGAGGGCATCCGGGAGCGGGTGCGGCTGGTGCAGGGCGACGGGCGGGACACCGGTGTGCACTTCCTGCCGGGCAGCTTCGACGTGGTGCTGTGCCACGGCGTGCTGATGTACGTCGAGGAGCCGGACCCGCTGGTGGCGGGGCTGGCCCGGGTGCTGGCGCCCGGCGGTCTGCTCTCCCTCCTGGTCCGCAACGGCGACGCGCTCGCCATGCGCCCGGGGCTGTCCGGGGACTGGTCGTCGGCCCTGGCCGCCTTCGACACCACCTCTTATCGCAACCGCCTCGGCCTGGAGGTGAGGGCCGACCGGCTCGCGGCCCTCACCGCCACGCTCGACGGCATCGCCGCCCCGCTGCACGCCTGGTACGGCGTCCGGGTCTTCACGGACACGGCGGCGGACGGCGCGGCGCTCCCGGACGACCTGGAGACCCTGCTCGCGGTCGAGGAGCGGGCCGGGCGCACGGACCCCTACCGCGGGGTGGCGGCGCTGCTGCACCTGTGCGGGGTACGCGGCTGAGCACGTTCGGGGGAACAGCGCGGGACGGGTGATCACCGCGCGGTGAGACTCGGGACATGGACGCTTCCCGTACCCGCGCGCACCGGCTCCGCAGGGCGGTCCCGGCCGCCGCGCTGGTGTGCTGCGCGGCCCTCGCCGCCGGCTGCACCGCCCCCGCCGCGCAGGCCGGACGGGACACCGCGGCGGCCACCCGGGCGGCGCTGCCGGCGGCCGCGGACGACCTGCAGAGCCAGTACCAGAAGGTGATCCGCGAGGTCCTGCCGTCGGTCGTGCAGATTCAGGCGAGCCGGGACCTGGGCTCCGGGGTGGTGTACGACGACAAGGGGCACATCGTCACCAACGCGCACGTGGTCGGGTCGGAGAAGACCTTCCAGGTGACCACGGCCAACAGCGAGGAACCGCTCACCGCGAGCCTGGTCTACTCCTACCCCGAGCAGGATCTCGCCGTGGTCCGGCTGGACAGGGTGCCGGGCGGGCTGAAGCCGGCGGTGTTCGGGGAGTCCGAGAAGGTGCAGGTCGGCCAGATCGTGCTGGCCATGGGGTCGCCGCTCGGGCTGTCGTCCAGCGTGACCCAGGGCATCGTCTCCGCGACCGGACGGACCGTCAGCGAGGGCGACTCGGGCGGCGGCACGGGCGCGACGATCGCGAACATGGTGCAGACCTCGGCCGCGATCAACCCCGGCAACAGCGGCGGCGCCCTGGTCGACCTCACGGGGCGGGTGATCGGCATCCCGACGCTCGCGGCGGCCGACCCGACCTTCGGCAACGGCGCGGCGCCCGGCATCGGGTTCGCGATCCCGGCGTCCATGGTGCGGACGGTCGCCGGCCAGATCGTCCGGGAGGGGAAGGTCGTCGAGTCCGGGCGGGCGGCCCTCGACATCACCGCGCGGACGGTCGTGGACGACCGCTACCAGCCGATCGGGGTGGCGGTGGTCACCGCCCGCGCCGGCGGCGCGGCCGACCGGGCGGGCCTGCGCGCCGGCGACATCATCACCGCGGTGGGTGACCGGCCCGTCACCACCGTCACCTCACTGGCCGAGGCGCTGGCGGACGACAAGCCGGGCCGGCGCACCACGGTCACCTACCAGCGGGACGGCACCGAGAGGACGGTCGAGGTGACACTGGGCCAGCAGTGAGGAGGGCGGTCCCTCCTCACCCCGTTCACGGCCGGGTCACGCGTCGGCGTGCAGGCTCATCGGGCCGTAGATCTCGGCCGTCTCCTCGAACAGCCGCACCTGGTCGGCCCCGCCGTCCAGCAGCGCCTTCCAGTGCTCCCCGATCCAGGACTCGGCATCTCCCTGCGTGGTGAACTCCTCGGGCTGCACCGCCGGCTGGACCTCCGTCCCGTCGGCCTTCTCGAACCGCCACGTCCATGCCGTCATCTGGGCCTCCTTTGATCCAACACCTGCCCCCGCAGCGTATGCGCTCCGCCGGGTCGGCCGTTAGGGCCTCTCGTTCGGATCAGGCCGGATCATCCGGGTGGCCGGTCGCGCGGGACGTCGGGGGGCAGGCGAAAATCGGTCCGTGGAAGTAACTCTGCTCGGTACCGGTGCCCCGGCGGGACTGCCTCGCCCCGACTGTTCCTGTGCCGTGTGCGCGACCGCGCTCGGTCCGGACGCGCGGGCCGCGACCGCGGCGCTCGTGGACGGGACGCTGCTGCTGGACCTGACACCGGGCGCGGCGTTCGCGGCGGCCCGCGCCGGGCAGTCGCTGGGCGGGGTACGGCAGGTGCTGCTGTCGCACCCGCACGACGGTCCGGCGGTGGAGGTCCCGGCCGGTCTGCCGCAGCCCGGCCGGGTGCCGGACGGGAGGGAGCTGGCGCTGCTGACGGGCCATCGGGTGCGGGCCGTGGCGATGGACGCGGGCGGCACCGGGTACGCGGTGACCGGGCCGGACGGGCAGCGGCTGCTGTACCTGCCGCCGGGCGGGGCGCCGGCGGGGCTGGAGGGGGCGACGGCGGAGTCGTACGACATGCTCCTCGCGGACGTCGTGGGCCGGCCCGACGCGCTCGCCCGGCTCCGCGCGGTCGGCTCGGTCGGCCCCACGACGGATGTGCTCGCCGTCCACCTGGACCACGACGTGCCGCCCGGCGCGGAGTTGCGGCGCCGGCTCGCGGCGGCGGGGGCGCGGGCGGTGCCGGACGGTACGACGCTGGTGGTGGGGGCGTACGAGGAGGTGCCGGACGTGCCGCGGCGGACGCTGGTGCTGGGCGGGGCACGCTCGGGCAAGTCGGTGGAGGCGGAGCGTCGGCTGGAGACGTTCCCGGAGGTGCTGTACGTGGCGACGGGCGGCACGCGGGGCGGGGACACCGAGTGGGCGGCCCGGGTGGCCGTGCACCGGGAGCGGCGGCCGGGGTCGTGGCGCACGGCGGAGACGACGGACCTGGTGCCGGTGCTGGCGCAGGACGGGCCGCCGGTGCTGATCGACTGTCTGTCGCTGTGGCTGACGGACGTGATGGATTCCGTGGGGGCGTGGGACGACGCGGAGTGGGCGGGCGGGGGCGAGAAGGCGCTGCGGGAGCGGGTGCGGGAGCTGACGGCCGCGGTGCGGGGCACCCGTCGGACCGTGGTGGCGGTGTCCAACGAGGTCGGCTCCGGGATCGTCCCGGCGACGGCTTCCGGCCGCCGCTACCGGGACGAACTGGGCCGGCTGAACGCGGCGTTCGCGAGCGAGTGCGAGCAGGTCCTGCTGGTGGTGGCGGGCCAGGCGCTGGTGCTGCGGGGCTGACGCCCGGTCATCCCGCGTCCTTCCGCGCCACCACCCGGTACGCGTTGGAGAACCGCGTGCGGCGGAACAGCGGAGCGCCTCCGTGGTCCAGGGCCGAGGCCAGGGACTGGACGGGGATCGCCGCCAGTTGGACGACCGGGTGGGCCTGGGCCACGGCGAGGGCGACGGCCGCCGAGAGGTCGTACGGCACGTGCGGGGTCGTACGGTCCGCGACCAGGACCGTGCAGCCCAGGGAGCGCAGTTCCGCGCGGAGGTTGGCGAGCGGCACCAGGTGCAGATGGCGCGGCTGGCCGTACGGCAGCCACCACCGGCCCAGCAGCGTGGCGAACAGGCAGCGCGGGTCCGGGACTTCGACGACCAGGTGGCCGCCGCGCCGCAACACGGTGAGCGCGGCGCGCAGTTCGGCCCGTGGGTCGGGGGCGTGCTGCAGATGGTGGAACATGCTGACGACGTCGTAGCGGGCGCGCAGGCGCGCCGCCATGCCGGGGGTCGTGAGGTAGCCGCGGTGCGCCTCCTCCACGCGCCCCTCCAGCAGCGCCTGCTCCACCCGGGCCGTCGGGTCCAGCCCGTCGAAGCTGGTGTAGGGGAAGAACTCCTTCGCCGCCTCGGGGAACCGGGCGTGGCCGGTGCCGACGTCCAGCCAGCTCTCCGGTTCCCGCAGCTCGGACAGCCGCCAGGCGGTGGTGCGGTGCCGGCGGTGCACCGCCCGGGCGGGGCGGACCCGCGCGGCGAACTCCTCCAGGTGTCTTTCGTAGAAGTCGCGGTGGAAGAAGGCGAGCCCCTCCGCGCTGAGCCGGGGGTTCTGGAAGGCGTGGCCGCAGTCCCGGCACGCGTCGAGGACGAACCTGCCCGACCGGTGCCGCAGCGGGTCGGGCGCGCGCAGCCGGGTGCGCAGGCGGGGGGAGCCGCACCAGGGGCAGTCCTCGCGGCGGGGCTCCTGGAAGGGGTCGTGGGGGGTGGTGATCTGCGGGGTGAGGGGCGAGGTCGGCATGGGCGTGCTCCCTGTGCGACATTCCGCGGCAAAGCGGAACGTATGGGATCACGCTCCGGGGTGCAAAGACGTCGTAGGGGTGTGGTGGCGATGTGGCGCGGGCGCGTTCGCCCGCTGGCGGTACTGTTCGGCGAATGAGCAGCCTTAATCTGGACGACTTCACCGATCTGATCGAGCGCCCGGACGGGGGCGTACGCCGTGACGCCGAGGCCCGGCGGGAGCGTCAGATCGTGCCGGCGGGAGCGCTGGGCCGCCTGGACGAGCTGGGCGAGTGGCTGGCCGCCGCGCGCGGCACCGTGCCGGTCCGGCCGGTCGAGCGGCCCCGGGTGGTGCTGTTCGCCGGCGACCACGGCGTCGCGGAGCTGGGCGTGTCGGCGCGGCCCGCGGGCGGCGCGGAGCAGCTGGTGCGGGCGGTGCTGGAGGGCGCGAGCCCGGTGGCCGTGCTCGCGCGCCGCCTGGAGGTGCCCGTACGGGTGGTGGACATGGCCCTGGACTGCGACCCGGCCGCCTTCCCCGCGGACGTGGTGCGGCACCGGGTGCGGCGGGGCAGCGGCCGTATCGACGTCGAGGACGCGCTCACCCCGGAGGAGGCCGAGGCGGCACTGCGGGCGGGGGTCGCGGTCGCCGACGAGGAGGCCGACTCGGGGACCGATCTGGTGGTGCTCGGCGATGTCAGCGTGGGCGGGACCACGGCGGCGGCGGTGCTGGTCGCGGCGCTGTGCGGGACCGACGCCTCCGTGGTGACCGGGCGGGGCGGCGAGGCGATCGACGACCTGGCGTGGATGCGCAAGTGCGCGGCGGTCCGGGACGCGCTGCGGCGGGCCCGGCCGGTGCTCGGGGACCAGATGCAGCTGCTGGCGGCCGTGGGCGGGGCGGACCTGGCGGCGATGACCGGGTTCCTGCTGCAGTGCGCGGTGCGGAAGCTGCCGGTGATCCTCGACGGGGTCGTGGCCGCCGCGTGCGCCCTGGTCGCGCAGCGGGTCGCGTTCCGGGCGCCGGACTGGTGGCTGGCCGGGCACGACAGCGGGGAGCCGGGGCAGGCGAAGGCGCTGGACCGGATGGCCCTGGAACCGCTGCTGGAGCAGGGGGTGCGGGTCGGCGAGGGCGTCGGCGCGCTGCTGGCGCTGCCGCTGGTGCGGTCCGCCGCCGCGCTGGCGGCGGAGCTCCCGGAGCGGCCGGAGGCCGAGGAGGAGCCGGAAGCGGAGAAGGAGCCGGCGGAGGAGAAGGACATGTGAGGCCGATGCCGCCGACGGGCTGAAAAGTGCGGTTCGCCGGAGCCGCGCCCATATGATCCTGGACATGGGAGATGTCCGGATTGCCGGTGAGCAGCGACCCGAGGCGGCGCGGACGGGCGGGCGGGCGCGGCGGTCCACCGGGGCCTCCCGGCGGGCCGCCGCGTTCGCCGTCTGGTACCTGCGGACCGTCGCCTTCATCAACTTCCTCAGCGCGGTGTGGGTCTCGCTCGGCCAGGACGTGCGCCGGCACAACCAGGATGACTTCTTCACGCCGTACCTGCTGACGGCCGGCTTCGCCTCCGGTGTGTTCACCGCCTTCCTCGCGATCACCATGCGGCGCCGCAAGCGGGCCGCGTGGATCCTCAACCTGGTGATGAGCGGGCTGTTCCTGGCGCTGTTCGCGTTCGCCATGGCGTTCCCGGAGATCCGTCGGTACCCGCAGAACTGGGTGTCCCTCGCCCTGACCGCCGCCTTCGTCGGCGCGCTGCTCGCCGGCCGCCGGGAGTTCTACGCCAAGGGCGACCGGTCCAACCCCCGGCTCGCGGCCACGGTGGCCGTCGGCGGCGGGCTGGTGGCGAGCCTCCTGGCCGGGCTGCTGGTGACGGTCACCAACCAGGCTCCGGACGCGGCCCGGTCCTCGTTCCCGGAACGCTGGCACTACGGCACCCTGCGGCTGGTGTCCGTGGCTGCCGAGGAGTCCCACTTCCCCGGGATCGACCCGCCCAACTGGGCCAACGTGGCGATCAACGTGCTCAGCACGGCCCTGGTGCTCGCCGTGTTCTACGCCGCCTTCCGGTCCCGGCGGGCCGTCGACCCGCTCACCGAGGAGGACGAGAAGCGGCTGCGCGAGCTGCTCGAGCGGCACGGCGACCGCGACTCGCTCGGCTACTTCGCGCTGCGCCGGGAGAAGAGCGTGGTGTGGTCGCCGACCGGGAAGGCCGCCGTCGCCTACCGGGTGGTCGGCGGGGTGAGTCTCGCGTCCGGGGACCCGATCGGGGACCCCGAGGCATGGCCGGGGGCGATCGCCCCGTGGCTCGCCCAGGCGCGGGCGCACGGCTGGATCCCGGCGGTCATGGGGGCGGGCGAGGAGGCCGGGACGGTCTACTGCCGGCACGGCCTGGACGCGCTGGAACTCGGGGACGAGGCGGTCGTGGAGGTCGCCGAGTTCACGCTGGAGGGCCGGGCGATGCGCACCGTCCGGCAGGCGTACAACCGGGTGAGGCGGGCCGGGTACCGGGTGCGGATCCGCCGGCACGAGGACATCCCGGTCCACGAGATGGCGCATCTGGTGGAGCGTGCCGACGACTGGCGCGACGGTGCCACCGAACGCGGCTTCAGCATGGCGCTGGGCCGGCTCGGGGACCCCGGGGACGGCCGGTGCGTGATGCTGGAGTGCACGGACGCCGAGGGACGGCTGCGGGCGCTGCTCTCCTTCGTGCCGTGGGGGCCGCACGGGCTGTCCCTGGACCTGATGCGGCGGGACCGGGACTCCGACAACGGGCTGATGGAGTTCATGGTCATCGAGCTGTTGCGACGGGCCGAGGAGATCGGGATCACGCAGGTCTCGCTCAACTTCGCGATGTTCAGATCGGTCTTCGAACGTGGCGCGCGCCTCGGCGCCGGGCCGGTGCTGAGGCTGTGGCGGTCGCTGCTCAGTTTCTTCTCGCGCTGGTGGCAGATCGAGTCGCTGTACCGCGCCAACGCCAAGTACCGGCCCATCTGGGAGCCGCGGTTCCTGCTCTTCGAGAAGAGCGCGGACCTGCCGCGCATCGGCCTCGCGTCGGCGCGCGCGGAGGGGTTCCTGGAGGCGCCGGGCCTTCCCAAGTGGCTGCACCGCAGGCACTTGGGAACGCACCGATGAGACACGTACGACGGGGGAACACTCGATGGCCACGACGCTCGGCGGGGGAACGTTCGAGGAGGGGCGTCCGATGAGGGCGCCGGCCGGCTGGGCCCGTGCCGAGTGGGGGCCGCTGTACGCCGCCGTGCGCGGGCCGCTGCGGCGCCGGGGCCCGGCGGCGGCCCCGCTGACGGTCGCGGCGGTGGGTCTGACGGCGCTGCTGCAGTACGTGCAGAACCAGCCGTGGGGCTACCGGCTGGTGCAGGACCTGGGTGCCGTACGGGCCGACGACCCGCTGTGGCTCGGCCTGCTGCGCACTCCCCTGTCGCTGTTCGTGCCCGCGCTGGACCTGCCGGTGTGGGGAGCACTGGCGCAGATCCTGCTGGTCTTCGGGATCGCCGAGCTGTGCCTGGGCTGGAAGCGGACGCTGACCATCGCCTACGTCGCCACGCTCGCCGGAACCCTGTACGCGCGCCTCGGCATCACCCTGGGCGCGCACGCCCCGTTCGGGCTGCCGTGGACCGACGGGCAGGTGGTGGACACCGGGCCCTCGGCGGCCGTCGTGGGGCTCGCGGTGTTCGTCTGCTGGCGGTACGGCGCCTATGTGACGGCGGGCGCGGTGACGCTGGCGATGGTCGTCGAGGTGCTGCTCAAGGAGAACCTGGCCGGCAAGGAGCACCTGGCCGCGCTGATGGCGGTGGGCCTGCTGTGCCTGCTGGCGGCGGCACGGCAGCGCCGCACGGCCCCGGCCGGCCGCGCCCGCGGTCAGCGGTGGCCGGGCAGGCGCGCCGGGCGGGGGTCGGGCTTGCCGCCGATCCAGTCCTGAACGGCACGGCTCGGCCGCGCCCAGCGGCGGTCGTGCCGGTAGGCGCGCAGGGCGGCCCTGGCGCGGGCGCGGGGGCGGCGGCCGTAGAAGCGGCGGGCCCACGGGGAGCCCGGGCGGGCGAGCCGGACCGCGCCGACGAGCGCGACCAGCGGCACGATCACCCCGAACAGCGCGGTGCGGGCCTTGCCCTTGTGCAGGGCGACAAGGGAGAAGAGGAAGTTCGCGACGACGTTGGAGACGACCGTGCCGCGGTCGGCCAGCTCCTGCTGGGAGAGGTCGTTGACGCCGAACGGGACGAAGCCGGCGAGCAGCAGGCCGACCAGGGCGGCGGTGAGCACGACGGCCTCGACGCTCTTGCGGCCCTCCTCGGTCCAGTAGACGTCGTCCAGATGGAGGATCAGAGCGAACTCGTCCAGGACCAGACCCGCGCCCATGCCGAACAGCACGGCCGAGACGGTCCCGCCGACGCCGTGGCGGTCGCTGGCCACCGCGCCGAAGCCGCCGACGACGGTGAGGACGACGCCGGGAACGACGTGGTGGATGTGCAGCCCGCCGGCCCTGACGTTGCCGAACGGTCCCCGGCCCGCCCGGATCAGCCGGGTGATGACCCGGGTCACGACGAAGGTCAGCACGAAGGCGGCGAGGGCCAGCAGCAACGGAAGCTTCCCCGGCTCGACGATGTTCCGCACCCACCAGCGCCCCATGTGCGCACTTTATCCCTCCGGGGGTCGGGGGGAGGGACGCGCAGTCCCTCCGGGGGTCGGGGGCGGGAGACGCAGCCCCGCGTGGGTCGGGGGAAGGGAGGCGCGCGGGGCCTGGGCTGATGGCCGGGTGGGTCGCGCGGCACAGCCACCGAGCGGGGGGCCCTTGAACCAGGCCGGTGGCCAAGGACAGGACGGACAGCGGGGGTTGCCGCTGGCCAGGGTCGGGGCCGGCCGTTGGACGGCACTCGCGGAGCGGCGGCCGGGGTGGCCCCGGAAGGCCGCTGGTGGTCGGGGTGAGGCCCGGCAGATCCGGACGCGGAACGGAGCCCCGAAGGAGGGTCGGCGGACAGGACGCACGAGGCCGGGCCGGGCCAGGGTCCGGGAAGCGGCGGGTGGCCGGGGTCGGGCCGAAGCCGCGGGTGGCCGTGTGGGACCCACACGGTGCGAACTCCGCACGCAGCCCCGGAGGACGGCCGACGGGCAGAACTCCGTGGCCGGCCGGGCCAGGGCCCGGGACGCGGCGGGTGGCTGCGGTGGCAGCCCGGCGGTTGCCGGCCGGGGTGGGACGCGGGCCGCTGGTGGCCGTGTGGGACCCGCGGGGTCGGGACTCCGCACGCGCCCCGGGGGCCGGTCGGGGCGGGCGGCGGGTAGCCTGCGCCGGTGCTCTCGTCGTCCTCCTCCTCAGCTTCCTCCCCGGCTTCCTCGTCCTCCCTCCTGGACGGACTCCGGTTCGCCTTCGGCACGCTCACCGTGCTGCCCGTGCGGGTGCACCGCTGGGACCGGGGGGCCGCGCGCGGGGGCATGGTGTGCGCGCCGGCGGCCGGGCTGGTCGTCGGCGGGTGCGCGGCCGGCCTCGGCCTGCTGCTGCTCCTCCTCGGCGCCGGCCCGCTGCTCGCCGCCGTCGCCTCGGTCGCCGTACCGGCCGCGCTGACCCGCGGGCTGCATCTCGACGGGCTCGCCGACACCGCCGACGGGCTGGGCAGCGGCAGACCCGCCGAGGACGCCCTGCGGATCATGAAGCAGTCGGACATCGGACCGTTCGGCGTGCTCACCCTCGTCCTGGTGCTGCTCGCCCAGGTCGCCGTACTGGCGCAGCTCTACGGCGGCTCCTGGGCCCGGGGTGCCCTGGCGGCCGTGGTGTCGGCGGTCGCGGCCCGCCTGGCGCTCACCCTGGCCGCCCGCGCCGGGGTGCCGGCGGCCCGCCCGGAGGGGCTGGGGGCGGCGGTGGCCGGGGTGGTCCCGAAGGGCACCGCACTGGCCGTGGCGCTCGCCGTCGTGGCGGCGGCCGGCGCGGCGGGCGCCGGCCTCGGCGGGTACGACGGCGCGCGCACCGCCCTCGCGGTGGCCGCCGCCGTCGCCGTCGCCGACCTGCTGCTGCGCAGGTGCGTCCGCAGGTTCGGCGGGGTCACCGGTGACGTGTTCGGCGCGGTCGCGGAGACGGCCGCGGTCACCGCGCTCGTGGTGCTGGCGCTGGGCCGTTAGCGCCGTGCGGCCCGGGGCCGTACGTCCCGCGCCCCTTCGGGGCACGTCGGCGACGGGCGTAGTCTCATCACGGGTGTTCGCCGACAGGGTGAAGGCCCCGGTTGCCACCAGTGCCCGGTCCTGGGCCTAGGGTCGGCTCTCGGGCCCGGTCGACCCACCCCATATCGGCCACAGCGAACTTCACATCGGAAGCGAGATTTCACCACCGTGACTGCTCTGACTCTCAGCACCGCCGCGGCGCCCGGCCTGCGGGCCGACGCGATCGTGATCGGTGTCGCCAAGGGCGCCCAGGGGCCCGTCGTCGCGCCGGGCGCCGAGGCCGTGGACATGGCGTACGACGGCAAGCTGGCCGGCGTCCTGGAGACCCT
The DNA here is from genome assembly GCF_040704595.1 of Streptomyces sp. NPDC046870. NCBI lineage: Bacteria > Bacillati > Actinomycetota > Actinomycetes > Kitasatosporales > Streptomycetaceae > Streptomyces > Streptomyces sp. NPDC046870. The sequence goes on from NZ_JBEYXM010000001.1 coordinate 26,056, forward strand.
CGGCGCCTCGGGTGCCGAGGGCGAGTTGACGAAGCTGCCCGCGCCGGCCGGCTTCAAGGCCCCGCTCGTGGTGGCGGTGGGCCTGGGCGCGCAGCCCGACGGCAAGGACGGCGAGGAGGGCGGCGCCGGCTACGACGCCGAGGCGCTGCGCAAGGCCGCCGGTGTGGCCGCCCGCGCGCTCGCCGGGTCGAAGAAGGCCGTGTTCGCGCTGCCCGTGGACAGCCCCGGCGCGATCGGCGCGATCGGTGAGGGCGTCCTGCTCGGCGCGTACTCCTTCGACGCCTACAAGGGCAACGGCCAAAACGGCGGCAACGGCAAGGCCAAGAACGGCAAGGCGCCGCTGGCCGAGGCCGCGCTGCTCGGCGGCAAGCCGCGCGACGCCGCCCACAAGGGCGCGGTCGCCCGCGCGGTCGCGGTCTGCGAGGAGCTGAACCGCGCCCGCGACCTGATCAACACCCCGCCGAACGACCTCACCCCGGCCGCCTTCGCCGGCATCGCGCAGGCCGCGGCCAAGGAGCACGGCATCAAGGTGCAGGTGCTCGACGAGAAGGCCCTGGTCAAGGGCGGCTACGGCGGCATCCTCGGCGTCGGCGGCGGCTCCGCGGCCGCTCCCCGCCTGGTGAAGCTGTCGTACACGCACCCGGAGGCGGAGAAGCACCTGGCCTTCGTCGGCAAGGGCATCACCTACGACTCGGGCGGCATCTCGCTGAAGCCGGCCGGGCACAACGAGACGATGAAGTGCGACATGAGCGGTGCCGCCGCCGTGTTCGCCGCGGTCGTCGCCGCCGCGCGCCTCGACCTGCGGGTCAACGTCACCGGCTGGCTTGCGCTGGCCGAGAACATGCCGTCCGGCTCCGCCGTGCGCCCGGGTGACGTGCTGCGCATGTACAGCGGCAAGACGGTCGAGGTGCTCAACACCGACGCCGAGGGCCGGCTGGTGCTCGGCGACGCGCTGTGGGCGGCCTCGCAGGAGAACCCGGACGCGATCGTGGACGTGGCCACGCTGACCGGCGCGATGATGCTGGCGCTGGGCAGCCGGACCTTCGGTGTGATGGCCAACGACGACGCGTTCCGCTCCGCGGTGCACGAGGCGGCGGAGGAGGTCGGCGAGCCGGCCTGGCCGATGCCGCTGCCGGAGCACCTGCGCAAGGGCATGGAGTCGTCCGTGGCCGACATCGCGAACATGGGCGAGCGGATGGGCGGCGGCCTCGTCGCCGGGCTCTTCCTGCGCGAGTTCGTCGGCGAGGGGATCTCGTGGGCGCACCTCGACATCGCCGGGCCGGCGTTCAACGAGGGCGGCCCCTTCGGGTACACACCGAAGGGTGGTACGGGCACGGCGGTGCGTACGCTGGTCCGTCTCGCGGAGCTGACCGCCGCGGGTGACCTGGGCTGAGCCGCCTGACGGCCCGGTCCGGTCCGCAGCACGGCGTCCGCGGGGGCGTGGGGACTGTTCGCGCAGTTCCCCGCGCCCCCGCCCGCGCACCCGCGTCCGCCGGGGAACGTGGGACGTCTCACACACCGGCCCGGCGTCTCGATCGCCTCCGACAAGTGCGAAGATGGAGCCCGGCAGGACAGGGCCCCACCGAAGGGCCGAAGCATCAAGCGGCCGGACACCAGCCGCCCGCCGGTCAGTGACGACCGGCGCAAGGCGCACATGCATGGAGGACGTGACGTGGCGAACGACGCCAGCACCGTTTTCGACCTAGTGATCCTCGGCGGTGGTAGCGGTGGTTACGCCGCGGCCCTGCGCGGGGCGCAGCTGGGCCTGGACGTCGCCCTGATCGAGAAGGACAAGGTCGGCGGCACCTGCCTGCACCGGGGTTGCATCCCCACCAAGGCCCTGCTGCACGCGGGCGAGATCGCCGACCAGGCCCGCGAGAGCGAGCAGTTCGGCGTGAAGGCCACCTTCGAGGGCATCGACGTCCCGGCCGTCCACAAGTACAAGGACGACGTGATCTCGGGCCTGTACAAGGGTCTGCAGGGGCTCATCGCGTCCCGGAAGGTGACGTACATCGAGGGCGAGGGCCGGCTGTCCTCCCCCACCTCCGTGGACGTCAACGGCCAGCGGATCCAGGGCCGCCACGTCCTGCTGGCGACCGGCTCCGTGCCGAAGTCGCTGCCGGGCCTGGAAATCGACGGCGACCGCATCATCTCCTCCGACCACGCCCTCGTCCTGGACCGCGTGCCGAAGTCCGCGATCATCCTGGGCGGCGGTGTCATCGGCGTCGAGTTCGCCTCGGCGTGGAAGTCCTTCGGCTCGGACGTCACCATCATCGAAGGCCTGAAGCACCTCGTCCCGGTCGAGGACGAGAACAGCTCGAAGCTCCTCGAGCGCGCGTTCCGCAAGCGCGGCATCAAGTTCAACCTGGGCACCTTCTTCCAGAAGGCCGAGTACACCCAGGACGGCGTGAAGGTCACCCTGGCCGACGGCAAGGAGTTCGAGGCCGAGGTCCTGCTGGTGGCCGTCGGCCGCGGCCCGGTCTCGCAGGGCCTGGGCTACGAGGAGGCCGGGGTCGCCATGGACCGCGGCTACGTCCTCGTCGACGAGTACATGCGCACCAACGTCCCGACCATCTCCGCCGTCGGTGACCTCGTCCCGACGCTCCAGCTCGCGCACGTCGGCTTCGCCGAGGGCATCCTGGTGGCGGAGCGTCTGGCCGGTCTGAAGGTCGTCCCGGTCGACTACGACGGTGTTCCCCGGGTGACGTACTGCCAGCCGGAGGTCGCGTCCGTCGGTATCACCGAGGCCAAGGCCAAGGAGATCTACGGCGCGGACAAGGTCGTCGCTCTGAAGTACAACCTGGCGGGCAACGGAAAGAGCAAGATCCTGAAGACCGCGGGCGAGATCAAGCTCGTCCAGGTCAAGGACGGTGCCGTCGTCGGCGTCCACATGGTCGGCGACCGCATGGGCGAGCAGGTCGGCGAGGCCCAGCTGATCTACAACTGGGAGGCGCTGCCGGCCGAGGTCGCCCAGCTCATCCACGCCCACCCCACGCAGAACGAGGCGCTCGGCGAGGCCCACCTGGCCCTGGCCGGCAAGCCGCTGCACTCCCACGACTGAGCCTTCGGTCAACGGGCGCGACGACACAGACTTCCGCAATTCGTTAGGAGCAACCGAAACCATGGCGGTTTCCGTAACCCTTCCGGCGCTCGGTGAGAGCGTCACCGAGGGCACTGTCACCCGCTGGCTGAAGGCCGAGGGCGAACGCGTCGAGGCCGACGAGCCGCTGCTCGAGGTCTCGACCGACAAGGTCGACACCGAGATCCCGGCCCCCGCCTCCGGCGTGCTGGCCTCCATCAAGGTCGCCGAGGACGAGACGGTCGAGGTCGGCGCCGAGCTGGCCCTGATCGACGACGGCACGGGCGCCCCGGCCGCCGCCCCGGCCCCCGCCGCCGCCGAGGCCCCCGCCGCCGAGGCCCCGGCCCCGGCCGCCGAGCCCGCCCCCGCCCCGGCCGCCGAGGCCCCCGCCGCGCCGGCTCCGGCCCCCGCCGCCGAGGCCGCCCCGGCCGCCCCTGCCGCCCCTGCCGGTGGCGCGGAGGGCACCGACGTGGTGCTGCCCGCGCTCGGTGAGTCCGTCACCGAGGGCACCGTCACCCGCTGGCTGAAGTCGGTCGGCGACAGCGTCGAGGCCGACGAGCCGCTGCTCGAGGTCTCCACGGACAAGGTCGACACCGAGATCCCGGCGCCCGCCTCCGGTGTGCTGCTGGAGATCGTGGTGGGCGAGGACGAGACCGCCGAGGTCGGCGCCAAGCTCGCCGTCATCGGCGCGCCGGGTGCCGCCCCGGCCGCCGCTCCCGCGCCCGCTGCCCCGGCGCCCGCCGCCGCTGCCCCGGCTCCGGCTGCCGCTCCGGCCCCGGCGCCCGCCGCCCCGGCTCCGGCTGCCGCCCCGGCGCCCGCGCCCGCCGCTCCGGCCCCGGCTGCCGCTCCGGCTCCGGCTCCCGCCGCCCCGGCCCCGGCGCCCGCCGCAGCCGCTCCGGCCCCCGCGCCGGCGCCCGCCCCGGCTCCGGTCACCCCGGCGACCGCGCCGACCTCCCCGACCGCCACCCAGGCGACGGACGAGGGCGCGTACGTCACCCCGCTGGTGCGCAAGCTCGCCGCCGAGAACGGCGTCGACCTGGCCACCGTCAAGGGCACCGGCGTCGGCGGCCGTATCCGCAAGCAGGACGTCATCGCCGCCGCCGAGGCCGCGAAGGCCGCCGCCGCCGCTCCGGCTCCGGCCGCTGCCGCCGCCCCGGCCGCCAGGAAGGCGGCCCCGGCGCTGGAGGTCTCCCCCCTCCGTGGCCAGACCGTCAAGATGCCGCGCATCCGCAAGGTCATCGGCGACAACATGGTCAAGGCGCTGCACGAGCAGGCCCAGCTGTCGTCGGTCGTCGAGGTCGACGTCACCCGCCTGATGAAGCTGCGCGCCAAGGCGAAGGACTCCTTCGCGGCCCGCGAGGGCGTCAAGCTCTCCCCGATGCCGTTCTTCGTCAAGGCCGCCGCGCAGGCGCTGAAGGCCCACCCGGTCATCAACGCCAGGATCAACGAGGCCGAGGGGACCATCACCTACTTCGACACCGAGAACATCGGTATCGCGGTGGACTCCGAGAAGGGCCTGATGACCCCGGTCATCAAGAACGCCGGCGACCTCAACATCGCGGGCATCGCCAAGGCCACGGCGGAGCTGGCGGGCAAGGTCCGGGCCAGCAAGATCACCCCGGACGAGCTGTCCGGCGCGACCTTCACCATCTCCAACACCGGTTCGCGCGGCGCGCTGTTCGACACGATCATCGTGCCGCCGGGCCAGGTCGCGATCCTCGGCATCGGTGCCACGGTCAAGCGTCCGGCCGTCATCGAGACCGAGGAGGGCACGGTCATCGGCGTCCGCGACATGACGTACCTGACCCTCTCCTACGACCACCGCCTGGTCGACGGCGCCGACGCGGCCCGTTACCTGACGGCGGTCAAGGCGATCCTGGAGGCGGGCGAGTTCGAGGTCGAGCTCGGCCTGTAAGGCTTGTCCTCCCCGAACACCCCGTCCGGAGCCTGTCCGGGCGGGGTGTTCGTGTTTGCCGGCACACGGAGCGTGTAAGCCTCGTCTCACCTGCGCCAAAGCACCCCTACGCGCCCTGCCCGCGGAGCGGACCGGCCGTATTGTCTAAACGTCAGCCCTCCCTAAGGAGCCCTCATGACCGCGCCCGTCGTCCACTCGCTGCGCGAGCAGATCCGCGAGCACATCGTGGAGGGGATCGTCAGCGGGCGCTGGCAGCCGGGCGAGCGCATCGTGGAGCGCCGGATCGCCACCGAGCTGGAGGTCAGCCAGACCCCGGTCCGTGAGGCCCTGCGCGAGCTGGAGTCCCTGCGCCTGATCGAGTCGGCCCCCAACAAGGGCGTCCGGGTGCGGAACCTGACGGCGGCGGACCTGGAGGAGAGCTACCCGGTCCGGGCCGGTCTGGAGGCCATCGCGGCGGAGCTGGCGGCCGACCGCCTCGCGCAGGACTGCTCGGCGCTGGAGCCGCACGTCCTGGCGCTGTACGAGGCCGACCGGGAGGCGGACGGCACGGCTCAGGTGCGGCACACGGTGGGCTTCCACCGGGAGCTGGTCCGCGCGGCCCGCAACTCGGTGCTGCTGCACACCTGGGAGGGCCTCGGCATCGAGGTGTTCACGGCGCTGTCGATCCGCTGGCTGGGCACGGTCCAGCAGTCGTACGCGGAGGAGCACGAGGAGCTGGTCCAGGCGTTCAAGCGCCGCGACCCCCGGATCGCCGAGCTGGTGAAGGCCCATGTGCTGGGGTGCGCCCCGCGCGCCTGACCCAGTCGAGCATCCCCACGCTCACCTGCGAAAACGAGGCATATCGGCGTCACCGGGTGCCATGACCGAAGGCACCGCGTGCCGACTTTCTCCAAATCGAGAGGTTTTGGCCCTCAACCCTTTGATCGATCATCGATCAGGGAGTTACAGTCACCGACGGACGCGCGACGGAGTCGCACAACGACGCCGCCTTCGAGGTCCGCCTGCCCTGTCCTGCCAAAGACCAAGGGCACCCCCGAACCCTTACCGATGAGGGAACCCCTTCGACTGAGGAAGGCGGCGACATGACCGACCCCAACGCCATCCAGCCGAGCGCGCTCGACCAGCTCCCGGACCGCGACCCCGAGGAGACCGCCGAGTGGCAGGCCTCCCTCGACGCCGTCGCCAGGGAGGCCGGGCCGCACCGCGCCGCGTACCTGATGCGCCGCACGCTGGAGCGCGCCGAGGCGGGCGGCATCGCGCTGCCGAAGCTCCTCGAGACGGACTACGTCAACACCATCCCCACCTCCGCGGAGCCGGCGCTGCCCGGCGACCCGGAGATGGAGGCCCGGATCACCGCGTGGAACCGCTGGAACGCGGCCGCCATGGTGACCCGCGGCGCGAAGCACGGCGTCGGCGGCCACATCGCCACCTTCGCCTCCGCGGCCTGGCTGTACGAGACCGGCTTCAACCACTTCTTCAAGGGCAAGGAGGGTGACGGCTCCGGCGACCAGCTCTACATCCAGGGCCACGCCTCCCCCGGCATCTACGCCCGCGCCTTCCTCGACGGCCGGCTCGGCGAGCAGCACCTGGACAACTTCCGCCAGGAGGCCGGCGGCAACGGCCTGCCGTCGTACCCGCACCCGCGCCGTCTGCCCTGGCTGTGGGAGTTCCCGACGGTGTCGATGGGCCTCGGCCCGCTCTCCGCCATCTACCAGGCGCGCTTCAACCGCTACCTCACCAACCGCGGCATCAAGGACGTCTCCGCCTCCCACGTCTGGGCCTTCCTCGGCGACGGCGAGATGGACGAGCCGGAGTCGACGGCCGCCCTCGCCCTGGCGGCGCGTGAGGAGCTGGACAACCTCACCTTCGTCATCAACTGCAACCTGCAGCGCCTCGACGGCCCGGTCCGCGCCAACTTCAAGATCGTGCAGGAGCTGGAGGCCCAGTTCCGCGGCGCCGGCTGGAACGTGATCAAGACGCTGTGGGGCTCGGCCTGGGACGAGCTGTTCCAGCTCGACACCACGGGTGCGCTGGTACGCCGGCTGCGCGAGGTACCGGACGCGCAGGTCCAGACGTACCAGACCCGCGGCGCCGCCTACATCCGCGAGGACTTCTTCGGCAAGGACCCGGCGCTCGCCGAGATGGCGAAGCTGCTGAGCGACGACAAGATCCTCGACTGCTTCCACTTCTCCCGCGGCGGTCACGAGCCGCGCAAGGTCTACGCCGCGTACAAGGCCGCCGTCGAGCACAAGGGCGCGCCGACCGTGATCCTGGCCCAGACGGTCAAGGGCCACACCCTCGGCGAGGGCTTCGCGTCGAAGAACGCCAACCACCAGATGAAGAAGCTCTCGGTGGACGAGTTCAAGGCGATGCGCGACCGGCTCGGCCTGCCGATCAAGGACAGCGACTTCGTCGACGGCGTGGTCCCCTACGGCCACCCGGGCGCCGACTCCCCGGAGGTCCGCTACCTCCAGGAGCGCCGCGCGGCCCTCGGCGGCCCGGCCCCGGCCCGCCGCACGCACGCGCTGGCCCCGCTGCCGGCCCCCGCCGAGAAGGCGTTCGCCTCCTTCGACAAGGGCTCCGGCTCCCAGAACGTGGCCACCACCATGGCCTTCGTCCGCCTGATCAAGGACCTGGTCCGGGACAAGGAGACGGGCAGGCGCTGGGTGCCGATCGTCCCCGACGAGGCGCGCACCTTCGGCATGGAGAGCCTGTTCCCGTCCCTGGGCATCTACTCCCCCAAGGGCCAGACGTACGAGCCGGTCGACCGCGACCAGCTGATGTACTACAAGGAGGCCACGAACGGCCAGATCCTCAACGAGGGGATCACCGAGGCCGGTTCGATGGCCGACTTCATCGCCGCGTCCACCGCGTACGCGACGCACGGCGAGGCGATGATCCCGTTCTACATCTTCTACTCGATGTTCGGCTGGCAGCGCACCGCCGACCAGATGTGGCAGCTCGGCGACCAGCTCGGCCGCGGCTTCCTCGTCGGCGCGACGGCCGGCCGCACGACCCTCACCGGCGAGGGCCTGCAGCATGCCGACGGCCACTCCCCGGTCATCGCCGCGACCAACCCGGCCGCGCTGACGTACGACCCCGCGTTCGCCTACGAGATCGCGGTGATCGTCCGTGAGGGTCTGCGCCGGATGTACGGCGAGGCCAAGCCGGGCGAGGACCAGAACGTCTTCTACTACCTGACGGTCTACAACGAGCCGCTGCCCCAGCCGGCCAAGCCGCAGGGCCTCGGCATCGACGAGGGCATCGTCAAGGGCCTGTACCGCTTCAACACGGCCGAGTCCGCGGGTGTGTCCGTGCCCGCCAACGCCCCGCGCATCCAGCTGCTGGGCTCGGGCACGGCGATCCACTGGGCCCTTCAGGCGCAGAAGCTGCTGGCCGAGGAGTGGGGCGTGGCCGCGGACGTGTGGTCGGCGACCTCCTGGTCGGAGCTGCGCCGGGACGCCATGGAGGCCGACGCGGCGCTGCTGCGGGGCGAGGAGCGGGTCCCGTACGTCCGCCAGGCGCTCCAGGGCGCCGAGGGTCCGGTGCTGGCGGTCTCCGACTACATGCGCCAGGTCCCGGACCAGATCGCACAGTGGGTGGAGCAGGACTGGTCCTCGCTGGGCGCCGACGGCTTCGGTCTGTCGGACACCCGTGACGCCGCCCGCCGCCACTTCGGCGTCGACGCCCAGTCGATCGTCGTCGCGTCGCTGGCCCAGCTCGCCCGGCGCGGCGAGGTGAAGGCGACGGCGGTCAAGGAGGCCCGGGAGAAGTACGGGCTGTAGAGCACCGCGCATCATGTGAGGAGGCCCCCGCCGCGGCGGGGGCCTCTTGCATGATGTGGGCATGCGCGCCGCACGTCTGATCAAGATGGTCCTGCTCCTGCAGTCCCGGCCCGCCATGACCGCCGCCGAGCTCGCGCGTGAGCTGGAGGTGTCGGAGCGGACCGTGACGCGGGACGCGCAGGCGCTGTCGGAGGCGGGGGTGCCGGTGTACGCCGACCGGGGCCGGGCCGGTGGGTACCGGCTGGTCGGCGGGTACCGGACGCGGCTGACCGGGCTGGCCCGCAGCGAGGCGGAGGCGCTGTTCCTGAGCGGGGTGCCGGGGGCGCTCCGCGAGCTGGGGCTTCAGGACGCGGCCTCGGCGGCCCGGCTGAAGGTGTCGGCGGCGCTGCTCCCCTCGCTGCGGGACGCGCCGGACAGCGTCGCGCAGCGGTTCCACCTGGACGCCCCGGCCTGGTTCCGCGAGCCCGGGACGCCCGCGTGGCTGCCCGTGATCGCCGAGGCCGTGTGGGACGACCGGCGGGTCGAGGCCGGCTACCGGCGCGGGGACGGGACGGTCGAGCGGCGGCTCGAGCCTCACGGGCTCGTGCTGAAGGCGGGTGTCTGGTACCTGTGCGCGCGGGTCGCCGGGGCCGGCGCCTTCCGGACGTACCGGATCGACCGGTTCACCGCGGTGGCCGCACTCGACGAGCGGTTCGACCGCGATCCCGGGTTCGACCTGCCCGGCTTCTGGGCGGAGCAGGCCGAGCGGTTCGCGCGGTCGCTGCTGCGCGCGGAGGTGGTCGTGCGGCTGTCCCCCGAGGGCGTGCGCCGGCTGCCGCACACCGTCGATCCGCTCGGCGCGCGGGAGGCGCTGGCGGACGCGGGCGCCCCGGATGCCGAGGGCTGGGTGACGGTGACGCTGCCGGTGGAGTCGGAGGAGGTCGCCCACGGCCAGCTGACCGCGCTGGGACCGGAGGCGGAGGTACTGGCACCGGCGGCCCTCCGCGAACGCTGCGCGGCCGACGCGGCCCGGCTCGCCGCGCTGTACCGCCGCGCGGACGGCTGACGGCGCGAGCGGTGCGCCGTGTTGTGCCGTCGGATGGGCCGGTGGTGCGCGCCCCGTGTTCCGCGTGCGGCGCATCGGCCGAGGCCCGATGCTGGTGGCGTGATGGACGAGACGGAGTTCTGGGAGCTGATCGACGCCACCCGCGAGGCCGCCGGCGGCGATCCCGAGGAGCAGGCCGACGCGCTGGTGGAGCGGCTGCTCCAGCTGGAGCCCGATCTCGTCCTGGACTTCGCCCGTCACTTCGAGGCCCGCTACAACCGCGCCTACCGCTGGGACCTGTGGGGCGCCGCCTGGCTGCTGCTGGACGGGTGCAGCGACGACGCGTTCGACTTCTTCCGGTGCTGGCTGATCGGCCAGGGCCGGGAGGTCTTCGAGGGCGCCGTGCACGAGCCGGACGCGCTGGCCGGGCTGCTGGACGACTTCGACGAGGAGATCGACGGCGACGGCGAGGAGCTGGGGTACGCGGCGGACGAGGCGTACGAGCAGCTGACCGGCACCGTCGCGCCGGACCTGGGCATCGCCCCGGCGCCGGCCGAGCCGGAGGGCACGCCCCTGGACCTGGAGGACGACCGGGTGCTCGCGCAGCGGTTTCCCCGCCTGTGGCAGCGGTTCAGGGGGTGAGGGCGGTGCCAGGCCCTGTCGCCGGACTCCCGTGTGCGGCGCGACGCCGTGCGCGCTCCCCCACTGCCGCGCCGGGTCCCGGCCCGCGCAGCGGGCGGACGGCGGGAGTCCGCCGGCGGGGCCCAGGGGGCCGTGCGCCTGCGGGCGGCGTCCTCGGGCAGGTACGCCTGTTCCTGGCCGGGCCTGACCGCGTGGTGTGTCGGGGCCGCGTCGGCCTGGTCGAGGGCGGACGCGGTGGCGGCGGCCGGGCCGAGGAGGAGGGTCGCGACCGCGCAGACCACCGCCCAGGACCCGCGGGCGGTGCGGGCCCGGCCGGCCCGTTCCCGCACGGCCGCGCCACGGCCGTCGGCACGGACGCTGCTCATGCGCCTCACCTGTTTCCGCCTGCGATCGGATGCTGTCGTGCACGACCGTAGGCCGGACGGCTCGAAGCGGGCTGCGTGCCGCCTGTGGCCTTGTCGTGCCCCGGTGCGACCGCGCGCCCGACCGCCGCGCGTGCCCGTGATGTGCGCTGTGCCGTCTGGTGGAACCATCGTCCAGGTCCGGGTCGTTTCTGCGGGTACAGACCCACGTGGCCGGTTCCGCCGCCCGGCGGCCGCCGCGCGTGGCTGATCAGCGGACCGGTCCCGTCCGTAGAAGAGGCTGAGAGAGAGGCGGCTCGGTGGACCTGCTCGACCTGGTGCTCGTACTGGTGATCGTCGTCTACGCGGTGTCCGGTTATCGCCGTGGACTGGTGGCCGGATGTGTCTCGCTGGCCGGGTTCGTGGGCGGCGCGGCCGTCGGCGTGTGGGTGCTGCCGTGGGTGACGGGCCAGGTCGAGCGGGGCACGGCGACGGCGACGGTGCTCGCGGTGCTGACGGTGCTGATGCCGGCGGTGGTGGGGCACGAGCTGGCGGGCCGGCTGGCGCTGCGGCTGCGCGGGGAGCTGGACCGGGGGCCGCTGCGGGTGGCGGACGGGATAGGGGGCGCGGCGGCGAACTCGGTCGCGGTGCTGATCGTGGCCTGGGTGGCGGCGAGTGTGCTGAGCGCGGCCCCGTCGCAGACCCTGGCGACGGCGATACGGAACTCGACGGTGCTGGGCGCGGTGCAGGAGGCCATGCCGCGGACCACGCCCGCGTGGTTCTCGCGGGCCACGTCCGCGCTGACCGAGGCGGGCTTTCCGCAGGTGTTCAACCCGTTCGAGAACGAGTCGACGGCCCGGGTGGCCCGGCCGACCGGTGACAGCGTCACGCCTGCCGCGACGAACGCCGCCCGGCTGAGCACGGTGAAGATCGAGGGCGCCGTGGGCACGGAGGGCCGCGAGGGCAGCGGGTTCGTGTACGCGCCCCGGCGTGTGATGACCAACGCGCACGTGGTGGCCGGCATCGACCGGCCGAGCGTGCGGGTCGGCGGGGTCGGGCCGTCGTACGCGGCCCGGGTGGTGCTGTTCGACCCGGACCGGGACGTGGCGGTGCTGTACGTGCCGGATCTCAGCGCCCCGGTGCTGCGGTTCGACGGGGGTGCGCTGCGCGGGGACTCGGCGGTGGTGGCGGGCTATCCGCAGGACGGGAGCCTGAACCTCCAGGCGGCGACGGTCGGGAACCGGGTGCGGGCGACCGGCCAGAACATCTACAACGACGGCACGGTCACCCGGGAGATCTACGCGATCCGCTCCACGGTCCGGCCGGGCAACTCCGGCGGTCCGCTGCTGACCACGGACGGCCGGGTGTTCGGAGTGGTCTTCGCCCGCTCCACCTCGGACGCCGAGACGGGGTACGTGCTGACGGCGGCCGAGGTGGCGGGCGACGCCCGGCGCGCGGCCACGGCGACGGTGCCGGTCGACACGGGCGAGCTGGTCAGTTCGTAGGCACCGCGGGGCTCACAGGGCGCGGCCCATGCAGACGTCGTCGACGTACGCGCCGTCGATGAGGAACTCGCCGGGCAGCACGCCCTCGACGGCGAAGCCCTCGGACTCGTACAGCGCCCGGGCCGGGGCGTTGTGCCCGAGCACACGCAGGGTGAGGCGCCGTGCGCCGCGCCGCCGCGCCTCCTCGACGGCCGCCCTGACCAGCGCGCGTCCGACGCCCCGCCCGCGCGCCTCCTCGGCGACGGCGAAGCCCTGGATCGCCAGGACGTGCGCGTTGGAGGCGAGCGGGGTCGGGTGGGTGAGCCGGATGTAGCCCAGCACGCGCCCGTCGGCCTCGGCGACGAGGTACTCCTGCGGGGGGTGCCGCTCGTCGAAGAAGGGCTGGTACGGCGGCTGCGGCGGGGGCATCACCGCGTGCAGGGGGGACCAGGTGGCCCGGTCGAGGACGGCCAGCGGCTCCTCGTCGGCGGCATGGGCGTGGCGTATGTACGGCTCCGGCATGGTGATCACCATACGGCGGGCGATCCGGGCGTCCCCAACGGGTTTCCGGCCGGTGGTGCGGTCATGCTGGGGTCATGGAACGTTCACGTATCGCGGTGGCCGGCGCGTCCGGTCTCATCGGCAGCGCTCTGGTGCGGTCCCTGACGGCGGACGGGCACGAGGTGGTCCGGCTGGTGCGCCGGGAGCCCCGGGGCGCGGACGAGGTCCGCTGGGACCCCGGGCGCGGTCAGGTCGACGCGGCCGGGCTGACCGGGTGTGACGTGGTGGTCAACCTGGCGGGGGCCGGGGTGGGCGACCGGCGCTGGACGCCGGAGTACAAGCGGCTGCTGCGGGACAGCAGGGTGCGGGGCACGGCCGCGCTGGCGGAGGCGTCGGCCTCGCTGCCGCGGCCGCCGCGGGTGTTCGTGAACGGCAGCGCGATCGGCTTCTACGGCGACACCGGCGACCGGGTGGTGGACGAGGGTGCCCCGCCGGGCGACGGTTTCCTGTCCGCGCTGTGCGTGGAGTGGGAGGAGGCGGCGGCGCCCGTCACGGACGCCGGGGTGCGGACGGTGTTCCTGCGCACGGGTCTGGTGGTGGCCCGGGGCGGCGGGGCGTGGGGGCGGCTGTTCCCGCTGTTCCGGGCGGGGCTCGGGGGGCGGCTGGGCGACGGGCGGCAGTACTGGTCGTACATCGCGCTGCACGACGAGGTGGCCGCGATCCGGCATCTGATCGACGGTGACGGCCTGTCCGGCCCGTTCAACCTGACGGCGCCGCAGCCGCTGACGAACGCCGAGATCACGGAGGCGATGGCGCGGGTGCTGCGCCGGCCGGCGGTGTTCGCGGTGCCCGCCCCGGTGCTGCGGGCGGCGCTCGGGGAGATGGCCGGGGATGTTCTGGGCAGTCAGCGGGTGGTGCCCAGGCGGTTGCTGGAGTCGGGGTTCCGGTTCGCGTTCCCGGGCATCGACGAGGCGATCCGCGCGGCGGGGTGAGCGGACGGCGTGAACGGGTGGCGTGAGCGGGTGGGGCGGTCGCGGCGGAATGAGCCGGCTGACAACACCGGCGAACGAAAGTGACCGTATGCGACCTCTATGCGACCGTGCCCTGTTGATGCGCGACTGCCTCTGACCGATCACGCCCCTACCCTCGACCCGAACTCGGGTATCCCTTGCGCCTGTTGGGGGCATGACGTCTCCACCGGTCGCGCAACCCACAGGAGGGCCTCGTGCTTGAGCCCGCGTACCAGGTGGACGTCGTCATCGTGGGAGCCGGGATCGCCGGTCTCTCGGCGGCTCATCGGCTGACCAGCGCAGGAATCACCACCGCGGTCCTGGAGGCCGCTCCGTACGTCGGCGGGCGCATGTCGACCGAGAAGGTCGACGGCTTCCGTCTCGACCGCATCGGACAGCTGCTGTCCACGTCCTACCCCGAACTCCGCCTGAGTCCGGGCCTGGACGCCCTGACCCTGCGCCGTTTCGCACCGGGCGTGCTCCTGCACCGCGACGGCCGCACCCATCGCGCGGGCGCGCCGGCGGGCGGTGGGAGCGCGCGGGGCGCACGGGGCGCACTCCATGTGGTGCGCGCCCTCGCGAACGCGCCCCGGGGTACGGCGGTCACGCCCGGCGCGCCGGTGGGCGGCGCGGTCGACCAGGCCCGGCTGGGCGCGGCGCTCGGCCGGATCGCCGCCACCCCCGTCGAACGCCTCCTGGCCCGCCCCGAGATGCCGGCCGCCCTCGCCCTCGCCCAGCGCGGTATCCCGGCGCGCACCCTCGACGGCTTCCTGCGCCCGCTGCTCGCCGCGCTGCTGTGCGACCCGGAGCTGACCACCTCCAGCAGGTGCGCCGACCTGGCGCTGCGCGCCTTCGCGAGCGGACGGCTGTGTGTGCCGGAGGGCGGCGCCGAGGTGCTGCCGGAACTGCTGGCCGGGGGGCTGCCGCCGGGCACGGTGCACACCGGCGTGCGGGTCACCTCGGTGTCCACGACCTCGGTGGCGACCGCCGAGCACGGGGAGATCCGCTGCCGGGCGGTGCTGCTGGCGACGGACGCGCGCGCCGCGGCCGCACTGCTGCCGGGGCTCAGGGTGCCGGACTTCCACCCGGTGACAGTGGTCCACCACACCACCGACGAACCGGCGGCGGCCTTCCCGACGGGCCGCTCGCTGCTGCTGGACGCCGACCGGGGCGGTCCGGTGGCGCACACGGCGGTCCTCAGCAACGTGGACCCGAGCCGGGCACCGGCCGGCCGCGTCCTGATCTCCTCGACCGTGCTGGGCACGCCTCCGGAAGGGGTGGACACCGCCGTCCGCATCCACCTCTCCCGCCTCTACGGCACCTCCACGCGCCGCTGGGAGACGCTGGCCGTGCACCACACCCCGGAGGCGGTCCCGTCGATGCGTCCGCCCCACGACCTGCGCCGCCCGGTACGCCTCCTGGCCGGCCTCTACGTCTGCGGCGACCACCGGGACACCAGCACGGTCCAGGGCGCCCTGCACTCGGCCCACCGCGCCGCGGCAGCCGTCCTGGCGGACCTGGGCGCGCGGGGCTCGATGCACAACGCCGACCCGGTCCCCACCCTGCCGAGGGCGGCGTAGGCGTCCCGCAAGGGGCGCGGGGAACTGCGCGGACGACCACAACGGCGCGGAACCCGACCGCCACCCGTGACGGCGCTATCCCAACGCCGCCACCTTCTCCCGGTACACCCGCACCGGCGCCGCGTCCCGGTAGGGCTCCAGTCGCCGCTCGAACTCCTTCACGTACTCCACGGCGCGAGCCGACCGCATCTCCGCGGCCTGCCCCGCCGCCTCCGCGGCGATCGCGCACGCCTGGTCGAGTTCGCCGAGGCCGAGGCGGGCGGTGGCGAGGACGACCCGGCAGAACAGGCGGCTGCGGGCATAGGCGGGCGCCCGCAGCTGGAGGGACCGCTCGGCGTGCTGCGCGGCGGCCCGGAACTGCTGGAGATCCCGGTGGCAGTGGCCGAACTCGTCGGCGAGCTGCGCCTCGTCGAAGAAGGCGGCCCAGTACGGCACGTCGTCCCCGGGCCGGGCCGCCTCCAGGGCGCGTTCGGCCCGTACGAGCGCCGCGGTGCACGCCCGCACCTCCCCCAGCACGCCGTGCGCCCGCGCCTCGGAGGCGTGCAGCAGCGCCTGGACGACCGGCGGGGCGCCCGTGCCGACCCCCTGCTGGGCGACCCGGGCCAGTTGGACGGCCTCCCTGCCGTGGCCGAGGTAGACGGCCTGACGGCTCATGGTGACCAGGACGTAGGAGCCGTAGGCCCGGTCGCCGGCCGCCTGGGCGAGCCGCAGCGCCTGCACGAAGTACCGCTGGGCGAGCCCGTGCGCGGCGATGTCGTACGACGTCCAGCCCGCGAGCCGGGTCAGATCGGCGGCGGCGCCGAACAGGCGGCGGCCGGTCTGCTCGTCGTAGCCGCCGCGCAGCATCGGCTCGCACTCGTGCTCCAGGTAGCGCACCAGCGCCTGCCGGGCGTGGCCGCCGCCGAACCGGTCGTCGAGGGTGCGGAACAGTTCGCCCACCGAGTGCAGCGCGGCGATGTCACCGCCGGTGACCCTGTGGCCGGGGGCCCGCTCGGTGTGCGTCCGCAGCCGTGGCGGGAGCAGCGGCGCCGGCTGCGGCGCCCTGGCCGCGGCGGGCCGGCCCTGCGGCGGCACCCGGGGGGCCGGCTCGCGGGCCACCCGGTCGTCGGCCTTGCCGATCAGCCAGTCCCGGCTGGGCACCACGAGCCCGGCCGGAGTGAAGGCGATCTTGCGCAGTTCGGCATGGCTGCCGGAGTCCTTGCGCCACAGCCCGCTGACGATGTCGACGGCCTCGTCGGGGGTGGCCGCGAACTCCAGCCCGGCGTACACCGGCGCACACGCGTCGAGGCCGAGGTCCTGGGCGGTGAGCCGGCGCCCGAGCCGGCGTGTGAAGACCTCGGCGATCAGGGCGGGGGTCGTACCGCGTGGCTGCTGGCCGCGCAGCCAGCGAGTGACCGAGGTCTTGTCGTATCTGAGGTCCAGCCCGTGTTCCAGGCCGAGCTGGTCGACGCGACGGGCCAGACCCGCGTTGGAGAACCCCGCTTCTGCGATGAGCGCGGCGAGCTGGCGGTTGGGGGTGCGCTGCGCGGGTCGGTCCGTCATCTGCGGTGCGGTCTCCTGCCTTCCGGGCCGGTCGATGTGCCCGGATTGCCTTTGAGCAGCCCTTATGGCCTCACGAACGGCGCGAATGTAGCGGAGAGTGAGCAGACGGTCGCACACTTCGCCGTGCATTCATCCGATCGTGTGAGGAACGCCCGCAGGGCTGACGTACTCCGGTCGGACGTACAGTGGCGAGGGCGCGTTACGTGCCTGACACACCGGTCGCTGAGGGAGGCGCTTGCCGTGAGTGAGTTGCGGTTCGTCCGCATGGGGTTCGGTGCGGATGCCGTCGATTACCAGGAGGCCTGGGACGAGCAGCGCCGGGTGCACGCGGCCCGGTTCGCCGACGAGGTCCCGGACACCGTGCTGCTCCTGGAGCACCCCCCGGTGTACACGGCCGGCCGGCGCACGGAGGACAGCGAGCGCCCGCTGGACGGCACCCCGGTCATCGACGTGGACCGCGGCGGCAAGATCACCTGGCACGGCCCGGGCCAGCTGGTGGGCTACCCGATCCAGAAGCTGCCCCGCCCGGTGGACGTGGTCGCGCACGTGCGGCGGCTGGAGGAGGCGATCATCCGCGCCTGCGCCGAGTTCGGCCTGGAGACCACCCGGGTGGAGGGCCGCAGCGGCGTCTGGGTCCTCGGCGACCCGGTCGAGCAGCGGCCGGCGCTCGGGGGGCTGTCCCTGGACTTCGACCCGCGGCTGACCGACGAGGAGTTCGACCCCCGGCTGAACGGCCCGGAGTACGCCCCCTCCAACGCGGGCCAGCGCCGCGAGGACCGGAAGATCGCCGCGATCGGCATCCGGGTCGCCAAGGGCGTCACGATGCACGGCTTCTCCTTCAACGTGAACCCGGACAACGCCTGGTTCGACCGGATCATCCCGTGCGGCATCCGGGACGCCGGGGTCACCTCGCTGGCGAACGAGCTGGGCCGGGACATCACGGTCGAGGAGGTCCTGCCGGTGGTCGAGAAGCACCTGCGGGACGTCCTGGAGAACGCGGACCTGAGGCCGCGGGTGATCGAGACGGCGTCCGCCTGATCGTCCCTCGGGGGAATGTGCCCTGCGACAGCGGGGTTGGCCCGAGCGGCAGGGCGTACACAGTACGGGCGTACCCTGGGGTACGCCGAAGAATCGAAGTCACAGGGAGCCGGTCGTGTCCGCAGTCGCACCCGACGGACGCAAGATGCTGCGCCTGGAGGTCCGCAACAGCCAGACCCCCATCGAGCGCAAGCCCGAGTGGATCAAGACCCGGGCGAAAATGGGCCCCGAATACACGAAGATGCAGAACCTCGTGAAGAGCGAGGGGCTGCACACGGTGTGCCAGGAAGCCGGCTGTCCGAACATCTACGAGTGCTGGGAGGACCGCGAGGCGACCTTCCTCATCGGCGGCGACCAGTGCACCCGGCGCTGTGACTTCTGCCAGATCGACACCGGCAAGCCCGAGGCGCTGGACCGCGACGAGCCGCGCCGCGTGGGCGAGTCCGTGGTCACCATGGACCTGAACTACGCCACCATCACCGGCGTCGCCCGCGACGACCTGGAGGACGGCGGAGCCTGGCTGTACGCCGAGACCGTGCGCCAGATCCACCAGCAGACGGCGCAGCGCGAGGGCGGCCGGACGAAGGTGGAGCTGCTGGCCCCGGACTTCAACGCGGTCCCCGAGCAGCTCGCCGAGGTGTTCGCGTCCCGCCCCGAGGTCTTCGCGCACAACGTCGAGACGGTTCCCCGGATCTTCAAGCGGATCCGCCCGGGCTTCCGCTACGAGCGCTCCCTGAAGGTCATCACCGAGGCCCGCGACTACGGCCTGGTGACCAAGTCGAACCTGATCCTCGGCATGGGCGAGACCCGTGAGGAGGTCAGCGAGGCGCTGAAGCAGCTGCACGACGCGGGCTGCGAGCTGGTCACCATCACCCAGTACCTGCGCCCGTCGGTGCGCCACCACCCGGTGGAGCGCTGGGTGAAGCCGCAGGAGTTCGTGGAGCTGAAGGAGGAGGCCGAGCAGATCGGCTTCTCCGGTGTGATGTCCGGCCCGCTGGTGCGCTCCTCCTACCGCGCCGGGCGGCTGTACCAGATGGCCGTGGAGAAGCGTGGCACGTACATCGCCGCCCAGGCGGTGTGAGCCGCGCGTGTGAATTCGCGCACAAGTTCCTACTGGCCAGTAATGGCCGAGACGACGCGGTCACGACCGTCCTCGCTGATGAGGACGCCGTCGGGGCCGCGTCGGCGTTCCAGCCCCTCACATCGAGGCTTCACGCGTGTTTGACCGGTCGGTCACGCCCTGGTAACACCAATCAGTGACGCTCATATCACGCCCCGCATCTCCATCGCTCAGAGGGGGGACCTCGATCATGCAGGCCGCACCCGTACGCGCCACCGCCATCCCGTCCTTCACCGGCGCCCTGCGCGCCGTGGAGTCCCTGCTCATGAGCGGCGGCCAGCGCACCGCCCGCCGCAACGCCTGGACCTCCGTCCTGGAGGACCGCCGCCGCGCCAAGGACCGGGTCGAGGCCCAGCGGTTCCTGGACCAGGCCGCGGGCCAGTCCTGACGCCGCCCCCGGCGGGCCCGTCCCGCCCCCCGGACACTGCCGTCGTCCGCACTCCCGGGGGCACGTAGACTTCGTGGCATGGCGAGGAAGGAAACCGCGGCGGACGCCGCGAACGCAGGGCGACTGAAGCAGATCGCCCTCACGTACAAGATGACCCGCAAGGCCGACAAGAAGATCGGTCTTGTACTCGCGGCCGTCGGCATCGGCACCCTCGGTGTCTTCCTCGCGATCGGCTTCCTGATCGGGCACCCGGTATACCTGGGCATCTTCGGCCTGCTGGTCGCCCTGCTGGCGACCGCGATCGTGTTCGGCCGCCGCGCCGAGCGGGCCGCGTTCGGCCAGATGGAGGGCCAGCCGGGCGCCGCAGCGGCCGTGCTGGACAACATCGGCCGCGGCTGGACGACGACGCCGGCGGTGGCGATGAACCGCAGCCAGGACGTGGTGCACCGGGCCGTCGGCAAGGCCGGCATCGTGCTGGTCGCCGAGGGCAACCCGAACCGGGTGAAGAGCCTGCTGGCCGCCGAGAAGAAGAAGATGAACCGCATCGTCGCCGACGTGCCGGTGCACGACCTGATCGTCGGCAACGGCGACGGCCAGGTCGAGCTGAAGAAGCTCCGCACGACGATGCTGAAGCTCCCGCGCGTGCTGACCGGCCCTCAGGTGACGGCCACCAACGACCGGCTGCGGGCGCTGGGCGACCTGATGAGCAACATGCCGCTGCCGAAGGGGCCCATGCCGAAGGGCATGAAGCTGCCCAAGGGCGGACCCCGGGGCCGCTGACCCGGCCCCTGCCGTGGACACGCCGCCGAACGGAGTATCCGGCCGGTAATCGGCTCATGCGCTCCTAGCCTTCGGCATGTGACAAAACGACACATTGCGTACCTGGCATGCGCCACGACCCTCGTCGGCACGGTCATCGGGGCCACTCCGGCGTCCGCTGCCCACAAGACCCTCGTGGTGCATCCGGGTCAGTCGATCCAGAAGGCGGTCAACACCGCCAAGGCCGGCGACACCGTGTTCGTGCTCGCCGGCACCTACCGTGAGAGCGTCACGGTGAAGACGGCGGGCCTCACCCTGCGCGGCGCGGGTCCCGGCACCGTGATCCAGCCTCCCAAGCAGAAGACCAAGCCCGCCCCGCACGGCAGGAAGGCCGCCGTCACCTGCCTCTCGGACGGCAACGGCATCTGCGTGGTCGGGGGCAAGAACAAGCCCCTGAAGGACGTCACCGTCTCCGACCTCAAGGTGACCGGCTTCGCCAAGTCCGGCGTCTTCACCATGGGCACCGACCGGCTGACCGTGAAGCGTGTGATCGCCGAGCACAACGGCCAGTGGGGCATCGCCCAGGAGCACTCCACCCGCGGGTTGTTCCGGAACAACACCGCCCGCGACAACGGGGACGCGGGCCTCTTCCTCGCCAACAACGTCAAGGCCGAGCAGGGGGCCACGGACAGCAAGGGCGCGGTGGTCGACCACAACCGGCTGGAGGGCAACCGGATCGGCATCACCGTCCGCCGGCTGCGCAACCTCGCCGTCACGCGCAACTACGTCCTCGGCAACTGCGCGGGCGTGTTCGTCGTCGGCGACGAGAACAAGCCGCGGGCCGGCGCCCTCACCGTCAGCGACAACCTGGTCGTGCAGAACAACAAGTACTGCCCGAAGACCGCCCGGCTGCCCTACCTGAAGGGCTCCGGCATCGTGCTGACCGGCACCGAGAAGGCCCTGGTGACAGGGAACAGGGTCACCGGTCACACCGGCAAGTCCCCGCTGTCGGGCGGCATCGTCCTGTTCAAGAGCTTCGTGGGCGCCACGAGCGAGAAGAACCGGATCACCGGCAACCGGCTGGCGGACAACTCCCCGGCTGACCTCGTCAACCAGGAAGCCACCAAGACCGGCAACGCCTTCACCGGCAACGCCTGCCGGGTCTCCAAGCCCGCGGGCCTGTGCTGACCGGACGGCCGTACCCGATCCACGCAAGGAAGGAAGGCGGCACATGACCGCACCATCCGGCGCACCCTCGGCTCCCCCCGAGCCGGGGGCACCCCCCTCCCCTCACCCGTCGATGCGGCTGCGCGAGCTCGTGTTCGGGGCGGCCTGCGCCGCCGCGGTCCGCGCCGCCGCCCGGCTGGGCGTCGCCGACGCGCTCGGGGACGCTCCCATGACCGTGGAGACCCTGGCGACCGCGGTGCGCGCCGAGCCGAAGCCGCTGCGCCGGCTGCTGCGCGCCCTGTCCTGCTACGGCGTCTTCGCCGAGCGGCCGGACGGCACGTTCGCCCACACCGAGATGTCCCGGCTGCTGCGCGAGGACGACCCCAACAGCCTGCGGGCCATCGCCATGTGGTGCACCGAGCCGTGGACCTGGGACGCCTGGCCCCTGCTGGACCAGGCCGTGCGCACCGGCCGGAACGTCGTGGAGGACCTCTACGGCAAGGAGTTCTTCAGCTACCTCAACGAGGACGCCCCCGAGTCCGCGGACGTCTTCAACCGCGCGATGACCCGCTCCAGCGAGCAGTCGGCGCGAGAGGTGGCGGCCCTGCTGGACCTGTCCGGCAGCAGCTCGGTCGCGGACCTTGGCGGCGGCCAGGGGCATGTGGTGGCGTGCCTGCTCGACAAGTACCCGGCGATGCGCGGCAGCCTGCTCGACCTGCCCCGGGTGGTGGAGAACGCCCTGCCGCGGCTGCGCGAGGGCGGTGACCTCGCCGACCGCGCGCGGATCGTGCCCGGCGACGTCCGGGAGGCCGTCCCGGTCGAGGCCGACGTCTACATCATCAAGAACATCCTGGAGTGGGACGACGAGTCCACGGCCCGGCTGCTGGGCAACGTGGTCGAGGCGGGCGGTCCCGGCACCCGGGTGGTGGTGATCGAGAACCTCGTCGACGACACCCCGTCGATGCGGTTCAGCACGGCCATGGACCTGCTGCTGCTCCTGAACGTCGGCGGGGCCAAGCACACCACCGACAGCATGGTGGGCCGACTGGAGGCGGCGGGCCTGGCGGTCCGCGACATCCGGCCGGTCAACCCGTACCTGCACGCGTTCGACTGCATCGTCCCCGCATGACCGGCTCCCCGCGCCCCGATGGGGCGCGGGGAACTGCCTCGCCGCTGTCCGGCCAAGCGCTCAGCCGGCGTCGCGCTCCCAGAGGTAGAAGCGTTCTGCCATGGCGTCCTTCGGGGACCGCCAGGTCTGCGGGTCGTACGCGCTGACGTACGCCGTCAGCCGCTCGCTGACCTCCTTGAACTCGGGGTGGGAGGTGACCTTGGCGATGGCCGGTCCCGGCTCCCGCTCGGACTCGATCAGGTGCATGTACACGTCGCCGAACTGGAAGAGGCTGCGCCGGACGACTCCGACGAGGTGCGGCAGCTCTCCGCGGTCGGACTCCGCGAACACCTTGGCGATGTCGGGGGCGGAGCCCGGGGCCATGCGGGCGACGATCAGGGCCTGGTGCACGGTCGTCTCCTGTCGTCCGGCTCAGTCGGCCAGGGCCGGGGCGGGCCGCTCACCGGCCGCCGCCTTCTCGATCTTCTGCCGGATCAGCTCCAGCTGGATCTTCGAGTTCTTGTTGATGTTGTCGGTCATCCAGTCGTCGTCGACCGGGGCGTCCGGCTTCATCGCGAAGTCCTGGGTCCAGACCATCCGGGTGCCGGCGGGAACCTCCTCGTACCGCCAGTGGATGTTCATGTGGGCGAAGGGCCCGGTCTCGACCCGGCGGGCCCTGACGGTGCGGGTGGCGCGGTCCGGCTCGCGCTCGGAGACCCAGCTCCAGACGGTGCCGTTCTCGTCCGGGTGCATGGTGAGCCGGAACGTCGTCTTGTCGCCCTCCTTCTTGAGGACCTCCACCGACGCGTACTCGCTGAACAGCTGGGGCCAGCGCTCCAGGTCGTTGGTCATGTCCCAGACCAGGTCGAGCGGGGCCGCGATGGTGATCTCGTTCTGGGTGTGTCCTGCCATCTCAGGCTCCTGCCATCAGGGTGCTGTTGACGAGGTTGAGGAACTGCTGGGGCGTCTTGCAGCGCTCGGCGTCGACCGGCATCGGGGTGCCGTGCGTGTTCTCCAGCTCGCCGACGATGCCGAGCAGGCCGAGCGAGTCGACCCCGAGGACGTCGAAGCCGGTGTCCGGCTTCTCCTTCAGCTGCTGGGGGCTGACGGTCACGCCGGCGGCCTTCTTCATCAGCGCGGCGAGTTCTTCCACGGTGATCTGGGGCATGGTTCTCTCCTCCTTCTCTGTGCTCACTGCGCGGTGCCGCGTCGCAGCACCAGCGCCGAGTTCGACCCCATGAGTCCGCGGCTGAGGATCAGCGCCGTCCGCAGTTCGGCGGCGCGGGCGCTGCCGGTCACGAGGTCGAGGTCGTGGCAGACGTCGAAGACGTTCGGCGTCGGCGGGACCAGGCCGTGCTCCATCGCGAGCACGGCCGCCGCGGTGTCCAGGACGGGGGCCGCGCAGTACCCCCGGCCGATCCCGGTCTTCGGTGCGGTGACCGGTACCCGGGTGCCGTGCTCGCCGAGGGCGTCGGCGATCGCCAGCGCCTCGGCCCGGTCGGCCTCCGGTACCCCGAGGGCGTCGGCGAAGACGACGTCGACCTCCTCGGGGGCGCACCCGGCCTCCGCCAGGGCCTGCCGGACGGCCTGGGCGAGTCCCTCCCGGGACCGGTCCCAGCGGGAGGCGCCGGTGAAGGTCGCCCCGTGTCCGGCCACGACGGCCTTGATGTCGGCGCCGCGGGACCGGGCGGCGCCGGCCGCCTCGACCACGAGCATCCCGCCGCCCTCGGCGGGCACGAACCCGCAGGCCCCGTCCGTGAACGGGCGGTAGGCCCGGGACGGGTCCGTCTCCCGGCTCAGTTCCCCGTAGCCGAGCTGGCAGACCATCGAGTACGGCGCGAGCGGCGCCTCGGTGGAGCCGGCCACGATCACGTCGGTGCCGCGCCGTACGGCCCGTGCCGCGTGGGCGAGGGCGTCCAGGCCGCCGGCCTCGTCGGAGGCGACGACGGAGCAGGGGCCCTTGAAGCCGCGGCGGATGGAGACCTGGCCGGTGCTCGCGGCGTAGAACCAGGCGATGGACTGGTACGGCCCGACGAACCGGCTCCCCTTGCCCCACAGTTGCTGGAGTTCGCGCTGGCCGAACTCGCCGCCGCCGGACCCGGCGGCGGTGACCACGCCGATGGAGTACGGCGCGTCGGGGATGTCGGCCAGCGCGAGCCGGGCGTCGTCCAGTGCGAAGTCGGCCGCGGCCATGGCGTAGTGCGTGAACCGGTCGGTCTGGACGAGGAAGCGCTCCTCGATCGTGGCGGCCGGTTCAAAGGCGCGGACCTCACCGGCCACCTTGAGGGGAAGGTGCTCACAGCCCTCGCGGGTGACCCGGTCGAGGACGCTGAGGCCCTCCTGGGTGGCCTTCCAGAACGTGCCGGTGGTGGTGCCGTTGGGCGCGACCACCCCGATGCCGGTGATGGCCGCCTGCCGGTCCTGCGGTTCGCTCATCGTGTCCTCACTCCCTCGGCCGGGTCAGGATCACCGCGGACTGGAATCCCCCGAACCCGCTGCCCACGGAGAGCACGCTGTTCAGCTTCCGTTCGCGGGCGACGCGCGGGACGTAGTCCAGGTCGCACTCGGGGTCGGGGATCTCGTAGTTCGCGGTCGGCGGGACGACCTGCTTGGCGAGGGCCAGGACGCACGCGACGAGTTCGATGGCGCCGATCGCCCCGAGGGAGTGCCCCACCATGGATTTGATGGAGCTCATCGGGGTGTCGTAGGCGTGGTGGCCCAGTGCCCGCTTCACGGCCGCCGTCTCGTGGCGGTCGTTCTGCCGGGTGCCGGAGCCGTGCGCGTTGACGTAGTCGATCGCCGTGGGGTCGAGACGCGCCTGGTCCAGGGCGGTGTCGATGGCCCGCGCCATCTCCAGGCCCTCCTTGGTCAGACCGGTCATGTGGTAGGCGTTGCCGAAGGTGGCGTAGCCGCCGAACTCGCAGTACACGTGGGCACCGCGGGCCCGGGCGTGCTCCAGTTCCTCCAGGACGAGCACCGCGCCGCCCTCGCCCATGACGAAGCCGTCACGGTTGTTGTCGAAGGGGCGGGAGGCGTGCGCGGGGTCGTCGTTGTTCGGTGAGGTGGCCTTGATCGCGTCGAAGCAGGCCATGGTGATCGGGGAGATCGGAGAGTCCGAGGCTCCCGCGATGCATATGTCGGCGCGGCCCTCCTGGACGGTGTGGAAGGCGTACCCGACCGCGTCGAGTCCCGAGGTGCATCCGGTGGACACGGTCTGCACGGGACCCTGGGCGCCGAAACGTTCCGCCACCGCGGAGGCCACGGTGCTCGGCGAGAACGCCCGGTGCAGCTGCGGCTCCGCCTCGGTGTGGTCGACGTCCCAGCGCTGCCCGCGATGGCTGACCAGGACGTAGTCGTGCTCCAGCCGGGTGGTGCCGCCGACGGCGGTTCCCACGGAGACACCGACCCGCCAGGGGTCCTCCTGACCGAGGTCGAGACCGGAGTCGCGGACCGCCTCCTCGCCGGCGACCAGGGCGAACTGTATGTACCGGTCCGCCCGTTCGACCTGTCCGGCGTCCAGGCCGTACGCGGTGGGGTCGAAGTCGCACTCGGCGGCGATCCGGGACCGCAGCCCGGTCGGGTCGAAGAACGTGATGCCCCGCGTCGCGGTACGGCCGTCGGCGAGGAGATCCCAGAACGCCGGTACGCCGATCCCTCCCGGGGCGACGACGCCTATGCCGGTGACCGCCACGCGCCGGTTCATGAGCCGACCCGCGCCCGGTCGGCCGGATCGGCGGCGACGGCGACGGCCTCCGTCTCCTCGGTGTCGACGTGGCCGAGGGCCGGCCGGGGGGCCAGCGGGCCCAGGTGGAAGACGATCCGCGCCTCCACGTTGCCGACGTTGCGGAAGCGGTGCCGCATGTTCATGGGGATCATCAGCCCCTGCTCGGGCCGCAGCGGGTGCGGCTCACCGTCCAGGTCCACCTCCAGCTGTCCGCACAGGACGTACACGAACTCCTCGGAGTAGGGGTGGTAGTGCTCGCCGATGCGGTCGCCGGGCTGCACGATGGCCACGCCCATGAAACCGCTGGTGGAGCCCACCGTGGCCGGGGTGAGCATGGCGCGCAGATCGCCGCCGCGCCGGGTGTTGGGCTCGATCTCGCTGAGGTCCACGATCTTCGGAAGGTGTTTGATCACGACGTTCCTCCGTTGGTGTGCTGGTCCGCCGGGCTCAGGCGTCCGGCGAGCGGCGGTCGGTGACGAGGTCCATGCCGACGGGCTCGCCGTCCAGCAGGGCGCTCAGCTCGGCCTGACGACCGGGCTCCGGCAGCGGGGCGCCGGGGCGTACGTCGACCAGCCGGACGACGACGTCGTCGCGCTGGAAGATCGTGCTGCGCAGCACCGGGCTGTCCGGGCTCTCCGCCGCCGCCTCGTCCTGCTGGGCGAGCAGCTCCGCCAGCCGCATCCCGCAGTCCGGCCGGGCCGGGTAGTACAGCGCCTGCCGCGCGCCCTCGGCGAACTCGTCCGCGGTGACGTGGTGCACGGCCGGCAGCGCCGCCCGGGTGAAGAACACCCGCGCGGACTCCTGGTCGTTCAGGTCCCGCTCCTGCTCCAGGTAGGGGTTGATGGCCTCCTCGACGGCCCGCACCTCGGGCTGCCGGGCGACGTGCCGCAGCGCCGCGAGCAGGTCGCCGCGCACCTCGATGGCCCGCACGACCCGGTTGCCGTGCATGAACAGGGAGGTGCGGCACAGCCGGGTGGTCTCGTCGACCCGCGCCTGGGGCGAGGCGTAGTCCGCGAGGATCTTCGCAACCTTCTCCTCGCTGCCCGGCCTGACCGTGAAGGTCAGCGCGTGCCGGATCACGCCGTCCCCGATCCGCGGGGAGGCCTGGAGCCGGCGCCGTGACGCGGCCCCGGCCGGCTCGCCGCCGGTCTCGCGGACGATGTGGAACCGCAGCGACCGGGTGTCCCGGACGCAGCTGTGCAGCGGTTCCACCATCCGCACGTGCTCCTCGCTGTTCACCCAGGTGAGGAACGGCGGGGCGCTCTCCCACTCGCTGGTGATGAGCCATTGGGAGGGGTTCTCGATCGACTGGCACAGCTGGTCGCTGACGTGGCCGGGCACCTGCGCCACCTGGTTGCACAGCTGCTCGTAGGCCTCCAGGAACTGCTGCTGGGCGCCGTCGTGGACGTCCACGAGCAGGACGACCCGGAGACGGGAGCCGTCGAACACGGACTGGGAGACCCTCGTCGACACCTCACGCGTCGACTGGTCCGACATCTTTTCCGACAAGGTGGTCATGCTGCGCATCTCCTTCACGGGGGCAGAGGCGAACGCCGGCCGCCGATGACGCGACGTCAGCGCTTCTTGATCCTGTGCCGCTTCCCGCACAACGCGCGACTCGCGTGAACCACGTGGGTGATTGAGCACGCGAAAGCCGTCCCAGAGGGCACAGAAAACAGCAGCGCCTCACATCCCGACCCCTGCCTCTGGAGCCTTGATGCAGCACAAAGCCGATCACCAGGTGCCCGTCCTCGTCGTGGGCGGTTCGCTGGTGGGCCTGTCCCTCTCCCTGTTCCTGGGCCGTCTCGGCGTACCCCACATGCTCGTCGAGCGGCACTCCGGGACCTCGATCCACCCGCGTGGCCGCGGCAACAACCTGCGGACGATGGAGCTGTACCGGGTCGCCGGCATCGAGCCGGACATCAAGGCGGCGGCCTCGCTGCTCGCGGCCAACCACGGCATCCTGCAGACACCGACCCTGGTCGGCGACGCAGGCGAATGGCTGTTCAAGCACATCGACCCCGGTGGCGGGCTGGCGAAGTTCAGCCCCACGGCCTGGTGCCTGTGCAGCCAGAACGACCTGGAGCCGGTGCTGCTGAAGGGGGC
The DNA here is from genome assembly GCF_040704595.1 of Streptomyces sp. NPDC046870. Lineage (NCBI taxonomy): Bacteria > Bacillati > Actinomycetota > Actinomycetes > Kitasatosporales > Streptomycetaceae > Streptomyces > Streptomyces sp. NPDC046870. Next base: position 54,369 of record NZ_JBEYXM010000001.1, read on the forward strand.
CCGCGCGCTCGGCGGGGACCTGCGGTACTTCCACGAGCTGGAGGGCTTCGAACAGGACCCCGAAGGAGTGACGGCGTTCGTCCGGGACCGGGACAGCGACGAGCTGTACACGGTCCGCGCGGACTACCTGGTCGCGTGCGACGGCCCGCGCAGCCCCGTACGGCGCCGGCTCGGCATCGGGCAGACCGGCCCCGGCGACCTCTTCGCCAACGTCAGCGTCACCTTCCGGTCCAAGCTGCTCGCCGAGACGGTCGGCGACCGGCACTTCATCTGCTGCTACCTCACCAATCCGGAGGCCGACGGCGCCCTGCTGCCGGTCGACAACAAGGAGCACTGGGTCTTCCACGCGCCCTGGCACCCGGAGCAGGGCGAGACGCTGGAGGAGTTCACCGAGGAGCGGCTCCAGCGGCACATCCGGCTGGCCGTCGGCGTCCCCGACCTGGACGTCGAGATCACCGGAAAGGCGTCCTGGCGTGCCGCCGAACGCGTCGCCGAGCGGTACACGGCCGGCCGGGTGCTGCTGGCCGGCGACTCCGCCCACGAGATGTCCCCGACCGGCGCCTTCGGCTCCAACACCGGCATCCAGGACGCCCACAACCTGGCCTGGAAACTCTCCGCCGTCCTCGACGGCTGGGCCGGGCCCGGCCTGCTGGAGACCTACGACACCGAGCGCCGGCCCGTCGCGCTGGCGACCAGCGCCCGCGCCTCCGCCCGCTCGGTGGAGCACAGCCACCCGGGCTTCGCGCCCACGCCCGGCGTCGGCGGCGGCCCGCGCAGCGGCATCCTCCCCGTCGTCCTCGCCTACCGCTATCTGGAGGGGGCCGTCATCGGCGCCGACCCCGCCCAGCCGGTCGTACCCGACGGGGTGCGGCTGACCGCGGACCCGGGCAGCCGGGCGCCGCACCTGTGGCTGCGCCGCGCGGGCGACCGGCTCTCCACGATCGACCTCTACGAGCGCTCACTGGTGCTGCTCTGCGACGCCGGCTCGGCCGCGGGCGGGGCCTGGCACGCCGCCGCCCGGAAGATCGCCCGCACGGACGGCGTACGGCTGGAGGCGTACCGGATCGGTACGGGCGCGGACGCCGGCCTCACCTACGACGGGGACGGCACCGACTGGGCCTCGCTGCACGGCACGACGGCGGACGGGGCGGTGCTGGTACGCCCGGACGGCTTCGTCGCCTGGCGCGCGACGAGCGCCGCGACCGACCCGGAGACGGAGCTGCGGTCGGTACTGGCGGCGGTGCTGCGAAGGAGGTGACGCCGGTACGGGGAGAGTGGCTGCCGCGCCCGGCGCCGGGCGCCGGCGCGGGGGCCCGGCGTCGTGGCGCCCTGGGGCGGGGCCGTGGCCCCGTGCGGCTCGGCCCCGCTGACGCGACCGGCGACGGGCGGGCCGTGTCCTCGGCGGGGGCGGTCCGTCAGATCCGTACCTCGACCGTCTGCGCGATCCGGTCGTGCAGGCCGCGGCCGTCGCGGTCCCAGATCAGGGCGGGGATGGCGAGGCACAGCAGGACGGTGCGCAGCACGGCGCGCCCGGGGTTGACCGTGCCCGTCCGCAGGGCCACGACCCGGATGCCGAAGAGCCGCTTGCCGGGGGTGAAGCCGACCGTGCCGACGGTCAGGACGCTCAGGACGAAGAAGACGGCGAGCGCCCAGTTGCTGGTTGCGGGGGCGCGATAGCCGTCGGTGATCAGGCCGTATGCGATCAGGACGCACAGCGCCCAGTCCACGGCGAGTGCGCCGAGGCGCCGTCCGGGCCGTGCGATCGAGTTCGGCCCGTGCTCCGGGAGGCCGAGCTGTTCGCCCCGGTACCCGAAGTCGGCGCCCGCCTCTTCCAGCGCCGCGCGCGGCCCGGAGAGCCACGATCCGATTGCCTGCCTGTTGTCCACGCCTCCACGGTACTGTGCCCGGTTTCGGGCACTACGCACAGGGGTGTGTCAGGGCTACGGTGGACACGTGACCGGTTAACTTCTGCGAAACAAATGGGTCACGCCCGAGAAATCACCCGTCCCTAGGGTCGAGGCCAGCGTGTGCCACCGCACTGGCCGCACGAACGATCTACCACCCCGGCGAGGACGGTCGGGAGTAGGAGGAGCTGGATGTTCCAGAACGCCGACGAGGCCAAGAAGTTCATCGCGGACGAGGACGTCAAGTTCGTCGACGTCCGCTTCTGCGACCTGCCGGGCGTCATGCAGCACTTCACGGTGCCCGTTGAGGCGTTCGACCCGGACGAGGAGCTGGCCTTCGACGGATCGTCGATCCGTGGTTTCCAGGCCATCCACGAGTCCGACATGGCTCTGCGTGCCGACCTGTCCACCGCGCGTGTGGACCCGTTCCGCCGCGACAAGACCCTCAACATCAACTTCTTCATCCACGACCCGATCACGGGCGAGCAGTACTCCCGTGACCCGCGCAACGTGGCGAAGAAGGCGGAGGCGTACCTGGCGTCGACCGGGATCGCGGACACCGCGTACTTCGGCCCCGAGGCCGAGTTCTACGTCTTCGACAGCGTCCGTTTCGCCACCTCCGCGAACGAGTCCTTCTACCACATCGACTCCGAGGCGGGCGCCTGGAACACCGGCGCCGTCGAGAACAACCGCGGGTACAAGGTCCGCTACAAGGGCGGCTACTTCCCGGTGGCCCCGGTCGACCACTTCGCCGACCTGCGCGCCGAGATCTCCCTGGAGCTGGAGCGGTCCGGCCTGAAGGTCGAGCGTCAGCACCACGAGGTGGGCACGGCCGGCCAGGCGGAGATCAACTACAAGTTCAACACCCTGCTCGCCGCCGCCGACGACCTTCAGCTCTTCAAGTACATCGTGAAGAACGTCGCCTGGCGCAACGGCAAGACCGCGACCTTCATGCCGAAGCCGATCTTCGGTGACAACGGCTCGGGCATGCACGTGCACCAGTCGCTGTGGAGCAACGGCGACCCGCTGTTCTACGACGAGGCCGGCTACGCGGGCCTGTCGGACACCGCCCGCTACTACATCGGCGGCATCCTCCGGCACGCCCCGTCGCTGCTGGCCTTCACCAACCCGACGGTGAACTCCTACCACCGTCTGGTGCCGGGCTTCGAGGCGCCGATCAACCTGGTGTACTCGCAGCGCAACCGCTCCGCCGCGATGCGTATCCCGATCACGGGCTCCAACCCGAAGGCCAAGCGCGTCGAGTTCCGCGCGCCCGACTCCTCCGGCAACCCCTACCTGGCGTTCTCGGCGCTGCTCCTCGCGGGCCTGGACGGCATCAAGAACAAGATCGAGCCGGCCGAGCCGATCGACAAGGACCTGTACGAGCTGGCTCCCGAGGAGCACGCGAACGTCGCCCAGGTCCCGACCTCGCTGAACGCCGTCCTCGACGCGCTGGAGGCCGACCACGAGTTCCTCCTCCAGGGCGACGTGTTCACGTCCGACCTGATCGAGACGTGGATCGACTTCAAGCGCACGAACGAGATCGCCCCGCTCCAGCTGCGCCCGCACCCGCACGAGTTCGAGCTCTACTTCGACGTGTGATATCGCCCCAGGGCAGAGCGGGCAACCGCGCCCCTGGGCCGTCTGTGGACCGTCGGCCGTGTTCTTCCCTCCTCGGGAAGGGCACGGCCGACGGCCTGTTCCGGGCCCTGCGCCGCGCGTTCACCAGGAGTGGGACCGCGTCCGATGACAGCCGAGAAGTCGCCGGATCAGCAGGAACGCGCCCGCGACGATCAGGGCCGCTCCGATCAGGATCAGGGCCGCCCCGATGGCGATCAGGAACGTCCCGACAAGGACCAGCAGCGCCCCGATCAGGACCAAGAGCGTACCGACGATGAGTAGAAAGATCGCGAGGACGGTCACGGTCGTCTCCTGTCCTCCCTCCCGCTCTGACCCCTTCCCTGCCCCCGCGCAAACACTCCGCTTCGCGATCACCAACGGCACGGCGGGGCCCGGCGTCATCGGATCAGATCGGTCGCGTGCACCTCGCCGAGCGGGATCCGTGCAACCTTTCCCGCTTCTCAAACTTCCTATAGTCGGGGGATCATCCCTCCGGATCGTGTCGGACGAGAGAGGTTGAACGGGGATGCCGGAACAAGACGACTGGGAGCGCGAGTTCGATCACCGGTGGGCGAACTCCGCCGAGCACAAGGAGCCCTCCGCCCGGGCCCGGATGCTCGCCGCCCGCTGGAAGGAGAACCCCCCGAATCCGGCGCCGTTCCGCGCCGACCCGGACCCGGTCCCGCGCCGGTCCTCCTGGGTCTCGACGGCCGTGGTCCTCGGCTGCGTGGCGGTGGTCATCGTGCTGCTGGGCTATGCGCAGATGCGTTCCCCGTACTGACCCTTTGCCCCGCCTAGAGGGGTTCCGGACCGCTTCATGGGCATCCGCAGGTGCACACTGGACAGCGGGACGAGTGCCTGACTTTCGGGGTGATGCAAGATGCGGAGCCGGTTCCGGAGCGATCGGCGACTGACCGTGCGCATGGGTCTCACGCTGTTCCTGCTCGGGCTGCTGTACGTGGGCTTCGTCGCCGCACTGATCGTGCTGCTGAGGTCCTGGGTGCTGGTCGCCGTCCTGATCGGGGCGCTGTTCGTGGCGCAGTTCTGGTTCTCCGACCGGATCGCGATGTTCGCCATGCGCGGGCGGGTCGTGGAGCGGGAGGAGTACCCCGGCCTGCACGCCGTGGTCGACCGGCTGTGCGCGATCGCGGACCTGCCCAAGCCGGTGGTCGCCGTGTCCGAGATGGACATGCCGAACGCGTTCGCGACCGGGCGCAGCGCCGAGCACGCGGTCGTCTGCGTGACCACCGGGCTGCTGCGCCGGCTGGAGCCGGCGGAGCTGGAGGGCGTGCTCGCGCACGAGCTCTCGCACGTGCGGCACAAGGACGTCGCCGTGATCACGGTCGCGTCGTTCCTCGGGGTGCTCGCGGGCCTGATCGTGCGCCTCGTCTTCTACTCCCAGGTGTTCGGCGCGGGCCGCCGGGACCAGAACACGGCCGCGGTGTTCGCCGCCGTCCTGGGTGTCTCGGTGGCCGTGTACGCGATCAGCTTCCTGCTGATCCGGTCGCTGTCCCGGTACCGGGAGCTGGCGGCCGACCGCGCCGCGGCGCAGCTGACCGGCCGGCCCTCGGCGCTGGCGGCGGCGCTCACCAAGGTCTCCGGGGAGATGGCGCGGATCCCCACCAAGGACCTGCGCACGGCGCAGGCGTTCAACGCGTTCTACTTCACCCCGGCGACCGGCCGGGAGCCCGGCATCGAGCGGTACTTCTCCACGCACCCGACCCTGGAGCAGCGGCTGGAGCAGCTGAGCCGGATCTCGGCGGAGCTGGGCGAGGCCGCCACCCCGGGGAAGGCGGGCTGAGCGGTGGGGCTGCTGGACATCCTGCTGGGCCGTACGAAACCGGTCGCGCCCGATCTCGACCAGCTCTTCGCGCTGCCGTCGGCGGCCGTGACGCTGGAGGCGGCGGCGGGTTTCACGCCGACCGGCAAGGGGGCGGTGTGCTTCGCCACGGTGGAGGGCGCGGCCTTCGAGCAGATGCACCGCGAGGTGCAGGCGCTGCTGGACGCGGACACCGACCGCACCGGTCCGCCGGTGGAACTGCGCCGGGACGGCTACGGCTACTCCTGGCTGGTGTCCCGGCGCTCCCCCGGCCAGCTGCCCGAACTGGTCAACGATCTGCACGCCGTGAACAGTTCACTGGAGGTCAACGGCTTCGGCCCGCAGCTGCTGTGCTCGCTGGCCGGGTTCGCCGACGGCACCGGCCGGAAGCTGGCACTCGTCTACCTCTACAAACGCGGCACCTTCTACCCGTTCGCCCCGCTGCCCGGCGCCGCCGAGCGGCGGGACACCGCGCTGGAACTCCAGCTGAAGGCCACGCTCGACGACGACCTGCGGATCGAGCAGGACCTCGGCCGCTGGTTCCCGGTGTGGGGCGCCCCCGGCCTGTGACGGCCGGCGGCGCCCCCGCTCACTTCCCGCTCTTCTCCCGCTCCTGCCGCCGGGCCTCGAAGGGCCGCTCACGGCGGTAGCGGCGCTCCCACCTGGCCTGCCGGTCCCGGCGGTCCCGGTACGCCCGGTAGCTGTCGGGCGGGGCGCCGGTGCCGGGGCCGGCCGGCGGGGTGGTGCCGGGCGAGCCGCGGCCGTGCGTCGCGTACAGGTACAGCAGGGCGACGGCGGCGAGCCACCAGAGGTGGTCGCCGGTTCCGAGGAGCACCAGGACGACGGTCCCGGCCGCGAGAATGCCACGCATGACGGACCTCCTGGGGTTGGGTCGGGGGATGCACTCACGTTCGCTCAGCGTAGGGAGAGCGTGACGGTCCGTGCATCTCGTTTTCCGGTGGGCGCGGGCCCGTGTCCACCGGCGCCGGCGCGCATTGTCAGTGGCACCGGCGACCATGGCGGGAACGGATGGTGTGCCGAAGGGGAGGCCGGTATGGCGGAGGGACGGCGGTACGTCGACGCGGTGGAACGGCGGGCCCGGCTGGCCGTGCGGCACCGGCTGGCCGGGGCGGCGCGGGCCGTGACACCCGAGGAGGTCGCGGCCTCCCTGGTCGCCCTGCACGGCTCGGACCCGGCGACCGTGCACCTGGCGGTGGCCGCCCGGCTGACCGACCCCGCGAAGGCGGTGCCGGAGACGGAGCGGGCGCTGTACGAGGACCGCACGCTGGTGCGGATGCACGGCATGCGGCACACGGTGTTCGTGTTCCCGGCGGCCCTGACGGCCGTCGTCCACGCCTCGACGGGCCTCACGGTGGCCGCCCGCGAGCGCGCGTCCCTGCTGCGGGACATGGCGCTGGCCGGCGCGCCGGACGCGGCGTGGCTGACGGAGGTCGAGGAGGCCACGCTCGCCGCGCTGGCCCGGCGCGGCCAGGCGACGGCGGCGGAGCTGGCCACGGACGAGCCGCGCCTGCGCGAGCGGTTCGTCCACGCGGCCGGGAAGAGCTACGAGGGCGTCCACACGGTCTCGACCCGCCTGCTGCGCGTGCTCGGCGTGGAGGGCAAGGTGGTCAGGGGCCGCCCGCTCGGCTCCTGGACGTCGAGCCAGTTCCGCTGGGCGCCCGCGCCGCCCCACCCCGAGCTGGAACCGGCCGCGGCCCAGGCGGACCTGCTGCGTCACTGGCTGCGGGCATGCGGGCCGGCGACCGAGGCGGACCTGAAGTGGTGGACGGGCTGGACGCTCCGGGAGGTCCGCCGGGCACTGGCCGCGGTCGGCGCCGAGGAGGTCGCCCTCGACGAGGGCACGGGATACGTCGACGCCGGGGACGCGGAGCCGGTGACGGGCCCCGGCGCACCGTGGGCGGCGCTGCTGCCCGCCCTGGACCCCACGGCCATGGCCTGGCAGCAGCGCGACTGGTATCTGGACCCGGCGCTGCGCCCCCTGCTCTTCGACCGCAGCGGCAACGTGGGTCCGACGGTGTGGTGGAACGGCCGCGTGGTGGGCGGCTGGGCCCAGCGCGCGGACGGCGGGATCGTCTGGCGGATCCCCGAGGAGGGCGTCCGCCGGGAGGCCGCGGCCGAGGTCGCGGCGGAGGCGGAGCGGCTGCGCGGCTGGCTGGGCGAGACCCGGATCACCCCGCGCTTCCGGACCCCGCTGGAGCGGGAACTGACGGCGCCCTGGGGCGAGCTGTCGGCGTGAGGGTGCCGGGTGCCCCGCGCCGGTGACGCGGGGCACCCGGCACCACGGCCGGCTCAGCGCGAGTAACGCATCAGCGCCCGCACCATGTGGCACGTGGTGTCGGACGGCGGGCGCATCCCGATCCGCTCGGCCGTGCCGCGGATCGTCTCGTTCCGGGCCTGGTCCGGCAGGTACACGCCGGAGTCGAGCAGGGCTATGGCGAGGCGCATGGCCTTCAGACGCCGGTTGTGCGTGACGTACCACTCGCGCGGCCGTCCGGCCGGCAGCGGTCGCTTCGCCACGGGCTCGTAGGGCGAGTCGAACAGCACGGAACGCTGGGCGGTGGACTGGGTCGGCAACGGCTTCGGCTTCAGGGCGGCAGCGGGCACAGGCATCCTCCTGTCGCGGTCAGGGCGACGCACCGGGGTCCGGCGCGCACCCTCGAACACTGCTTCTATTCTACGGGCCACCACTGACAAAAGCCCCTGGCCACAAGGGCTTTCGGGGCTCCAGTGACGGGGGTGCCGAACGGTTTTCGCGTACCGTGTGCGGCATGGAGATCTGGATCAATCCCGCCTGTTCCAAGTGCCGCAGCGCGATCAGTCTGCTGGACGCCGAGGGGGCCGAGTACACCGTCCGCCGTTACCTGGAGGACGTGCCCAGCGCCGACGAGATCAGGGCCGTACTGGACCGGCTGCACCTCGAACCGTGGGACATCACCCGCACCCAGGAGCCGGCCGCCAAGGAGCTGGGGCTGAAGGAGTGGCCGCGGGACGCGGGCGCGCGGGACCGCTGGATCGCCGCGCTCAGCGAGCACCCGAAGCTGATCCAGCGCCCGATCATCACCGCGGACGACGGTACGGCACTGGTGGCCCGCAGCGAGGAGGCCGTGCGGGAGGCCATCTCGCACAGCGGCAGGAGCTGAGGACAGGTCAACCACGGCGTGACGCAGGTCACTTCACCGACTCCTGTAACCGCTGAGTAACCACGTTCGGTATCTCGTACATAGCGGCGTACGCTCCCCTACCTCTTCAGGAGGCGCGCATGTCGCGCAGGAGAACTCTCGGCACGAAGAAGAAGCTCGCGCTGCTCGTCGGCGCCGCGGCGGTGGCGGGCGGCGGGGCCTTCGCCCTGGCGACCACCTCCAACGCCGCGCAGAGCCCGCAGGACGCCAGGACGCTGTCCGCCGGGGACTCGACCGTCTGCCAGGGGCTGGCCACGGCCCTCGGCAACAACGAGAGGTTCATCGCGGACCAGAAGGCGAAACCTGACGCGCAGTCGGCGGCCCGGATCGCCAACCGGCAGGCGGTCATCGAGCAGATCAAGGTCCAGCAGAAGGCGTCCGGTTGCACCGTTGGGGAGTCGGCTCAGGGCTCCCAGGCGGCGCAGGGCGGCGACACCGGGCAGGCCGCGGGCCAGCAGGGCGCGGGCCAGCAGGCCGGGGGCGCCCAGCAGGGTGCCGGCCAGCAGGCGGGGGGCGCCCAGCAGGGTGCCGGCCAGCAGGCGGGGGGTGCGCAGCAGGGCGCCGGCCAGCAGGTGTGCAAGGGCTCCACCGTGACGCTCTCCGGCGAGGGCGGCGCCCCGGCCGCGTCCAGCAACCAGTTCCCCGCGGGGACGACCCTGAAGGTCACCAACCTGGACAACAACAAGTCCACCACGGTCAAGGTGACGTCCGTCTCCGGCAGTTGCGTCCTGCTCAACAACGCCGCCTTCGAACAGGTCCGGGAACCGGGCAAGTTCCTCATCCGGCGCGCGGTGATCGAGAAGGTGGGGTGAGGCTCAGGGAGCCGACAGGAAACCGGTGAGGTGGCGGACCAGGGCCGGCGGTGCCGCCTGCGGCAGCGCGTGGTGCGAGACGTCCGGCAGTACGGCCGTCTCCGCGTGCGGCAGCAGCGCACCGGCCCGCGCCACCACCTCGTGAGGGTCATGGGTCCTGCTGTTCGCGGCCACGAGCAGCAGGACCGGCACCCGCAGGGCGCGCAGCGCGTCCGGCGCCGGGCGGGGGCCGGTCACCGGCTTCACGGCCGGGAAACCCGCGGCGGCCTCCTGGAGGGCCAGCCAGTCGGGGTCGAGCACCGCTCCCCCGGTCTCCCACTCCAGGAAGGCGCGGATCCGGCGGGGTGCGGGCCGCAGCAGCATCGGCAGCGCGTGCAGCAGGTACGCCGTCTTGAACCCGGCGAAGCACTGGGTCGGGTCCAGGAGGAACAGACGGCGCACCCGGGCCGGCGCGCGCAGCGCGTGGTGCAGGGCGATCCAGCCGCCGTAGGAGTGGCCGCCGAGGTCGGCCGAGGTGACACCGAGGCCGTCCAGGACGGCGTCCAGCCAGTCGGCCAGGTCGGCGACCGTACGGGGGTGGCGGTCGCCGGCCCGGCTCAGGCCGGGCGCGCCCGGCAGGTCCACGGCGTGCACCCGGCGGATCCGGGCGAGGCCGGCGGCCTGCGCGTACCAGGAGGCGGAGGTCGCTCCGCCACCGCCCGGCAGCAGGAGCAGCGGCGGCGCGTCACGCGGGCCGCAGACGGTGACGTGGGCCTCGCCGAAGGGCGTGGCGACCGTCAGTGCCTCGCGGTCGGCGGGCCACTTCGCCATCACCTTGTCGTACGCAACCCGGTACGCCTCCCGGTCGTGTCCGGCCATGGCGCCTCCCCTTATCATCTCGCTCAGCAAGATATTCGCCGAGCGAGATGATAGCCGGGAGGCCCCCCGTGTCCACCCCGTCCGGCCCCGCCCCGGGGCCCGAGCTGGAGATCGTCCACCTGCTGCGCGCCACCACCGTCGAACTCGGCCTGCACAGCACCCGGTTCGCGCAGCGCAACGGCATGCACCCCACGGACGTGCGCGCCCTGATCGCGTTCATGGACGCGCGCCGCGCGGGCGAGGAGATGAGCGCCGGACGGCTCGGTGGCGTGCTCGGGCTCAACTCGGCGGGCACGACCGCGCTCGTCGACCGGCTGGAGGGGGCCGGGCTGGTGCGCCGGGTGCGCGGCGAGCGGGACCGGCGCAGGGTGGTGATCGAGGTGGAGGACCGGGCGGTGGAGCTCGGCCAGGCCTTCTTCGGACCGCTGATCGAGCGGTCGGTGGAGCTGCTGCGCGGCTGTGACGACCACCAGCTCGCGGCGATCCGGGACTTCCTCACCGGCGTACGGGAGGCCGCCGCCGGCGGGCGGTGAGCGGCCGGTACCTCACCCGGCGCGGTCTCACCAGGTGAGCCCGGACAGGGAAAGACCAGGTAACACGGGGTTCACAGTCGAGCAATGGACGGGAAACGGCCTGTTGACAGGCTGCCCGGCAGATCGAGCGGCGCACCGGTGCCGCAGCGCCGCAGTACCCGCGCGTGCACCCGACCCACCCCGAAGGATGTGGCCCCGTGACCTTCAAGGCTGAGTACATCTGGATCGACGGCACCGCGCCGACGGCCAAGCTCCGTTCCAAGACGAAGATCATCACGGGTGTCCCGGCCGGTCTCGACGCGCTGCCGGTCTGGGGTTTCGACGGCTCCTCCACCAACCAGGCCGAGGGCCACTCCTCGGACTGCGTGCTCAAGCCGGTCTTCACCTGTCCGGACCCGGTCCGCGGCGGCGACGACGTACTGGTGCTGTGCGAGGTGCTCGACACCGACATGAAGCCGCACCCGTCCAACACCCGCGCCGCGCTGGCCGAGGTCGCCGAGCGGTTCGCCGCGCAGAAGCCGGTCTTCGGCATCGAGCAGGAGTACACCTTCTTCGACGGCTCCCGCCCGCTGGGCTTCCCCGAGGGGGGCTTCCCGGCCCCGCAGGGCGGCTACTACTGCGGTGTCGGCGCCGACGAGATCTTCGGCCGGGAGATCGTCGAGGCCCACCTGGAGAACTGCCTGAAGGCCGGTCTGGGCATCTCCGGCATCAACGCCGAGGTCATGCCGGGCCAGTGGGAGTTCCAGGTCGGCCCGCTCGCCCCGCTGGAGGTCTCCGACCAGCTGTGGGTGGCCCGCTGGCTGCTGTACCGCACCGCCGAGGACTTCGGCGTCTCCGCGACCCTGGACCCGAAGCCGGTCAAGGGCGACTGGAACGGCGCGGGCGCGCACACCAACTTCTCCACCAAGGCCATGCGCGAGGGCTACGACGCCATCATCACCGCGTGCGAGTCGCTCGGCGAGGGCTCGAAGCCGCTGGACCACGTGAAGAGCTACGGCGCCGGCATCGACGAGCGGTTGACCGGCCTGCACGAGACCGCCCCCTGGGACAAGTTCTCCTACGGCGTCTCCGACCGCGGCGCCTCGGTCCGCATCCCGTGGCAGGTCGAGAAGGACGGCAAGGGCTACATCGAGGACCGCCGCCCGAACGCCAACGTCGACCCGTACGTGGTGACCCGCCTGATGGTGGACACCTGCTGCACCGCGCTGGAGAAGGCCGGCCAGGTCTGATCCGTACCGACGCATCCGAGGGGCGCCCGCCGTGACGGCGGGCGCCCCTCACGCGCGTGCCCGCCCCGCCCCCGCCCCGCCGCCGTCCGAGGAGTGAGACGGCGTTCCGGCCACCGGCAGGCCGCGGAAGAGCGCTGACCAGCGCGGAAAGCCGGGGTCCCGGGTGGACGCAACGTCAATTTCACGCCAAGGAAGCGTCCAAGCAGTGAGAGGAGACTCCTGCCCGGCGCACGCCTCTGCTTCAATGGGCGCATGAACGGCTTCCAGCAGACCACCGCGACGGGTCGCCACGACCTTGAGCCGTTCTGGCCTTCCCGTCAGCACCACGACTTCGACCGTGTGTGTCGCCCCGCGAGGAACGCGCGGGCCCTCTAAAGCCGTACACCCCGGCCTTCGGCCAGCGCGGAACGACGTACGTCCTCCGGCGCGCCCGACCACGAATCGCGGCCGCCGCACCTTCCGACGAACCTCACGCGCGAAAGAGCTGACCTCTCATGGCGACCTCCCGTTCCCTGTCCACCGCCACCCTGTCCGCCCCCGCCGCGAACGGCACCCGGCACCGGCTGCGCGCCGTCGACCGGGACGAGGTGGTGGACGTCGCGGACTTCCTGCCGCCCGGCGCCACCTGGCTGCCCGCGCCGCAGCACACCCTGCCGACCCTGCCGGGCCAGCCGCCGATGGTCGGCTACCTGGTGCTGGTCCCGGCCGACCAGCGGCCCCCGTTCCTGCCGGTCGCGGTCCCGGACCAGCCGGAGTCCGAGGCGGTCCCCGGCACCGAACCGCTGGTGCGGATCGACCCCGTGCGGCGCACCGCCAGCGTCGACGGCCGTGAACTCGACCTGACCTACCTGGAGTTCGAGCTCCTGGCGCACCTGGTGGCGCACCCGCACCGGGTGCACACCCGCGACCAGCTGGTCACCACGGTGTGGGGCTACGGCCACGTCGGCGACGGCCGCACCGTCGACGTCCACATCGCCCGGCTGCGCCGCAAGCTGGGCGCGGAGCACCGCCAGGCGATCCAGACGGTGCGCCGGGTCGGCTACAAGTACACCCCGCCGACCGCCCGCTGACGCTCCGCCTCCGCCCGGCCCCGGCCTGGTGCGGCCGCCAGGATCGCCGGGCCGAGACGAAGGCGACCGCCAACCCGGTGCCGGGGTCGGGCAGGGCGACCGCCCGCTGTCACCGGCCTCGGCGCCAACGGCCGTACGGCCCCGGAGAGGCCCCGGAAGACCGCCAGGACCGCCGCGGCGACCCCGGGGGCCCGAGGGGGCTGCCGGAACCGTCACGGCCACCCCGCCGCGGCGGCGTCGGTGCCGGGCCCGTGGCCGTGCGGCTCCGGTGCGAGCCGGGGGCCGGGGTTGCCGTTCTGCCCTCGGCAGAGCCCCGCGCCACCACCGCCCCGGCCGGGCACGATCCCCGGCATGAGACTTCTCGTGCTGGGCGGAACGGAGTTCGTGGGACGGGCCGTGGTGGAGGCCGCGCTGCTACGCGGCTGGGAGGTGACCGTCTTCCACCGGGGACGGCACCTGCCCCCGGCCGGGGTGCGGTCGCTGCACGGCGACCGCACCGCGCCCGACGGCCTCGCCGCCCTCGCGGCGGACGGCGGCGGGGGCTGGGACGCCGTGGTGGACACCTGGTCGGCCGCCCCGCGTGCCGTGCACGAGGCGGCCCGGCTGCTGCGTGGCCGGGCCGGGCGGTACGCGTACGTCTCCAGCCGGTCGGTGTACGCCTGGCCCTGGCCCCGCGGCGGCACGGAGGACGCCCCGCTGGTCGAGGGCGCGGCCGCGGACGCCGGGGCGACGGACTACGCGCGGGACAAGCGCGGCGGGGAACTGGCCGCCGTGGGGGCCTTCGGCGCGGCGGGCTCGCTGCTGGTCCGGGCCGGGCTGATCCTCGGCCCGTACGAGAACGTCGGCCGGCTGCCCTGGTGGCTGACCCGGATCGCCCGGGGCGGCCCGGTCCTGGCGCCCGGCCCGCGCGACCTGCCCGTGCAGTACGTCGACGTGCGCGACCTCGCCGAGTGGCTGCTCGGCGCGCTGGAACGCGGACTGTCCGGGCCGTACGACCTGGTGAGCCCGCCCGGCCACACCACCATGGGCGGGCTGCTCGAGGCGTGCCTGCGGGCCACCGGCGCGGACGCCGAGCTGCGCTGGACCGACCCGGAGGTGATCCTCGCGGCCGGGATCGAGCCGTGGACCGAGCTGCCGGTGTGGGTACCGCCGGGCGGCGAGATGCACGACGCCGTGCACGGCGCGGACGTGTCGCGGGCGCTGGCCACGGGGCTGGTGTGCCGGACGGTGGGCGAGACCGTCGCGGACACCTGGCGGTGGCTGACGGAGATCGGCGGCAGCGCGCCCCGGCGCCCGGACCGTACCCGCAAGGGCCTGGACCCGGAGGTGGAGACGGAGTTGCTGGCGCGGACCGGGGGTGTACCTGGCACCACCCTCCAAGAGGGGCCCTCGGACGACTGACCCCGGCGCGGCCTTCGGCAAGACTTGCGGCATGAACACCGACAAAGACAGAGCCGGCGTGCGCGCCCAGGCGAAGGAGACGCTGCTGGCCGCCGTGCGGGGGCTCGTGCTGGCCGTCGTGGTCCTGCCGTGCGGGGTGGCGTTCCTCGCCCTGACCCTCCTGTCGGTGGCGCTCGTCCCGCTCGGCGTCGGGCTCGTCACCACCCCGGCGGTCCTCACGGGCGTGAGGGCGCTGGCGGACGCCCGCAGGAGGCTCGCGGCCGAGTGGTGCGGGGTCCGGATCCCGGCGGTGTACCGGCCGCTCCCGGCCGGCGCCAACCCGTGGACGCGCACCGTCGCGCTGCTCGGGGACCCGCAGGTACGGCGGGACGCGCTGTGGCTGCCGGTGGACATGACCGCGGGCTTCGTCACCGCGCTGCTGCCGGCGGTGCTGGTGTTCTTCCCGCTCCAGGGGTTCCTGGTGGGCGCCGGACTGTGGCGGGCGTACGTCCGCGAACCGGGCGCCGTCTACTGGTACGGCTTCGTGCCGGTCACCGGCCAGGCGACGGCCCTCGGCGCGGCCGCGCTCGGCGCCGTGGTCCTCGCCGCCACCTGGCGCCTCCCGCCGCGCCTGCTCACCGCGCACTTCACGCTCACCCGGGCCATGATCGGCGCCTCCCACGCCGCACTGGCCGAGCGGGTCCAGGTGCTGACCGAGACCCGGCGGGACGCGGTCGACACCTCGGCCGCCGAACTGCGCCGCATCGAACGGGACCTGCACGACGGGGCACAGGCCCGGCTGGTCGCCATGGGCATGGACCTCGGCACCATCGAGATGCTGGTCGAGCGGGACCCGGCGCAGGCGAAGAAGCTGATCGCCCAGGCCCGCCGGAACTCCGCCGACGCCCTGGAGGAACTGCGCGACCTGGTGCGCGGCATCCATCCGCCGGTCCTCGCCGAACGCGGGCTCGGCGACGCCGTACGGGCGCTGGCGCTCCGGGTGCCGCTGGCCACGGAGGTCGCCGTGGAGCTGCCCGGCCGCGCGGACGCGCCGGTCGAGTCGGCGGCCTACTTCGCGGTGAACGAGCTGCTCACCAACGCGGTCAAGCACTCCGGCGCCGACCGGGTGTGGGTCGACGTGCACCACACCGACGGACGGCTGCGGGTCACCGTCACCGACAACGGCCGGGGCGGGGCGGTGGTCGGGGCGGGCTCGGGGCTGGCCGGGGTGGAGCGCCGGCTCGGTACATTCGACGGCGTCCTGGCCGTCAGCAGCCCCGCCGGCGGTCCCACCATGGTCACCATGGAGATCCCGTGCGTGTTGTCCTAGCCGAAGACCTCTTCCTGCTGCGCGACGGGCTGGTACGGATGCTGGAGGCCTACGGCTTCGAGATCGCCGCCGCCGTCGAGTCCGGACCCGAACTCGCCCGGGCGCTGGAGGAGCTGGAGCCGGACGTGGCCGTGGTCGACGTACGCCTGCCGCCGACGCACACCGACGAGGGCCTGCAGTGCGCGCTCGCGGCGCGGCGGGCGCGGCCCGGACTGCCGGTGCTGGTCCTCTCCCAGCACGTGGAGCAGCTCTACGCGCGCGAGCTGCTCGCCGACGGCGACGGCGGGATCGGCTATCTGCTGAAGGACCGGGTGTTCGACGCGGAGCAGTTCATCGACGCCGTACGGCGGGTGGCCGCGGGCGGTACGGCGATGGACCCGCAGGTGATCCAGCAGCTGCTGTCCCGGCGCTCGGCCGGCGAGACGCCGCTCGGCCGGCTCACCCCGCGCGAGCGGGAGGTGCTGGAGCTGATGGCGCAGGGCCGGTCCAACGCGGGCATCGCGGCACAGCTCGTGGTCACGGAACGGGCGATCGCCAAACACACCTCGAACATCTTCGCCAAGCTGGGACTCGAGGTGTCGGACGACGACAACCGGCGTGTCCTGGCGGTCCTCGCGCATCTGGACCGGGACCGGTGACCTGCCAACTCCCTTGTTGCGCCGAGGAATTTACGAGACAGCTGAACACCTCCGGGGCGGCGTCCGTATGGAAGGGCGCCGCTTCACTCCTGTCGGGCGCCTCGATGCTGCCCCGCAAGGAAGTCAGAGGAGTTCCATGGGACGCAACACACGAAAACGCCGTACGCCGCTGGCCACCAAGGCCATAGCCGCATCGGCGGCCCTAGCGCTCGGTGGGGGCGGGCTGATCTGGGCGAACTTCTACGCCTCGGCTCACGAGTCGGACAACCAGTCGTGGGGAGGCAACCAGACGAAGGCCGCGACGGCGCAGGTCGCGACCATCTCCTGCCCTGACGTGGGCCAGAAGCTCACCAACGTGCCGGCGCAGGCCCGTACCGAGGTCGCCGGGGAACTGGCCAACCTCGACCGCCAGATCACCGACGCCTACCAGCGTCTGGCGACCACGCGGGACGCACAGGCCAGGGACGCGAGTTTCGTGCAGAACTCCATCCTGCAACCGCTCCAGGACCGGCGGAAGGTGATCCTCGACCGGATCAGGCTGGAGATCACCCGTGTCGGCGGCACCGCTCCCGACAGCCTCGACACGCTGGTCGCCTGCACGGCGCAGAACGCCAACCAGACCACCGCCGGCGGCCAGCAGCAGAACGGCGGCCAGCAGAGCGGCGGTCAACAGCAGGGCGGCCAGCAGCAGAACGGTGGCCAGCAGCAAGGCGGTCAGCAGCAGAACGGCGGTCAGCAGCAGGGCGGCCAGCAGGGTCAGAACGGGCAGCAGGGCAACATCGGCGGACAGGCCGGCAACGGCCCGGTCGCGGCCGACTTCGTGGACATCACCAAGGTCCAGGCGAACGTCAAGGCCAAGCCGCGCGCCGGCCGCAACGCCTCGACCGGCTCCTTCACCACGCGCTGCGGTGTGAACGCCAACAAGAACCACAACACCGACAACGTGATCGTGGCGCCCGGTGTGGCCAACGGCGCGCACCACCTGCACGACTACGTAGGCAACCAGAAGGTCAACGCCTTCTCCAGCAACCAGACGTTCCTCCAGGCCGCCACCAGCTGCCAGAACCAGAACGACCTGTCGTCGTACTACTGGCCGGTGGTCCGCGTCCAGGACGGCACCCAGGACTTCGACCAGAACGCCGACGGCGGTGGCAAGGAAGGCAACGTCGGCCGCATCCTGACCCCCGTGCAGGCGCAGATCAAGTACGTGGGCAGCCCGCGGAGCAAGGTCGTGGCGATGCCGCAGTTCCTGCGCATCATCACCGGTGACGCCAAGACCACCACCAACGGCCTCGCCAACGCCAACGCGCACTGGAGCTGCACCGGATTCGAGAACAAGGTCCAGCTCACCACGCAGTACCCGATCTGCCCGCAGGGCAGCAAGGTGGTGCGGACGTTCGCCTTCCAGAGCTGCTGGGACGGCCAGAACGTCGACAGCGCCAACCACCGCACGCACGTCGCGTTCGCCGACGCGAACGGCAACTGCCAGAACGGCTTCAAGGCGATCCCGCAGCTGACGATGCGTCTGGTGTACAACATCACGCCCCCGACCGTCCAGAACGGCCAGGTGAAGAACGCCTACGCGGTGGACGGCTTCCCGGAGCAGCTGCACAAGGCGGCCACGGACCACGACGACTTCATCAGCGTCACGAAGAACGGCCTGGCCAACAAGATCGCCAACTGCGTCAACCGCGGTCAGAACTGCTCGTGATCCCGTAACGGGCGCAGAACAGAAGGCCGGTGACGAACCCCCCTCCCGTCACCGGCCTTCGCCGTGTCCGGACGCGCCCGTCAGCCGCTGTGCGCGTGGTGGTCGGCGCCGTCCTCCAGGTCGCCGCCGAGCGTGCCGCGCAGCGCCTTGACCACCCCGTCGTCGCCGACGGCGACCCACTTGCGGCCGACCAGGTAGTGACCGCCGTAGTCCTTGGCGTCGTTGATCCACTCTCGCTGGCCGCGGTCGGTGGCGAAGGTGGCGAGGATGAACCTGCCCTTCCCGGTGCCGCAGATGGCCTGGCGGATCTCGTCCGCGTCGGTCTGCATGTTCGGCTCGCACTTCACCTCGGCGGCCAGATGTTCCAGGCTGCCGGTCGCGGTCGGCGGCACGGACTCCGTCTTCCCGCCCGAGCCGCAGCCCGCCAGCGTCAGTACGGCCGCGGCGCCGAGCAGCAGTCCTGTCAACCTCATCTGTTTCCTCCGGTCCGGTGTGCCGAGCATGCCCCAGCTCCCTCGGATACGGCTCCCGCGAGCGCTGTGCTCAAATCCGGTGACCTGGCGCGCACGGGTGTGCGAAGGTGACGCGGTGGACCAGAACTGGGAAGACCGCGTGACCGCCGCCTGGGCCGGCTTCGACGAGTATCCGGAGGAGCGCGCGCACGAGTTCCGCGCGCTGATCGACGCCCTTGTCGCCGAACTGCCGGACGACAGCCCGCTCGGCCCCTTCGAGCAGGCCTGCGCCTGGGACTCCACCGGGCACTCCGACAAGGCGGTGCCGCTGTACCGGGAGGCGCTGGCCCGCGGACTCGACGGGTACAAGGGCCGCCGGGCGAAGATCCAGTTGTCGAGTTCACTGCGGAACACCGGCCGGGCGGAAGAGGGCGTCGAACTCCTCACCCCCGAACTGGACGCCCCGTCCGACGAGTTGGACGACGCGGTACGGGCCACACTCGCCCTGTGCCTGTCCAGCCTCGGCCGCGACCGCGAGGGCCTGGCCCTGGTGCTCGGCGCGCTCGCCCCCCATCTGCCGCGCTACCAGCGGTCCATGGCGAACTACGCGCGCGCCCTGGTCGGACCCGGGGTGTGATCCACTCGTCCGGCGGTGACCAACCGCCGGCTCGCTCGTTCTCCCGGACGTGCAGTCACAGGATGTATCCCAGCGTCACGCACCCTCCCCCGGCGGGAACGCCGGCCCGGTCGGCTTCGAGCAGGCCGAGGCCGCGCTCGTCGAGCACTACCCCCGGCTGGTCCGGCTCGCCTACCTGGTGCTGCCGCCGGGCCCCGGCCGCAGCCGCCGGGTCCTGACCGCACACGCCCTCGTCCAGCGCGCCCTGCCCCGGGGCCGCAAGCAGCCGTCCGTGATCCCGGCCCAGGCCCCGGGCCGGGAGGCCGACCCCGGCTACGCCTACCTGCGCGAGCGGGTCCTGTGCACGGCCCTGGCGGCGGCCCGTCCCCGCAAGGGCCTGTCCCGGCTCGCCCAGCTGCCGCCGCCGCTGCCCCAGGTGTGGGGCCTGAAGCTGTTCCCGCGCTCCGGCGGCGCCGACGAACTCGCCCTTGACCAGCGGCTGTCCGCCCTGTCCGGCCCGGCCCGCGCCGCCTACGTCCTGCGCGGCCTGGAGAAGCTGCCCGACCCGGACATCCGCGACCTGCTCGACGCCGCCGGGGTCCCCGACCCGGGTGGCGCGCTGGCCTCGGCGAACAGCGTGCCCATGCAGCCGGGGCTGCTCGCCTCCCCCGAGTTCGACCCGTGCTCGCTCCAGGCCCGGCCCACCGATCCGACGCGCCGCCGCCGGCACACCAAGGCCGCCCTCGCCGCGGCGGCGGCGCTCGCGGTGTGCGGCGCGCTGGTCGCCCTGCCGGGCGGCGGCTGGGGCCCCGACGGCGCCGCGGCCCCCTCCTACGCCGGGAACCCGGCCGCCGAGGCCGCCCTCGACCCCGGCAAGGTGGTCCGGGTCTCCCCCACCGCCTGGCGGACCTCGGCCCGTACCGACTTCTCCGTGTGGCCCGCGCGCGGCCCGCTGACCGGTGACCAGGCCCTGCTGCGCCGCGCCCTCGCCGTCTGGGCCCGCCCCGGGAAGACGGTCCGCGTCTCGGCGACCCCGGGCACCCAGACCGGCGGCCCGGCCGGACCGCCCCAGCTGCTGTACGCGGGCGAGGTCGACGCCGCCCGGGTGGTGATCCTCTACGACGGCCTGCGCATCGCCCGCTACGCCGAGCCGAGGAACGGCACGCGGGGCGCGGCCCTGGACTTCGCCCGGGTCGACGGGGCCACGGACGCCGGGGCGAGCGCGCTGGTGCTGGGCCGCTCCGACGGCAACGTCCGCTACCTGACCGCCCCGTGGGTGACGAAGGCGGCACAGCGGGACCTGACGAAGCCGGACGCGGCCGCGACGCCGCTCACCCTCGCCGACGGCGTCACCGCGCCGCTGGCCAGCCCCGCCGTGCGGACCGGCGGCTGCACCTCGTGGACCGTGCTCGAGCTGACCGACGCCTCCGGCACCCGGCTCGCCACCGACCTCGGCGAGCTGGTCCCGGCCCACCTCACGGCCGGCCGGCCCGGAGCGGCCGGGGAGGCGTCAGGCGCGCGCGGCCTGCGCACCTGGGCGCCGTTCGCCTGCTCCCTGGCGGCCGAGCGCTCGTCGGGCATCCGCAGCGTCAACGCCTGGGCGTACGCCGAGCAGCCGCTGCCCGAAGGCGCCGGGCCCGGTGCGTGGGTGTGCACCCGGGCGGAGACCTGGCGGGGCGACGGCACGGCCGTGCTGGCCCAGTTCCGCACGCCGGGCGGGGCGGCCGGGGCGGTCGTCGCCAAGGGCACGGACGTGCCGGCCTGCGGGCCGCGTGATCCTCATGTGCTGGCCGGGGTGCTGTGGAAGTCGGCGGCGGGGAGCTGGTACCTGCTGGCCGCCGGCAGCGAGGGGACGTCGTCGGTCTCCGCGACGGGCGGGGTGACCGCGTCCGGGCAGGGGCCGCTGCTCGCCGTCAAGGCCGAGCAGGGTGCGCGGGCGGACCTGAAGGGCACCCTGACGGACGGCCGGGTGATCAGCGGGCTGCGCTAGGGCCTCTCGGTTGGGTCGTGCCGGGCTCGCGGGCCCTGGCACCGCGCCCTGATCCGGCCTGATCCAAACGAAAGACCCTAGCCGGCAGGAGCGAGCCGCGCCGATCCGTGTTCCCCCGACGCGGAGTGATCACCTGCTTCCCCACAGGTGATCACGGGCGGCCGGAATCGATCGGTAAAGTGTTCGCATGAGTACCGGGGTTCGCCGCAGGATGGGTGTCGAGGAACGTCGGCAGCAGCTGATCGGCGTCGCCCTCGACCTGTTCAGCCGACGTTCGCCCGACGAGGTCTCCATCGACGAGATAGCCTCGGCGGCGGGCATCTCGCGGCCGCTCGTCTACCACTACTTCCCGGGCAAACTCAGCCTGTACGAGGCCGCGTTGAAGCGTGCGTCGGAGGACCTCGCGAGCCGTTTCACCGAGCCGCACGAGGGCCCGCTGGGCGCCCGGCTGCATCGGGTGATGGGCCGCTTCTTCGACTTCGTCGACGAACACGGTCCCGGTTTCTCGGCCCTGATGCGCGGCGGTCCGGCCGTCGGCTCCACCACGACCAACGCGCTCGTCGACTCCGTCCGGCAGGCGGCGTTCGACCAGATCCTGTCGCACCTGGGCGTGACCGAGGCCTCCCCACGGCTGGAGCTGGTCGTCCGCTCCTGGATCTCGCTCGCCGAGTCCACGGCGCTGATCTGGCTGGACGGCCGGCACATCCCGCGCGCGGAGCTGGAGAAGCAGCTCGTGCAGGACTTCGCCGCGCTGGCCGCCGTCAGCGCCGCCCACGACGAGGGCATGGCCGCCCTGCTGCGCACGATGGCGAAGGACGAGCCGGCCGACGGCCCCTTCGCGGAGCTGGTCGGCCGGCTGCTGTCCCTGGCGTCCTGACCTACCGGTCGAACTTCCGATACGACGGGTCGAGGTCGCGGATCTCGACGGAGGCGTGCAGTGTGAACGCCGCGTCCGCCACATGCTCGCGGAGCAGCTCCAGGGCCGTCTCCGTCAGTTTCGCCTTCGTCTCCTCACCGCGTCCGGCGAGGAGCCCGATCGTCACGTGCACGACGGCGTGCCCGCGCGCCTCGGGGTCCTCGTACCCGAACACCGTGTACGCGCTCGGCCGGAACTGCGTCTTGCAGGCCTCCGGCTTCGCCGCCGCGATCTCCACGGTCGCCTCGTGCAGCGCCCGGGCGAAGCCCGCACGGTCGAAGGCGTCCTCCATGGTGGCGGAGTAGTCGATGGTGATCTGCGGCATGCGCGCTCCTGTTCTACGGCAACGGCCCCACCTTAGGGTCCCCCGCCCGGGTGAACACCGCGACGGTCCGCGCGGGGACGGTGAAGGTGCCCGAGCCGGCCGCGTAGGCGGCGGTCCTCACCACCTCGTCGGCGCCCGCCGCCTGCACGGGGTGCAGCCGGTACGGCGTCCCGGCGAGGGCGCCGATCCGCTGTTCCTGCCGCTGCGGGGTGGCGTTGAGGACGACCACCAGGTCACCGAGGCGCATGGTGATCACGCCCGGTGTCTCGTCCTTCCCCGACAGCGGGAACGACAGCTCCTGCTGCACCCGTGCGGCCGTGCCGAGGGAGAACGCCTTCTCGGTCGTGCGGATCCTGAGCAGGTCCCGGTAGGCGGCCGAGGCCCCGGTGATCTGCTCGCAGCCGACCTCGACCGTGCTCAGCAGCGGCTTGGCGTACTCCCACTTGGACTGGTTGTCGGCCGCCGGGGGCAGCCCGCGCCCGAAGCCGTTGCCGTCGGCGCAGTTCCAGTGGATGGCGTTGAACCAGTCACCGCTGTCGAAGGAGTTGCGGTCCAGGGACTTCGAGCGCAGCAGGTCGGTGCCCGCCTGGGAGAGCGCGGGGCCCTGGGACAGGGCGGCCGTGGCCATCGCGAGGACCTGCATCCGGGCCCGGTCGGACGCGGAGGTGTCCTTCGGCAGCTTGTAGGTCAGCGCGTCGAACAGCGACTCGTTGTCGTGGGCGTCCACATAGGCGAGGGCGTCACCGGGCGCGTGCGCGTACCCGGCGGGCGCGCCGTTGTAGTCGACCCCGGCGCCGGTCACCTCCTTGCCGTCGGTGTCGGTGAAGCGGTACCCGGCCAGGTTGCCGGTCAGGCCGACCTTGATCAGGTCCTGGTAGTGCAGCAGGCGCGCCTTCTGCTCCTCCTTCGTGCCGTTGGCCGTGGAGGAGTTGGGGTCGGTGTAGAGCCCGGACGCGAAGCCCTGGACACCGGGGTCCTCGTCGAAGGGGCCGCCGCCGCGCACCGCGTCACGGGCGCGGTCGGAGAAGGTGGCGATGCCGGTGCCGGCCATGTGGGCCTGCGTGGCCTGCACGAACCGGGCGTCGTTCGCGACCTCGCCGAAGTTCCAGCCCTCCCCGTACAGGATGATCTTCTTGCCGTCGACGCCGTCCTTCCGAAGGGTCAGCGCGTCCAGGGCCTTGCGGACGGCCAGGATGTTGGCCTTCGGGTGGTGGCCCATGAGGTCGAAGCGGAACCCGTCGACCTTGTACTGCTTCGCCCAGGTGACGATGGAGTCCACCACCAGCTTGCCCATCATCGCGTTCTCGGGCGCGGTGTTGGCGCAGCAGGTGCTGGTGGCCACCGAGCCGTCGGCGAGGAGCCGCTGGTAGTAGCCGGGCACGATCCGGTCCAGGACGCTGGTGTCCGCCTGACCGCTCGCCGCCGTGTGGTTGTAGACGACGTCCATGACGACCCGGAGCCCGTCCTGGTTGAGCGCCCGCACCATCCGGCGGAACTGGACGGTACGGGCCGTGCCGTCCGGGTCGGTGGCGTAGGAGCCCTCGGGGACCGTGTAGTGGTACGGGTCGTAGCCCCAGTTGTAGGCGTCCTTGGCGGCGGTCTTCGCCACGCACTCCTGCTGCTTGTCGGAGTCGGCCGGGTAGGAGGCCAGGTCGCAGTCGGTGGTGGCCTGGTCGGCCTTCTTCTCGGGGATGGTGGCGATGTCGAAGGCGGGCAGGAGGTGCACGTAGGAGGTGCCGGCCCTGGCCAGCGCCCGCAGGTGCTTCGAGCCGTCGCTGTTCTTGTCGGTGAAGGCCAGGTAGGTGCCCCGGTCCTCGGCCGGGACGGTCCTGTCGGCGACCGAGAAGTCCCGGATGTGCAGCTCCTGGATCTGCGCGTCCTTCAGCGGCACGGCCTTGGGCTTGCTCAGGGCCGCCCAGCCGCTCGGGGAGAGCGACTTGTCGTTCAGGTCGACGACGAGGCTGCGCGCCGAGTCCGTGGTCAGGGCGACCGAGTAGGGGTCGGTGACCTTGTTGGTGACCACCTTGCGGACGCTGGGCGCCCAGACCTTCACGACATAGCGGTAGGGCTTGCCCTTCCAGGAGGCCGGGCCGGTGACGGACCAGACGCCGGTGGTGTCGTTCCGGTGCATCTTCACGGACGTGCCGTCGAGGTCGAGGCGGACGCTCTGCGCGGTCGGCGCCCAGACGGCGAGGGTCGGCCTGCCGTCGTGGAAGGTCGGCCCGAGGGCGGCCTTCGTCGCGCCGGGGTACAGGTCGTCCAGCACGCCGGCGGTCTGCACGCCGGTCGCGGCCAGGACGGCACCGCCTGCAGCCCGCTGGGTGGCGACGAGCTGCCCGGTGAGCGCGCCGCGCACCCGGTCCCGGTCGCGGGGGTCGACGGACCAGGCGGTGTAGTCCTTCAGATGCGGGAACTTCGCCTTCTGGGCGTCGGTCAGGGTGGTCTTGGTCAGCCGCAGCCAGCGCTCGTCGTCGCTGGTCAGCGTGGCGTCCTTGACGGTGATCGAACCGTCGTGGGAGGAGAGGAGCTGGGTGGAGGCGGCTGTGCCGACGCCGTTCCAGACGACGGTGTCGCGGTCGATCCAGATCGCCTTGGAGGTGGTCAGGTCGAGTGCGGCCGCGCTGCCCGCGGGCTGCGGCAGCAGGGGCTTGTCCTGGCCGTTCAACAGCCACACCTCGTGGCCGTTCGACGTGAGGTCGAGGGACTGGTCGGTGGGCAGGTCCTTGTCGTCGCCCTTGTGGATGATGTAGCTGAGACTGGTGGCACCCGCGCTGAGCGGCACCTCGAAGACCGCGCCATAGGCGTCAGTCTTCACCGGCTTCATCGGGTTCGACCAGTCGGTGGGGTTCGCGGCGCCGGTCCAGACGTGCAGGCCCCAGCCGTCGTAGTTCCCGTCGGCGCGGTGGTAGTGGATGACCGCCTTGGTCTCGTCCTGTGCCGGGTAGCCGGGCTTCGTGGTCAGGACGTCGGCCTTGCCCTGCTCGATCCACACCTCACCCGTCCTGGTGACGTCGATGGACCGGTCGGCGGAGACGTCCTTGTCGCCGTCCTTGTCGATGACCAGGAAGCCGACGTTCGAGGCGCCGGGCCTGAGCTTGACGTAGGCGAAGGCGCCGTAGGCGTCCCGGCCCACGAAGGGGTGGCTGGCGGGCCAGTTCGTGGCCTCGCCGTCGGCGAGGTCGCCCCAGGCGTACAGGCCCCAGTCGGCGTAGTCGCCGTCCGTCCGCTTGTAGTGGACGATCGCGTAGTCCCGGGAGGAGGCCGTGGGGACCTCGGGCGCGGGCGGGGTGCCGGTGGTGCTGCTCGCCGTGGCGCTCGCGGTGTGGCCGGCCGAGTCGATGACGACGGCCTTGTAGCGCAGGGCGGTGGCGGCGGGCACGTCCCTGCCGAGGGTCTGGGTGACCTGGTAGGGGGCGTGGTCGGCGGAGCCGAGCGTCTTCCACGCGCCGTCGCCGACCTGGGCGGCGAAGACGACCCGGTTGAGCTGTCCGCCGTCGACGTCGGCCTTCAGCACGGTCGTCCCGGTGGCTCCGGCGGCCGGGGCGGTCAGGGAGATCACCGGCTCGGCGGCCGGCTCGGCGAGGGTGCCGGCGGCCTTGTAGACGACAGCTGCGCCCGCCGGGACGGTGACGGTGACCTTCCCGTCGCCGTCCGTCCGGACGGAGCCGGTGGCACCGTGGATCCCCCGGTACGACGTGTCCGCGGATCCGGTCGCGAACGTCGCCGTCCTCGCCTCGTCGGCGTTGTTGAAGGCGACGACGTACTCCTGGCCGCTCCTGGCATCCGTACGGGTGAAGGCGTAGACGCCGGCGCCGTCGGCCGCGTACCGCTCGGTCTGCACACCGTCGGTCAGGGCCGGGTTGGCCTTGCGGAGCTTCGCGAGCGCGGCGATCTGCCGGTACAGCGGGGCCTTCGTGTCGTAGGCGGCGCTCGCGTGGGTGCGGTCGGTGCCGATCTCGTCGTCGTCCAGGTAGTCGGCGACCTTGGAGGCGAACATGGTCTGGCGGGCGTCCTTGTCGCCGCCGGAGCCGGTGAAGCCCTGCTCGTCGCCGTAGTAGACGACCGGGTTGCCCCGGCTGAGGAACATCAGCTCGTTGGCGAGCCTGTCCTTCCGCAGGATCTCGGCGTCGGTCGCCTTCGGGTTGTCCTGCTTCAGGAAGTACCCGATGCGGCCCATGTCGTGGTTGCCGAGGAAGGTGACCTGCTCGTAGGCGTTGGCCTTGTCGGTCGTGTACCGGTAGTCGTCACCGAAGACACCCGCCAGCTTGCGCGCGCTGCCGCCCTGGGAGGCGTAGGCGCGGGCCGCGTCCTGGAAGGGGAAGTCCAGGGTGGCGTCCAGGCGGCCCTGGGTGACGTACGGGGAGGTGACGGCGGTGTCGGCGGAGTAGACCTCGCCGAACATGAAGAAGTTCTTGCGTCCGCGTTCGGCCGCGTACCGGTCCAGCGCGGTGGCCCACTGGGTCCAGAACTCCATGTTCACGTGCTTGACGGTGTCGATCCGGAAGCCGTCGACGGCGAAGTCCCGCACCCACCGCTCGTAGATCCTCTCCATGCCGTGGACGACCTCGGGACGCTCGGTCCACAGGTCGTCCAGGCCGGAGAAGTCACCGTAGGTGGTGGACTCGCCGGCGTACGTCGAGTCGCCCCGGTTGTGGTACATCGCCGGGTCGTTGAGCCAGGCCGGGACCTTGCTCCCGTTCGTGGCCCTCGGGGTGTACGGGAAGGAGCCGGTGTCGACGGCCGGGAACGCGCGCCTGCCGTCGGCGTAGTCGGCGTCGTCGAAGGGCTTGCCGTCCTTCGTCAGGTAGGGGAAGGCGCCCTTGGAGAGGTAGCCGTAGGACTTCTCGTCGTAGTCCACGACGTCGGCGGTGTGGTTGGTGATGACGTCGAAGAAGACCTTCATGCCCTTGGCGTGGGCCTTGGAGATGAGGGACTTGAGGTCGTCGTTGGTGCCGAAGTGCGGGTCGACCCGGGTGAAGTCGGTGATCCAGTAACCGTGGTAGCCGGCCGAGGCGTTGCCGCCGGTTCCCTGCACCGGACGGTTCTTGAAGATCGGCGCCAGCCAGATGGCCGTGGTGCCGAGGCCCTTGATGTAGTCCAGCCGCCTGGTCAGGCCCTTGAGGTCGCCGCCCTGGTAGAAGCCCTTGTCGGTGGGGTCGTACCCGGTGGACAGGCGGGAGCCGGTCAGGCCGCCCCTGTCGTTCGAGGTGTCCCCGTTGGCGAAGCGGTCCGGCAGGACGAAGTAGAACTGCTCGCGGGTGTCGTCGTGCCGGGCGGGCACGGCGGCGAGCTTCGCGTCCGAGGGGGGCGCGGGCGGGGTGGCCGCGTGGGCGGCGAGCGGCTGGAGCAGTGCGGCGGCGAGGGCGGCTGCGGTGACGGCCGCGGCCCGTCCGCGGTGCGGTGTACGGCGCCTGCGCGGCGCCGGCCATCTCGGTATCACAGGGGATGACTCCTTGCGAGGGTGGCTGGGTGCTTGCAGCAAGGGGCGTGAAACCTCCGGCAAGAGGTTTCACGCACCGTCAGTCGGGTTCTCAGCAGCTCGACTTGCCGGCGTAGAGCGCGAGGGCCGTGTTCGAGCCGAGGGTGGCGGTGAACTGTCCGCTGGAGTTCACGGTCACCGGGGTGTTGTTCTGGACGTTGCAGTACGTCCCGGCCGGGAGGGACGTCTGGTAGGTGCGGGTCAGGGACGAGGACTCGTGGTTGATCGCCACGTAGCCCTTGCTCCCCCGGCCGAACGCGATCGCGTTGTTGCCGTTGTCCCACCAGTTGGTGACGGCCTGGCCGCGGGTCGCGTTGCGGAAGGCGACCATGGACCTGATCTCGGGCCAGGCGTGCTGGCACTTCCAGCCGTCCTGCCAGCAGGCGTTGACCTGGCCGCCGTTGGGCGGGCCGGCGTCGGCGTCCGACCACTCGTAGCCGGAGTTGACGTCGGGGGCGCCGTAGGGCCAGGCGAGCATGAAGACGTTGGCCAGGGTGTAGTCGGCGCCGCTCTTGTAGTTCAGCGTGCTGCCGTTGCGCTCGGTGTCGTGGTTGTCGACGAAGACACCGGCGACCGAGCTGTTCAGGTAGCCCCAGCCCTCCCCGTAGTTGGTGAGGTAGGCGAGCTTCTCGCTGGTGAAGACGCGCTTGAGGTCGTAGGCGTAGCGGAACTCCTGGACGTCTCCGTTGCCGGTGTACTCGGAGGGCTGGACGGCCTCGCCCGCGCCGTAGATGACCTCCTGCTTCCAGTAGGCGGACGGGTTGGTCAGGCGGCTCTTGATGTTCGCGAGGTCACCGGCCGGGATGTGCTTGGCCGCGTCGATGCGGAAGCCGTCGACGCCGAGGCCGAGCAGGTCGTTCATGTACCCGGCGATGGTCTTGCGGACGTACTCCTCGCCGGTGTCCAGGTCGGCCAGGCCGACGAGTTCGCAGTGCTGCACGTTCCAGCGGTCGGAGTAGTTCGACACCGGGGAGGTGCAGTCGTCGAAGTCGTAGACCGAGTACAGGCCCGGGTAGTCGTACTTCGTGTACGAGGAGCCGCCGGTGCCGGTGCCGCTGCCCGCCGACATGTGGTTGATCACGGTGTCGGCGACGACCTTCACCCCGGCCGCGTGACAGGTGTTCACCATGGTGCGGAAGGCCGTGCGGTCGCCGAGGCGGCCCGCGATCTTGTACGACACGGGCTGGTACGACGTCCACCACTGCGGCCCCTGTATGTGCTCGGCGGGCGGGGAGACCTGGACGTATCCGTAGCCGGCGGGGCCGAGAGTGGTGGTGCACTCCTTGGCCACCGAGGCGTAGTTCCACTCGAAGAGGACGGCGGTGACGTCCTTGGTGCCGGGCGGGGAGGCCTCGGCGGCCGTCGGGGTCATGCCAACCAGAGCGGCGGCTGTGAGGGCGACCGCCGTGGGGAGGGTTCTGCGTGCCATGTGGGGTTCCTTCGACGTTGAAGGCAACTGGACCGCTGAAGGCGCTTGCTGAAATATTTCAGCAACCTTGCGGTGACGCAGATGTTAAAGGCCCGCTGGCCGAAGCGCAGCGGGCCGTTGTGAACTTGATGCAAGAACTTTCAGACGGGGCCTCAGAGCCGGCCCCGCGTCCGGCTGTCAGTCCCCGGTCGTCCACCAGACGGTGGTGTCGGCGGGCACCTTGGTCTCGCCGTCCGCCTCGGTCACCTCACCGCTGGTGAGCAGGACACGGCCGTACGACGGGGTCGTCACGGACTCGCCCGTGGTGTTCGCGACGCACACGAAGTCGCCGCGCCGGAAGGCCAGGACGCCCTCGGGCGCCCGCAGCCACTCCACCGCCTCCCCCGCGCCGAGGTCCGGGTGGGCGCGGCGCGCGCGCAGCGCGGCCCGGTACAGCTCCAGGGTGGAGCCGGGGACGCCGGTCTGCGCCGCCACGCTCAGCCCTGCCCATTCGGCGGGCTGCGGGAGCCAGCTGCCGCCGCTGCCGAAGCCGTAGGAGGAGCCCTCGCGGGTCCACGGGATCGGGACCCGGCAGCCGTCGCGGAAGCCGTCCTGGCCGGCGCCCCGGAAGTACGCCGGGTCCTGGCGCACCTCGTCGGGCAGGTCCACGACGTCCGGCAGGCCCAGTTCCTCGCCCTGGTAGACGTACGCCGAGCCGGGCAGGGCGAGCATCAGGAGGGTGGCCGCGCGGGCGCGGCGCAGGCCCAGCTCCCGGTCCCCGGCGGTGCGGATCTGGGTGCCGAGGCCGGGCGGGTTGGCGAAGCGGGTGGCGTGCCGGGTGACGTCGTGGTTGGACAGCACCCAGGTGGCGGGGGCGCCCACCGGGCGCATGGCCTCCAGGGTGCGGTCGATGACCGCCCGCAGTTCCTCCGCGTCCCACTCCGCGCTCAGGTACTGGAAGTTGAAGGCCTGGTGCAGCTCGTCGGGACGGACGTAGTGGGCGGTGCGCTCGATGGTCGGGGTCCACGCCTCGGCCACGAAGATGCGCTCACCCGCGTACTCGTCGAGGATCCGCCGCCACTGGCGGTAGATCTCGTGCACACCGTCCTGGTCGAAGAACGGCATGACATCGTTGCCCAGCAGCTTCAGCTGGTCGTGGGCGCCGAGGTCGGGCAGGCCGTCGGCCTTGACCAGGCCGTGGGCGACGTCGATGCGGAAGCCGTCCACGCCCATGTCCAGCCAGAAGCGCAGGATGGAGCGGAACTCGTCGCCGACGGCCGGGTGGTTCCAGTTGAAGTCGGGCTGCTCGGGGGCGAAGAGGTGCAGGTACCACTCCCCGTCGGCCACACGCGTCCAGGCCGGGCCGCCGAAGATGGACTCCCAGTCGTTGGGCGGGAGTTCGCCGTTCTTCCCCTTGCCGGGGCGGAAGTGGTAGCGCTCGCGGAGCGGGGAGCCGGGGCCCTCGGCGAGGGCGCGCTTGAACCACTCGTGCTGGTCGGAGGAGTGGTTCGGGACCAGGTCCACGATGATGCGCAGACCGTGCGCGTGGGCGTCGCGGATGAGCGCGTCGGCGTCCAGGAGCGAGCCGAACATCGGGTCCACGGCGCGGTAGTCGGCGACGTCGTAGCCGGCGTCGGCCTGCGGGGAGGCGTAGAAGGGGCTGAGCCACACGGCGTCGACGCCGAGGTCACGCAGATAGGGCAGGCGGGAGCGTACGCCCTCCAGGTCGCCCATGCCGTCGCCGTTGCTGTCGGCGAAGCTGCGCGGGTAGACCTGGTAGATGACCGCGTCCCGCCACCAGTCGCGGCGGTCGGCGACGGTGACGGCGGAGTGGCGGGCCGGTGCGGCGGAGTGCTGCTGGCTCATGGCGTCCTTGATACGTAACTGGGGCATGGTGGGCAGTCGGTGGGTGCGGCGGCGAGGCGGGCCGCGGTGACAGCGGGGTCGGGTCTACACCGCGGCCCGCCTGGTCGGTGCGGGCGTCAGCCCTTGGTGCCGCCGGCGGTGAGACCGGTGACGAGGTTCTTCTGCACGAGGTAGAAGAACACGGTCACGGGTATCGCGATGAGCACCGCGGTGGCGGCCATGTAGTTCCACTGGGCGTCGTGCTCGCTGACGAAGGTCTGCAGGCCGACGGCGAAGGTGTACTTGGAGTCGTCCAGCAGGAACGTGGTCGCGAAGGCCACCTCGCCGACGGCGGTGATGAAGTTGTAGAACGCGGCCACGGCCAGGCCCGGGCGGGCCAGCGGCAGGATGAGCCGGAAGAAGGTGCCGAAGGGGCTGAGCCCGTCCACGCGGCCGGCCTCGTCGATCTCGAAGGGGATGGTGTCGAAGTACCCCTTGAGCAGCCAGGCGCTGTACGGCACGGCGGTGGTGCAGTTGACGAGGATGAGCGCCCAGTAGGTGTCGATGAGACCGAGGTCGCTGAAGATCTCGTACATCGGCACGATCAGGACGGCGATCGGGAAGGCCTGGGTGAGCAGCAGGACCCACATCAGCTGCTTGTAGCCGGGGAAGCGCATGCGGGAGACCGCGTAGCCGGTGGTGGCGGCGACGAGGACGCCGATGACGGTGGTGCCGAGGGCCACGATCATCGTCGACTTGAACCAGTCGAGGAACCCGGTGTGCTCCAGCACGAAGCTGTAGTTGGAGAAGGTCAGCTTGCCCGCGATCCCGCCCGGGTGCAGGTAGTCCTCCTTGTCCGGGCCGAGCGACAGGTAGAACAGCCAGGCCACCGGGGCCAGGGCGATCAGGCTCGCCACGACGAGGCCGCCGTGCAGCAGGGCGGCGCCGGCCGGGCCGCGCTCGCCGCGCCGGCGCACGCGGGGCCGGGGCGCGGGCGCGGGGGCCGGGGCGGTGTCGGTCTTGTCCAGGGTCGTGGTGCTCATGGCGGCGGCTCCTGCGGCGTCAGACGGCGAGCTGGTCATTGCGCTTCAGCCAGCGGAAGTAGAAGGAGGTGAAGACGGTCAGGATCGACAGCAGCAGCACGCCGTACGCGGCGGACTGGGCGAAGTCGCGCGGCTGCTGGCCGAAGCCCAGCTGGTAGGCCCAGGTGACGAGGATCTGGGCGTCCGGGGCGGAGTTCTTGCCGAACAGCAGGAAGATGATGACGAACTGGTTGAAGGTCCAGATGATGCCGAGCAGCACGACGGTGGAGCTGACCGAGCGCAGGCCGGGCAGGGTGACGTGCCGGAACCGCTGCCAGGCGCTGGCCCCGTCCATCTCGGCGGCCTCGTAGAGCGAGGAGTCGATGGACTGCAGGCCGCCGAGCAGGGACAGCATCATGAACGGCACACCGCACCAGGTGTTGACCATGATCGCGGAGAACCGCTGCCAGAAGGTGTCCTCCAGCCACTCCGGCTGGGGCAGGTGGAGGGCGCCGAGGATCTGGTTGAGCACGCCGGAGTCGGCGAGCATGATCCGCCAGGAGAAGACGGTGACGAAGGTCGGCACGGCCCAGGGCAGGACGAGCAGCAGCCGGTAGACGGTACGGCCGCGCAGCTTCTGGTTGAGCATGAGCGCGAGACCGAGACCGATGCCGTAGTGCAGGGCGACGCAGGCGGCCGTCCAGAACACGGTCCACAGGAAGTGCGACCAGAACCGGTCGTACGCCGTCGGGCCGAAGAGGATGTCGTGGTAGTTGTCCAGGCCGATGAACTTGTACGTGGCGTCGATGTGGTTGACGCCGATCGTGCGCGCCGAGTTGAGGCTGTTGGCGTCGGTGAGGGTGAGGTAGAAGCCACGGACCAGCGGGTAGCCGACGAGGACGCCGAGCACGACGACCACCGGGGCGATCATCGCGTAGGCGTACCAGTACTTCTGGAGTCCGTTTCTGACGCGCTGCCCCAGCCCGGGCCGAGGCGCGCGGTCACCGCGGCGCTTGCCGGTCGCGCGGTCGATGGCGACTGTCATGGTTCGACACCTTCAAAGTTCAAGGGGTTGGGCCGGGCACAGGGCGGTGGCCGTCGGATCCTTCCCCGTTCCCCCGGGAGGATCCGACGGCCACGCGGGCTACTTGCTGAAGCCGTTCACCAGCTTGGAGATGGCCAGCTCGGCGTTGCCGAGGCCCTTGTCCAGCGACTCCTTGCCGCTGGCGACCTTGGGCAGCTCGGTGTCGAGCGGACCCCACAGGGAGCTGTACTCGGGCAGCGCCGGGCGCGGCTGGGCGGCGGCCAGGACGCCCTGGTAGCCGGCGATGCCCGGGTCGGCCTTGACCTTGTCGGTGTAGGCGTCGGAGCGGGTGGGCAGGGTGGAGTTCTTCAGGGCGATGGTCTCCTGCGACTGCGCCGAGGTCATGAACTTGACCAGCTTCAGGGCCGCCGCCTGGTGGGCCTTGTCCGAGCCGGCGTAGACCGAGAGGTTGTGGCCGCCGGTCGGGGCGCCCGCCTTGCCGGTGGAGCCGGCCGGGACGGTGGCGATGCCGAGGTTGGACTTGTCCGAGAAGGCCGAGCCCTTGTAGAAGTTCGTGATCTCCCAGGGGCCCTGGATGATCGCGGCGACCTTGCCGTTGACGAACGCGTCCTGGATGTGGGCGTAGGCGTCGGCGGTGGCGTCGGCCTTGTGCAGGCCCTTGCCGGAGAACAGGCTCAGCCAGGTGCCGTAGGCCTTCTTGGCGGCCGGCGAGTTCACCGTGATCTTCTTGGCGGCGACGTCGACGGTGTCCGTGCCCTCGCCGTAGAGGAAGGTCTGGGCGTAGTAGGCCTGGGTGGAGCCCCAGTAGCCGTCGACCTTGGCCTTGTCCTTGATCTTGGCGGCGTCGGCCTTCAGCTCGTCCCAGGTCTTGGGGGCCTCGGTGATGCCGGCCTTCTTGAACAGGGCCTTGTTGTAGACCAGCGCGAGGGTGTCGGTGACGAACGGCACGCCGTAGGTCTTGCCCTCGTACTGGGCCTGCTTGATCAGGTTCGGCTCGAACTTGCCCTGGTCGGCGAGGGCCTCGGTGCCGTCGAGGGGCAGGAAGAAGCCCTTCTTGGCGAAGGCGGGGGTCCAGCCGACCTCGGAGCGCAGCACGTCCGGGGCACCCTTGGCGCCGGCCGCGGTGTCGAACTTGTTCTGCGCCTGGTCGAAGGGGACGTTGACGTACTTGACCTTGATGTCCTTGTTGGCAGCCTCGAACTGCTGGACCAGGGCCTTGTACGTCGGCGCCTCATTGGTGGCGTTGGAGGTGTCCCACCAGGTGATGGTGACCGGGCCGTCCGACTTCCCGCTGTCGCTGTCGCTCCCGCCGCACGCCGTCGCCGTCAGGGCGAGGGACGCCACCAGCGCGGAGGCCGCTATGCCACGCCGCATGAGTTCTCCTTGAGGGTTAAGCCCGAGTGGTACAGGGGACGGTCCCGTCCGCCCCTGCGACTTGCCGACTGCGCCGTTGCCGCGGCCGGGCGACTGGGAACGTAACAGCCATGTAAGCGTTTCGAAAGACCTTGCAGAAAAAAAGTGCAAGGCGACACGATGGTTACCCCGTCGTGACCAGCCGTCGACCGTGGCGCGACCCGATGGGGCGGGCGCTGAGCGGCGGTGACGGCACTTGTGCAAGACTTGCAAGCTCTTGCCACCGAGATTCCCGAGGGAGCGCGATGACGCAGCAACCCACGGCAGGCCGTACGCCCGCCCGCGCCCGGCGTCCGGCCGGTGTGCAAGGGGAGATACGACCGGTACAGTCCGGTGCCGTGACCACACGGCTTGCCGACATCGCTGCGCAGGCGGGGGTGAGCGAGGCGACCGTCAGCCGGGTCCTCAACGGCAAACCGGGAGTCGCCGCCACCACCCGCCAGTCCGTGCTCGCCGCGCTGGACGTACTGGGCTACGAGCGCCCGGTACGGCTGCGGCAGCGCAGCGAGGGCCTGGTGGGCCTGATCACGCCGGAGCTGGAGAACCCGATATTCCCCGCCCTGGCGCAGGTCATCGGACAGGCACTGACCCGCCAGGGCTACACGCCGGTGCTCGCCACGCAGACCCCGGGCGGGTCGACCGAGGACGAGCTGACCGAGATGCTGGTGGACCGCGGGGTCGCCGGGATCATCTACGTCTCCGGACTGCACGCGGACACCACCGCCGACATGCAGCGCTACGAGCGGCTGCGCGCCCAGGGCGTGCCGTACGTGCTGGTGGACGGGTTCTCGCCGAAGGTGCAGGCGCCGTTCATCTCCCCCGACGACCGGGCGGCGATGTCGCTGGCGGTCACGCACCTGGTGTCGCTGGGGCACACCCGGATCGGGCTGGCGCTCGGGCCGAAGCGGTTCGTGCCCGTGCAGCGCAAGATCGAGGGCTTCGTCCGCGCGGTGCAGGACCTGCTGGGGCTGGCCGCGCAGACCGTCGAGACGGAGCTGATCCAGCACTCGCTGTACACCCTGGAGGGCGGTCAGGCCGCGGCGACGGCGCTGATCGACCGGAACTGCACGGCCGTGGTCTGCGCCAGCGACATGATGGCGCTGGGCGCGATACGGGCGGCCCGGCAGCGGGGCCTGGAAGTCCCCCGGGACGTGTCGGTGGTCGGGTTCGACGACTCGCCGCTGATCGCCTTCACGGACCCGCCGCTGACCACGATCCGCAAGCCGGTCCCGGCGATGGGCCAGGCGGCGGTGCGCACGCTGCTGGAGGAGATCGGCGGGACACCGGCGCCGCACAGCGAGTTCGTGTTCATGCCGGAACTGGTGGTGCGCGGGTCCACCGCCTCGGCGCCGCATGTCCTCCGTACGTCGTAGGAGGTGCGCCGCGGACCCGACCTTGGGATGATCGGCCGAGGGAAGGCTTGTCTGGCAGACTCTGTGCCTATGAGTGACTCGACCGTGACAGAGCCGGAAGGTCGCGAGGAGGTGGCCGTTCCGCGGGCCGTCACGGGCGAGGTCCCACGTGGTCCGCTGGGCCGGCTGCGGCGGCCGAGGCGGCCCCGGCTGTGGTTCGAGATCCTTCTGATCGCGGTGAGTTACTGGACGTACTCACTGATCCGCAACGCCGTGCCGGAGCAGCGGTCCGCGGCGCTGCGCAACGCGGACTGGATCTGGCGCGCCGAGCACGCGCTGGGCATCGGCGTCGAGCAGTCGGTCAACCACGCCGTGAACTCGGTGACTTGGCTCATCATCGGGATGAACTACTACTACGCCACACTGCACTTCGTCGTCACCATCGGGGTGCTGGTGTGGCTGTACCGCCGGCATCCCGGCCGCTACGCGGCGGCCCGGCTGGTGCTGTTCGCGACCACGGGTGTGGCCCTGGCCGGTTACTACCTGTTCCCGCTCGCGCCGCCCCGGCTGATGCGCGGCGGGCACTTCGTGGACACCGTGATGGCGCACCACACCTGGGGCTCGATGGCCTCCGGGGACCTCAAGCACATGTCCAACCAGTACGCGGCGATGCCGTCGATGCACATCGGCTGGTCCCTGTGGTGCGGGCTGACCGTCTTCGCGCTGGCGTCGGTGCCGTGGGCGCGGGTGCTGGGGCTGCTGTACCCGGCGGCCACCCTGCTGGTGATCGTCGCCACCGCCAACCACTTCTGGCTGGACGCGGTGGGCGGTGTGCTCTGCCTCGCCTTCGGGTTCTCGGTGGCCCGGGTGTGGTACGGCAGGCTGCCGCACGCGCTGCCCCGGCGGGTCCCGGCCCCGACCCCCGCGCCGGCTCAGGCCCTGTCGCCGTAGAACAGCTCCTCCACCACCGTGCGCGCCCGGCGGGTGGTACGCCGGTACGCGTCCAGCATGTCCCCGGCGTGCCCGGCGCCGTAGCCCAGGTAGCGGCCGACGGCGGCCAGCTCGCGCGGCTCGGTCGGGAAGGTGTCCCCGGCCCGGCCGCGGACCAGCATGACCGCGTTGCGCACCCGGGTGGCCAGCACCCACGCCTCGTCCAGGATCTCCGCCTCCTCCGCGGACAGCAGCCCGGCCTCGCGGGCGGCGGCCAGGGCCTGGCGGGTGCGGGTGGTGCGCAGGGCCGCCTCCTGGTGGCCGTGGCGCATCTGGAGGAGCTGGACCGTCCACTCGACGTCGGACAGACCGCCGGGGCCGAGCTTGGTGTGCAGCTTGGGGTCGGCGCCGCGCGGCAGCCGCTCGGACTCCATGCGGGCCTTCAGCCGGCGGATCTCGCGGACCCCGTCCTCGGTGAGGCCCTCGGCGGGGTAGCGCAGCGGGTCGACCAGCTCGACGAACCGGCGGCCCAGGTCCGCGTCGCCCGCGACCGGCTCGGCCCGCAGCAGCGCCTGTGACTCCCAGACCAGGGACCACCGGCGGTAGTACGCCTCGTACGACTTCAGGGTGCGCACCAGCGGGCCCGACTTGCCCTCCGGGCGCAGGTCGGCGTCGATGAGCAGCGGCGGATCGGCACTGGGCAGCTGGAGCAGGCGGCGCATCTCGGCGACGACCTTGTTCGCGGCGGCGGACGCCTCGTGCTCGTCCACACCGTCCTGCGGCTCGTGCACGAACAGCACGTCCGCGTCGGAGCCGTAGCCCAGCTCGTGCCCGCCGAAGCGGCCCATCCCGATGATCGCGAACCGGGTGGGCAGGGTGTCGCCCCAGCCCTCCCGGACCACCGCGCGCAGGGTGCCGGCCAGGGTCGCCTTGGTGAGGTCCGAGACGGCGGCGCCGACCCGGTCCACCAGGGCGCCCTGGTCGGCCTCGGCGGGGCTGGTCTCGGTGCCGTAGGAGCCGACGATGTCGGCGGCGGCGGTGCGGAACAGCTCACGGCGGCGGACGCCACGGGCCGCGGTGACACCCTGCGCGGCGTTCTCCGCGCGACCCACGGCCGCCAGGATCTCCTGCTCCAGCGCGGCCCGCTGCCGCGGCGCGAGGCCGCCGCCTGCCGTCGCGGGGCCCGCTCCGCTGCCGTCGCCGAGCAGGGCCACCGCCTCGGGGGCGCGCATCAGCAGGTCGGGGGCGAGGCGGCCCGCCGACAGGACGCGGGCGAGGTTCTCGGCCGCCGCGCCCTCGTCGCGCAGCAGGCGCAGGTACCAGGGGGTCTTGCCGAGCGCGTCGGAGACCTTGCGGAAGTTCAGCAGGCCGGCGTCCGGGTCGGCGGAGTCCGCGAACCAGCCGAGGAGGACCGGGAGCAGGGTGCGCTGGATCGCCGCCTTGCGGGACACGCCGGAGGCCAGGGCCTCCAGGTGGCGCAGGGCGGCGGCCGGGTCGGCGTAGCCGAGCGCCACCAGGCGCTCGCGGGCCGCCTCCGGGCGCAGCCGGGCCTCGCCGGGGGCGAGTTGGGCGACCGCGTCGAGCAGCGGGCGGTAGAAGAGCTTCTCGTGCAGCCGACGCACGACGCCGGTGTGCCGCTTCCACTCGCGGTTCAGCCCGGCCACCGGGTCGGCGCGCAGACCCAGGGAGCGGCCGAGGCGGCGCACGTCCGGCTCCGCCTCCGGCACGAGGTGGGTGCGGCGCAGGCGGTACAGCTGGATGCGATGCTCCATGGAGCGCAGGAAGCGGTACGCCTCGTCCAGGCGGGCGGCGTCCTCCCGGCCGACGTAGCCGCCGGCGGCGAGCGCCGTCAGGGCGTCCAGGGTGGTGCCGCTGCGCAGGGCGGGGTCGGTGCGGCCGTGCACCAACTGCAGGAGCTGCACGGCGAACTCGACGTCCCTCAGGCCGCCGGGGCCCAGCTTGAGTTCGCGGTCGATCTCGGCCGCCGGGATGTTCTCGACCACGCGGCGGCGCATCTTCTGCACGTCCGCCACGAAGTTCTCGCGGTCCGCCGCCTTCCACACGAGGGGTTCGAGGGCCTCGATGTACGCCTCGCCGAGCGCCGCGTCCCCCGCCACCGGGCGGGCCTTGAGGAGGGCCTGGAACTCCCAGGTCTTCGCCCAGCGCTGGTAGTAGGCGAGGTGGCTGCTGAGGGTGCGCACGAGGGGGCCGTTGCGGCCCTCGGGGCGGAGGTTGGCGTCCACCGGCCAGATGGAGCCCTCGACGGTGGTCTCGGAGCAGATCCGCATCAGGTGCGAGGCGAGTTTCGTCGCGGCCTTCAGCGCCTCGGGCTCGGGGGTGCCCTCGGCCGGTTCGGCCACGAAGATGACGTCCACGTCGGAGACGTAGTTCAGCTCGTGGCCGCCGCACTTGCCCATCGCGATCACCGCGAGGCGGCAGGCGGCGGCGTCCTGCGGCGCCGCGCGTTCGGCGAGGGACAGGGCCGCGCGGAGGGTGGCGGTGGCCAGGTCGGCGAGCTCGGCGGCCGCCTCGGCGACGTCCGTGGTGCCGCAGACGTCGCGGGCGGCGATGGAGAGCAGGCAGCGGCGGTAGGCCACGCGGAGCGAGACCGGGTCGGTGGCCTGTGCCAGGCCGCGCTCGAACTCCGCGACACCCGGGTGGAGGTCGTGCGGCTCGTAGGTGACCAGGGCGTGCCAGTCGCCGGGGTGGCGGGCGAGGTGGTCGGCGAGGGCGGCGGAGGCTCCGAGGATGCCGAGCAGGCGGTCGCGCAGCGGCTTGGCCGCGATGAGGGTGTCCAGCAGTTCCCGGTGGGCGGTGGGGCCGGGCTGGGCCTCCAGGAGGCGGACCAGGCCGTGCAGGGCGAGGTCGGGGTCGGCGGTGGCGCCGAGGGCTTCGAGGAGGACGGGGTCGTTGCGGACGGGGGCCAGTTCGGGGCCGTCGAGGAGGCGTTCGGCGGCGGACGGGTCGGTGAAGCCGTGCCGCAGCAGACGGGTGAAAGTGCTGCTCCTGCGCCCCGGCGTCATGTCCGTGGTCTCCCCTCGGATCCGCTGTCGTCCTGGCCAGAGCCTAACCGGAGCGGGTGCCGTCCGGCGGTTGGGGGGAAGGGGGCGGAAGCCGGGCCTGTGGGAGCCGCCGCCCTCTGTCCGGGAGCCCCCATCCGTAGGGGGCCGCCCCCGCTTCGGCACACCCCGACGCCTGCGGTGCCGCCGCCCCGGCCCTGTGCCGGCGGGCCCGTCCGTACCGGGCTGCCGGTCCAGTGCCTGCGGCGGACCGTCCGCGCGAGGCTGCCGTCCCTGTGTCCGCGGCGGCCCGTCCGTGCCGGGCAGCCGGCCCTGTGCCTGCGGCGGCCCGTCCGTGCCGGGCTGCCGGTCCCGTGCCTGCGGCGGCCCGTCCGGGTGAGTCGTGGCTCGGGTCGCGCCTGCGGTGGGTGTGGGGGGCGGGGCCGCGCCGGGTGGTGTCCGTCCTCGGTCCGGCGGGCTGTTGCTCGTGCGGTGCCGGGGGTTTTCGCCGGCCGCTGCGGGCGGACACCACCCGACACGTCCCCTTCCCGCCGTGCGCGAGTGCGGGCCGTCGCGGGTGCCGCGTAAGGGTGCCGTCTCGGTTGGCCCCGCCGTGGGCGGGTGCGGGCCGTCGCGGGTGCCGCGTAAGGGTCCCGCCTCGGTTGGCCCCGCCGTGCGCGAGTGCGGGCCGTCGCGGGTGCCGCGTAAGGGTGCCGTCTCGGTTGGCCCCGCCGTGCGTGGGTGCGGGCCGTCGCGGGTGCCGCGTAAGGGTCCCGCCTCGGTTGGCCCCGCCGTGCGTGGGTGCGGGCCGTCGTGGGTGCCGCGTAAGGGTGCCGTCTCGGTTGGCCCCGCCATGGGGCGGTGCCGGCCGTCGCGTTCGTGGTTATGCCGGTCCTGCCTCTTGTGGGGCGGGGCGGCGCTGTTGGTGTGGGAGGGGCGTCGCCAGCATGTCGCGCAGTGTCTGGGCCGCCCTCGGGGCCGCGTCTCCGCAGCAGTTGTTGAAGAGGACGTGCACCTCCTCCGCCTGGGCGGCTGCCCGCCGGATGGGGGGCAGCCAGGTGGCGAGTTCCTGCTCGGTGTAGGTGTGGCGGAAGCGGTCCTCCTTCGTGCCCGTTCCCCAGTGGGGGCTGCGGCCGTGGAAGCGGATCAGGTGCAGGCGGGGGGTGGTGACGGGGGCCGGCGGCGGGGCGTCGGGGGTGTCCGTGGCCACCGCCGTCGCGTTCAGGTCCCCGAGGAACGCCGCCGTACGGTCCGCCCGGTCGGGGTGCCACCAGGCGGGGTCGCGGAACTCCACCGCGAACGGCCAGTCGTGGGCGCGTTCGCGGGCGGCGCGGACGAAGGCCTCGGCCTCCGGGCCGGGGGTGAGGGAGGGCGGGTACTGGAAGAGGAGGGTGCCCAGGCGGCCGGCGTCGCGGAGCGGGGCCAGCGCTTCGGTGTAGCGGGTCCAGACCTCCGTGCGCAGGGCCTCGTCACGGGGGTGGTCGCGCAGGTCGGGCGGCAGGGCGGCGGGGCGGGTACGGTGACCGGTGAGCAGGGAGAACGCCTTGACGTCGAAACGGAAACCGGGAGGTGTGCGTTCGGCCCACAGGGCGGTGGTGCGCGGGGCCGGGAGCGCGTAGTACGGGGAGTCCGCCTCGACGAGCGGGAAGCGCGTGGCGTAGTGGCGCAACCGCTTCTCGGCGTCCCGGTGGCCGGGTGGGTACCAGCCGCTCCGGAGCAGCGCCGGGTCGGTCCAGCCGCAGGTGCCGATGAGGATGTCCGCCATGCGGGCGCGAGTACCCGGCGTTCACCGGGTTTTCACCCGTGGGGTTCGCGGGCGTGGGCCACGGGCATGTCGGCATGAGCATGCTCTGTCCGCACCGCCAGCCGCCCATCCTTACCCGGAGGTTGATGTGTCCGGCAGTTCCGTGTACCGCCGTGCCCGCGCCGTCGTGGCGTGCGCGGCCGCCCTCGCCGCGGCCGCGGTCGGGCTGTGGACCGGGCTCGGGGAGGGGTCCGCGCACGCCGCGGGCGCCGTGCCCAGCCCGGACCACGTGGTCGTCGTGGTCTTCGAGAACCATGCCTACAGCCAGGTCATCGGTTCCTCCAGCGCGCCGTACATCAACTCGCTGAAGGCGGGGGGTGCCAACCTGACCCAGTCGTACGCCGAGACCCACCCCAGTCAGCCGAACTACTTCGCGCTGTTCTCCGGGTCGACGCAGGGCATCACCGACGACAGCTGCTACAC
The DNA here is from genome assembly GCF_040704595.1 of Streptomyces sp. NPDC046870. Lineage (NCBI taxonomy): Bacteria > Bacillati > Actinomycetota > Actinomycetes > Kitasatosporales > Streptomycetaceae > Streptomyces > Streptomyces sp. NPDC046870. Next base: position 96,492 of record NZ_JBEYXM010000001.1, read on the forward strand.
ACCGGGGTTCTCCTCGGCGCGCAACCTCGCGTCCGAGCTGATCGCCGCCGGCCGCACCTGGGCCAGCTACAACGAGACGCTGCCCAGCCAGGGCTCCACGACGTGCAGCAGCGGCAACTACGCCCGCAAGCACAACCCCTGGTTCGGGTTCAGCAACGTGCCGACCTCGACCGCGAAGACGTTCGCCCAGTTCCCGACGGACTACTCGACGCTGCCGCAGGTGTCGTTCGTGGTCCCGAACCTGTGCAGCGACATGCACGACTGCTCGGTGTCCACCGGTGACACCTGGCTGAAGAACAATCTGGGCGCCTACGCGACCTGGGCCAAGACCCACAACAGCCTGCTCGTCGTCACCTTCGACGAGGACAACCGGCTGAGCGGGAACAAGATCCCGACCGTGTTCTACGGGCAGCCCGTCGCCGCCGGGTCCAGCTCCTCGACCACGTACAACCACTACGACCTGCTGCGCACCCTGGAGGACTCCCAGGGCCTGACCACGCACGCGGGCAACGCGGCCTCCGCCAACGACATCACCGGGATCTGGGCGTCCTGACGTGTACGTAGCGGACAGCCGTGCGAGTACGTCCGCTCAGGGTGCCGTCCGGCCTTCGGCCGGGCGGCGCCGTGCGGCGGTCGCGCCGACCGTGCTCGCGCTGGGGACGGTGAGCCTGGTCACCGACGTCTCGTCGGAGATGGTGACGGCGGTGCTGCCGCTGTACCTGGTGACCGGCCTGGGTCTGTCGCCGTTGGGGTTCGGGCTGCTCGACGGCGTGTACAACGGGTTCTCGGCGCTGGTGCGCCTGGTGGGCGGGCACTTCGCCGACCGGGGCGGCGGGCGGCACAAGTGGGTCGCCGGGCTCGGCTACGGCATCTCGGCCGTGTGCAAGCCGCTGCTGCTGGTGGCGCACACGCTGACCCCGATCGGGCTGGTACTGGCCGCCGACCGGACCGGCAAGGGGCTGCGCACGGCACCCCGGGACGCGCTGATCTCGCTGGCCAGTACGCCACAGACGCGCGGGCGGGCCTTCGGGGTGCACCGGGCGATGGACACGGCCGGGGCCCTGCTCGGGCCGCTGGCGGCGTTCCTGATCCTGCGGGCCACCGTCGACGGGTACGACGCGGTGTTCACCGTGAGCTTCTGCGTCGCCGTGCTGGGCGTGCTGGTGCTGGTGCTCTTCGTGCCGGGCGGGCGGGGCGGCGCGGTCCCGGCCGAACGGCCGACGGTCCGGGCGGCCCTCGCCCTGCTGCGCGGCCGCGATCTGCGCCGGATCACGGTGTGCGCGCTGCTGCTGGGCCTCGCCACGGTCAGCGACTCCTTCGTCTACCTGCTGCTCCAGCGCCGCCTCGGCGTCCCGGACCGCTGGTTCGCGCTGCTGCCGCTGGGCACGGCCGCCACCTTCCTGCTGCTGGCGGTGCCGCTCGGCCGGCTCGCGGACCGGGTGGGCCGCTGGACGGTCTTCCTGGCCGGCCACGGCGCGCTGCTCGTCGTGTACGCGCTGCTGCTCTCCTCCTGGCACGGCACCGGCCTGCCGTTTCTCGTGCTCGCCCTGCACGGCTGCTTCTACGCGGCCACCGACGGGGTGCTGATGGCCGCCGCCTCGGACAGCGTGCCGGAACGGCTGCGCTCCTCCGGGCTGGCCGTCGTGCAGACCGGGCAGGCGCTGACCCGGTTCGCCTGCTCGCTGCTGTTCGGCGCGGCCTGGACGGTGTGGGGCGACCGCGCGGCGCTGGCGGGCGCGGCGGTGGCGCTGGCCGTGTGCGCCGCGTTCTCCCTCACCCTGCGTCCGAAGGGAACGGTGTCCGCGTGAGGACCGTACGCACCCGCGTCCTGATCCTGGTCTCGGCCGTCTGCGTGCTGGCGGCGGTCGGGCTGGCGTCCGTGCTGCACGCCTCCGCGCGGGCGGACCGCCGTGACCGCGCCCAGGCGGGCGGGCCGAGCGTCACGCCGGGGACGGTGACGCTGCGCGAGCCGGGGCGGCTGGTGTTCCGCAACATGGCGTGGGGGCCGCACCGCGACGAGCTGACCAGCGTCCCGGCCTCCGCCCCGGACGCGCCGCGCACCGCGTCCGGCCTCAAGTGCCTGCGGTTCCACGCCGCCTCGGGCACCGGCGTGTGCCTCCAGGCCGTGCACGGGCCGGTCTCGGACACCTACCGCGCGCTGATCCTGGACGCGCGTCTGCGGACCGTGGACCGCTACGACGTGCCGGGCATCCCCTCCCGAGCCCGGGTCTCCCCCACCGGGCACTTCGCCGCCTGGACGGCGTTCGTGGGCGGCGACTCGTACGCCGGGACGGACTTCTCCACGCGGGCGGCCATCGTGGACACCCGCACCGGGAAGCTGATCCCGTCCCTGGAGGACTTCCGCATCGTCAAGGACGGCCGTCCGTACCGGGCGGCGGACGTCAACTTCTGGGGGGTGACGTTCGCGGCCGACGACCGCACCTTCTACGCGACGCTGGCCACCAAGGGGCGGACCTACCTGGTCCGCGGCGACCTGCGCCGCCGTACCGTCACCACGCTGCACGCCAACGTGGAGTGCCCGTCGCTGTCGCCGGACGGCACCCGGGTCGCGTACAAGAAGCGGGTGGCGGGGCTGCCGAAGGACGCGCCCTGGCGGCTGTACGTGCTGGACCTGCGCACGCTGCGCGAGACCCCGCTCGCCGAGCCCCGCAGCGTGGACGACCAGGCGGTGTGGAGGGACACCCGCACGCTCGTGTACGCGCTGCCCGGGGACTACGGCGCCGACCTGTACGAGGTCCCGGCGGACGGCTCCGGACGGCCCCACCGGATCAGCCCGGCGGCGGTGTCACCGGCGTACCTCGGCTAGGCCCGCTCGTTCGGATCATGCCGGGGTCAACGCGGCGGCCCGGGTTTTCCGTCGTCCCGGTGGTTTGCCGTACGCGGCCCCCGTCGTCGTCCGCGGTCACGCCCGAGACTTTCCGGCGGGGTGGCCGGGTGGCCGCCGGGGAAGGCGAGGGCACGCGATGGCCGACAGCAGGATCCTGGTCGCGGTACCGCAGCACCCGCGCGCCGAGGGCGCCGGGGCCGAGCAGCTGCGCAAGATCCGGGACGCCGTGGAGGCGGACGGCTTCGAGGTGCGCTGGGCGGTCAGCGCCGAGGACGCCGAGGCGGTGCTGCGGACCGAGGCGGGCCTCGCCGCGGCCGTGGTCGCCTGGGACCTGCCCGGGGACGGGGCGCGGCGGCACGGCGACGGTCCGGGCGCCGCGCTCGCCCCGGCGGACGGCACCCCCGGCGGGGCCGCCGTCCTGCGGCGGATCGGGCGGCGGTTCCGGGACCTTCCCGTGTTCCTGGTCATGGCCGAGGAGGGCGTGCGGGAGCTGCCGCTGTGGGTGTCGGAGACGGTCGTCGGGTACGTGTGGCCGCTGGAGGACACCCCGGGGTTCATCGCGGGCCGGATCACCAGCGCGGCCCGCGCCTACCGGGAGGACGTGCTGCCGCCGTTCTTCCGGGCGCTGCGGCGCTTCGACGACGCCCACGAGTACTCCTGGCACACCCCGGCCCACTCCGGCGGCGTCGCCTTCCTCAAGTCGCCCGCGGGGCGCGCCTTCCACGACTACTTCGGCGAACGGCTGCTCCGCTCGGACCTGTCGATCTCGGTGGAGGAGCTGGGCTCGCTGTTCGAGCACACCGGCCCGATCGGGGAGGCGGAGCGCAACGCGGCCCGTGTCTTCGGCGCCGACCTCAGCTACTTCGTGCTGCACGGCGACTCCACCTGCAACCGCCTGGTGGGCCACTTCAGCGTCACCCGTGACGAACTGGCGCTGGTGGACCGCAACTGCCACAAGTCGGTGCTGCACGGCCTGGTGGTCTCCGGCGCCCGGCCCGTCTACCTGGTGCCCACCCGCAACGGGTACGGCCTCGCCGGGCCGCTGCCCCCGGCGGAGCTGGCGGCGGACTCGATCGCGGCCCGGATCGCCGCGCACCCGCTGGCCGAAGGGGCCGTGTCCCGCGAGGCGCAGTACGCGGTGTTCACCAACTCCACCTACGACGGCCTGAGTTACGCCGCCGTACCGGCCGCGCGGGCGCTCGCCGCCAGCACCCCCCGGGTGCACTTCGACGAGGCCTGGTTCGCGTACGCCCGGTTCCACCCGTTGTACCGGGGCCGGTACGGCATGTCGGTGGACGCGGACACCTTCCCCGGGCCGGACCGGCCGACGGTCTTCGCGACCCAGTCCACGCACAAGCTGCTGGCCGCGCTGTCCCAGTCGGCGATGGTGCACGTACGGCCCGCGCCCCGGGCACCGGTGGAGCACGACCGGTTCAACGAGGCCCTGATGATGCACGGCACCACCTCGCCGCTGTACCCGATGATCGCCTCGCTGGACGTGGCGACGGCGATGATGGACGGCCCGCAGGGCGAGTGGCTGGTGGACGAGGCGGTGACGGAGGCGGTCCGCTTCCGGCAGGAGATGGTCCGGCTGCGCCGGCGGGTGGAGGGCGCCGGGGACCGGCCGCCGTGGTTCTTCGGCGTCTGGCAGCCGGAGGAGGTCACCGACCCGGCGACCGGCACACGCCTGCCGTTCGACGAGGCCCCGCCGGAGCTGCTGCGCACGGAGCAGTCCTGCTGGCTGCTGGAGCCGGGCGCCTCCTGGCACGGCTTCCCCGGGCTGACCGAGGGCCACTGCATGCTGGACCCGGTCAAGGTCACGCTGACCTGCCCCGGCATCACCGCGACCGGGGAGATGGCCGAGGAGGGCATCCCGGCGCGCGTGCTGACCGCCTATCTGGCCACCCGGAACATCGTGGTCGAGAAGACCGACAGCTACACCACGCTGATCCTGTTCTCGATGGGCATCACGAAGGGCAAGTGGGGCACGCTGCTGGACGCCCTGATGGACTTCAAGGCCCTGTACGACGCCGACGCCCCGCTCGTCCGGGTCCTTCCCGAGGCGGTCGCCGCGCACCCTCGCCGCTACTCGGGCCTGACCCTGCGCGAGCTGTGCCGGCAGATGCACGAGCAGCTGCGCTCGGCGCGCCTGGTGGAGCTGCTGGACACCGCGTTCCAGCAGCTCCCGGAGCCGGTCCACCCGCCGCAGCACTGCTACCAGCGGCTGGTGCGGGGCGGTACCGAGCGGGTGCGGATCGCCGACGCGGCGCACCGGGTGGCGGCGGCGATGGTCACGGTGACCCCGCCCGGCATCCCGGTCCTCATGCCGGGCGAGTCCACCGGCGCCCCCGACGGCCCCCTCCTGCGTTACCTCACGGCCCTGGAGACCTTCGACCGCCACTTCCCGGGCTTCCGCAGCGAGACCCACGGGGTGACGATCGACGAGGACAGCGGGGACTACGAGATCGAGTGCCTGCGCGCGCACTGAGCCGGCCGCCGAAGCGTCACGGGGCGGTGGCCCGGGCCGCCTTGGCCGGCACGCACCGCCACGCCAGGCCCGCCGCCAGCAGGTAGGCGAGGGCGCCGACGGCCATGGCGAGGCGCACCCCGGAGCCGTAGCCGGCACTGGTCGCCAGCAGGCTGCCGCCGAGTGCGACGCCGGTGGCGCTGCCGATCTGCCGGGTGGTGTTGAACAGGGCGGAGGCGGCTCCCGCGTACGCCCTCGGTGCGGCGCCCATCACCGTGGCGGTCGAGCCGGTCAGGGCGAAGGAGGTGCCGAACCCGGCGGCCATCATGGGCGTCACCAGCAGCGGGTAGGCCGGATCCGCCCCGGCGGCGGCCCAGCCGGCCAGCCCGAGGGCGCCCAGGAGCATGCCGGTGACCACCAGCGGGCGGTCTCCGGTACGGCGGGTCAGGCGCCCGGACAGGACGGAGGCGAACATGGTCACCGCCACGGCCGGGAACAGCGCCAGCCCGGTCCGCAGCGCGCTGAAGCCGCGCTGGTGCTGGAAGTACAGGCTGGCGGTGAACACCATGCCGTAGAAGCCGAAGTTGAACAGGAGCCCTACGACGGCCGCTCCGCCCATCGCCGGTGAGCGCAGCAGCCGCAGCGGGAGGGCCGGCGCCCGGGCGAGCCGCTCGCGCAGCGCGAACCCGGCCACGGCCAGGACCGCCAGCCCCAGTCCGGCGAGGACGGCCGGGTCGGACCAGCCGCGCCGCCCGGCCTCGTTCAGGGCGGCCGTCAGCAGGGTGACGGCCGCGACCACGGCGGCCTGGGCCGGCCAGTCCACGGCCCGGTCCGGGTGCCGTGGCGAGGGCGCGACGAACCGCGCCGTCAGGACCAGGCAGGCCGCGCCGACCGGCACGTTGATGAGGAACACCCACCGCCAGCCGACGGTGGACACCAGGAGCCCGCCCAGCAGGGGCCCGGCGGAGGCGGCGATCCCCGCCATCGACCCCCACAGCCCGAAGGCGCGCGAACGCGCCGCGGGCTCGGGGTAGGCCTCCTGGAGCAGGGCGAGCGAGCCGGGAACGATCAGTGCCGCGCCGAGCCCTTCCACCAGCCGGGCCGCGACGAGGGCCGGGGCACTGGGCGCGCCCGCGCACAGGGCCGACGCCACCGTGAACAGCGTCACGCCCGAGCAGAAGACCCGCCGGTTGCCCAGCCGGTCGCCGAGCGCACCGCCCGTCATCAGGAACCCGGCGAGGACGAGGGTGTAGCCGTCCGTGATCCACTGGATGCCGGTGAGCGATGCCGCCAGCTCCCGGCCCACCGCGGGCACGGCGACATTGATGATCGTGACGTCCAGGATGACCATGAAGTACCCGGCGCACACGGCGAGCAGCGGTGCCACAGACGCATGCTAGGGCCGGGGGGAGGCCGGATCGACGACCTCGGGTGCGTGTTCACGGTTCCGGGTGCGTGTTCGGTACGCGACTCGGCGGCGTCACGGGGAGCGGCGGTGGGACGCCGTGACCCCGGACCGTGCTCGTCCCCCTCCGGCCGCTCGTCGCGGAGTGAGTGAAGCGTGCCTCGGCGTCGCGGAGTTGGGACGAGGCGCCGGCCCACCGCGGCAATCGCGAGCATGTCATCGGAGAACTGACGGCAGAACACCGGCTTCTTCGAGGACGGCGTCGGAGACGGGCGAAGTGGCGGCCGTCCCCGAGGAGTTGCCGAGCAGCGCGGCTCGACCGGCCTGAGTGCGGCGGACGCGCGTGCCGTCGCTCGGGGAGGCTGACGGCGCCGGGTACGGGTTACCCGGGGCCGAGCCACCGGCTTGCGCCGCCTGTACGTCACCCCGGCCCGAGGTCCGGCCTGACCGCCCCCACGCGACCGCGCTGCCGCCGCGACCGGCCTGAACCCCTCCTTCACCGTTCAACCAAAGCGCCCTGGCCGCCACCGTGTTGGCGCGACACGATACCCGAAAATGGGTACATTAGTCCTATTAGAGGTAATTGCGGGGTTGGTGGCGATGGACCCGATCGTGATGTCGGCGGCCACGGCCTTGGTGGGAGCGATGACCACCGACGCCTGGGAACAGGTACGGACAGCCTTCGCCGGCTGGTGGCGTCGCATCCGCCCGCAGCAGGCCGACCGTGTGGCCGCGGAACTGGAGGAGTCCAGGGACCGCGCGGTGACGGCCCGCCGGGAACAGGACACTGACGCGGAGTCGGAGCTGGTCACGGTCTGGGCAGACCGGGTGGCCGAGCTGCTGGGGGAGAACCGCGCACTGGCGGAGGACCTGCGCCGCCTGATCGAGCGGGACATCACCCCGCACGTGCACCACGACACCGGCATCCGCACCGGGACCCAGGAGCTCCACGCCGAGGCCTCCGGACAGGGCCGGGTCTACCAGGCCGGGCGTGATCAGCACATCCAGGGACCATGACTCCCATCGGCGGACCCCCGGCACGCGGCTCCGGCGGACCCTCCGTCCGAGGCGAGGAGATGCCGCGCGGTGAGCGGGTCGGCCTGCAGGCGCGCGCCTCGGACCGGGCCAGGATCTACCAGGCTCGCCGGGACCTGTACGTCTCCGAGCGGGATCTGCACGTGCACTACGAGACCGGGGTGCGCGGCACACACCGGGTGCCCGACGCCGCACTCTCCGACGAGTGCCCGTATCCCGGTCTGTCCGCGTTCACCACCGAACAGGCGCGGTGGTTCTTCGGCCGGGACTCCGTGGTGGCCAAGTTGCTGGTCCGGCTGGACGGCTGCCTCGCGGCGGGCGGCGCACTGGTCGTCGTCGCGCCCTCCGGGGCGGGGAAGTCCTCGCTGCTCAGGGCGGGGCTGCTGGCCGAGCTGAGGCGGGGCGTGCTGCCGGGTTCGGCGCGCTGGCCGCTCGTGTGGCTCACGCCGACGTCCCATCCGATGGAGGCCCTCGGCGCCCACCTGTGGGAGGTCATGGAAAGCGGCCGGGACGGTTCTCCCGTCCTGCGGCCCGACGAGCTGCGCCGGGCACTGGCGAAGGGCCCCGGGGAACGCCGGGCCGTCGTGGTCGTCGACCAGCTGGAGGAACTGTTCACGCTGTGCCCCGACAAGCAGGAGCGCCGGGACTTCCTCGACGCGGTCCTCGGCATCGCGGAGGTCGGCCCGAGCGGCGAACCCCCACCCGGCCTGGTCGTCTTCGGTCTGCGATCGGACTTCTACACCCAGTGCGCGGCCCACCCCGGTCTCCTCGACGCGGTGGAACGCAACCAGGTGATGATGGGACCGCTGACCCGGACCGGCGTACGGGAGGCGATCCTCTACCCCGCCCGCACGGTCGGGCTGGACGTCGAACCAGGGCTGGTGGAGGTCCTGCTGCGCGACCTGGGCACGACCGAGGACGGAGCCGACGACGACCCCGCCTACGAGATCGGACGGCTCCCTCTGCTCGCCCACGCCCTCCGGGCGACCTGGCTGCGCCGCGCGGGCCATGTCCTCACCGTGGACGGTTACGAGGCGACCGGCGGCATCGCGAACAGCGTGGCCACCGAGGCGGACCGCTGGTTCGACCGGTTGGATCCGTCGGCGCGGGAGACCGCGCGGTCCCTGTTCCTGCGGCTCGTCAAGTTCGGCGAGCGGGGCGCCGCGGACACGCGGTGTCCGGTGCGGTACGACGACCTCGTGAGCCAGTGTGCGCGTCCGGAGGAGGCCGCGCAGGTCGTCGAGACGTTCACCCGGGGACGCCTGCTGACCCGGGAGCAGGACACGGTGACCATCACCCACGAGGTACTCCTCCGCACCTGGCCACGCCTGCGCCAGTGGATCCGGGACCACCGGGCCCGGTACCTGGCACGGCAGCGGTTGGAGGACGCGGCGGTCGCTTGGGAGGAGGCGAGCCGTGATCCGGGGCTGCTGTACAGGGGGGTGCGACTGGAGGAGGCGCGGGCGCTGGCTGGGCGTGACGGTGCGCATGAGGACGAGGGCGCGGGCCGACTCGGGCCGGTCGCGTCCGAATTCCTGAGCGCCTCGATACGGCACAGGCGGCGCGTTCGCCGGATATGGCAGGGCCTCGTCGCTGTCCTGAGTGCGCTGGCCGTGGCCGTCGCGGTGGTGGGCGTTGTCGCGCGAGTGCAGAGCGACAGGGCACGGCAGGAACGGAATGCCGCGATCGCCGGGGAGATCAGGGCCGAGGCCGATCAGGTGCGTATGACGGACGCCTCTCTGGCCGCCCAGCTGGACGTGGTGGCGCTTCGGATGCAGCCGACCGAGTCCACCGAGCTCAACCTGCTGGGTGACGAGGACACACCGCTGTCCACCGTGCTGACCGGACACCGGGGCGAGGTGAACACCGTGGACTTCAGTCCCGACGGCCAGGTGCTGGCGAGCGGGGACCAAAAGGGCGAGATCCGGCTGTGGAACACCGCCGGCCCGGGCCGCCCGAGCAGGCTCGGCGATCCGCTGCGGGGTTTCCACAAGCGGGTGTGGGGAGTGCGCTTCAGCTCTGTGGGACACTTCCTCGCCGCCGCCGACGAGGACGGCACCTTCCGCCGTTGGGACGTCCGCGACCCCCGGCACCCCATCGCCCTCGGTGACCCGGTCAAGGCAGGTGGCGGCGGGCAGTACGCCCTCGCGATCAGCCCTGACGGGCGCCTCCTGGCGACAGCGGCCGATGACGGCCGGGTCCGGCTGTGGGACGTCTCCGACCCCCGCTACCCGAAGCTCCTCGGGCGACCGCTGACCGGGGCCGGAGCCAAAGGCTCGGTGTATGACGTCGCCTTCAGCGCGGACGGCACGCTGCTGGCGGCCGGAGGGAGCAACGCGACCGTACGGCTGTGGCACGTGGCGGACCCGCGGCGTCCACGGGCCGCCGGCACGCCGACCATCCCGGACGCGTCGGCCGGCGACGATGTCAAGGCGGTCGCCTTCACCCACGACAACCGGACTCTGGCCGCAACCGGAGCCTCAGGGACGACCCAATTGTGGGACATCACGCATCCGGCCAAGCCGAACGCGATCGCCTCCCCGACCGCCGAGGGCGACGTCAACGCGGTGGCGTTCTCCCGCACCGGAAACCTCATGGCCCTCGGTGGCGACAGCAACGCCGTCCGGCTCTACAACATGGCGTCCCGCAAGGACTACCGGGCTCTCGCCTCGCTGGTGGGCCACGCCGGACACGTATGGGGGCTGGCCTTCGATCCCCAGGGCACCAGACTGGCCAGCGTCGGCAACGACCACCAAGTCAGGGTCTGGACGATCCCCCGCACAATCCTCACCGGGCACTCGGACCTGGTAGAGGCAATGGCCCTCAGCCGCGACGGGCATCTGCTCGCCTCGGGTTCGGCGGACCGGACCGTACGCCTCTGGGATGTCAGCAACACGGCCGATCCCCGGCTGCGCAGCGCGTCGATACGGCTGGACGCGCCGTCCCCTCCCGAAGCCGTCGCTTTCCAACCCGGGGGAAAGATCCTGGCCGTCGCCGCCGAACCGAAGGTGCAGCTGTGGGACGTCACCGATGCGACCAGACCAAGGCTCCTGAGGAGATCGCCCGGGCATGCCGGCCACGGCTTCCTGAGTGTCGCCTTCTCCCCCCGCGGGGACACGATGGCCAGCGGCGACTCCCACGGAGCGGTGCTCCTCTGGAACGTCTCCGACCCGTCTCGTCCACGGCTTCTCGGCCGGCCGCTGTCCTCGGGATCAAGCGGTCAGATCAACGGTGTGACCATCAGCCCTGACGGACGCACGCTCGTCGCCGTGTCGGACGACGGCAGACTGCGGCTCTGGGACGTCGCCGACCCCGCGCGACCCAGGCCCCTGGGCAGGCTCCGGGCTGTCAGCCAGGACGCGGTCTACTCGGTGGTCTTCAGCCCGGACGGCCACATGCTCGCGACATCCGGCAAGGACGCGGTACTCCGTCTGTGGGACGTCCGCGACCGCACCCGTCCCAGGCACATGGGTCAGGACCTGACGGGTCACTGGGGCACCGTGATCGCTCTGGCGTTCAGTCCGGACGGCCGCGCCGTGGCCAGCGGCGGTTCCGACCAGACGCTCCGGCTGTGGGACGTCCGCGACCCGGACCACGCGCGGCCCTTCGGAAAGCCGATCTTCCTCCCCGATTACATCGACACGATGACGTTCTCCGGCGACGGTCGCACCCTGATCATCGGCGACGGCTCATCCGCCGTTCGCATTCTGCCCATGACCACCAGATCCGCCGTCGCGTACATCTGCCGCTCCACCGGCAACATGCTGACCCCCCAGCTGTGGCACAAGTACGTCCCCCACCTCCCCTACAACCCCCCGTGCGCCCGGCCGATGCGGCAGCACGAACACCGCGACGGGGCCGACAGTCCACGACCGTCGGCCCCCTCCGCCGAGTCAGCGGGAAACTCGCCCTGACCCGCCCCTACAGCACCGGCAGGTTCTTCCGCAGCTCGAACGCCGTCACCTCGGAGCGGTACTCCTCCCACTCCTGCCGCTTGTTCCGGAGGAAGAAGTCGAAGACGTGTTCGCCGAGGGTTTCGGCGACCAGGTCGCTGCCCTCCATGAGGGTCAGGGCCTCGCCGAGGTTCTGCGGGAGGGGCTCGATGCCCATGGCGCGGCGTTCGGCGTTGGACAGGGCCCAGACGTCGTCCTCGGCGCCCGGCGGGAGCTCGTAGCCCTCCTCGATGCCCTTCAGGCCGGCGGCGAGGAGGACGGCGTAGGCCAGGTACGGGTTGGCGCCGGAGTCGATGGAGCGGACCTCGACGCGGGCCGAGCCGGTCTTGCCGGGCTTGTACATCGGGACGCGGACCAGGGCGCTGCGGTTGTTGTGGCCCCAGCAGATGTAGGAGGGGGCCTCGCCGCCGGCGCCGGCGGTGCGCTCGGAGCCGCCCCAGATGCGCTTGTAGGAGTTCACCCACTGGTTGGTGACCGCGGAGATCTCCGCCGCGTGCCGCAGCAGGCCCGCGATGAAGGAGCGGCCGACCTTGGAGAGCTGGTACTCGGCGCCGGACTCGTAGAAGGCGTTGCGGTCGCCCTCGAAGAGGGACAGGTGGGTGTGCATGCCGGAGCCGGGGTGCTCGGAGAAGGGCTTCGGCATGAACGTCGCCTGTACGCCCTGCTCCAGCGCCACCTGCTTCATGACCAGCCGGAACGTCATGATGTTGTCGGCCGTGGAGAGCGCGTCGGCGTAGCGCAGGTCGATCTCCTGCTGGCCCGGCGCGCCCTCGTGGTGGGAGAACTCCACCGAGATGCCCATCGACTCCAGCATGGTGATCGCCTGGCGGCGGAAGTCCATGCCGACGTTGGTCGGGGTGTGGTCGAAGTAGCCGGAGTTGTCGGCGGGGGTCGGGCGGGAGCCGTCCAGCGGGCGGTCCTTCAGCAGGAAGAACTCGATCTCCGGGTGGGTGTAGAAGGTGAAGCCGAGGTCGGAGGTGCGGGCGAGGGCGCGCTTGAGGACGTACCGCGGGTCGGCGAAGGAGGGGGAGCCGTCCGGCATGAGGATGTCGCAGAACATGCGGGCGGTGCCGGGGGTCTCCGCGCGCCACGGCAGGACCTGGAAGGTGGACGGGTCCGGCTTGGCGATCATGTCGGACTCGTAGACCCGGGCGAAGCCCTCGATGGCGGAGCCGTCGAAGCCGATGCCCTCGTCGAAGGCCTGTTCCAGCTCGGCGGGGGCCACGGCGACGGACTTGAGGAAGCCCAGCACGTCCGTGAACCACAGGCGTACGAACCGGATGTCGCGCTCCTCCAAGGTCCGGAGCACGAACTCCTGCTGCTTGTCCATCTTCCGCTTCCCCATCCTTGCTGGTCAGGCCGCCTGTCCCCCGTATCACGGGAGGCGGTCGGGCACCTGAGCATCCCACCACAACACCATTTCACGCGCGTTGCGGACCTCGATCGCCCGGGCGTCCTCGCCCTGAACGCCTCCCGTACGGCAGGTGTACTGCGCTCTCGCCCCATCTTGCCTGCTCGGGCCGACATCCGTAATGGCCGGTCCGCTTCCCCCGTGACCGATACCACGGCTCTTTAATTTGCATCTCAGATGCAAGTTTTCATAGCGTGCCGGTCAGCCGAGTTCTCCGAGGAGTCCCGATGCTGACCGAGCAGTCCGCAGCCACCGTCCGCGCCACCCTGCCCGCCGTCGGCGCGGCGATCGGCGAGATCACCGAGCGCTTCTACGCCCGCCTCTTCGACGCCCACCCCGGCCTGCTGCGCAACCTCTTCAACCGCGGCAACCAGGCCGCCGGCACCCAGAAGCAGGCCCTCGCCGGTTCGATCGCCGCCTTCGCCACGCACCTGCTGGACCGCCCGGACCAGCGGCCGGACGCGATGCTCGGACGCATCGCGCACAAGCACGCCTCCCTGGGCGTGGCCCCCGAGCAGTACGACGTCGTCCACGAGCACCTCTTCGCCGCCATCGCCGAGGTCCTCGGCGAGGCCGTCACCCCCGAGGTGACCGCCGCCTGGGACGAGGTGTACTGGCTGATGGCGAACGCGCTCATCGCGATCGAGAAGCGGCTGTACGAGGAGAGCGGCGGCCCCGGCCTGCGCGCCTTCGAGGTCGTCGAGCGCTTCGAGGAGACCCCGGACGTCGTCACCTTCCGGCTGCGCCCGGCCGACGGCGGCCCGGTGGCCGGCTTCCGCGCCGGGCAGTACGTCTCCGTCGGCGTCACCCTGCCCGACGGCGCCCGGCAGATACGGCAGTACAGCCTGACCGGGGCGCCGGGCGAGACGGTGCGCCAGATCAGCGTCAAGCGCGTGCGGGGCGGGGCGACGCCGGACGGCGAGGTCTCGAACCACCTCCACGCGCGCGTGCGGCCCGGCGACGTCCTGGAGCTGTCCGAGCCGTACGGCGACCTGGTGCCGGCCGGCGACCCCGGCACGCCCCTGCTGCTCGCCTCCGCCGGCATCGGCGTGACCCCGATGATCGCCGTGCTGGCCGACCTCGTGACCGGCGGCCACCGCGCCCCGGTCACCGTCGTCCACGGCGACCGCTCCCCCGCCGACCACGCCCTGCGCGCCGACCACACGGCGTACGCGCGGAAGCTGCCCGAGGCGGCCACGCACTTCTTCTACGAGCGCGACGCCGAGCCCGGCACCCGGACCGGTCTGGTCGACCTGACCGGCATCGACGTCCACCCCGGCACGCGCGCGTACCTGTGCGGCCCCCTCCCCTTCATGCGCGCGGTCCGCGCCCAGCTGATCGGGAAGGGCGTCGCCCCGGCCGACATCCACTACGAGGTCTTCGGCCCGGACCTCTGGCTGGCACAGGGCTGAGCGTCCGCCGGACGCGACCGGCCACGGGGGCGCGGCACACGCTGACGCCCGCGTGGCCGGTCGCGCCGCGTTCAGTCCAGCCCCGGCCGACACCCACTACGAGACGCCCGGCCCCGGCCCGGCGGCCGGCACAGGGCCGAGCGCCCCGAAGGGGCGCGGGGAACTGCGCGACCGGCCACAACCGCGCGGCACACGCCGGACAACCCCACACGGCCGGCCGCGCCGCGTTCAGCCCAGCCCCGGCGAGCACCTGCCGCCGGCACAGGGACGAGCATCCGCGCCGCGTTCAGCCCAGCCCCGGCCTCCTGGAGATCCCGAGCAGCAGCGGCCCCGTCGGCTCGGCGACGAGTTCCCCGATCGTGACGGAGTCCAGCGCGGCGAAGAACGCCTCCTGAGCCCCCCGCAGAGCACCCCGCAGGCGGCAGCCGGAGCGCACGGGGCAGGCCGCCGTCCCCTGCGTCCCCTCGCAGTCGACGACGTCACCCTCGCCCTCGAAGGTCCGCACGACCGCGCCCACCGACGCGGTGCGGCCCCGCTCCGAGAGCGCCAGCCCGCCGCCCCGGCCGCGCCGGGCGTCGACCAGGCCCAGGTGCTGGAGTTCGGCGACGACCTTCGCGGCGTGCGTGTAGGGCACGTCCATGTCGGCGGCGACCTGACGGGTCGTGGGCGTGGCGTCGGCGACCGCGAGTCGCATCAGGACACGCAGGGCCAGGTCGGTGGAGCGCAGCAGCCGCATACCGCGAGCGTAGATAATGCGCATACCTGGTTCAAATTATCCGGTTGCCGTGCCCTCTCTACGGAAGCGCGGCCCCGCCGCATTACGATCAGCGGGCCCCACCGTCCACGTCCCCTTCCCCAGAAGGACACGCCTCATGGGTTCCGGCAAGAACAGCAGCACCGCGGCGCGCAAGGCGCGCATCGAGGAGATGCGGCGCGCGGAGCGTGCCCGCGAGCGCCGCAACCGGGTGCTCACCATCGCCGCCAGCGCGGTGGTCGTCGTCGGTCTCGTCGTCGGCGGTGTCGTCCTGGTGAAGACGCAGGGCGACTCCGGCAAGGACCAGGCCACGCCGAGCGGTGACGCCAAGGGCTCCGGGGACTCGGGGAAGTTCACCACCGGCGAGGACGGGGTGAAGACCTGGTCGGGCAAGCTGTCCCGGACGCACGTGACGACCAAGGTGTCGTACCCGATGCACCCGCCGGTCGGCGGCAACCACAACCCGGTCTGGCTGAACTGCAACGGCGACGTGTACACCAAGGCGGTGCCCGAGGAGAACGCCGTGCACTCGCTGGAGCACGGCGCGGTCTGGGTGACGTACACCGGCAAGGCGGCCAAGGCCGACGTCGACGCGCTCGCGGCGAAGGTGAAGAAGACCCCGTACTCGCTGATGAGCCCGTACGAGAACCAGGACGCCCCGCTGATCCTGTCGGCGTGGGGCCACCAGGTCGCGGTGAAGAGCGCCAAGGACCCGGAAGTGGACAAGTTCTTCGCCACGTACGTGCAGGGGCAGCAGACGCCCGAGCCGGGCGCCTCGTGCACCGGCGGGGTCATGAAGTGAGGCGTCAGCACGTCGGCTGGGTCGCCGGAACCGCGGCGGCGGTGCTCGTCGCGGCCGGCGCGATCACCTACGCGGTCGCCGAGGAGACCGGCGGATCGGATCCGGCCACGCCGAGCGCGCAGTCGGCGGACGCCGGGTTCGCCCGGGACATGGCCGTCCACCACCAGCAGGCCGTCGAGATGTCGTACATCGTGCGCGACCGCACGAAGGACGAGGAGGTGCGGCGGCTCGCCTACGACATCGCGCAGACGCAGGCCAACCAGCGCGGCATGCTGCTGGGCTGGCTGGACCTGTGGAACCTGCCCAAGGTGTCGGCCGACCCGCCGATGACCTGGATGGGCATGGGCGGCATGGCCTCCGGCAAGGACGGCGCGCTGATGCCGGGGATGGCCACGAACACCGAGCTGAAGAAGCTCGGGTCGCTCAGCGGCAAGCAGGCCGAGATCTTCTACCTCCAGCTGATGACGGACCATCACGAGGGCGGCATCCACATGGCCGAGGGCTGTGTCGCCAAGTGCACGGTGGGCGTGGAGAAGCGGCTCGCGCAGGGCATGGTCGACGCGCAGCAGTCGGAGATCGAGCTGATGGCCGGAATGCTCAAGGAACGGGGCGCGCAAGCCCGTTCGTAACACCGCCGTAAGGATGAATCGGTCAAACCGCCCTGCGGGGCGGTTACTTGAGCTTCTCTTGACTTTTACGTTCCCCTTGCATGAACGGTTCATCGCAAGAGTGGCCCCCATCGTGTGATCCACTCGCCGGCCGACACCGCCGCGGGCCGGCGCGCGCCTCCACGACGTGCCAACCACTACATGCATGCGAACCGCATCGCAGGGGGTTCTATGAGATCCAACCGCGCCACCGTGCGCGCCGGTGTGAGCATGGCAGCGACACTGCCCATGATCGCCGGTGCGCTGGCGCTGGGCATACCCGCGGCGCACGCCGCGGACAGCCCCGCTCGTGACGTACTGAAGGGCACCAAGCCGCTCTGGGCCACGGCCAAGGCGGACAAGGGCGCGACCTCGGACAAGGCCCAGGTCAAGGCCCGTGTCTACCTGGCCGGCCGGGACGCGGCCGGACTCGCCGCCTACGCCAAGGCGGTGTCCGACCCCGGCTCGCCCCTGTACGGCAAGTACCTCAGCGCCAAGAAGGCGCAGGCCCGCTTCGGGGCCACCAAGGCCCAGGTGGCCGCCGTCACGTCCTGGCTGAAGTCGGCCGGCCTGACGGTCACCGCGGTCACCCCGCACTACGTCGCCGTCTCCGGTGACGTG
Source organism: Streptomyces sp. NPDC046870 (assembly GCF_040704595.1). NCBI lineage: Bacteria > Bacillati > Actinomycetota > Actinomycetes > Kitasatosporales > Streptomycetaceae > Streptomyces > Streptomyces sp. NPDC046870. Next base: position 113,847 of record NZ_JBEYXM010000001.1, read on the forward strand.
GCCGCCGCCGAGAAGGCGTTCGGCACCCAGCTGCACAACTACGCCAAGGGCTCCAAGACCTACCGCGCCCCGGCGCGCACGGCCTCCGCCCCGGCCGCCCTCAAGGGCGCGGTCCTCACCGTCACCGGCCTGGACAACGCCCCGCACAAGGCGAACCACGACGACCAGCTGCCGCCCCCGGACGCGGTCTTCAAGAACGCGGGCCCCTTCTCGTCGTACTACGGCTCGAACGTCGCGACGACGCTCCCGGACGCCTACGGCCAGAAGATCCCGTACGCGATCAAGGGCTACACCGGCAAGCAGCTGCGCGCGGCGTACGGCGCCGGCACGTACACCGGCAAGAACGTCCGCATCGCGATCACCGACGCGTACGCCTCCCCGACGATCGCCTACGACGCCGGCAAGTACGCCGTGAAGAACGGTGACGCGGCCTGGAAGACCGGCCAGCTGCACCAGGTGCTGCCGAAGAACTACACCAAGACCGACGAGTGCGGGGCCGCCGGCTGGTACGGCGAGGAGACCCTGGACGTCGAGGCGGTCCACGCGGTCGCGCCGAACGCCGACGTCACCTACGTGGGTGCGGCCTCCTGCTACGACGACGACCTGCTGGACTCCCTCAGCAAGATCGTCGACAGCCACCTGGCCGACATCGTCTCCAACTCCTGGGGCGACATCGAGGCCAACCAGACTCCGGACCTCGCCGCCGCGTACGACCAGGTCTTCCAGCTGGGCGCGGTCCAGGGCATCGGCTTCTACTTCTCGTCCGGTGACAACGGCGACGAGGTCGCCAACACCGGTGTGAAGCAGGTCGACACCCCGGCCAACTCCGCCTGGGTCACCGCGGTCGGCGGCACCTCGCTGGCCGTCGGCAAGGGCGACAAGTACCAGTGGGAGACCGGCTGGGGCACCGAGAAGGCGTCGCTGGCCCCCGACGGCAAGAGCTGGGTCGGCTTCCCCGGCGCGTTCACCTCGGGCGCGGGCGGCGGCACCAGCAAGACGGTGCCGCAGCCGTACTACCAGAAGGGCGTCGTCCCGAACGCGCTGGCCACGGCCAACAACGCCGCCGGCAACCGCGTCGTCCCGGACATCGCGGCCATCGCCGACCCGAACACCGGCTTCCTGGTCGGCCAGACCCAGACCTTCCCCGACGGCACCGAGCAGTACAGCGAGTACCGCATCGGCGGCACCTCGCTGGCCGCGCCGGTCATCGCGGCGGTCCAGGCCCTGGCCCAGGAGGCCCGCGGCGGCGAGCCCCTCGGCTTCGCCAACCCGGTGATCTACGCCAAGTACGGCAAGAAGGGCGTCTTCCACGACGTCACGGACAACCCGACGGGGTCGGGGCTGGCGGTCGCCCGCGTCGACTACGCCAACGGCGTCGACGCCGCTGACGGTCTTCTCACGTCGGTGCGCAGCCTGGGCAAGGACAGCTCGCTGTCCGCGGTGAAGGGCTACGACGACGTGACGGGGGTCGGCTCGCCGGCCAACGGGTACGTGGAGTCGTTCCGGCGGTAAGTCGCCGGGATTCGCTCAGTTGAAGGGGCGTGGGGTGCGTGCACCTCACGCCCCTTCGGCTTCAGGGTGCCTTGAGCGCGGTGATGAAGGGGGTCCAGGCGGTGGGAGGGAGAAGGAGGACGGGGCCGCCGGGGACCTTTGAGTCACGTACGGGGACGACTCCGGGGATGTTGTCGGCTACCTCGACGCAGTTGCCGCCGTCGCCGTTGCTGTAGCTCGACTTTCGCCAGAGGGCGGCGCCGGGGAAGTCGCCGGCGACTTCGACGCATTCCCCGCCATCACCGTTGCTGTAGCTGCTCTTGAACCAGAGCGCGTCACTCAAGTCGATCCGGTCGGTCGCCATTTCGGAAATCCTCTGCCGCTGCCTCGATCATGGCCAGGGACGTGTCTGGTGACAGCGCGACGGCCCTGAGCCGATCGTATGCCTTGCGGTACTGCTTCACGAGGGCCGGATCATCGATGGTGTCCCCGCTGTAGGAAGCCTCGGTGTAGATCAGCGGCGGGGCTTCCGGGAACGTCATGATCATGATGGAGGCGGCCATCAGGGGATGCGCCCCGCATGTACGCGGAACGATTTGCGGAGTGATCCGGCGCCGTTCGGCCAAGGCCACGATGCGGTCGAGCTGTTCGGCCATTTCCAGCGGAGACAGGATCGGCTCCGCGATCAGTGACTCGTGCAGGATCGCCCAGTACTCCGGGACGGAGTGATCCGTCTCGAAGAGACGGGCACGGGAGAGCCGGGCCTCAACCTTCTCCTCGACCCAGTCGTCGGGGGCTGCCGGGTGAGCCGACCGGACCAGTGCCCGCGCGTACGAAGCGGTCTGGAGCAGCCCAGGAAAGGTGATGGGGCACCATTCCTCAATGGACTCGGCGTACTTCTCCGCCTCCAGAACCTTCTCGAAGTAGGCGGCATGCGGCCCCCTCCTCGCCCTGCGCACATCCTCGCAACGGCGCTCGAAGAAGCCGTCGGTGTCGAGGACTCGATCCGCATGCCGAGCCAGATCGATGGGCATCCTCCGCTCCCCGTGCTCGATGTCGCTGAGGTACGTCTTGCCGTAGAAGCTGCCCTCGAGGAACGCCTCCAACGACAGGCCGGCCGCCTCCCGCTTCCACCGCAACTCCTTGCCGTAGAAGGTCGGGACGCTCATCGAGCCGTCAATGTCCTTGCCCCGGGCCACCGCTCACTCTCCTCCGCTGCCCTGGTCGCGAACGCGAAACCTCTTCCACGGTAGCGAGCGCGGCGACACTCTGTGAGGTGTTCGTCACACACTGCACAGAAGGTGCCGCCTCTCATGTCCGACCGCTCCCCCACCGCCTACGACGTCACCCTCTGCGTCGAGGAACTCCGCGCCGCGCTCGCCCTGCACGGCATCACGCTGCCCTCGCTCCGGGCCGACCTGCCGAGCTTCGCGGGTACGTACGCGCCGCCCGCCGGACTCGTCACGCTCGGGAACTGCAACACGGCCACGGCGCGGGCGCTGGCCGCCGCGCTGAGGAAGGCGGCGGCGCAGTGACGACGTCGCTGGAACTGCACCTGCCGGCCACGGCGAAGGCGGCGCCGGAACTGCGCCACCACCTCCGTGGGTACGGCTTCGACGTCCGCCTGTGTGCGACGGAGCTGTTGACCAACGTCATCGACCACCTCGGCGAGGGGACACCGGTGACGGTCCGGGTCGGGGGTACGGCGGTGGGGCGTACGCGGATCGAGGTGACCGATCCCGACCCGCGGGCGTTGCCCGTCCTGCTGCCGGCCGGGGAGACGGCGGAGTCGGGGCGGGGGCTGGCCCTCGTGGACGCGCTGGCCGAGCGGTGGGGCGTGGACCAGGGACCGGACCGGAAGACGGTGTGGTGTGAACTGAGGAACTGAGGCGGGTCCCGCGGGGGCCCGCGGGGAGCGGGGCTCAGTGCTGGACCGGTAGTCCGGGGCAGTGGAGCCGCATCGCTTCCAGCACCGCTTCCGGCGGCACCGGCAAGGTGTTCGTGGCCACGGTGGCCGGACCGAGGCCGAGCCGTGCGTTCGCGGACGCGGTCCTGCGGACGAGCTCGGGCGCCCGCGCCAGGTAGGCGTCCGGATCGTGCAGCACCAGCTCGATGAACCGCTGCGAGGTGTTGCGTACCCGCTGCTCCCGCATCCGCGCGGCGGCTATCTCGTCCCAGCCGAGCCGGCCCAGCCTCACGTGGTCCACGCCCGCGTCGTCCAGCACCAGCTCCGGTCGGCCACGGAGCAGGAGCCGGATGAAGCTCACCGAGCAGAACCCGAAGAAGAGGACGGCCAGCGCCCCGGCCACGGTCATCTTCACGGTGCTGTGGGCGATCAGGAAGGCGATGCCCAGGGCGACGAAGACCAGCGAGCCGGCCAGCATGGCCCACACACGTCTCTTGGCGAGCGGGAAGACCGTCGGGGGCAGCGGAGCCGCTTTTTCGATCACAGGCCCAGACGATAGGCCGGAGCCCCGGCCGGCGGAACCCTCCGGGGTCCGTCGCCGCTGGGGCCGGCGCTGTTCGGCGCCGCTCGCTCGCCCCTTCCCGTCACCTCGGCAGCTCGGTCAGGTGGGGCTCCGGAACCCGGGACGCCACCACCCGCCCCACCGACACAGTCTCCCGGCGGCGGTCCACCGCGTACGCCACGCTCGCCACGCCCAGGCCCAGGACGGCCAGGGCCGCTCCCGCGAGCGCCGGGGACGTCGTGCCCAGGCCGGCCGCCAGGGCGAGGCCGCCGATCCAGGCTCCGCCCGCGTTGGCCAGGTTGAACGCCGCCTGGTTGGCCGAGGAGGCGAGGGAGGGGGCCGCCGACGCCTTCTCCATCACCATCAGCTGGAGCGGGGAGCCGGTGACGAAGGCCGCCATGCCCAGCAGGGCCACCGCCAGGGCCGCGCTCCACTGCGCCCGCATCAGCAGGGGGAAGAGCACCAGGACCACGCCCAGCGAGACCAGGCCGCCGAAGAGGGTGGCGCGCAGGGAGTGGTCGGCGAGCCGGCCGCCCAGCAGGTTGCCCGCCGTGGCGCCGACGCCGAAGAGGGCGAGGAGCAGGGTCACGCTGGTGTCGGCGTAGCCCGCCGCGTCCGTGAGCATCGGGGTGACGTAGCTGTAGGCCGCGAAGAGCGCGCCGAAGCCCGCCACCGTCGTACCGAGGGCCAGCCAGACCGGCACCGACTTCAGGGCCGCGAGTTCGCCGCGCAGGCCCGTCGACGAGGCCGCGTGGTTCCGGTCGTGCGGGATCAGCAGGGCCAGGGAGGCGATCGCGGCGATGCCGATCACGCTCACTCCGAGGAACGTCGCCCGCCAGCCCAGGTGCTGGCCCATCAGGGTGGCGACGGGGACGCCCGCGATGTTGGCGACGGTCAGGCCGAGGAACATCAGGGACACCGAGCGGGCCTTGCGCTCCGGCGGGACCATCGACGTGGCGACGACCGCGCCGACGCCGAAGAAGGCGCCGTGCGGCAGGCCGCTGAGGAAGCGGGCGGCCAGCAGGGAGCCGTTGCCGGGGGCGAACGCCGACAGGGCGTTGCCGGCCACGAACAGGGCCATGAGGGAGATCAGGACCGTGCGGCGGGACATCCGCGCGGTCAGCGCGGCCAGCAGCGGGGCGCCGATGACGACGCCCAGCGCGTACGCCGAGACCAGGTGGCCGGCGGCGGGGATCGAGATGTGCAGGTCGTCCGCGACGTCGGGCAGGAGTCCCATCATCACGAACTCGGTCGTACCGATGCCGAAGGCGCCCACGGCGAGGGCGAGCAGGGCCAGGGGCATGAGGGACCTTTCAGAGAGCGGAGTGCTGTACGTGTTCGAGTCTCGCAGTATGTTCCTGGACGGAACAAACTCTCTCAGGTCCAGTATTCCGGCAGGTTAAGCCCCTGTGTCGAGCTTCACACGGGCCGCTACGGGCAGGTGATCGCTGTTCGTGCGCGGCAGCGTCCAGCTCTTCTCCGGCTCCACGCCCTTCACCATGATCTGGTCGATCCGGGCCATCGGGAACGACGCCGGCCAGCTGAAGCCGAAGCCGCTGCCCGCCGCGCCCTGCGTGGAGCGCATCTGGGAGGTGACGCCGTTGAGCGCGCGGTCGTTCATGGTGCCGTTCAGGTCGCCGAGCAGCACGACCTGCTTCAGGGGCTCGTCGGAGATGGCCTCGCCGAGCGCGTCGGCGCTCTTGTCCCGCTGCCGGGCGGTGAACCCGGCCTCTATCTTCACCCGCACCGAGGGCAGGTGGGCGACGTAGACCGCGACCGGCCCCTTGGGCGTCGTCACGGTGGCGCGCATGGCCCGCTTCCAGCCGAGCTTGATGTCGACGGCGTGGACGCCGGTCATCGGGTACCTGCTCCACAGCCCGACCGTGCCGACGACCGCGTGGTACTTGTACGTCGACGCCAGCGCCTTCTCGTAGACGGGTACGGCGGAGGCGGGCAGTTCCTCCAGGGCCAGGACGTCCGCGCCGGACGCGGCCACGCCGGTGGCGGTCGCGGCCGGGTCGGGGTTGCCGGCGTTGACGTTGTGGGTGGCCACCGTCAGGTCGCCGCCGGCGCCGGACTTGTCGGTCAGCAGCCCGCCGAAGAGGTTCAGCCACACGATCGCCGGGAGCAGGATCACGATCAGCGCGGTCAGCGACCGGCGGATCAGGGCGAGGACCAGCAGCACCGGGACGGCCAGGCCCAGCCAGGGCAGGAACGTCTCGGTGAGCGAGCCGAGGTTGCCCACCGCGTTCGGCATGTGGGCGTGCAGCAGCATCACCAGGGCGAGCAGCAGGGCCAGTACGGCGAGGACGACGCCGCGCCGCCAGACGCCCGGATCGTTTCGCCACCCGGTGAGGAGGCGGTGCGCCAGGCGTCGGAGCCGGGATCCCGGTCGCTCGGGCTCCGAACCGTCGCCCACCGTCTCCGTCATGTACGCCTGCTGCGCCATACCGTCTGCCTCACTGCCTGCCGTGCACACCGTTCGCCCCCCTTGCTCTTCCGACCCTAGGGGATGATCGGCTCCGTTCCGCCGTCCCATGACGGCCGTACGGAAGACGAGGACGAACGAGCCGGGGCCGCGAGTTCCGGTGACCCCCGGGGTGCACGGGGTCTGTGACGAAACGCGCACATTAGTGCTACTGCACCGTGGACCTGACGGGCCGTAGGCCGTCCAGCACCGCGTCGACGATCTGCTCCGCCAGCCCCTCGGGCAGTTCGGCGTCGGGACGCATCACGGAGCGGACGAGCATGGGGCCGACGAACATGTCGTTGGCCAGGTCCAGATCGATGTCCGCGCGGATCTCGCCGCTCGCCTGCGCGCGGCGCAGCAGGTCCAGGGCGAGGTCGCGGCGGGGCGCTATGACGCTGGCGTGGTACGCCGCCCAGATCCGCGGGCTGCTCTTCATCTGCGCGTACACGTTGTGCAGGATCGCCGAGGAGCGGCTGACCAGGCCGCGTCGGCGCAGGGACTCCAGCAGGACGACGAGGTCGTCGCGCAGACAGGTGCCGGGGAGTTCGGGGTCGGGGGGTTCGGCGGCGCGTACGACGTCGACGAACAGTTCCTCCTTGCCGCTCCAGCGGCGGTAGATGGTGGCCTTGCCGACCCCGGCCGTGCGGGCGACCCGCTCGATGGACAGCTCGGCGAGGGGCACGCCCTCCTCCAGGAGCTTCATCACGCCTTCCAGGATGGCGCGTTCCACCGCTTCGCTGCGCGGCCGGCCCCGTGCGGGTCCGTCCGGTCGCGGTCGGCTCTCGGCAAGGCTCACGACGATCCGTCCTCTCACTGTGCTGCGGGGATTGTCCCGCAGCCGCCTCCTTCCCCCGTGGAACCGCGCGTGTGGCTCACTCCCCGGCGGCGACCAACTCCGACTCCCTGTCCTGCCGCCGGCCGGCGGGCGGCTTGCCCGGCAGGAACAGGAAGGTCACCACGGCGCCGATCAGCGCGACGCCCGTACCGCACAGGGCGGTGACGTGCATGGCGTGCAGGAACGCGTCGTGGGCGGGGGTGACCAGGGCCTCGCCCCGCGGGCCGAGCTTCTCGGCCACGCCGAGGGTGGCCTCGATGGACTCGCCGGCGGTCGCGCGCAGGCCGGGCGGCAGCAGGCCGAGCTTGTCCTCGATGCCGTTGCGGTACGAGGTGGCGAGCACGGAGCCGAGGACGGCGATGCCGAGGGCGCCGCCGACCTGGCGGAAGGTGTTGCTCAGCGCCGAGGCGGAGCCGGCCTTCTCGCGCGGCAGGGCCTGCATGATGACGACCGAGGTCGGGGTCATGATGTGCGCCATGCCGGTGCCCATGAGGAAGAACACGACCTCCAGCAGCCAGATCGGCGTGTCGGCCTCGAACGTGGCGAACGCGGCCAGCGTGGCCGCGATCAGCACCAGACCGCCGGTGGTGGTGGCCCTGTTGCCGAACCGGTCGACCAGCAGCCGGGCGCGGGGCGCGAAGATCAGCTGGGCGGCGGCGAGGGGCAGCATCAGCACACCGGACTCCAGCGGGGAGTAGCCGCGCACGCTCTGGGTGTAGAAGACGCCGAAGAAGGTGACGCCCATCAGCGCGAAGAAGACCAGCGCGATGGCGCTCATGGCGGCCGAGAAGACCTTGTCGCGGAAGTAGGTGACGTCCAGCGACGGGTGGTCGCTGCGCTTCTCGAACACGACGAAGGCGGCCAGGACGACGAGGCCGGCGACGATGGTGCCCAGCGCCTTGGCGTCGGTGAAGTCGGCCAGCTCGCCGCCCTTGATGATGCCGTAGACGAGCAGCACGAGGCCGACGACGGACAGGACCACGCCGATGGGGTCGAGGCGGCCGGGCCGCGGGTCGCGGGAGTCGGGCACCAGCCAGGTCATCAGGACCAGCGCGACGATCACGATGGGCACGTTGACGAGGAAGACCGAGCCCCACCAGAAGTGGTCGAGGAGGGCACCGCCGGTGATCGGGCCGATGGCGATGGCCAGGCCGACGCCGCCGGCCCAGATACCGATGGCCTTGGGCTGTTCCTCGCGCTCGAACACGTTCATGAGCACGGCGAGGGTGGCGGGCATGACGAAGGCGGCACCGAGGGCCATCACCGCGCGGTAGGCGATCAGCTGGCCGGGCGAGCCGGACTCGGCGGCGAGCGCGGAGCCGATGCCGAACACGAGGATGCCGCCGAGCAGCACCTTCTTGCGGCCGAGCCGGTCGCCGACGAGTCCGGCGGTGAACAGCAGGCCGGCGAAGACGAGGGTGTAGGCGTTGATCGCCCACTCGATCTCGCTCTGCGTGGCGCCGAGGCCGGTGGGCGCCGGGGTGGCGATGGTCTTGATGGCGACGTTCAGGATCGAGTTGTCGAGCACCACGATCAGCAGGCTGAGCATGAGCACGCCGAGGATCGCCCAGCGGCGCCGGTGCACCGCTTCCGGTATTCGGGAGGCAGGGACGGGACTTGTCATGCGTCCGAGCCTACGATCATTTCGATACGGAACCGTCTCGTATCTTATTTCTTTGCCAAGGCCTTACGCGGCTCGGCTCACAAGGGGGTACCTCTGGCCCCGAGTGGCACGAGGTGCCACCATGGAGTCGATCCGGGGACGCCGTCAGGGCGCCTCGAGATGACTGAAGGAGCCGTTGCCATGACGCAGCTTTCGGCTGCCCAGAACAAGCCTTCCGACGGCAGCAAGGCGCTGTACGGGGGGAAGGGCACCCGCCGCATCACCGTCCGCGACATCGCCCTCGCCAAGGAGCGGGGCGAGAAGTGGCCCATGCTCACCGCCTACGACGCGATGACCGCGTCCGTCTTCGACGAGGCCGGGATCCCGGTCATCCTGGTCGGCGACTCGGCGGGCAACTGCCACCTCGGGTACGACACCACCGTCCCCGTCACCCTCGACGAGATGACCATGCTGTCCGCGGCCGTCGTACGCGGCACCACCCGCTCCCTGATCGTCGGCGACCTGCCCTTCGGCTCCTACCAGGAGGGCCCGGTGCAGGCGCTGCGCTCGGCGACCCGGCTGGTGAAGGAGGCCGGGGTCGGCGCGGTCAAGCTGGAGGGCGGCGAGCGGTCGCACGAGCAGATCCGGCTGCTGGTGGAGTCCGGCATCCCGGTCATGGCCCACATCGGGCTGACCCCGCAGTCCGTCAACGCGATGGGCTACCGCGTGCAGGGGCGCGGCGAGGAGGCGGCACAGCAGCTGCTGCGCGACGCCAAGGCCGTACAGGACGCGGGCGCGTTCGCGGTGGTCCTGGAGCTGGTCCCGGCGGAGCTGGCGGCCGAGGTGACGCGGGTGCTGCACATCCCGACGGTCGGCATCGGCGCGGGAGCGGAGACGGACGCGCAGGTCTTGGTCTGGACGGACATGCTCGGGCTGACCTCCGGCCGGGTCCCGAAGTTCGTCAAGAAGTACGCGAACCTGCGTGAGGTCATGGGCGACGCGGTCAAGGCGTTCGCGGAGGACGTCGTCGGCGGGACGTTCCCGCTGGAGGAGCACTCCGTCCACTAGACCACTGCGGCACCACCGGGCAGCCCGCCGATCGTCCCCCGTCGGCGGGCTGCTGCCGTTTGCGCCTGAACCGGCGTCTGTCGGCCGTCCGTCGGTCGGCTGTCGGCGGGTGTCGGCCGGCTGTCGGTGGTTTGTCGGTGGGGCCTGGCACTGTCATCGGCATGACACGCATCGACGACAACCCCGTCGGCGGACGCTCCGCCGTGACCGTACGGGGACTGGTCAAGCACTACGGCGAGACCAAGGCACTGGACGGTGTCGACCTGGACGTGCGCGAGGGCACCGTGATGGGTGTGCTCGGGCCGAACGGCGCCGGCAAGACCACCCTCGTACGCATCCTGTCCACCCTCATCACCCCCGACGCCGGGCAGGCCACGGTGGCCGGCTACGACGTCGTACGGCAGCCCCGCCAGCTGCGCCGGGTCATCGGCCTCACCGGCCAGTACGCCTCGGTGGACGAGAAGCTCCCGGGCTGGGAGAACCTGTACCTGATCGGACGGCTGCTGGACCTGTCCCGCAAGGACGCCCGCGCCCGCGCCGACGAACTGCTGGAGCGGTTCTCGCTGACGGAGGCGGCCAGGCGTCCCGCGGGCACGTACTCCGGCGGCATGCGGCGGCGGCTGGACCTGGCCGCGTCCATGATCGGCCGGCCCGCCGTGCTGTACCTGGACGAGCCGACCACCGGCCTGGACCCGCGCACCCGCAACGAGGTGTGGGACGAGGTGAAGGCGATGGTCGGCGACGGCGTCACCGTGCTGCTCACCACCCAGTACATGGAGGAGGCCGAGCAGCTCGCCTCCGAACTGACCGTGGTGGACCGGGGCAAGGTCATCGCCAACGGCGGGATCGAGGAGCTGAAGGCCCGCGTCGGCGGACGCACCCTGCGGGTGCGGCCGGTGGACCCGCTGGAGCTGCGCCCGCTCGCCACGATGCTGGACGAGCTGGGCATCACCGGGCTCGCCACGACCACCGTGGACACCGAGACCGGGACCCTGCTGGTGCCGATCCTCAGCGACGAGCAGCTGACGGCCGTCGTCGGCGCGGTCACCGCGCGCGGCATCACGGTCTCCTCCATCACCACCGAACTGCCCAGCCTCGACGAGGTGTTCCTGTCGCTCACCGGCCACCGCGCCAGTGCCCCGCAGGACGCCATGCCCGCCGACGACCGTCAGGAGGTCGCCGTATGACCACCGCCACCCTGTCCCCGGCCGCCCCGAAGACCGACACGCCGATCCCGCTGCGCGCCCATCTGCGCCACACCGGCGCGCTGGTCCGCCGCAACCTGCTGTGGATCCGCCAGGACCCGGAGTCGATGTTCGACGCGATCCTGTTCCCGGTCGTCTTCACCCTGCTGTTCGTGTACGTCTTCGGCGGCTCCATCGGCAAGTCCCTGGGCGGCGGGCAGGACCAGTACGTCCAGTACGTCGTCCCCGGCCTCATGGCCATGATGGGCATGAACATGGCCCAGGGTGTGGGCACCGGTTTCAACCAGGACTTCAACTCCGGCGTCATGGACCGCTTCCGGTCCCTGCCGATCGGACGCGGCTCCGTGCTCTTCGCGAAGATCGCGGTGGAGCTGATGCGGATGCTGTTCGCGACCCTGGTGCTGCTGGTGGTGGCCCTCCTCGTGGGCTACGACATCAACAGCTGGAGCGGTCTGCTGGCCTCCGTGGGGCTGTCGGCGGTGTTCGGCTCGGCGCTGATGTGGGTGTTCCTGACCCTCGGCGTGGTGATGAAGAACGCGCAGTCGGTGCAGGCGATGGGCTTCCTGGTGCTGATGCCGCTGCAGTTCGGCTCGTCGATCTTCGCGCCGACCTCCTCGATGCCGGGCTGGCTCCAGGCGTTCACCGACTACAACCCGCTGTCGTCGCTGGCCGACACCGCGCGCGGCCTGATGGAGGGCGGCCCGGTCGCGCACGACCTGTGGGTGACGCTGATCTGGTCGGTCGGCCTGACCGCGGTCATGGCCCCGGTCGCCATCCACAAGTTCCGCACGAAGAGCTGACGCCTCCCGGCGCTCAGATCAGGGCGGTGGCCTCCACGAGGGAGAGGCCACCGCCCTCGGCGTACGCGGCCTCGTACGAGAGCGGATCCAGCGTCTCCCGGATCCGCGCCTCGGTCATGGCGTGGCACCGCCGCTCCACGTCGGAGGGGATGTGGCCGGCCGGCAGCAGCGCGTCGGCGGCGCCCAGGCAGCGGGCGGCGTCGGCGGCGCGGCTGCCGCCGTCGGCCCGGGCGAGGGCCATCGCCGCGGTGGTCAGGCAGATGGAGTTCAGATGCGGGTTGAGGGCCTCGGACAGCGGATCGGCGGCGAGCCGGACGGCCCTGCGGACCCGGGCGAGGGCTTCCTCCGTGCGCTCGTCCACGGCGTCCACCCAGGCCTCCTGGGAGGTGATCAGCGCGTCGAACACGACGAAGCGCGCGATGGTGACCTCCTCGCGCGTCAGCCGGAGCTGTTCGCGGGCCTCCGCGGTGCGGCCGGTCAGACTGAGCCAGCCGGCGAGGAAGAGCCGCGCGAAGGGCACGGCCTCGTTGTGGATGCCCCCCTGGCTCATGGTGACGTCGCGGAGCATCCGCTCGCCGCGTTCGTTCTCGCCGGCCTGCACGAGCACGCTGCCGAGCCGGGCGCGGAGCACGGCCACCTGGGCGCGGGCACCGAGGCGTTCGGCGTGTTCGATGGCGGCCTGGTAGTCGGCGGCGGCCTCGCGGTGGGCGCCCTTGCGCTCGTTGGCCTCACCGCGCGCGGACAGGGCCTCGGTGGTGCCCCAGGCGTCGCCGAGCCGGTGGTAGATCTCCAGGGACTCGTCGGCGTCGCGGGTGGCGTCGCCGGCCCACGAGCCCCGGTTGGCCAGGAGGTTGGCGCGCAGTTGCAGGGCGCCGGCCAGCTCCCACTCGTAGCCCGGGGTCTCCCGGCAGGTCCGCACGTTGGCGTCCACGATGGTGCGCACCTGTTCGGCGCCGCCGGTCAGCAGACCGGCGAAGAACCACAGCATGCCCGGGGGCCGGCAGGTCTGCGGCAGGCCGGGCTCGTAGACCTGGGCGACGACGCGGAGCTTCGCCTTCGCCTCCGGGGTCTGCCAGAGGTCGATCTCGGTGTCCATACAGGCCAGATGGGCGAGATGGACCCCGCGCCGGGCCTCGGCGAGGAGTTCGCCGGTGTACGGGGGCGGGGTGTCGGTGCAGCGTTGCCACACCGGTTCGGCGCGGCGGACCGGTTCGGTGAACGGGTCGGGGCCGAGCGTCATGACCTCCCGGCACCAGGTGCGGATCTCGATGCGCTGGTCGCGCATCTGCCAGAACCAGAACAGGGACAGGACCAGGCACAGGCCCTCCTGTTCGTCGCGCTGGGCGACGGCGTACCGGAACGCGGTGCGCAGGTTCTCGTACTCCAGCTGGAACCGGTCGATGGCGGCGCGCTGTCCGGAGCCGCGCAGCAACGGGTCGGTGGTGCGGGCGAGTTCCCGGTAGTAGGTCAGGTGGGCGCGCTGGGCCCGCGCGCGGTGGCCGGTCTCGGCGAGGCGTTCGGCGGCGTACTCGGCGACGGTCTCCAGCAGCCGGTAGCGCATGCCGCCACCGGCCGCCGGGGCGGCCACCACGAGGGACTTGTCGACCAGGGAGCCGACCGCGTCCAGGGCGGCCGGCCCGCACACCGCCTCCGCGGCGGCGAGGTCGCAGCCGCCGGCGAACACCGACAGCCGGGCGAGGACGTCTCGTTCGCCGGCGTCCAGCAGGTCCCAGGACCAGTCGACGACGGCTCTGAGGGTCTGCTGGCGGGGCAGCACGGTGCGGCTGCCGGAGGTGAGCAGCCGGAAGCGGTCGTCCAGCCGGTCCGCTATCTGGCAGGGGGTCAGCATGCGCAGCCGGGCCGCCGCCAGCTCGATCGCGAGGGGCAGTCCGTCCAGGCGGCGGCAGATCTCGGCGCACGCCTCCGGGTCGTCCTCGACCCGGAAGCCGGGGCGGGCCGCCGCGCCCCGGTCGGCGAGCAGCCGCAGCGCGACCGGCTCGGGCAGCGGCTCCACGGGCCGGACCAGCTCCCCCGGCACGCCGAGGGGTTCCCGGCTGGTGGCGAGGACGGTCAGCTCCGGGCAGCGGGCCAGCAGGTGCTCGGCGAGCCGGGCGGCGGCGTCCACGACGTGCTCGCAGTTGTCCAGGATGATCAGCATGCGGCGCCGGGCGCAGTGTTCCACGAGCCGTTCGACGGGGTCGCCGTGCCGGTCGGAGACCGCCCGCATGCCGTCCACGCCGGCGCCGTGCAGCACGGTCTCGCGGGCGCCGATCGCGGTGAGCACGGCCTGCGGTACGGCGTCCGGGGCGTCCACGGGGGCCAGCTCGGCGAGCCACACCCCGTCCGGGGCGGTGTGCCGTACCGCCTCGGCGGCCTCCTGCGAGAGCCGGGTCTTGCCGGCGCCGCCGGGCCCCAGCAGGGTGACCAGGCGGGCCGTCGCCAGGTCGGCGCCGATGGTCCGGAGGTCGGCTTCCCGGCCGACGAAGGAGGTGAGCCGGGCGGGCAGGTTGCCCGGGCGGGCCGCCGGAGGCAGCTCGGCCGGTTCCTCCCGCAGCAGTTCGGCGTGCAGGGCGCGCAGTTCGGGGCCGGGGTCGGAGCCGAGCCGGTCCGCGAGGAGGCGTCGTACGTCCTCGTAGGCGGCGAGTGCCTGGGCGGGGCGGCCGGTGTCGCGCAGGGCGCGCAGCCGCAGCGCCTGGAGGGGTTCGTCCAGCGGGTGGCTGTCGCACAGGGCGGTCAGCTCGGGCAGCGCCCGCTCGGCCTCGCCGAGGGCGAGGGCGGCGGTGTGCCGGGCGCGCAGGGCGTCGAGCCTGCGGGTCTCCCAGCGGGCCGCCTCGGCGGTGCGGTCGGGCAGGTCGGCGAGGGCGGGGCCGCGCCACAGGGCGAGGGCGTCGTCGAGGACGGCGGCGGCCTTGGCCGGGTCGCCGTCGGTGAGGGCGGCGAGGCCGTCGCCGGTCAGCCGGTCGAAGCGGGCGAGGTCGACGTCGTCGGGTGCGGCGGTGAGCCGGTAGCCGCCGTCGGCGGAGACGACGGCGGCGGCGCCGAGGGTCCGGCGGAGCCGGCCGACGAGCGCCTGGAGGGCGCCGGTGGCGTCGGCGGGCGGGTCGGCGCCCCACACCTCGTCCACCAGCACCCCGGCGGGCACGGTCCGCCCGGCCCTGAGCGCGAGCACGCTCAGCAGGGCGCGCAACCGCGCCCCGCCGACCGGAACGGCCGTACCGTCGGGACGGATCGCCTGAGTGGTGCCGAGCAGCCGATAGCGCACGGGGTCCATTGTCCCTGGGGACCACCGGGCGCCGCTCGCGGGTCTCAGATGCGGATGAACTGGGAGGAGTCGAGGACGAGGGTCTGGTCGGCGACGGGGATCTTGATCTGATCCCCGAAGACGCCGGACTCCTGGTGCTGGTACTCGCCGTCCTCCGGGCGTGTCAGCAGGGTCCAACGGCCGGCGAGCACGTCGACGATGAGGTAGGCGGGGATGCGGCGCAGAGCGTAGTGGCTCGGCTTGGTGTTGTAGTCGCGGTTCTTGCTCTCCGGTGAGACGACCTCGACCACGAAGGGCAGCAGCTCTTCGCTGATGTCGCTCTTGTCCGTCTCGACCAGCTCGCGCGGAATCGCCGTGGCATCGGGTTCGGGCTTGTAGCCCTCCCGGGGAGGGACGACCGAGAACTCGCTCGTCGCCACCCAGCCCGGCAGCCGTTCTTCGATCTGGTTCTCGATGCGCCGCTGAGTCGCCCTGTGCGCGTAGGTGACCGGTACCACAGTGAGCCCATTCCTCGTCAGGCGGAGGCGCGCGCTCTTCGGCACATGAATGGCGTCCTGGACAAGCTCGACCCAGCCCTCGGCGATCGTCATGGCCACCTCCTCAGTCGACTCGATGACAGCGTAACGACTAGCAGGAACCTCCGGCCGCTCGCAGGACGTTTCCCCGCGATCACCGGTACGGTCGACCCCGGCCCGCCCGACGCGACCCGAGGAGCTCTTTCCCATGACCACCGCCACCACCCGCCACGGCGATCGGCAGATCAGCCCGGTGTTCGTCGGCATCCTGGCCGTGACGGCGGTGACCGGCTGGGCCACCTGGAGCGGGTTCGCCGCGCAGCCGGGCGTCGCGGTGTTCCTGTTCGTGACGGCGGCCTGGATCGTCTCCCTGTGCCTGCACGAGTACGCGCACGCCCGCACCGCCCTGCACAGCGGGGACATCACGGTCGGCGCGAAGGGCTACCTCACGCTGAACCCGCTGAAGTACACGCACGCGCTGCTGAGCATCGTGCTCCCGGTGCTGTTCGTGATCATGGGCGGGATCGGTCTGCCCGGCGGCGCGGTGTTCATCGAGCGGGGCCGCATCCGGGGCCGCTGGCGGCACAGCCTGATCTCGGCGGCGGGCCCGCTGACGAACGTGCTGTTCGCGGCGGTGTGCACGGCCCCGTTCTGGCTGCACGCGCTGGACGGCGTGCCCGCCGACTTCCGGTTCGCGCTGGCCTTCCTGGCGCTGCTCCAGGTGACGGCGGCACTGCTGAACTTCCTGCCGGTGCCGGGCCTGGACGGCTACGGGGTGATCGAGCCGTGGCTGTCGTACGGCGTGAAGCGGCAGGTGGAGCCGTTCGCCCCGTTCGGGCTGCTGTTCGTGTTCGCGCTGCTGTGGCTGCCGTCGGTCAACAGCGCGTTCTTCGACGTGATCGACTCGATCATGCGGGCGCTGAACGTCGACGACTTCTCCCGCTACTGCGGCGAGGCGGACTACCGCTTCTGGCAGGACACCCCGGAGATCTGCTCGCTCAGTTCGTGACGGAGCGGCCCTGCCCGGCGGCCCGGCCGCGCTTGACGTAGTACCAGGTCATGTTGGAGGACAGGCCCGCCAGCAGCACCCACACGATCCCCAGCCAGCTGCCCTGGACGAAGGAGACGACCGCGGCGGCCACGGCGAGGAGGCAGACGATCAAGGTGTAGAGGGCGATGCGGGGCATGGGGCCGGCTCCGGATCCTGTCGGGGGACACTGCTGGTCACCAGTGTCCCCCATGGCCGGACGCGGCTCACACGTCGGTGACGCGGAGCCCGGCGTGTGCCTTGTACCGGCGGTTGACGGAGATCAGGTTCGCGACCAGCGACTCGACCTGGTGGGCGTTGCGCAGCCGGCCCGCGAAGACGCCGCGCATGCCGGGGATGCGTCCGGCCAGCGCCTGCACGATCTCCACGTCGGCGCGCTCCTCGCCGAGCACCATCACATCGGTGTCGATCTGCTCGATCCGCGGGTCCTGGAGCAGGACGGCCGACAGGTGGTGGAAGGCGGCGGCGACCCGGGAGTCCGGCAGCAGGGCGGCGGCCTGCTCGGCGGCGCTGCCCTCCTCCGGCTTGAGCGCGTAGGCGCCCTTCTTGTCGAAGCCGAGCGGGTTGACGCAGTCCACGACGAGCTTTCCGGCCAGCTCCTCGCGCAGCGACTTCAGGGTGTCGCCGTGGCCCTCCCACGGCACGGCGACGATCACGATGTCGCTGCGGCGCGCGGTCTCGGCGTTGTCGGCGCCCTCGACGCCGTGCCCGAGTTCCCCGGCGGCGGCCCGGGCCCGCTCGGCGGCGCGGGAGCCGATGATCACCTTCTGGCCGGCCCGGGCGAGCCGGTAGGCGAGGCCCTTGCCCTGCGGTCCGGTGCCGCCGAGCACGCCGACGACGTACCCGGAGACGTCGGGCAGGTCCCAGGGGTCCTTGGCGGGGGCCTTGGCAGGGGTCTGTGCGCTGTCGGTAGAGGTCATGGGCCGACTCTACGTCCGCCTCCGGGTCCGTACCGGCTCAGGTCAGCCGGTGTACGGGCACCCGCCGGAAGGTGATCGTCGCGTAGGCGTCGAAGTCGCCCGTCTCGTACAGGAGCCCGACGGTGTGCGGGTCGACGCGGACCAGGTCGGAGTAGGCGGCGGGCAGTCCGTCGACGGTGAACGCCGGGCGCCAGGTGACGCCGCCGTCGTCGGAGGCGCGGATCGTCATCAGGGCGCGGGCGGCGGGGTCGGCCGGGGCGGAGAAGAGGAGAAGGTCGGGGTCGCGGAGCTGGAGCACGGAGGCCTCGCAGACCGGCGCGGTCAGCCCGGCCTGCGGCCGGAAGGGCTTGACGAGGCTCTTCCCGCCGTCCTTGGAGTGGGCGTCGGCGCGGTTGCCGGGTGACGGGGAGTCGTTGCGGGTGTTGAGGTAGACGCGGCCGTCGGGGAGTTCGGCGGCGGTGGTCTCGTTGACGTTGACGTAGCCGTCGGTGTTCTCGTCCAGGTACCCCAGGTACCAGGTCTCGCCGCGGTCGTCGCTGAGCAGGCAGTGCCCGCTGTTGTACCTGGCCTCGGCACCGGTGTCGGTGCCGGTGGGCGGCAGGGTGTGGTTGGCCGGGACGAGGACGCGGCCGGAGGTCAGCTGGAGGGCGTGGCCGGGGGTGGTGGCGTACCAGCGCCAGCCGGGCTTCTTCACCTGCCGGGTGATCTCCCGGGGCTGGGACCAGGTCGCCCCGTCGTCGTCGCTGTGCTGCACCCACACGCGCCGCCCGTCGGCGTCCCCGACCTGGCCGCGCAGGATGGCGGCCTCGGTGGCGGAGGCGGCGGCGCGCATGTGCACGAGCAGGACGCGGCCGGTGTCCAGGACGACGGGCGCGGGGTTGCCCGCGAGGTCCGCGCCGTTGTCCGCGGCGACCTGGAGCGGGCCCCAGGTACGGCCGCCGTCCGTGGAGCGCTTGAGCACGATGTCGATGTGCCCGTGGTCGGCGGCGGAGTCGACGCGGCCCTCGCAGAAGGCGAGCAGGGTGCCGGAGCCGGTGGCGACGACGGCCGGTATGCGGAAGCTCGCGTAGCCCTCGTGGCCCGCGCGGAAGGGGACGGACACGTCGGTCATCGGGCGGCTCCTCGGCCTGTGGGCGGGCGGGACGGCCGTCACCATCCCCAGGTCGGGCGAATTCGCGGTGAACTGGGCGTGACGAGTGCCGTGTTGCGGCAGGATGCGGTCGCATGGACGCCGTACGGGTCGCGTTGCTGCGGGAAGTGCTGGCCGGGACCGAGTGGCTGGGGGCCACCCGGAGGTTCGCGGGGGTGCTGCGCGGGTCGGTGGTGGCGCACGGCGGCGGGCTGCTGCTGGTGGGGACGCCGGAGTACGAGCCGTGGCACCTGGCCGCGCACCTGGTGGACGAGGCCGCGTGGTCGGGCACGCCCGAGCTGGCGCCCACGCTGGTACGGCATCACGCGCGCCCCTCCGATCCGGCGCATCTGGCGGTGGGGCCGGGGCGGATCGCGGCGGCGCGGCGCGGGGAGACGCTGCTGGTGGTGGCCCCCGAGGAGCCGGCGTCGCTGCTGGAGCGGGTGCACGACGCCCGGCGGGCCGGGGTGACGGTGCTGGCGCTCGGGGCGGGCGGGGGCGAGCTGGCCGCCATGGCGCATGACACGCTGGCCGTGCCCGAGGGGGCGGAGCTGGACCTGGACAGCGTGCAGCACCTGGTCAGTGCGGCGGCGGGCGAGAACGGGGGCTCTCCGAGGGCGCGCCGGGGGTTCCGGGACCGCCTCTCACGGCTGACGGAGGCGTTGACGGCTCCGCCGCCCGCCCCGTGGTGACCCGCCCCGCTCGGGTCTTTCGTTCGGATCAGGGAGCGGGGTCTGGTGCCGTGCGTCGCACGGCGGAGCGGGTGGGTGGGCAAGGAGCCGAAAAACAGTTGCCCGGCCGTGCCGGGCCGTCGAGCATTCCCCGGTGAGCCGAGCCCTTCTCCCCGACCTCGCCCCCTGGAAAGCCTCCGCCGATTTCCGGCGCCTGTGGAAGTCCGGTCTGATCAGCAACTTCGGCAGCTTCCTGACGTTCGTCGCGCTGCCGGTCCAGCTCAAGGACCTGACGGAGTCCGCCGCGGCGGTCGGCGCGATCGGCGCCGTCGAGCTGCTGCCGCTCATCGTGTGCGGCCTGTACGGCGGC
Source organism: Streptomyces sp. NPDC046870 (assembly GCF_040704595.1). Classification (NCBI taxonomy): domain Bacteria; kingdom Bacillati; phylum Actinomycetota; class Actinomycetes; order Kitasatosporales; family Streptomycetaceae; genus Streptomyces; species Streptomyces sp. NPDC046870. Next base: position 133,702 of record NZ_JBEYXM010000001.1, read on the forward strand.
GCCCTCGCCGACGCCCTGGACAAGCGGAAGCTCATCGTGTGGACGGAGGCCGGCCAGGGCCTGCTCAGCGCCGCCCTGCTGCTGAACGCCCTGCTCCCCCGCCCCGCGGTCTGGCCGCTGTACGTCGTCGCCGCCCTCTCCTCCGCGCTGGTCTCCGTGCAGCGCCCGGCCCTGGACTCGCTGTGGCCCCGGATCGTCGCCCACGACGACATGCCGGCGGCGGCCTCGCTGAACTCGCTGCGCTGGACCGTCGGCGGAGTGGCGGGCCCGGCGGTCGCGGGCGTGGTCGTCGCCTACGCGGGCCTCGGCTGGGCCTACGCGGCCGACCTGCTGACCTTCGCCGTCTCGCTGGCGTACATCGCGCGGATCGCCCCCTCCCCCGCCGCCGAGGAGGCCGCGAAGCCCGACCTGAAGGCGATCGCGGAGGGCGCCCGGTACGCGTGGAGCCGCAAGGAGCTCCTCGGCACCTACGCCGTCGACCTCGCGGCGATGTTCCTGGCCATGCCGCTGGCCGTGCTGCCGTTCCTCGCGGACGACCTGCACGCGCGGTGGGCGCTCGGGCTGATGTACGCGACGATCCCGGCGGGCGCGCTGCTGGTGAGCCTGACCAGCGGCTGGACCTCGCGGGTGCACCGGCACGGGGTGCTGGTGGTGCTGTCGGCCGCCGGGTGGGGCCTGGCGGTGGCGGCGGCCGGGGTCTGCGGGAACGTCTGGCTGGTGCTGCTGTTCCTCGCCGTCGGCGGCGGCTTCGACATGGTCAGCGGGATCTTCCGGGCGGCCATGTGGAACCAGACGATCCCGGACGAGCTGCGCGGCAGGCTCGCCGGGATCGAACTGCTGTCGTACTCGGTCGGCCCGCAGCTCGGCCAGGTCCGGGCGGGCGGCACGGCCGCGTGGGCGGGCGTCCGGGCCTCGGTCTGGTCCGGTGGCCTGGCGTGCGCGGGCGCGGTGGGGCTGCTGGCGCTGTGCCTGCCGGGGCTGATGACGTACGACGCCCGGACGAACGAGCACGCGGTACGGATGCGCGAGCGGCGCGCGGCCGTGTCGGCGTGATCAGTCCTCGTCGGTGCCGCCCCCGGCGGGCGCGTCGTGCCAGCGCGGGTCGTTCTCCCACTGGAGGTTGCGCTCGGCGGCGGTCTCCATCGCGTGCCGGGCCTCCTCGGGGGAGGTGTACGGCCCGAAGCGGTCCTTGCCCGGACAGTCCGGGCCCTCCTCGACCTTCTTGTGTTCCAGGCAGTAGTACCACTCGCCCGGCTTGCCGGCGGTGCGCTTCTTGAACAAGGCCATGGACAGCTCCTCTCGCCACCGACATGTTCCCCCATGTCCGCTGGTTAGACTCGCTTGCATGTCTGGCCAGTCGCTGCTCGTACCAGGGGAGCTGTCCCCCACCCGTCCGGTTCCCGGAAACATCCGCCGCCCCGAGTACGTCGGCAAGCCCGCGCCGGCGCCGTACACCGGGCCGGAGGTGCAGACCCCCGAGACCATCGAGGCGATGCGGACCGCCGGCCGCATCGCCGCGCGGGCGATGGCGGAGGCCGCGAAGCTGATCGCGCCCGGGGTCACCACGGACCAGCTCGACAAGGTCGCCCACGAGTACATGTGCGACCACGGTGCCTACCCGTCCACGCTCGGTTACCGGGGTTTCCCCAAGTCGCTGTGCACCTCGGTCAACGAGGTCATCTGCCACGGCATCCCGGACTCGACGGTCCTCAGGGACGGCGACATCGTCAACCTGGACGTGACGGCGTACATCGGCGGGGTGCACGGCGACAACAACGCCACCTACCTGGTCGGTGACGTGGACGAGGAGTCGCGGCTGCTGGTGGAGCGCACCCGCGAGGCGCTGAACCGGGCGATCAAGGCCGTGAAGCCCGGCCGGCAGATCAACGTCATCGGCCGGGTCATCGAGTCGTACGCCAAGCGGTTCGGCTACGGCGTGGTGCGGGACTTCACCGGGCACGGCATCAGCACGGCGTTCCACTCCGGGCTGATCGTCCCGCACTACGACAGCCCGCACGCGACGACCGTGATGCAGCCGGGGATGACGTTCACGATCGAGCCGATGCTGACGCTGGGCACCCACGAGTACGACATGTGGGACGACGGCTGGACGGTCGTGACGAAGGACCGCAGGCGGACCGCGCAGTTCGAGCACACGCTGGTGGTGACGGAGACCGGCGCGGACGTCCTGACCCTTCCCTGAGCGCGGTACGACCGGGTCCCCCCGCCGCGCGCGGGAGGGGACCCGGGCAGGATCAGCGCAGGGAGTGGCCGCAGTGGGCGCCCGACCACGTCAGGTGGTTCTCCAGCGAGGTGAGGGTGCCGGCGTACGGGCTGCAGACGGCCTCCTGGTCGGTCTTCTCGTCGTGGTGGGCGGCACTGGCCGTCGTGGCGCCGGACGCGGCGAGGGCGGCGGCGAGGGCGGTCGCGGCCAGGACTGATCTGATGCGCATGGTGCTCCTCTCAGGGAGGCGGAGTGGTCACGCCCAGAGGTCCCCGTTCGCCCCGGTCGGCCTTCGCGCGCACCCGTGGATCCACCCGAACGGGATCCCGGACGATCCCCCGGACGCGCGTACACGTCAGCGCTCCAGGTGGACCCGTCCTCCGACCTCGGTCCACCCGTGCGGCTGAGGGGCGGTCAGCAGCTGGGAGCCCCTGCCCTGGGTGATGTTCAGCGCCCGGCCCAGCCGGTCGGTGAGGAGCAGCGCCGCCGCGCCGGTCGCCTCGTCCTCCTCGATGCCGTCGTCGCGCCCGGGGAAGGCGCGGGCCCGGACCCGCCCGGCCGCCTCGTCCTCCCACGCCCAGGCGTAGATCCACTCCCCCGGCGGCGGCACGTCGAGGGCGTCCACCTCGGCGGCGCTCGCGTACTGGCGCAGGGTGCGCGGGGGCACCCACTCCGCGCGGGCCTCGATCCAGGTGAACTCGCCGTCCAGGCGGGTCCCGACGACCCCGGCGGGGGTGACGAGTTCGGGTACGTCGAGCAGCCAGGCCGTACCCACGCAGGGGTGGCCGGCGAAGGGCAGGCGCAGGGTGGGCGTGTAGATGTCGATCACTCCGCGCTCGGGGTCGTCCACGAACACGGTCTCGCTGAAGCCGAGTTTGGCCGCCAGCGCCTGCCGGTCGCTCCGCTCGGGCAGCACCGAGCCGTCGCGGACGACGCCCAGTTCGTTGCCGTAGCCGCCGTTCGGCCCGCAGAAGACGCGGAGTACGTCGTAGTCAGTCACCGGGGCATTGAAACACCGCGGCGGCGGCGACCGCCTCCCGGGCGGTAGCCGGCGGCGGTACCCCTCGCCCCATGTCCCCACCCTGCCACCGCGTGAGAGCTGAATCACGGGAGGCGGGGGTAGTGGTGAGGATAGCCTCATGTAAGTTAGGGCAGCCTCACCACACCAGATCCGCTTGGAGCCTGCATGCGCGCCGTCCGACTGACCGTCACCGCCGCCGCCACCGCGGCGGCTCTGACCGCCCTCTCGGCCTGCACCGCGAAGAGCGATGCCAAGGACGGTGACGCCATCCAGGTCACGGCCGCGGACTCGAAGTGCGAGACCTCCAGCACGTCGGTGCCGGCCGGCCAGGTCACGCTGAAGATCGAGAACAAGGGCTCGAAGGCGACCGAGGTCGAGATCCTGTTCCCGGACGACCGGATCGTCTCCGAGAAGGAGAACATCGGTCCGGGCACCAAGTACACGCTCACCGCCGAGGTGAAGGCCGGATCCTACGAGATCGCCTGCCGGCCCGGCATGAAGGGCCACGGCGTACGGCAGAAGCTGACCGTGACCGGTGGCGCCGGCGCCGCCAAGCGGAACCCGAAGCTGGACCAGGCGGTCGCCGAGTACCGCCAGTACGCCCAGGACCAGGCCGACGAGACGCTGCCGAAGGCCGAGACCTTCGTGAAGGCGGTCGAGGACGGCGACCTGGAGGCCGCGAAGAAGGCCTACGGCCTGTCCCGGCTCGGCTGGGAGCGCACCGAGCCGGTCGCCGAGTCCTTCGGTGACATCGACCCGAAGGTCGACGTCCGCGAGGACGGCCTGGAGCCCGGCCAGAAGTGGACCGGCTGGCACCGGCTGGAGAAGGCCCTCTGGCAGGACAAGAAGATCGGCGCCGAGGAGAAGACCCTCGCCGGCCGGCTGCTGACGGACCTGAAGGACTGGCAGGGCCGGGTCGGCAAGGCGGAGATCACCCCGACCTCCATGGCCAACGGCGCCAAGGAGCTGCTGGACGAGGTCGCCACCGGCAAGGTCACCGGTGAGGAGGACCGCTACGCCCACACCGACCTGGTCGACTTCAAGGGCAACGTCGAGGGCGCCCAGAAGGCGTACGAGCTGCTGAAGCCGGTCGCCGCGAAGAACGACCCCGCGCTCACCAGTGAACTCGACAAGCAGTTCGCGGCGCTGGACACGCTGCTCGACAAGTACCGCACCGACAAGACGTCCTATGACTTCGTCTCCTACGACAAGGTCACCAAGGACCAGCGCAAGGAGCTGTCGGACGCGGTGAACGCGCTCGCCGAGCCGCTGTCCAAGCTCGCCGCCGCGGTCGTGAAGTAGACGAGGGGGCAGAGGCGATGACCGAGACCCAGGAGACCCAGGCCAGTCCGTCGCGCCGCGCGCTGATCGGCTGGGGCGGTGCCGGGCTCGCGCTCGGGGCCGCCGCGGCCGGCGGGGCCGTGGCCATGGCCCGGACGGGCGACGACATGGACCCGGCCGCCGCCGAGACCGGCGGTGCGGTGGAGTTCCACGGCGCCCACCAGGCCGGCATCGCCACGCCGGTGCAGGACCGGCTGCACTTCGCCGCGTTCGACGTGAAGACCGACGACCGCGAACAGTTCGTCCAGATGCTCAAGGACTGGACGGCCGCGGCCCGCCGGATGACCGCGGGGAAGACCGTCGGCGAGGGCGCCTACGGCGGACTCGCCGAGGCACCGCCGGACGACACCGGTGAGGCGCTCGGGCTGAAGCCGTCCCGGCTGACGCTCACCATCGGGTTCGGTCCCTCGCTCTTCGACAGGTTCGGGCTGGCGGACCGGCGGCCCGAGGCCCTGGTCGACCTGCCCAAGTTCCCCGGCGACAACCTGGACCGGTCCCGCACCGGCGGCGACCTGTGCGTGCAGGCATGCGCCGACGACCCGCAGGTCGCCGTGCACGCCATCCGCAATCTCGCCCGGATCGGCTTCGGCAAGGTCGCCATCCGCTGGTCCCAGCTCGGCTTCGGCAAGACCTCCTCGACCACCCCGGGCGCGCAGACCCCGCGCAACCTCATGGGTTTCAAGGACGGCACCCGCAACATCGCGGGCACCGAGACCGACCGGCTGAAGAAGTTCGTGTGGGTCGGCGAGGAGGACGGGCCGGACTGGATGACCGGCGGCTCGTACCTGGTCGCCCGGCGCATCCGCATGAACATCGAGACCTGGGACCGCGCCTCGCTCCAGGAGCAGGAGGACGTGTTCGGCCGGGACAAGCGCGAGGGCGCCCCGGTCGGCAAGGCCAAGGAGCACGACGAGCCGTTCCTGAAGGCGATGAAGCCCGACGCGCACGTGCGGCTCGCGCACCCCGACTCCAACAACGGGATCACCATCCTGCGCCGGGGCTACTCCTTCACCGACGGCACCGACGGCCTCGGCCGTCTGGACGCGGGCCTGTTCTTCCTCGCCTACCAGCGGGACGTGCGCAAGGGCTTCATCCCGCTCCAGCGCAACCTCGCCGCGCACGACGCGCTCAACGAGTACATCCAGCACGTGGGTTCGGCGGTCTTCGCGATCCCGCCCGGCGTCCGGGACTCCGGTGACTGGTGGGGCCGCACGCTGTTCTCGAAGGGGGCATAGCCCGTGTTCTCCAACTACCTGATCGGCCTGCGCGAGGGACTGGAGGCGTCGCTCGTCGTCTGCATCCTGATCGCCTACCTGGTCAAGACCGGCCGCAAGGACGCCCTGCGGCCGATCTGGATCGGCATCGGCATCGCGATCGCCATCGCCATGGCCTTCGGCTGCGCCCTGGAGTTCGGCTCGCAGGAGCTGACGTTCCAGGCGCAGGAGGCGCTCGGCGGCTCCCTGTCGGTCGTCGCCGTCGGCCTGGTGACCTGGATGGTGTTCTGGATGCGGCGCACCGCCCGGCACCTGAAGTCCGAGCTGCACGGCAAGCTGGACGCCGCGCTCGCCCTCGGCACGGGCGCGCTGGTCGCCACGGCGTTCCTCGCGGTCGGCCGGGAGGGCCTGGAGACCGCGCTGTTCGTGTGGGCGTCGGTGCACGCGGCGAGCGACGGCACCCCGCGCCCGCTGGTCGGCGTCGCCCTCGGCCTCGCCACGGCGGTGCTGCTGGGCTGGCTGTTCTACCGGGGCGCCCTGAAGATCAACCTGGCCAAGTTCTTCACCTGGACCGGCGGGATGCTGGTCGTGGTCGCCGCCGGCGTGCTGGCCTACGGCTTCCACGACCTCCAGGAGGCCGACTGGATCCCCGGCCTGACCGACCTGGCCTTCGACATCAGCGGCGCCATCCCGCCGGACAGCTGGTACGGCACCCTGCTGAAGGGCGTGTTCAACTTCCAGCCGGACCCGACGGTCCTTCAGGTCACGGTGTGGGCGCTGTACCTGGTCCCGGTGCTCGCGCTGTTCCTCTCCCCGGTAGGGTTCGCCTCCGGGAAGGGGAAGGTGAAGGAGCCCGATGACCAGGGAACGCAGCCGTCAGCGGCTTCGCAGGCGTGACCGGAACGCACTCATAGCGGCCTCGCTGACCGCTTTGTCGCTGACCGCGAGCGGATGCGTGGTGGTGCACGGGGAGCGGGTGGTGGTTCCCGCCGCCACCCGTGCCGAGGCCGCCAAGGCGGTCACCGCGTTCACGGACGCGTACAACAGGGCCGACAAGGCCTACGACAGCTCCCTGGACGCTCCCTACGTCACCGGCGCCCTCTCCGACATCGACTCCGCCCGGCTGCGGGCCGGGCACGTCAACAGCCCGTCGGGGAACGCGAACCACACCCCGCTGACGCTGACGGACGTGAAGATCACGATTCCGGAGAAGGCCGGCTGGCCCCGCTGGTTCGTCGCCGACGCCCGGGGCAACAAGGGCGGCACCTACCGCTGGGTGCTGGTCTTCACCCGGGGCGACCTCGGCGAGCGCTGGCAGGTGAGCTATCTGACGCTCATGGCCCCCGGCACCGTCCCCGCGTTCAGGACGGACGAGGACGGCTGGGCCGAGGCCGTACCGGCCGGGACCGGCGGGCTGGCCGTCCGCCCGGACGCGTTGGGCCAGGCGTACGCGGACTACCTGAAGAACGGCGGGAAGACCTTCGCGGACGGGCGCGACACCAGCGGGCTGCGCGCGGGCCGTGCGAAGGAGGCCAAGAAGCCGGGTCTGGTCCGGCAGTTCATCGACGAACCGCTCACCCACGGCGACTACGCGCCGCTCGCGCTGCGCACGGCGGACGGCGGGGCGCTGGTGTTCTTCACCACGCACCACTACGAGAAGCAGACCGCCTACACGGGCGCCACCGTGCCGGTCCCGAACAAGGACGTGCAGGCCCTGACCAAGGGCGACGTGAAGCAGTCACTGACGCTGGAGTCGATCGCCAACCAGGCCGTGCTCGACCCGGCCGGCGGCGGCCCGGTGCGGATGCTCGGGCGGGTGCAGGGGCTGACGTCCGCGCAGGGCGAGTAGGGCGGCCGGGAAGCGCGGGACCGGGGCTGCGCCGGCCGTCGGTGGTGCGGGTCAGTGGTGCAGGGGCCAGGCCGTGCCGTGGTGGCCGGGCTCGGCGCCCGGGTGCCGGGCGCAGGCGTCGGTCAGTGCCTCCAGCAGGCTCAGCGGGTCCGGCAGCGGATGCTCCGGGCCGCGCAGCCAGCGCACCCGCTGGTCGGCGTCGCCGGGCAGCCGGGCGGGCGGCACGAGGACGTAGGAGCCCCGGCAGTGCCAGCGCAGCCCCGGGTGCTCGTCCATCGTCTCGGGATGGCAGTCCAGCTCGCAGGGCCACCACTCGTCCTCGTCCTCGGGGGTGCCCCGGGTGAGGGTGAAGAACAGCATGCGGCCGTCGTCGCTCTCGGCGACCGGGCCGACCTCGACGCCGGAGCCGAGCAGCCGGTCCAGCGCCTCGCGGCCGGCCGCCAGGGGCACGTCCAGCACGTCGTGCACCATGCCGGTGGCGGTGATGAAGTTCGCCGCCGGCTGGTGCCGGGCCCAGCGCTCGATCTGGGCGCGGTCCGTGGTGGACTGCGTCTGCCAGGCGAACGACACCGGGTGCCGGGCGGGGGTGGGACAGCCCACGCGGTCGCAGGAGCAGCGGTATCCGTCGGCGGGGTGCGCGGCGGGGGCGAGGGGCAGGCCCGCCGCGGCGGCTGCGAGCAGCAGGGTCTCACGGCCGCTGTCGTCGGCGGCGGCCTCCTTCGGGCGGCGTCCGAGCAGCCATTGGGAGAGTTTGCCCTGCCGGCCGCTCCGGCCGTCGAACGTCGCGCTCATCTATCCCCTCGGTCCGGTGGTCGCCTCGCTGGTGTGCGGACAGCATGCCTCATCGTGCCATCTTCGCGTGCTCCGGGGGTCGCCGCGGGTGAGTGGCCGGAAGTCGGCGGTGGGTGGGCGGGCGGTTCGTCGGGGGCGGTTCAGCGCGGGGCGATCCCGTGCAGGGCGTACTCGACGAGGGTGTCCGTGTACGCGTACGAGACCGGTCCGCTGCGTTGCAGCCAGCGTTGCGCGAGCGGGGAGACGAACAGCTCCAGCGCGATCCGCGGGTCGACGCCGGCGCGTACGGCCCCCGCGTCCTGGGCCGAGCGCAACCGGGCGACGTACAGCTGGAGCTGCGGTTCCAGCAGCTTGGCGACGACCTCGCGGCCGAGCTGCTCGTTGACGACGCCCTCCGCGGCCAGTGCCCGCGCCGGCGCCTCGAAGCGCGGGTCGAACAGCTCGTCCACCGTGGCCCGCAGCACCGCCTTCAGGTCGGCGGCCAGGTCACCGGTGTCCGGGAGGGCGTCCACGTCCTGCCCCGACGCCCGGGCCGCCTGCCCGGCGAGGTCCAGGAACGCCTCCAGCAGGACGTCCGCCTTGGACGACCACCAGCGGTAGATGGTCTGCTTGCCGACCCCGGCCCGTGCGGCGATGGCCTCCACGGTGGTCCTCGGGTATCCGACCTCCCCGACCAGGGCGAGGGCGGCGGCGTAGATGGCCCGGCGGGACTTCTCGCTGCGGCGGGTGGCGTCGGGTGCGGGCTTGCTGACCATGGGGTCGAAAGTAACAAGCGGCGGGGCCGGCCACGACACCCGTCAGGGCGCGGGCTCGTACGGCGGCCAGGCGTCGCCCCAGTCCGCGTCCCGGGCCGCCTTGTACAGGTCGCCGTGGCGCTTGGTGACCGTCGTGCGGCGCAGCCGCTCCTCGGTCTCGCACAGGTCGAGCAGCACCTGGCCCTTGCGGATCTGCGGGCGCCGGACCACCCGGGCGGGGGCGGGCTCGGCGGGCAGCCGGGTCGCGGCGACGTAGGAGAACTTCTCGTCCTCGTACGCCAGTGAGCCGCCCTTGACCTGGCGGTGCAGGGAGGAGCGGCCGACGCGGGCGGAGAAGTGGCACCAGTCCGTGCCGGGCGCGATGGGGCAGGCGGCGCTGTGCGGGCAGGGGGCGGCGATGCGGAAGCCGGCCCGGATCAGCCGGTCGCGTGCCTCGATGACGCGCGCGTAGCCGGCCGGGGTGCCGGCCTCGACGATCACGACGGCCCGCGCGGCGCCGGCGGCCGCGTCGACGAGGGCGGCGCGGTCGGCCTCGGCGAGTTCGTTGAGGACGTACGACACCGTGACCAGGTCGGTGGTGTCCAGGGTGAGGTTCTTGCCGATCCGGGCGCGCTGCCAGCGGGCGTCCTTCAGGGCCGGGTTGGCTGCGGCGATCTCCCGGCCGAGGGCGAGGGCGGGTTCGGCCCAGTCCAGCACGGTGACGCCGCGCTCGCCCGGCCAGGTGGCGCTGACGGCCCAGGTGGCGGCGCCGGTGCCGCCGCCGACGTCGGCGTGGCTGCCGGGGGTCCAGCCCGGGACGGCCGCCGCGAACGCCTCCAGCGCGCGGTGCACGGCCTCGAAGGTGGCGGGCATGCGGTAGGCGGCGTACGCGGCCACGTCGGCGCGGTCGCGGAGGATCGGCGCGTGGGTGGGGGTCTCGCCGCGGTAGTTGGCGATCAGCCGGTCCACGGCGGCGGTGACCTCCGTGGGGGGCAGGCCGTCCAGCAGCTCGGCCAGGGCTGTGCGCAGGGGGTCGTTCACCTGGCGATTCTACGGCGCCCGGGCCATCCGGAGGACACTCCACGGCACCCGGCACCGGTGCCGGCCCCTCACCCGTCCCGTTCGGCCGGGAAGGAACCGCCACGGGTTCCGGCCCGGGTGGTTCTCAGACGACGGCTCTCGCCAAGTGTGTCGCCAGCCTCGCTCGGGGACCGCTGTCCGGGGGCCGGCGTCTCGGGTGGACCGTGTTGGCCAGGAGCACGAGGAACGTGTCCGTCGCCCGGTCCAGGATCAGCGACGTGCCCGTGAAGCCGGTGTGACCCGCCGCGCCCCGGCCCGCCAGCTCGCCCATGAACCACGGCTGGTCCAGCCGGAAACCCAGTCCGGGCGGGGTGAACAGCAGCTCCACGTAGTCCGGGCCGAGGATGCGCGCGGGACCGTAGGAGCCGCCCGCGAGCAGGGCGCGGCAGAAGACGGCCAGGTCGGGCGCGGTGGAGAAGAGGCCCGCGTGGCCGGCGACCCCGCCGAGCGCCCAGGCGTTCTCGTCGTGGACCACGCCCCGCAGCATCCCCCGGTCGGCCTTGGCCCACGGACGCCGCTGGTCCTCGGTGGCCGCGGCGCCGGGGCAGGGCCCGAACGCGGTGCTGGTCATGCCGAGCGGCCGGGTGATGCAGTCCCGCACGAGCACGTCGAGGGTGCGCCCGGTGACGCGTTCCAGGACGAACTGGAGCAGCAGCATGTTCAGGTCCGAGTACCCGTAGCGGCCCACCTCCCCGGACGGGGCCTCGGCGCGCAGCAGGTCGAGCCGGGTGGCGTCGTCCGGGCAGTCGTACAGGGGCAGTTCGGGGCGCAGGCCGGAGGTGTGGGTGAGCAGCTGCCGCACCGTGACGCGGTGCGCGGCGGCGGCGTGGAAGTCGGGCAGGTAGTCGCCGACTCGGGCGTCCATGCCGACGGTGCCGCGCTCGATCTGCTGGACGGCGGCGACGGACGTGAACAGCTTGGTCAGGGACGCCAGGTCGAAGGGGGTGTCGACGGTGGCCGGGACCCGGGCGGCCGGCGGCAGTTCCACGCCGGCACCGGTGCCGGGGTCGTGGGCGGCGTAGCGCACGGCCCAGCCGGCGGCCTCGGCCACGGCGATCACGGGTCCGCGGCCGGCCAGGACGACGGCGCCGGACGCCCAGGGGCGCTCGCCGGCGGTGAGGGCGTGCACCTCGTCGACCAGGTGCCCGAGTTCGACGGGGTCGAGCCCGGCCCGTTCCGCTGTGCCGGCGCGCAGTCTCGGTGCGCTCAGCTCTCGTCTCCCTCCGACCCGGCACGGGTGGTTCCCCGTGCCGCCGCCCAGGGACGGCACATTCCCACGAAGCAGGCCACCGCGACCAGTGCTCCGGCCAGTTGGACGACGGCCATCGGGACGGCGGTGTGCTCCCCGGCGACGCCGACGAGGGGGGAGGCGACCGCGCCGACGAGGAAGGAGGAGGTGCCGAGCAGCGCGGAGGCGGAGCCGGCGGCGTGCCGGGTGCGCAGCAGGGCGAGGGTCTGGGTGTTGGGCAGGGTGACGCCCATGGCGGACATCAGGACGAAGAGGGCGGCGGCGACGGGGACGAGGCCGGTGTCGCCGAAGACGCCGGTGGCCATCAGCAGCAGGGCGGTCGCGGCGAGCACGATCACCGCCAGGCCGCAGGCGAGCACCTTGTCCAGGCCGACCCGGCCGACCAGCACCTTCCCGTTGAACTGGCCCGCGGCCACGAGGCCCACGGAGTTGAGGCCGAACAGCAGGCTGAAGGTCTGCGGGGAGGCGCCGTAGATCTCCTGGACGACGAAGGGGGACGCGCTCACGTAGGCGAACAGCGCGGCGAAGGCGAAGCCGCCGGCGAGCATGTAGCCGGTGAAGGGCAGGTCCGCGAGGAGGCCGCGCATCGCCCGCAGGGCCTCGCCGGTTCCGCCGCTGTGCCGGCGGCCCGGCGGCAGGGTCTCCGGCAGCCGCGCCCAGACCAGCGCGGTCAGCGCGGCGCCGACCACCGTGAGCACGAGGAAGACGCCCCGCCAGTCCGTCACCCGGAGGATCTGCCCGCCGACGAGCGGGGCGACGATGGGGGCGGCCCCGGAGATCAGCATGAGGGTGGAGAAGAAGCGGGCCATGGCGACGCCGTCGTACAGGTCGCGGACGACGGCCCGGGCGATGACCACTCCGGCCGCGCCGGCGAGGCCCTGCACCAGCCGGAAGGCGATCAGCGTCTCGACGGTGGGCGCGAGGGCGCACAGGGCGGTGGCGGCCAGGTAGACGGCGAGTCCGGCGAGCAGCGGGCGGCGCCGGCCCCAGCGGTCGCTGAGGGGGCCGACGACCAGCTGGCCGAGCGCGAGTCCGGCCATGCAGGCGGTGAGGGTGAGCTGGACGGTGACGGCGGGGGCGTCCAGCGAGCGGGTGACCTCCGGCAGCGAGGGCAGGTACATGTCCATCGCGAGCGGGGTGGTCGCGGTCAGGCCGCCGAGCAGGAAGGTGACGAGCGGGCCGGTGCGGCCCGGTGCGCGGACCGGTGACGGTGCGGGGGCGGAGGCGGGCCGCTGGTCTCGTTCCGGTGTCGGTGCCGCCGCGTGGTCCGGCATGTGCCCCTCCCTGCTTCCCTGGCTGCTCTGGCTGCTCCGGTTTCTCGTGCCGCTCTGACATCGGTGTCGCCGGCACGACCGGCACCTATGCTCTCAGCTCGTACACACTGCCGAGGAACGGATGAGCGAGGGTGGGGATGGCGGGAGAGAACGTGCGCTGGGGAATCCTGGCGACGGGCGGGATCGCGTCGGCGTTCGCGGCGGACCTGGTCGATCTGCCGGACGCGGAGATCGTGGCGGTGGCGTCGCGCCGGCGGGAGTCGGCGGAGGCGTTCGCCGAGCGGTTCGGGGTGGAGAGGGCGTACGGCGACTGGGAGTCCCTGGCGGCGGACGCGGACGTCGACGTGGTGTACGTCGCCACTCCGCACGCGGCGCACCGGGCGGCGGCCGGGCTGTGCCTGGCGGCGGGCCGGAACGTGCTGTGCGAGAAGCCGTTCACGCTGAACCTGCGCGAGGCGGAGGAACTCGTCGCGCTGGCGCGGGAGCACGGCCGCTTCCTGATGGAGGCGATGTGGATGTACTGCAACCCGCTGGTCCGGCGGCTGAAGGCGCTGGTGGACGACGGGGCGATCGGCGAGGTGCGGACGGTGCACGCCGACTTCGGCCTGGCCGGTCCCTTCCCGGCGGCGCACCGGCTGCGGGACCCCGCGCTGGGCGGCGGGGCGCTGCTGGACCTGGGCGTGTACCCGGTGTCGTTCGCGCAGCTGCTGCTGGGCGAGCCGGACGGGGTCGCCGCGAGCGCCGTGCTGTCGCCCGAGGGCGTCGACCTCCAGACGGGCGCGGTGCTGTCCTGGGAGAGCGGCGCGCTGGCCTCGCTGCACTGCTCGATCGTCGGGGGTACGGCGGTCACGGCGTCGGTCACCGGTTCGCGCGGCCGGATCGACATCCCGTCCGGTTTCTTCCATCCCGACCGGTTCGTGCTGCACCGGGACGGCCGCGATCCGGAGGAGTTCGCCGCCGATCCGGCCGACGGGCCGCGCACCAGCATGCGGCACGAGGCGGCGGAGGTCATGCGGGCGGTGCGGGCGGGCGAGAAGGAGTCGCCGCTGGTGCCGCTGGAGGGCACGCTCGCGGTGATGCGGACGCTGGACGCGGTGCGGGAGCGGACCGGGGTGCGCTACCCCGGGGAGGAGCCGGCGGGTGACGAGGCGGTCGTCCTCGCCGGTTAGGGCCTCTCGTTTGGCGGACACCTGATTCCGCATGGCGGACTTCCCGCCTACGCTGCGGAACCATGACTGACAGGCAATCGAACATCGCGGTGGTGACCGGGGCCGGCTCCGGCATCGGGCGGGCCGTCGCCGTGGAACTGCTGCGGGCCGGCTGGTCGGTGGCGCTGGCCGGCCGGCGCGCGGAGCCGCTGGAAGGGACGGCGGCGCTGGTGCCGGGGGCGGCCTCGCTCGCCGTACCCACCGACGTGTCACGGCCCGAGGACGTCGAGGCGCTGTTCACGGCGACCGTGGACCGCTTCGGCCGGGTGGACCTGCTGTTCAACAACGCGGGGACCTTCGGGCCCGGCGGGGTCCCGGTCGAGGAACTGCCCTACGACGCCTGGCGGCACGTGGTGGACACGAACCTGAACGGCGCGTTCCTGTGTGCGCAGGCGGCCTACCGGCGGATGAAGGAGCAGGACCCCCAGGGCGGCCGGATCATCAACAACGGCTCCGTCTCGGCCCACGCGCCCCGCCCGCGGTCGGTTGCCTACACGGCGACCAAGCACGCGCTGACCGGCCTGACCAAGTCGCTGTCCCTGGACGGGCGGCCGTACCGCATCGCGGTCGGGCAGATCGACATCGGCAACGCGGCGACGGACATGACGGCCCGGATGGCGACGGGCGCACTCCAGGCGAACGGGGAGGTGGTCCCGGAGCCGGTGATGGACGTGGCCGATGCGGCCCGCACGGTACGGCACATGGCGGAGCTGCCCCTGGAGGCGAACGTGCAGTTCGCGACGGTACTGGCGACGGCGATGCCGTACATCGGGCGGGGCTGAGGCGCGCTCACCCCGCCCCGGCAAACGGAATTTGAACATCCGCCCTATTGCGGTCGATCAATGACATGTGCTCAACTTTTCTCCACCAGAGCTTCACAGTTGGAGCACAGAGGTTCCGCAGCCACTGCCAGGGGGGAGGCGGCGGCCGTTCCACCGGACGGGAGTTGGGGGTGGACCTCGCGGCGGGCCGCGGGGTACACACCGGCCGGTGGAACGACCGCCGCCACATACCGCCTACGACGGGTTCGCCGGCGGGGCGGGCGGTACGGCCGTTCGGCTCCGGTGCGGTGCGATGACCCGCCCCGGCACCCCGGTCAGCGTCGGCGTCGGCGCCCGCGCCCCGTCTCCGCCGCCTCGCCCGCCGTCGCTCCCGCCGTCCGTGCCCGGCGCCTGCGCAGGGTCCAGGCTCCCGCGCCTAGCAGCGCGAGCGCCCCGGCGGCGCCCTCCGCGATCCGCGCGCCCGAGCCGCCGCCGGACACCGGGCCGGGTGCGCCGGCCGCCGCCCGCACCGTCTTCCGCGCGGGCACCGGGGTCGCGCTCGCCCCGCCCGCGCTGAGCGGTTCGACCAGCAGGCCCACCGGCTGCGCCGAACGCCCGTGGGTGAAGCCCCAGTCGAGCAGCGCGGCGGTGTGCTCGTAGACGGCGTTGCCGCCCGCCTCGGGATGCATCACCGTGACCAGCAGGGTGCGCCCACCCCGGGTCGCCGCGCCGGTGAAGGTGTTCCCGGCATGGCTGGTGTAGCCGTTCTTGACTCCGATCAGGCCGTGGTACGTCTTCAGCCCCCATGCCCCGGTCAGCAGGCGGTCGGTGTTCTGGATCTGGAAGGTCTTCTTCCCGCCGGCCGGGAAGTCGGCGGTCCGCGTGCCGCAGTAGGCGCGGAAGTCGGGGTCCTTCAGGCCGTGGCGGGCGAAGAGCGTGAGGTCGTACGCCGAGGAGAGCTGCCCCTTGTGGTCGAAGCCGTCGGGGCTGACCACATGGGTGTCCAGGGCCTGGAGGTCCGCGGCCTTGGCCTGCATCTCGGCGACGGTCTTCGCGATGCCGCCGTTCATGTGGGACAGCACGTGCACGGCGTCGTTGCCCGAGCGCAGGAACACGCCCTGCCACAGCTGCTCGACGGTGTAGGTGAGGCCGGGCCTGATGCCGACGAGGCTGGAGCCGGCCGGGATGTCGGCAAGATCGGCGTCGGTGACCCGGTAGCGCTCGGTGCGGTCGAACCTCTTCAGCACGGTGTCCGCGAACAGCATCTTCAGCGTGGACGCCGGCGCGAGCCGCCGGTGCGCGTTGAAGGAGGCGAGCACCTCCCCGCTCTCGCAGTCGGCGACCAGCCAGGAGCGGGCGGTGAGCTTCTCGGGCAGCCCGGTGGCGCCGCGCACCTGGACGCCGGCGCGGACCAGCCGCTCGCCGCCGACGACGGTCGCCGCGGCGGCGGAGGTTGCCGTGGACAGGGGAAGGGCGGCGGCCGTCAGCCCGAGGACGGCACGTCGGCTGAGCCGGGAACATTCACGCACCCGGGGACCGTACACCGCGTCCAGCAGGGACTTCACGAACTGATGGCCGAGACCACACGGAATTTGCCGCGTTATGAAAGTCCGACGATCCGTGTGACGCCCTGGTGCCCGCGGCACCAGCCCCACCCGTCTCTCCCGTACGGCCTCCGGGGCCGCTCACCTGCCGAGCAGGCGGTCGATCTCGGCGGACTGCGCCGCGGTGAGGGGTCCCTTCGCGAGCGCCCCGGCGTTCTCCTCGGCCTGCGCGACGGTCCGGAAGCCGGGGATGGGGACCGTACGCGGGCTGCGGGCCCACAGCCAGGCGAGGGCGCCCTGGGCGAGGCTGCGGCCGCCGCTGGTGAGGACCGAGCGGACCGCGTCGATCCTGGCCAGCCACCCGGGATCGGCGCCGGAGCCGTCGTCCGCGTACCCCGGGAGCCAGGCGGGCGGCCGGCTGCGGATGTCCCCGGCCTCCAGCGGTTCGCCGCGCCGCCCGGCGAGCAGCCCCATGGCGAGCGGGCCGCGGTTGACGCTCGCCAGCTCCAGCCGCTCGCACAGGGCCACGACGTCCGGCGCGTCCTGGAGCACGTTGAGGGTGTGCTGCACGGCCGTGCAGTGCGGGCCCTCGGCGAAGACGGCGGCCCGCGCGGGGTCGTCGGTGCTCCAGCCGTAGGCGCGCACGAGTCCTGCGGCGACGAACTCCTCGCAGGCGTCGCGGAGTTCGGCGGCCCGCGCCGGGTCCGCGTCGGAGATGTGGAGCTGGTAGAGGTCGACGCGGTCGGTGCCGAGGCGGCGCAGGGAGGCGGTCAGGGCCCGGCGGGCGTACTCCGGGGTGGCGTCGGTGCCGGTGAGCGTGCGGGTGTCCGCGTCGAAGACGTTGCCCCACTTGGTGGCGAGGACGACGTCGTCCCGCCGCTTGCCGAGGGCCTTGGCGAGGATCTCCTCGCTGTGCCCGGTGCCGTAGGAGTCGGCGGTGTCGAAGAAGGTGACGCCGAGGTCCAGCGCCCGGCGGACGGCCCGTACGGACTCGTCGTCGTCCACCTTCCCCCAGCCGACGGGCTGCCCGTCGGCGGTGCGGTGCTCACCCCCGATGGCCCAGCACCCGAAACCGAGCGCGCTCACCTCGATGCCGCTGCGTCCCAGCGTCCGTGTCGTCATGGGCGGGACGCTAGGAGTTGGAGCGCACGCGAACACAAGCCCGGGGGCGTACGTGCTTTCTCACGCCTGCCCGGTGTCGTTGCGGTAGCGGGCGAGCAGGGTCCGGCCGCCGGCGGACTCGTCACACCCCGCCGGCGGTACCGCCACCCGAACGGCAGCCAGGACGGGCCGGGCGTCGGCCGCGGTGCGAGGGTGGGACACGGGAGGGGACGTGTCCGCCTGTCTGCTGGGGAGTCACCGTGACCTGTTACGACCGACGTGATCTGGGCCTGCTGCTGCTTCGGCTGAGCACCGGCGGAGTACTGGCGGCACACGGCGCGCAGAAGCTGTTCGGCTGGTTCGGCGGGCACGGGCTGGAGGGCACCGGCCAGTACATGGAGTCCATCGGTTTCGCGCCGGGCAAACTGAGCGCGACGGCGTCCGGCCTGGCGGAGGCGGGCGGCGGCACCCTGCTGGCCCTGGGCCTCGCGACCCCGGCGGCGGGCGCGGCGGCGGCCGGCGGGATGGCGGGGGCCGCGACCGTGCACATGCCCCACGGGTTCTTCGCGCAGGAGGGCGGCTACGAGTACGCGGCGACCCTCGGTCTGGCCGCGGCCGGCCTCGCCGTCGCCGGCCCGGGCCGGCTCTCCCTCGACCACGCCCTCGGTCACGTCTTCGACCGCGGCTGGATGGTCCCGGCCGCCCTCGGCGTGACCGCTGCGGCGACGGCCGTGATGGTGGGCGCCCGCAACCGCCGGGTACGGCGGCGGGCGGAGGGCGAACAGGAGACGTTGTTCGAGGAGTGAGCGGTCGGTCGTCCTTCGGGCTGTGGGAGCGTCTGTCCGTGTCCGCACGTTCGTTCCGGGCCCCTACGGGGCCTGATCGGCGGCCCGGGTGAGGCGGGCGGCCAGCGCGCGGAGACGGTCGTTGAGTTCCGGCGGGTCGAGGACCTGGAAGTCGACGCCCTTGAGCGCGATGTGCAGCGCGATCTCGTCCAGGGTGGCGGCGCCGGTGTGGAACAGGCACGAGTGGTCGTCGTACCGCTCCAGGCGGCCGGAGGCCGGGGAGGTGTGCTCGACGAGGGCTTCCCAGGGGCAGTGGAAGAGGACGGTCGCCCGGTAGCGGTAAGGGGCTGAGGACAGTTGGTCGGTGAGGTAGGCGGTCAGGTCCTCGGCGGGGCCGCGGCGGGGGGTGAACCGGGGACCGGACTGCGGGGCGGTGTCGATGCGGTCGAGACGGAAGGTGCGCCAGTCCTCGCGCGTCAGGTCGAAGGCCAGCAGATACCAGCGGCGGCCGGTGTGGACCAGACGGTAGGGCTCGACGCGGCGCGTCCTGCCCTGGTAGCCGAAGCGCACGCCCTCGTGTCCCCGGCACGCGGCGGCCAGCGTGGCCAGCAGGTTCGCGTCCACGGCCGGGCCGGACGCCGTCAGCGGCAGGATCGCCGACTGCATCGCCGCCACCCGGTGCTTCAGCCGCGAGGGCAGGACCTGTTCGAGCTTCGCCAGGGCCCGGAGCGAGGTCTCCTCGATGCCGGCCACCGAGCCGGACGCGGCGGCCCGCAGTCCGACGCTCACGGCGACGGCCTCGTCGTCGTCCAGCAGCAGCGGCGGCAGGGCCGCGCCGACGCCGAGCTGGTAGCCGCCGCCGGGGCCGGCCAGGGACTGCACCGGGTAGCCCAGCTCGCGCAGCCGGTCCGCGTCCCGGCGGACGGTGCGCGTCGTCACGCCCAGCTGCTCGGCCAGTTCCCGGCCGGACCAGTCGGGACGGGACTGCAGTAAGGAGAGCAGCCGCAGCAGTCGGGCCGAGGTCTCGAGCATCTGGCTGGAAACTCCTCATCGATCACGCCCGGTCGAGGACAGAACCTGTCCTCAGGGCTCCCTAGTGTCGTTCCTGCCGGCCCCCGAAGGCCGGCCGAACCACAGGCACGCAGAACCACATGCAAGCAGAACCACAAACACAGCAAGGGACAACACCATGATCCTCGTCACCGGAGCCACCGGGAACGTCGGCCGTCACGTACTGGAGATGCTGCTCGCACAGGGCCGCGAGGTGCGGGCCATGTCCCGCGAGCCGGAGCGGGCGACGTGGCCGGCCGGAGTACGGACCGTCGCGGCCGATCTGGCCGACCCGGCGTCGCTGGCCACCGCCCTGGCCGGGGTCGAGGCGGTGTTCCTGTTCGCCGTCCCCGGCAGCGGACCGGCCTTCGTCGCCGCCGCCGAGGCCGCCGGCGTACGCCGGGTCGTGCTGCTGTCCTCCGGCTCGGTGGACGACGAGGCCGAGGAGCAGGACGGGCCGATCGCCGCCTACCACGCCGAGATCGAGCAGGCGCTGCGGGGCTCCGGCCTGGAATGGACCTTCCTGCGGCCCGACGTGTTCGCCGCCAACACGCTGATGTGGGCCGGGCAGACCAAGAGCGGTGATGTCGTCCGCGGTGCCTACGCCGATGCCACCGCCGCGCCGATCCACGAGGCCGACATCGCCGCCGTGGCCGTGGCCGCGCTCACCGAGGACGGTCACGCCGGGGAGATCTACCGGCTGACCGGCCCTCAGTCGCTGAGCCACGCCGACCAGGCCGACATCATCGGCGATGTGCTCGGGCGCCCCGTCACCTACGAGGAGCTGCCCGTCGAGACGGTGCGACAGGCGATGAGTGCGCACGTGCCCGGGCCGATCCTCGACGGCATCCTCAAGGTCTGGGCCGACTCGGTCGGCCGGCCCGCCCTGGTCACGGCCGACGTCGAGAAGATCACCGGGCGGGCCGCCCGCAGCTACCGCGACTGGGTGTCCGACCACGCCGCCGCGTTCTGACGCGACCGGACCCCAAGGTGGCCCGCGTCAGACCTGCCGCTCCGGGACGTCCACCACCAGCCCGTCGATCGCCTCGGTGACCGGCAGCTGGCAGCTGAGCCGGCTGTTCTCCCGGCGCGGGCAGGCCGTCGTGTGCAGCAGCTCGTCCTCGATGTCGGACACGGCCGGCAGCGTGACCTCGCTGCTGCGGTCGACGTAGACGTGGCAGGTCGCGCACATGGCGCCGCCGCCGCACTCGCCGACGATGCCTTCGACGTGGTTGACGACCGCTCCCCGCATCACGGAGTTCCCTTCGGGGACGTCGAGGGTCGTCGCGGTTCCGTCCGGACTCCGGTAGGTGATCCTGGCCATGCGTCGTGTCCTTCCTGCGTTCGCGTACGTTGCACGGACCTGCGTCGGCGTACGTTCCACGGGTGCCTGCGGTGCTGTCGCCGCCTCACCATGCCGCGGTGTCCTGGGGAGCCACTGGGGGCTCGATCGAACGCGGCACGCCCCGCGCTCCAGGTGGTTTCGAGAGGCTCGCTGGAGCCTGGCCGGTACGTACGGCACTCATGGCCCACAGGAGGACCCATGCCGAAGACCGGCGAGCGGCTGACATGGACGGCCGCAGGACCAGGCGAACGCCTGGAGTACGCGAAGCTGGAGGTCCCGCTCGACCACAGCGATCCGGACGGCGAGCGGATCTCCCTCGCCGTCAGCCGGCTGCGTGCCAGGAATCCCGCGCGCCGGCGGGGCGTCCTGATCGGGGTGACCGGGGGGCCCGGCGGCGACGGCGGCCTCGGCACCGGCATGCCCTCCCGGCTGGCCGACACCCCCCTGGCGGAGGTGTACGACCTGATCGGCTTCGACCCGCGGGGCACCGGCGCCTCGACACCACTGCGCATCGAGGTCACCCCCACCACCGTGCCCTTCGACTCCCGGCCGCCGGACTCGGTGTTCGAGGCGATGGCCGCCGACATGCGGGAGCGCGAGCTGGGCTGCCGTCGGGCCGGCGGCGAGGCACGCCCGCACATCAACACCCGCAACACGGCCCGCGACCTGGACAGCATCCGGGTCGCCCTGGGCGAGGAGAAGCTGAACTTCCTCGGCTACGCGTACGGCAGTTACGTGGGCGCCGTCTACGGGACGATGTTCCCCGAGCACCTGGACCGCAGTGTGCTCGACTCCTGCGTGCATCCCGGCTGGACCTGGCGTCAGCAGTTCCTGGCCCAGGCGCGGGCGGTCCGCGAGAACGTGGACCGGTGGGCCGAGTGGACCGCGAGGCGCGACAACCACTTCGGCCTGGGGACGACGGCCACGCTGACCGTGGCCGCCGTGGAGGGGGTCGCCGCGGCGCTGGAGGGCCGGCTCGGGGCGGCCGTGCGTACGTCCTTCGACGGCATCGTGGGCGGCCTGGCCACCGACCGTTCGGCGTGGGAGCGGCTGGGTCTGCTGGTCGGGGCGCTGCGGGCCGCGACCGCCGAGGGCGCCGACGAGCGGACGGCCGCGCTGCTGGCCGAGCACGCCACGGGCGGCTGGGGAGCACGGGCCAGCGAGCAGTGGCGGCAGAGTGTGCTGGAGGCGGTGACGCTGGAGACGGAGTGGCCGACCGACCTGGAGACCTACTACGCGGACATGCGTACGTGCCGGGAGCGCTACCCGTACGGGCACGGGGTGCTGCGGGCGGCTCCGTGGGTCGGGGCGTTCCGCACCTTCCAGTCGCCCGAGCCGCCGACCGTGCTCGCCCGGGACGGCTATCCGGCGGGCCTGGTCGTCCAGGCCGACGGCGATCCGATGGACCACCGCGAGGGCGGTGAGGCCCTGGCGGAACTCCTCGGCCACCATCTGATCACGGTGGAGGACTCCGGCGACCACGAGGTCTACGTGCTCAGCGGGAGCAATCCGCGCCTGGAGGCGTACGTCGAGCGGTATCTGGTGGACGGGGTGCTGCCGCCGTCCCGGGTGAGTGTGCCCGGTGCGCGTCAGGCGCCGCCCGTTCCCGAGGACGCCTGATCCGAGGGGGAGGGGCCGCCGACCGGCCCCTCCCCCTCGGTGTCACGCGCCGCCCGTCAGCGGCGCTTGCCCGCAGGAACGACGTACCTGGCGTAGATCAGCTCGCGCATCACGTCGTCGCCGCCCTCCACGATCGCGACGTAGCGCAGGTCGCGCACCAGCTTCCCGATCGGATGGTCGTGGGTGTAGCCGAGCCCGCCGAACATCTCCGAGCCGGTCGTCGCCACCTGCCAGCCGGCCTGGCCGCAGAACAGCTTGGCGGCGAGGGCCGAGCGCAGGGTGCCGACCCGGTACAGCGCCGCGGCCGGGTTGTCCGCCGCCAGCAAGCGGTCGAACTCGGCCGCCGCCGCCCGGCACTGATGGCGCATCACGTCGATCGTCATCTCGATCTGGCCGAGCTTGGCGGCGAACACGGCGTTCTCCCGCAGCGGAGCGCCCTTGATCGACTTCTGGGCCGCGTACTCCATGGACAGGTCCCGGATCCGGCGGGCGACCCCGATCGCGGTGGCGGCGATGAGTATGCGGCTGGCGTTCAGGCCGATCTCCAGCAGGCGCAGGCCGTTGCCGCGCAGCCGGCCGGCGGCGGGCACCCGGCAGTCGCGCAGCCGGACCCGGTAGGTGCCCGAGCCCCGGACGCCGAGCATGTCCCAGCGCTTGACGATCTCCACCCCGGGAGTGGCACGGGGCACCGTGACGACGGCGTAGTCACCGCCGTCGTCGGCGGACCGGGCGAGCACGAGCAGGGTGTCGGCGGGTTCGGAGTTGGTGGAGAAGTACTTCTCCCCGTCGAGCACCAGATCGTCGCCGTCGCGGCGGTAGGTGGTGGAGGTGCGGTTGAGTTCGCTGCCCGCGTCCTCCTCGCTCCCGAGGATGCCGAGCCGGCCGCCGCTGCGGACGAGACGCTCCAGTACGGGTCGTGCCACCGCCTCGTCGCCGTGGAGCTGGAGCATCACCGTGCCCAGAACCGGCAGGAAGGAGCCGAACGCGAAGCCGGCGTCGCCGTAGGCCAGTTCGGACACGATGTCCACGCTGTCCCGAAGGGACACGCCGGCACCGCCGTAAGCGGCCGGGATCCACCAGTTGGCCAGCCCGGACTCGTGCATCCGGGCCGACTCGGCGGTGGGCTGTTCGGGCAGGCCGTCGAAGTACTCGGCCTTGGACAGCAGCTCCGTGCGGACGAACGCGCGGATCCGATCCAACATCTCCGTCGCACCGGCCGTGTCGGTCGTCATGGTGTCCCCCTCACCGGCCCTGGACGAACTCGCGGGCCTTGGCCATGGTGGCTCGGCTGTTCGAACCCAGCGCGTGCCGCACCGCCTGCCGGGCGTCCGCCAGCGTCGCGGGCGGGTCGGGCAGGGCCTTGATGCCGTCAGGATCGAGGAGGACCTGGTGGTGCGAGGTGATCTTCACGGTGCCTTCCGGGCCCTCCTCGAACCGCCACTCCCCGTTGTGCGCGTGGAGCACCGGCGGCAGCGTGGTCTGCTTGTAGGTGATCCGCCGCAGCGGCTCGCAGACCCGACCGGACGCCGTGGTGTGCAGCGAGCCGTCCGGGGAACGGGTGTCCATCTCCATGAACTGCAGCCCGGTCTCCTCCTCACGCAGTTCGATCCGTGCCACGTGCGGAAGGCGCTCCGGCCACCGGGACGCCTCGTAGA
The DNA here is from genome assembly GCF_040704595.1 of Streptomyces sp. NPDC046870. Lineage (NCBI taxonomy): Bacteria > Bacillati > Actinomycetota > Actinomycetes > Kitasatosporales > Streptomycetaceae > Streptomyces > Streptomyces sp. NPDC046870. The sequence continues at coordinate 157,549 of NZ_JBEYXM010000001.1, forward strand.
CGAAGGCGTACGCCTCCTCGATCGAGCCGGTGAAGGTCTCGGTGTCGGCGAAGTCGAACAGCAGCTCCCGCTCCGTGTCACCTCGCTCGGCCGCCCGCTTGAGGTGCTCCAGTTCCGAGCGGCTGTTGGTGTCGACGGCCCGGGTGATGCGCTCATGGGCCACCGGGTCGCCGTCGACCGCCCGGTAGAAGTGGTCGAGCTCCACCGTGCAGCCGCCGTCGCCCCGCTCGGTGATCCGCCAGGTGCCGCCCATGGCCGCGACCGGCTCGCGCGGCTGGACCTGTTCGAACCGGATCCGGAACGCGACGGGGTCCAGCCGGCGCCGCGACTCCCAGGTGCGCAGCTCGCCGTTGGCGAGCGCCCAGATCCGGATCCGCTCGTCGGTCTCGTCGCCGCCGGTCCGCTCGGCCCGCACGGTGGGCGGGAAGTACAGCGGCCACAGGCCCACTTCGGCGACGATCCGGTAGACCGCCGTCGCCGGGGCCGCTACCTCGATGCGGTGGGTCACTTCGGTCGTGCCGTCGATGGTGCCGGTTACGGCGTCGCGTGCCATCACGCGCCCTCCAGTCCTGAGATGAACTTGACAAGTGCCTGCGGCGTCGGGTGGTCCAGTACGACGCCGACGGGGAGCCGCAGCCCGGTCGCGGTGGTGAGCCGGTTGCGCAGGTCGACGCTGAGCAGCGAGTCGAAGCCGAGTTCCTTGAAGGAGTCCTCGGGGCCGACGGCGGACGGTTCGAGGTAGCCCAGGACCTCGGCGGTGTGGGTACGGACGAGCCGCATGAGGTCGTCGCCCCCCGGGGCCTCCGCCGGGGCGGGCGCGGGGGCGGCGGCGGGCGCGGGGGCGGGCGCGGGGGTGGCAGCGGGCGCGGGGGCGGGCGCCGGTGCGGAGGGCGTGCGGGGTGTGTCCGTCCGGGGAAGGTCCTGGAGGTCCGGGAGGTCACCGAGCAGACGGGCCGCACGGCTCCCGGGCAGCAGCTCGTCCGCGGCGAGCCGCAGCGGCACCCGGACCGGCGCGGGCGAGGCCAGGTTCTCGAAGAGGAGCCGCATCCCGTCCCGGCTGTCCAGCGGGGCGATCCCGATCCGGGCCAGCGCGGCGGTGTCGGCCTCGGTCAGATGACCGGTCATCCCGGTGGGCAGCCGCCACAGGCCCCACGCCAGCGATGTCGCCTCCAGACCCCGCGCCCGGCGGTACTGCGCGAGGGCGTCCAGGTAGGTGTTGGCCGCAGCGTAGTTCGCCTGGCCCGGGTTGCCGAGCACCCCGGCCACCGAGGAGAACAGCACGAACGCCGACAGGTCCAGGTGCCGGGTGAGCCGGTGCAGATGCCAGGCTCCGGCGACCTTGGGCCGCAGCACCGCCCGGAGCTGGACCGGCGTGAGCCCGGTGACCAGCCCGTCGCGCAGCACCCCGGCGGTGTGGAAGACGCTGCCGGGCTCGTACTCGGCGACGACCTTCGCGACGGCGTCGGCGTCGGTGACGTCGCAGGCCACCACGGACACCTGGGCGCCGTACGCGGTCAGTTCCCCGGTCAGCTCCGCCGCGCCCTCGGCGGCCGGCCCGCTCCGGCTCACCAGCACCAGATGCCGGGCGCCGCGCTGGGTGACCAGGTGCCGGGCCAGCTCGGCGCCGAGACCGCCGGTCCCGCCGGTGATCAGCGTCGGGCGCAGCGGATCGTAGGAGCGCGGCATGGTCAGCACGAGCTTGCCCTGGTGGCGGGCCCGGCTGAGCATGCGCAGCGGCACGCGGCCGTCCCGGACGTCCCAGGTGCGCACCGGCAGGTGGACCAGGGCGCCCGTCTCGAACAGGGCGACGAGTTCGTCCAGGACCTCGCTGATCCGGTCCGGCTCGACGCCCAGGATGTTGTACGCCCGGTAGGTGATCCCGGGGTGCTCGGCCTCGGTCGCGGCCACGTCACGCAGATCGGTCTTGCCCATCTCGGCGAACCGGCCGCCCGGCGCCAGCAGGCCGAGGGAGAGGTCGAGTGCCTTGCCCGACAGCGAGTTCAGTACGACGTCCATGCCCCGGCCGCCGGTGACGGCCCGGAACTCGTCGGCGAAGTCGAGCGTGCGGGAGGAGGCGATGTGGTCGTCGGCAACGCCCCAGGCGCGCAGCGTCGCCTGCTTGTCGGGGCGGGCGGTGGCGAACACGTCGGCGCCCAGGTGCCGGGCGAGCTGGAGCGCCGCGAGCCCGACGCCGCCGGTCGCGGTGTGGATCAGCACCTTGTCGCCCGGCCGGGTGCCGGCCACGTCGACGAGGCACTGGTAGGCGGTGATGAACACGATGGGCACGCCGGCCGCCTGGCCGAAGCTCCAGCCGTCCGGAAGGGGCTTGACCATGCGTTCGTCGGCAACGGCCACCGGGCCCAGCGATCGCTCGAACATCCCGAACACCCCGTCGCCGGCCGCGAAGCGGGTCACCTCGGCGCCGACCTCGGTGATCACGCCCGCGCCTTCGCTGCCCATGGTCTTCTCGGTGGCGACGAGGCCGAGACCGACGGTGATGTCACGGAAGTTGAGCCCGGCCGCGCGTACCTCGATCCGTACCTGACGGGGGCCCAGCTCGGCCTCGGCCTCCGGGTGTTCGACGAGCGCGAGGTCGTCGAGGGTGCCCTTGGTGGTGACGTCGAGCCGCCAGGCCCGGCTTCCGGCCGGGGGCCGCAGCCCGCTCTCGCGGGCGGTCCGCAGCCGCGGCCGGTACAGCCGCCCCGCCCTCAGGGCCACCTCGGGCTCACCGCTGGCGAGCGCCTGCGGCAGGGCCCGCAGGGATGCCGGGTCCTCGTCGACGTCGATCAGCACGAAGGTGTCGGGGTGCTCGGCCTGCGCCGAGCGCACCAGTCCGGTGACCGCCGAGGCGGCCAGGTCACGGACGGGTTCGCGGTCGGAGACGGCGAGCGCGCCACGGGTGACCACAGCGAGCCGCGAGGCGGTGAACCGGGAGTCGGCGCGCCAGCTCTGCACCAGGTCGGCGGCGGCGAGGGTCAGCCGCTCGGCATGGGCCGGGGAGCCGTCCGCGCCCGGGGCGGAGCCGAGCGGGGCCACCACGATTCCCGGTGCCGGGAGCGTCACCGACTCCAGGTCGGGGAAGTCCGGCCGGTCCCACAGGTCGCCCGCGCCCACCGTCACCCACTCGTCGGGGCCGGGCGTGTCCGTGCCGCGCAGCCGCTCCCACGCCGGTTCGAGGCTGACGCCCCGGTCTTCGGCGGGCAACGGCCGCAGCGCCAGCGACCGCACCGAGCCGACGAGCCGGTCCTGGCCGTCGAAGAGGGTCACGGACAGATCGCCTCCGTCCGGTGACGCGTGCACGCGCAGGGTCCGGGTGTCGGTGGGCAGCAGGACGGTGTCACGCCAGGCGAACGGCACCAGCAGGCCCGCACCGGCCTGGAGCACGGCCGGGTGCAGGGCCGCGTCGAGCAGGGCCGGGTGCGCGGTGACGAAGTCGCCCGGGTCGGCGTCGGGCAGGGCCACCTCGGCGAGGATCTCCGTACCGCGCGTCCACAGTCCGCGCAGTCCGGTGAAGGCCGGGCCGTAGTGGTAGCCGCGCCGGGCGAGCCGCTCGTAGGCGTCGCTGAGGTCGACCGGGGAGGCGCCGTCGGTGGACCAGCGGGCGGGCGGGGCGGCCGGCGCGGGGTCGCGGCCGGCCAGCGCGCCCGTGGCGTGCTGCACCCAGCCGCCGTCGGGCCGGCGCGCATGCAGGGTCAGGGACCTGCGTCCGGCGGTGTCCTCGGGTTCGAGGACGATCCGCAGATCCGCCGCCCCCTGCTCGGGCAGCGGCAGCGGCACGCCGAGGGTGAGGTCGGCCACGACGGGGCGGCCGATGCGTTCGCCGACCTCGCCGAGCAGAGACAGGAACACGGTCGCCGGCACCAGCGCGGCCCCCCGGACCACATGGTCGGCCAGCCACGGGTACCGCTCGCGGTCGACGGACGCGGTGACGACGGTCTGGCCGGAGGGCAGCTCGGTCGGCGCCGTGGTGAACGCGCCGCCGTCGTCACCGGTTCCGGCGGACGGGGCGGTCACCCAGAAGCGGGTGCGGTCGAACTGGAAGGAGGGCAGGTCGATCTGACGGCCCTCCGGCTGCAGCGGGGCGAGGTCCACCGGTCCCGCGGAGTCGGGGAGGGTCACGGCCGACGCCAGGAACTGGCCGGCACCGCCGCTGTCCCGGCGCAGGGTGCCGAGCACGGTGCCGGTCGCCCCGGCCGCGTCCAGGACCTCCTGGACGCCGAAGGTCAGCACGGGGTGCGGGCTGACCTCGATGAAGGTCCGGTGCCGTCGCTCCACCAGCCCCCGCAGCACCGGCTCGAACCGCACGGTGTTGGTCAGGTTGTCGCACCAGTACTGCGCGTCCATCTCCGCGGTGTCGATGACGGTGCCGGTCAGCGTCGAATGGAGCTTGATGTCGGAGGAGCGCGGGGAGATCCCGGCCAGGTCGGTGAGCAGGCGGTCCTCGAGCCGCTCCATCGCCTCGGTGTGCGACGCGTAGTCGACCTCGATGCGCCGGGCGTCGATGCCCTGGCGTTCGCAGCGGGCCAGCAGATCGGTGAGGCCCGCGACGTCCCCGGCGACCACGGTCGAGGTCGCGGAGTTGACCGCCGCGACGCTCACCCCGTCCACGCTGTTGAGCAGCCGCTCGGTCTCCTCGGCTCCCAGCAGGACGGACGCCATCCCGCCGGGGGGCGCGAGCTGCGCCAGGGCCTGGCTGCGCAGGGCCACCACCCGGCAGGCGTCGGCGAGGCCGAGCGCACCGGCCACATGGGCCGCGGCGATCTCTCCCTGGGAGTGGCCGACGACCGCGGCGGGCCGGACACCGACCGACTTCCACAGCGCGGCCAGCGACACCATCATCGAGAACAGCGCGGGCTGGACGACGTCGACCCGTTCCAGCCCCTCGCCGCGCAGCGCGTCGGTCAGCCGCCAGCCGCACAGCGGGGCCAGCTCCTCCGCGCAGGCCTCCATGGCGGCGCGGAAGACCGCCGACTCCTCCATCAGGGCGAGACCCATGCCGCGCCACTGCGATCCCTGCCCGGGAAAGACGAAGACCGGCCCGGCCAGGTCGCGGTACGACTCGGTGCGCAGCACGGTCGGCGACTGGTAGCGCCCGGGCGTTCTCGGCAGCGGCGCGTCGCAGGCCAGCGACTCCAGTCCGGTCAGCAGGTCTTCGCGGCTGTCGGCGATCACGATGCCGCGCTGCCGGAACCCGCTGCGGGCGCGCAGGGTGTGCGCCACGTCCTCGGGCGCGTCCTGCGGTGTTCGGCCGACGTGGTCGGCGAGGGCCCCGGCCTGGGCGCGCAGCGAGTCGGCGTGCGGGGCGGAGAGGGTCCACACCAGCGGTGTCGTCGCGCCGGCGGCGGGTTCCCGCTCGGGCTCGGGCTCGGCCTCCTCGATCACCAGGTGGGCGTTGGAACCGCTGATCCCGAACGAGGAGACGCCGGCCCGCCGCGGTCCGTTCCCCCGCTCCCACGTGCGCGCCTGCGTCAGCAGCGCGAGGCCGCTGCGGTCCCAGTCGATGTGGTGGGTGGGCCGGGAGATGTTCAGCGTGGCGGGCAGGACACCGGCGCGCAACGCCTCCACCATCTTGATCACACCACCGACGCCCGCCGCGGCCTGGGCGTGCCCTATGTTCGACTTCAGCGAGCCCAGCCAGAGCGGCCGGTCGGCATCGCGGCCCTGGCCGTAGACGGCGGACAGTGCCCGCGCCTCGATGGGGTCGCCGAGTTCGGTGCCGGTGCCGTGTGCCTCGACCACGTCGACGTCGTGCGGGTCGAGTCCGGCCTGGCCGAGGGCCTGCCGGATGACGTCCTCCTGGGCCGCCCGGTTGGGCGCGGTGAGTCCGTTGCTCCCGCCGTCCGAGTTGGTGGCGGTGCCCCGGACCACGGCGAGCACCCGGTGGCCGCGCGCGCGGGCGTCCGAGAGGCGCTCCAGCAGCAGCAGTCCGGCGCCCTCCGCCCAGGCGGTGCCGTCCGCGTCGTCGGAGAAGGGACGGCAGCGCCCGTCGGCGGAGAGTCCGCCCTGCCGGGTGAAGTCGACGAACATGCCGGGCGTCGACATCACCGCGACCCCGCCGGCCAGCGCCAGGTCGCACTCGCCGGCGCGCAGCGCCCGCACGGCCAGGTGTACGGCGACCAGCGAGGACGAGCACGCCGTGTCCACGGTGAGGGCCGGGCCGCGCAGTCCGAAGTAGTAGGCGATGCGCCCCGAGGCGACGCTGGTCGAGCTGCCGGTGATGCGGTAGCCGCCGGCGCCCTGGTTGTCCTCGTGCAGGCGCGGCCCGTACTCCTGGGCCATCGCCCCGACGAACACGCCGGTGTTGCTGCCCGTCAGGGCGTCCCGGCTCAGGCCGGCCCGCTCGAAGGTCTCCCACGCCGTCTCCAGCAGCACCCGCTGCTGGGGGTCCATTCCCTCCGCCTCGCGGGGCGAGATGCCGAAGAACTTGGCGTCGAAGCGGTCGGCGTCGTCGAGGAAGCCGCCGCGGGTGGTGCTGGAGCGGCCGTCGGCGAGGTCCGCCGCACGCCAGCCGCGGTCGGTCGGGAAGGAGGACGTCGCGTCGCGGCCGTCCGCGACCAGCTGCCACAGGTCCGCGGGCGTACGCACACCGCCCGGGTAACGGCAGCCCATGGCCACGATGGCGACAGCTTCCTGGTCACCGTCCAGTGGTCCGGTCTGGGGAGTCATCGAAACTCGTGACCTTTCGTGTCGTCCGCCCGGAGCGCCTCGATGAGCGCCGCCGGAGTGGGGTGGTCGAACAGCAGGGTCGTCGGCAGGACACGGCCGATGGCCCTGCCGACGGCGGTACGCAGCGCCACGGCCATGCGGGAGTCCAGACCGAGGTCGGTGAAGGTGGCGTCGAGATCGAGGTCGGCGCCGGGTGCCCGGCCGAGGATCTCGGCGGTGAGGTCGAGGACCAGGTCCAGCGGGTCTCCGGACCACGGGGGCGCGGAGCCCTCGGTGGCGGGGCCGGTGGGCGTCGCCGTGTCCAGCCAGTACGGGCGCCGCTGGAAGGCGTACAGCGGCAGACCGGCCGGGCGGGCCCGCGGGCCGTAGACCGCGAGCCAGTCCACCGGCTTGCCCAGCACGAAGGCGGCACCCGCCGTCGCGGCGGCCGTGGCGGGCTCGTTCCCGGCTGCCGGCCCTGCCGTCTCGGCTCCCGGCCGGCCCGTGAGGATCGTCGCCCCGTCGGGGGAGGTTCCGTCGGCCAGCTCCCGGAGCCGGGTGACCAGTTCCTCGCGCGCGCGGACGATGACGGCGGCGCGTACGGACAGGGCCGAGCGGGTCGTCGCGGAGGCGAGGCCGAGGTCGCGGAGGTCCACCTCGTCGTGGCGCTCCACCTGGTCGGCCAGCCGGGCCGCCTGGGCCCGGAGCGCCGCGTCGGTGTGCCCGGAGAGCAGCACGGGCACCGGCTCGTCGGACTCCGGCGTACGGGACGCCGGTGCGGCGGCCTCCCGCCGGGGCGCCTCGCCGAGCACGGCGTGGGCGTTCGTGCCGCCGAGGCCGAAGGACGAGACGCCGCAGACCAGCGGTCCCTCGTCGGCCGGCCAGGTCCGCCGTCGGGTGCTGACGCGCAGCCGCAGCCCGTCGAGGTCGATGTCGGGGTTGGGCCGCCGGTGGTTGAGGGTCGGCGGGAGTTCGCGGTGGAAGATGCTCGCCGCGGTCTTGATCAGTCCGGCGATGCCGGCCGCGCCCTCCAGGTGCCCGATGTTGGTTTTCACCGAGCCGACCAGCAGCGGCCGGTCCGCGGGCCGGCCCCGGCCGAGGACACCACCGAGGGCTCGGGCCTCCACCGGATCGCCGGCCTTGGTGCCGGTGCCGTGCAGTTCCACGTACGCGACCCCGGCCGGATCCACACCGGCCCGGCGGTAGGCCTCGGCCAGCATGTTCTGCTGGGCGACCTGGGTGGGGGTGGTCAGACTGGCGCCGCCGCCGTCGTTGTTGACGGCGGTGGCCAGCACGGTGCAGTACACCCGGTCCCCGGCGGCGAGGGCTGCCTCCAGCGGCTTGAGCACCAGGATGCCGGCGCCCTCGCCTCGTACGATCCCGTCGGCACCGGCGTCGAAGGTGTGGCAGCGGCCGGTCGGCGACATCGCCCCGAGCTCCTCGATCAGCCAGTCGCCCGTCGGGGTCAGGTTGATCTGGACGCCCGCGACCACCGCGGTCGTGCACTCCCCGCGCCGCAGACTGCCCAGCGCCTGGTCGAGGGCGGTCAGCGAGGAGGACTGGCCGGTGTCGACGACCGTGCTGGGGCCGGTGAACCGGAAGAAGTAGGAGAGGCGGTTGGCGAGGAAGGTCCGTGCCGTGCCGGTCATGGTGTAGGCGTCCACCGCTGCGGACATACGGCTCAGCAGCGCGTAGTCGTCCGAGCAGCATCCGACGAAGACGCCCGTCGCCCCGCCGGCCGTGGGCGGGATACGCGCGTCCTCCAGAGCGTGCCAGCACAGTTCGAGCAGCAGGCGCTGCTGCGGGTCCATCAGGGCGGCCTCGTGCGGCGAGATCCCGAACAGCTCCGCGTCGAAGAGCTCGACGTCGCGCAGGTACCCGCCGGGACGGCGGCCGTCGCGCAGTCCCGTACCCGGGCCGATGGCGTCGCCGCCCCGGCGCAGCATCCGCCAGAAGCCGTCGAGATCGTCGGCGCCGGGGAAGCGGCAGGCCATGCCCACCACGGCCACGGGCTCCCCGGACGCAGCGGTCATGCGGATCACCTCGGTCATGTCGGTCCTGTGGGCTGTGTCGGTGGCCGGGTCAGTCATGCCGGTCTCCGGCGGCGACCAGGGTGAGCCGGCGCCGTACCTCGTCGACGGCCTCGCGGTCGTCGCGGTCTCCCGGCACCAGTGGCTGGACGAGGCTGCGCTTGGCGATCACCCGGGGCTGGCGGCGGGCCAGCCGGCTGAGGCCGTCGCCCGGACCGGCCTCCAGCAGCAGGCAGTCGTGCGCGGCGAGCAGGGCGGTGAGCGCCGGTGCGAAGTACACGGTGCGGGCCGCCTGCCAGGCCCAGAAGTCGGGGTCCAGCGCTTCCTTCTCGGCGAGCGGCCCTCGCGTGTAGGCGGAGTAGAAGGGGAAGTCCGGCCGTCGCCACGGCACCGCGCGGAACCCGGGCAGGGTCGCGCGTACGGCGTGGTCGACCGCGGGGCTGTGGAAGGCCTGCCGGGCCAGCACCTGGCGGCAGATGACACCTCGTCCGTCCAGCTCCCGGGCCGCCCGGTCCAGGGGTTCGCGCTCCCCGGCGAGCAGGAGCTGGCGGGTGGCGTTCACCGCGGCCAGGTGCACCTCGTCGCCGAGCAGGTCGGCGACGTCGTCGGTGGTGGCCGCGACGGCCAGCATCCCGCCGGGCGGGGTGTCGGCGAAGTGCACGACCCGCTCACGCATCAGGCGTATGCCGTCGTCGAAACCGAGAATCCCGGCCAGGGTCGCCGCGGCGAACTCCCCGACGCTGTGCCCGAGCAGCGCCGCCGGGCGCACGCCCCAGCCGAGCACCATCCGACCCAGGGCGTGGTTCACCGCGTAGAGCAACGGCTGGGCCACCGTCACGTCGTCGTACTCCGCCGACGGCACCTCGGCGAGCCATTCCCGCCGTAGCCGCGGACCGTCCTGTCCCAGGAGCCGGAACGCCTCGTCCATCCAGAAGGTGAACGTCGAGTCGTGCTCGTACAGACCCGCGGCCATGCGTGGGTACTGCGCACCCTGGCCGGGGAAGACGAGTGCGACCGGCAGATGCGGCTGTTGCGCTGTGAGCGACATCCGGTTGCCGTCCTTTCCGTCTAACCTCGCTGCCGCAATATGAGTCAGGGGATTCGACGTTCACCTGAGCCCCGATCGAGAACCGGGAAGAAGATCCGGCTCCGTCTGGATTTGAGCCGCCCCCGAGCGGCACCGGGCAGGCTCGACGGCTGAATGCCGTCGGGCGGAGGGGAAAAGTGGTGCCAGAAAAAGAGGTATTCGTTTCCGGGGTGGGACTTCATCTGCCGCCGGCCATGCCGGCCGAGGAAGCGGTCCGGCAGGGGCTGACCGACGAATGGACCGTGCGGCGCACCCGGATGCGGTCGGTGTGCGTCGGCACGGAGGCCGGACCGCAGATGGCGGTCAGGGCCGCGCGGGAGGCACTGCGCCACGCGGACGCCGCGCCCCATGACATCGACCTGGTCCTGCACGCCAGCAGCTACTTCCAGGGCTACGACCTGTGGGCGCCCGCCTCGTACGTGCAGCGCGAGGCCGTCGGCAACTCGTGCCTGTCGCTGGCCGTCGAGCAGCTGTCCAACGGCGGGATGGCCGCCTTGGAGCTCGCGGTGGCCTATCTGCGCGCGGACACCCGCCGCCACAGTGCCCTCGTGACGACCGGCGACCGGTTCTGCCTGCCGGGGATCGACCGGTGGACCACGGACCCGGGGACCGTGCTCGGGGACGGCGGCACCGCGATCGTGCTGTCCACGCAGGACGGTTTCGCGCTGCTCCGCAGTCTGGTGACGGTGTCCGACCCGACCCTGGAGAAGATGGGGCGGGGCGACGACCCCTTCGCCGCGACCCCGCTGGAGACCAGGACCCCGATCAGTGTGGAGGAGCCCCGCGCCCGCCTGGTGAAGGAGATGGGCATGTCGGAGCTGATCGACCGGCTGCACACCGGGCAGCGGGCGGCTTTCGAACAGGCCCTGCTGGAGGCGGATGTGAAGCAGGAGGACCTGGACTGGACGGTGCTGCCCCACCTCGGCCGCGCGAAGATGGACTTCCAGTTCTTCTCGGCGCTGGACCTCGATCCGGAGCGGACCACGTGGCCCTGGGGCTCGGGGGTCGGCCACCTCGGCGCGGGCGACATGTTCGCCGGGCTCGCCCATCTGACGCGGACCGGTGCCCTGCGCCCGGGCCAGACGGGCGCGCTGGTCAGCGCGGGCGGCGGCTTCGCCTGGACGGTGGCCGTCCTGGAGGTCCTGACCGCGGCGTGAGGGGCCCGGCACGCAAGCCCCAGAGGGGTACTCCCCTCTGGGGCTCGCGTGCCGGACGCCGCGTCCGCGGCGGCCTCGGTGCGCCGAGGTCAACCGCCTCGCTTCGTGCCGACGAGCCGACGGCGGTAGCCGACACCGACGGCTTCGTCGGCGACCTCCATCACGTACTGGCCGTACGGCGACTTGGCCATGTCCTCGCCCAGCCGGCGGCACGTCTCGGCGTCGATGAAGCCCATCTGCAGCGCGACCTCCTCCAGACAGGCGATACGCACCCCCATGCGCTCCTCCATGGCCTGCACATAGATACCGGCCTTGAGCAGCGCCTCGGGGGTGCCCGTGTCGAGCCAGGCGAAGCCCCGGCCGAGCTCGATCAGCTTGGCCTTGCCGCGTTCCAGGTACCACCGGTTGACGTCGGTGATCTCCAGTTCGCCACGCGGCGACGGGCTCAGGTTCTTGGCCACGTCCACGACGTCGTTGTCGTAGAAGTACAGGCCGGTGATCGCCCGGTCGGACTTCGGTTCGGCCGGCTTCTCCTCGAGCGAGACCAGCCGCCCCTCGGCGTCGGTCACCCCGACCCCGTACCGCTCGGGGTCCGGTACCGGATAGCCGAAGAGGACGCAGCCGTCCACGTCGCCGGCGTTGCGGCGCAGCAGCTCCCGGAATCCCGAGCCGTGGAAGATGTTGTCCCCCAGCACCAGGGCGACCGGGTCGGCGCCGATGAAGTCGGCCCCGATGGTGAGCGCCTGCGCCAGGCCGGCGGGCTTCTCCTGCGCGGCGTAGCTGAGCGAGAGGCCCAGCCGCGAGCCGTCGCCGAGCAGCCGCTGGAAGTACGGCATGTCGGTGGGCGTGGTGATGACGAGGATCTCCCGGATGTCGGCCAGCATGAGCACCGACAACGGGTAGTAGATCATCGGCTTGTCACTGACGGGGAGGAGCTGTTTCGACACGGCCAGAGTGATCGGATGCAGCCGGGTCCCCGTGCCTCCGGCGAGGACTATCCCCTTCATCGTGGTCCTCGGCCTCAGGAAGCCGGACGGTCCTGGTCGATGACGCGCTCCCGGGTCCGGATCTCACCGGTCCCGGTGCGCACCAGCTCGTCCACCACGGTGAAGGTCGGCTCGAAGTCCACCTTCCCGGTGGCGTCGGTCCGCGTGACCAGGCAGACGTAGTCCACCCGCCAGCCGTCCTCGGTCCTCTCGATCAGGTAGTGGTCGAACCAGTGCCGCGGCACGACCGACCTGTACCGCGGGAGCGCGGCCCGCATCGCCGTGACCATCGCCTCGCGGCCGGCGAGGCGCTCCCCGCGGTGCGCGTGGTCGATGACGCCGTCCTCGGTGAAGGTGTCGGCGAACTCCTCGATCTTCAGGGCGTCCATCAGGCGGCATTGTCGGGCGTAGAAACCGAGGATCTCCACGTACTCCTCGGCCGTCACCTTCTGCCGCTCGGCGGTCTGCGTAGCCACGATGTACTCCTCCTCAGGCATACGTTTCCTTCCTGAGGAAGCGTTGTCCGGACAGCTGGAAATCGACTGGATTCTCGGTGCACCACATATTCCCCGGCCGGGTCTTCCGGAGTTCTAGTGAGGCTCGTGTCTCTCGGCTGATCCTTGCCGACAAAATGACCGCGGGAATGGAGTTCGGGAATGACTCTTCAACAGGTCCGGTCGGAAATGCGAGAGGTCGCCCGGTCGGTCTACGCGTGGGTTCAGCCCGACGGCGGGTGGTGCCTGAACAACGCCGGTCTGATCCTCGACGGGCAGTGCGCGGTGCTGGTCGACACGGCCGCCACCGAACGTCGTACCCGCGTCCTGGCCGAAGCGGTGGGCACGCTGGCGCCCGCCGGGCCGGACTTCCTGGTCAACACGCACTTCCACGGCGACCACACCTTCGGCAACTCCTACTTCAAGCCGCGGGCGACGATCATCGCCCATGAGAACTGCGCCCGTGACCAGATCGCCGCGGGCCCGGGGCTGCGCGGGTTGTGGCCGGACGTGGAGTGGGGGGAGACGCCGGTTCTCGGAGCCGACGTGACCTACAGCGGCGACGAGGCCGCCGTCCACTCGGGCGGCCGGCGCATCGCCCTGCTGCACCCCGGAGCCGCCCACACCACCGGCGACACGGTGGTGTGGCTGCCCGACGACGGCGTCCTGTTCACCGGGGACGTCGTGTGGTCCGCGAGCACTCCGTTCTGCCTGATGGGCTCGGTCACCGGCTCGCTGGAGGCGATCGAACGGCTGCGCGCGCTGGGGCCGGAGACGGTGGTGCCCGGTCACGGGCCGGTCGGCGGCGCGGAGCTGCTGGACGAGACCGCGTCCTACCTGAACTGGCTGGTGGAGGTGGCGGACTCGGGGCTGCGGGCCGGCCGGTCGGCGCTGGAGACGGCCCGGGCCACCGATCTGGGCGCGTGGGCCGGGCTCCTCGACGCCGAGCGCATCGTCGGCAACCTGCACCGCTCCTACGCCGAGCTCGCCGGAGCGGTACCGGGTGCGCCGATAGACATGGCCAAGGCCTTCGGGGAGATGGTGCAGTTCCACGGGGGTCTCCCGGTGTGCCGTGCCTGAGTGACGGCCCGTCGGCACAGGGGGTGTGACGCGAGCGCGTCACACCCCCTGTCCGGTTCCGCTGCCGGCACTACAGGTCCGGCCACTCCGGCCAGCCGGCCGCCGCGGGCGACTCCGGGTCGGACCGGTGCCCCCAGCCGGTGGCGGCGGGCTGGTGCGAGCAGGGCCAGTCCGCCCAGCCGGCCACCACCGGCGCGTCCGGACGGATGTGGTGTGCCGGGCCGGCCACCGCGGCCGGATCCGCGGCGGACCGGTGCAGACATGTCAGCAGCGCGACGGTGAGGACGGCGATCTCGTGCTCGGTCGGCCGTCCGGAGCGGATCGTGAACAACGGCTCCGCGCTCATGGCTACATCGGGGGGTTGCCGTGCTTGCGAGCTGCCAGGGAGGCGCGCTTGCCCTCCAGCATCTCCAGCGCCCGGATGAGGGTCTCGCGGGTGTGCGCGGGGTCGATGATGTCGTCGACCAGCCCGTGCTCGGCCGCGTAGTAGGGGTGCATCAGCTCCTCGCGGTAGGAACGGATGCACTGCTCCCGCGTCTCCTCCGGATCGCCCGACGCCGCGATCTCCCGGCGGAAGATGACGTTCGCCGCGCCCTCGGCGCCCATCACCGCGATCTCGTTGGTGGGCCAGGCCAGGGACAGGTCGGCCCCGATGGACCGCGAGTCCATGACGATCCAGGCGCCGCCGTAGGCCTTGCGCAGGATCAGCTGGACGCGGGGGACGGTGGCGACGCAGTAGGCGTAGAGCAGCTTCGCCCCGTGCCGGATGATCCCCTGGTGCTCCTGCTCCCGGCCGGGCAGGAAGCCGGGCACGTCCACCAGGGTGACCAGCGGAATGCTGAAGGAGTCGCACATCTGGACGAAGCGCGCGCCCTTGTCGGACGCGTCGATGTCCAGGGTCCCCGCCGAGACCAGGGGCTGGTTGGCGATCACCCCGACCAGCCGGCCGCCCATCCGCGCCAACGCGCAGACGATGTTGCGGGCCCAGTTCGGCTGCACCTCGAAGTACTCGCCGTCGTCGACGATCTCGTCGATCACCCGGAGGATGTCGTACGCCTGGGTGGGGACCGACGGAACGAGGTCGAGCAGGGCGTCGGTCCTGCGGTCCACCGGGTCCGTGCAGGGGACGACCGGGGGCAGGGACCGGTTGTTGGCGGGGAGCAGCGACAGCAGGTACCGGACGTCGGCGATGCACGTGTACTCGTCGTCGTAGACGAACGACGAGACGCCGGAGACACCGGCGTGGACGTCCGCCCCGCCGAGGCCGTTCATGCTGATTTCTTCGCCGGTGACGGCCTGGACCACGTCCGGGCCGGTGATGAACATCTGGGCCATGTCCCGGACCATGAACACGAAGTCCGTCAGCGCGGGCGAGTAGGCGGCCCCGCCCGCGCACGGTCCGAGGATCACGCTGATCTGCGGGATGACTCCGGACGCCAGGGCGTTGCGGCGGAAGATCCCGCCGTAGCCGGCGAGTGCGGTGACGCCCTCCTGGATCCGGGCCCCCGCCCCGTCGCAGAGGCTGACCAGCGGGGCGCCGGCGGCGACGGCCATGTCCATCAGCTTGTGGATCTTCGCGGCGTGCGCCTCGCCCAGGGCGCCGCCGAACATACGGAAGTCGTGCGCGTAGGCGAAGACCTTCTGCCCGTGGACCCGCCCCCAGCCCACGACGACCCCGTCGGTGTAGGGGCGCTTGTTCGCCAGTCCGAAGGCGGTCGCCCGGTGCTTGCGGAAGGCCTCGATCTCGACGAACGTTCCCTCGTCGAAGAGCAGGTCGAGGCGTTCCCTGACGGTGAGTTTCCCCTTGGCGCGCTGGGCGGCGGTCGCGTCCGCGCCCGGCCCCTCGCGGATCACCGCCTTGAGCCGGGTGAGCTCCTCGGCACGGGTCCGCAGGTCGTCGCGTCGGACGGCCTCCTCGGGGTCGCCCTGGAGTATCGCGCTCCCGGGCGACTCGGTGACGGGTGTCAGCATGAAAAGCCCTTTCGTTGCGACATGGCGGTGGCGGACTGCGGCCGGGGCCGCGACGCCGCTGCGGCCGAGGCCGCAGCGGCCCCGGCTCAGCGGAGCTGGCGCACCACCATCGCCGAGTTGAAGCCTCCGTGCCCCCGGGCGACGATCAGCGCCGAGCGCACCGCCGTCTGCCGGGGCTCGCCGACCACCAGGTCCAGCTCGTACTCGGGCACGGCCTCCCGGACGCCGACGGCGGGCGGGATGGCGCTCCAGAACATCGACAGCAGCGCCGTGGCGACGTCGAGGGAGGCACCACCGGCGAACAAGCGTCCGGTCATGGTCTTGGGTACGGCGACCGGGACGCCCCGGGGTCCGAAGACCGCCTTGATCGCCTCTGCCTCCACCTGGTCCAGCTCGGGCTCCCCCACCGCGTCGGCGAAGACGACGTCGATGTCCGCGGCGTCCATGCCGGCGTCGCCCAGCGCCATCTCGACGGCTCGCTGCAGGCCGGGCGGGCGGCCCGGTGTGCGCGGGTCGAAGGTGGAGGCGTACCCGGCGATCTCGCCGTAGATGGTGGTGCCGGGCCGCTTCTTCGCGCTCTCCGGTGTCTCCAGCACCATGATCGCGCCGCCCTCGCCGGGTACATAGCCGGCCGCGCGCTCGTCGAAGGGCAGGTAGGCCCGCTGCGGGTCGGAGCTGCGGCTGATCCGGCCGGTGGCCTGGTGGGCGACCCAGGCCCACGGGCACAGCGTGCTGTCGATCCCGCCGGTGAGCATGAGGCCCGCGCCGTCCCGCAGCTGCCGCCGGGCGTGCCCGATCGCGTCGATCCCGCCGGCCTGCTCGCTGATCACCACGGCGCCGGGTCCGTGCATCTTGTGCCGGATGGATATCTGACCCGTGTTGACCGCGTAGAACCACGCGAACGACTGGTAGGCGCTGACGTAGTCCGGGCCCTGGTGATGCAGCTTGGCCAGCTCGCGCTGGCCGAACTCGTACCCGCCGCCGGAGGCCGCCGTGACCACGCCCATCTCGTCGGTGGGTACGTCGCCGCCCCGCACCCCGGCCTGGCGCAGCGCCCAGTCGGTGGCCACCAGCGACAACCGGGTGATGTGGTCGGACTGCGGCAGGATCCGGTCCTGCAGGTGCCGGTCGGGCGCGAAGTCGGGTATCTCGCCGCCGAGTTTGTGCCGGTACTTCGAGATGTCGAACTTGGTCACCCGGCGGATGCCGGACTGGCCGGCCATCAGCGCGCGCCAGTACGCGGTCGGGCCCAGCCCGTTGGGCGCCGCGATGCCGATTCCGGTCACCACTGCTCGCCTGGTCATCGCTTCGCTCCTCGTACGTTTCGCAGGATCATCGCGCTCTGGAACCCGCCGAAGCCGCTGCCGACGGTCAGCACGGTGTTGAGCCGCTTCTCACGTGCCACGTTGGGCACGTAGTCCAGGTCGCACTGCGGGTCGGGTTCGTTGAGGTTGGCCGTCGGCGGGATCAGTCCCTCGCGCATGGCGAGCAGGCAGCCGGCGATCTCCAGCGAGCCGATCGCGCCCAGCGAGTGACCGATCATCGATTTGAAGCCGCTGATCGGCGTGGTGTAGGCGTCCTCGCCGAGGCTTCGCTTGAAGGCGCCGGTCTCGTGCAGGTCGTTCTGCTTGGTGCCCGAGCCGTGCGCGTTGATGTAGTCGATGTACGGGGGCAGGATCCGTGCCTGGTCCATCGCCACCTCGATGGCGGAGGCCATGTCCTTGCCCTCGGCCTCCAGACCGGTCATGTGGTACGCGTTGCAACGCGAGGCGTACCCGGCGACCTCGCCGTAGATGTGCGCGCCGCGGGCCCGTGCGTGTTCGAGCTCCTCGATGACGAGGATCGCGCAGCCCTCGGCGAGCACCAGGCCGTCCCGGGTCTTGTCGAAGGGGCGGCAGGCGTGCTCCGGGTCGTCGTTGCGGGTGGAACTCGCGCGCAGCACGTCGAAGCAGACCACCGTGATCGGCGACAGCGGGGCCTCCGTGCCCCCGCTGATGACGACATCGGCGCTGCCTTCCTCGATCAGCCGGGCCGCGTAGCCCACCGAGTCGATGCCGGAGGTGCAGCCGGTCGAGACCAGGGTGACCGGTCCTTCCGCGCCCGTGTCCGTGGCGAGTTCGGCCGCCATCGAGCTGGGGTTCACGTAGTCGTACAGATGGGGGATGGTGTACGCCTGGTCGACCTCCCAGAGCCGGCCGCCGTCGCTGCCGATGGTGAACTCCCGCTCCAGACTGGTGGTGCAGCCGACCGCGGAGCCGAGGGCAACGCCGATCCGGGTCGGGTCCAGCACGTCGAACTGCAGACCCGCGTCCGTGACCGCTTCCCGGCCCGCGACCACCGCGAACTGCGCGGCGCGGTCCAGGCGGCGCACGTCCTGCGCGGTCAGACCCGACTTCGCCGGATTGAAGTCGACCTCCCCCGCGATGCGGGAGCGGTAGGGCGAGGGGTCGAAGTGGGAGATCGCCCGGGTCGCCGTCCTGCCCTCGGCAAGTAGGCTCCAGTATTCCTTGACACCTATGGCACCCGGCGAAATGACGCCGAGCCCAGTGATCACAGCGCGACGGGACACCGATGGCCTCCTGGATCAGTGTGGGTTGATTTGTCTGAGAATGCGCAGCCTGGCTCGTGACTGACTCGACAATCACCGCACCGGCGCGGCGGAGACCTCACGGGCTCGCTTCTCGGCCGCCTGGTGCGCCATGGCGAGGGACTTCTCGGCGAGCGGCACGAGATCGGCCATCGCGGGCACCCGCGGGGCCAGCGAGAGCTGGGCGGCGATGACCTCGACCCGCAGGCCGAGACCGGTGCCGAACACGGTCTCCAGGTACGGGCCGCAGTGGTTGGCCTTCTCCATGGGGGTGCCCGGTGTGTACCCGCCGCCGTAGCTGGCGACGACGGTCGCGGGGCGGCCGGCCAGCGGGCCGGGGGTGCCGTCGAAGGTGATCGTGCGGTCGTTGACGAGGACCTGGTCGAGCCACGCCTTGAGCGTGGAGGGGACGGACCAGTTGTACATCGGGGTGCTCACCAGCAGCGTGTCGGCGGCCAGCAGTTCCTCGACGAGTTCGTCGCGCAGCAGCATGGCGGCGCGCTGGCGTTCGTCGTGCGCGGCCGGCGGGGTGAAGCCGGCGGTGACCCCGGCCTCGGTGAGCGGCGGCACGGGTACGGCGCCCAGGTCCCGGTAGGTGACGGCGCCGTCCGGGTTCTCCTCCTGCCACGCCCGGCGGAAGGTCTTGGCCAGTTCCCTGGAGACCGAACCGTGGGACATGGCGGAGGAGTCGATGTGCAGCAAGTGCGGCATGGCTGTCTCCCGAAAGGTCTGCGGACCGTGGCATGGGCCCGTTCACGCCACGGTCGGTCAGCTCGCTCGTGTCGCGGCGGACCCCGCCTCAAGCGGCGCCCGCGCCCCGGCACGCGTCAGGGGCGGGATGCCCACGGCATTCCCACCCCTGTGCTCCGGTGTTCTCCGGTGTTCTCGGACGCTGCGCGCTCCTACGGGACGAGCGCGGTCAGCAGCACCGACTGGTCGCCCTCGATGCTCCGCACGCCCTGGTAGACCAGGCCCGCCTGCTCGAACAGCGCGGCGAACTGGTCGACGCTGCGCCGTTTCCCGCCGCCCATGAGCACCATCAGCAGGTCCACGGCGGTGCAGATCTCCTCGAACGGGCTGTCGCCGCCCAGCAGCATGTCGACGACCACCACACGGGCGCCGGAGGCGGCGGCCCGCGCGGTGTTCCGCAGGATCTTGACGACGGTGTCGTCGTCCCACATGTACATCATGTGCTTGTACAGATAGGTGTCCGCGCCACCGGGCACGGACTCGCGGCAGTCCCCGGCGAGCAGTTCCACGCGTTCGGCCAGGGCGCCGCCCGCCCGCAGCTGTCCGTCGACGCTGGGCAGCACCTGCTCCAGCTCGAGCAGCACACCGCGGATGCCGGGGTGGGCCTCCAGCAGCCCCAGCAGCAGCTGCCCCTGGCCGCCGCCCACGTCCATGACCGTCTCGCCGGGGCTCGGGGCCAGCGCGGCCACCAGGGCGGGGGCGTTGTTGAGCAGGATGGTGTTGGCGGTCATCGCCCGGTTGAAGATCGCGCCGGCCTCGGGGTCGTCGTTGACGAAGTAGCTCTGCGCCTGGGTGCCGAAGACCTTGGGGAAGGCCGCCTCGCCGGTGCGCACGGCCTCCGCGGTGTGGTGCAGCACGGAGACCGGGACGTGCAGCCATCCGAAGCGGATGACGTCGGGGGCACCCCAGGGCGAGTCCTGACGGATCATCCGCGACAGCTCGGTGTGGCGGAACCGGCCGTCCTCGACGGCCTCGAAGAACCCCTGGCAGGACAGTGCGCGCAGCAGCCGCCCGAGCGCGTCCGGGTCCGCACCGACGGTCTTCGCCAGCTCCTCGGCGCCGAGCGGCTCGTCGTCCAGCGCGTCGGCCACCTTCAGGTCGATGGCCGCCTGGACGAACTGCAGGGCCGCGAAGCCCATGCCGATCTGGTAGAGCTTCACCCGGGCTTCCAGGGAAGGAAGTGCGGCAGTGGTCATGGCTTTCTCTGCTCCAATCGTGCCGGTCGTGAGCTCGGGTCAGCCGTGCTGTGCCATGAGCCGGGCGTAGTAGCGGCCGGGGTCGGGCACGTCGTGGCGGATGATCCGGGACCTGGCGCGCAGTCCCTCCTCGGTGCGCACCAGTTCGTCGGTGACGACACAGCTCGGTTCGAAGGTCACGGCACCGTCCTCGTCGGTGACGCTGACCAGACAGGCGGCGGTGACCCGTATCGAGCCGTCCGGCTGCGGCTCGGCGCGGCGGTTCTCGAACCAGTGCCGGATGGTGCTGGCCCCGTAGCGGGGGATGTTGCCGCGCATGCCCTCCAGCAGCGCCCCGCGGCTCTGCAGCTGCCACCCGCCCTGGTAGCCGAAGACGCAGTCCTCCGTGAAGGTCTGCGCGAAGGCATCGAAATCGCGCTCCTCCAGCAGCGGCATCTGGTGGGCGTAGAAGGCGGCGATCTCGGACGACAGGTCCGCGTTCCGCTCAGTATGCTGCTCCGAGTGCTGCAGCGTCTGCGACACGGTGCACCCCTTTCGACGGTCCGGTGGTTCGCGGGAACGGCACCGTGCACCCTCGCGATCCAGAGTGGCTGGAGTGTGGGTGAAACGCCGGCGGCGAGAGCTCCAGCCGGGCGCGACCTCCCTTCGAGAGCGATCTCCCACCCTCGGCACAGCACAGGCACCGATCCCTCGCACAAGGAGCTGACGACATGCCCGACGGGACGCCGACGAAGAGCCATGAGGTACGGCTCGTCTCCTATCCGGACGGCGAGCTCTCCCTCGACCACTTCGAGGTCGCCGTGACCGAGCTGGCCGAGCCGGAGCCGGGTCAGGTGGTGGTCCGCAACGAGTGGATGTCGCTCGGCACGGTCTACCGCGACCAGATGCAGTCCGCGCTGGACATCCCGATCCCCGTCTTCCAGCTCGGCCAGGCCATGTGGGGCCGCACGGTCGGCACCGTGGTGAAGTCCGCGACCCCCGATCTCGCCGTGGGCGACCTGGTCGAGCATTTCAGCGGCTGGCGCGACTACGCCCTGGGGTACGCGGGGCAGTTCTTCAAGCGGGACCCCGGTCAGCTGCCCGGGAGCGAGTACTTCCTCTCCAACGGGCCCACGGCCTGGCGCGGGCTGGCGGAGATCGCCCAGGTGCGCGAGGGTGACGTGGTGTTCGTCTCCGGCGCCACCTCCGGCGTCGGCTGCCTCGCCGCCCACATAGCCAAGGCGCTCGGCGCGGCGAAGGTCATCGGCAGCACCGGATCCCGGAAGAAGATCGACTTCCTGCTCCAGGAGGCCGGCTACGACGCCGCGTTCGACTACCACGACGGCCCGGTCGTCGACCGGCTGCGCGAGCTGGCTCCCGACGGGATCACGGTCTTCTTCGACAACGTCGGCGGCGAGCAGTTCGAGGCGGCGGTCCAGGCGGCCGCCCCCGGCGCCAGGTTCGCGCTCTGCGGCTCGCTGGCCGCGCAGCACGGCGAGGACGCCCGCCCCCGTCTCGACCTGCAGAGCCTCATCCCGCGCGAGCTGTCCTTCCAGGGCTTCGCCACCCTGCACACGCCGCAGCAGATCGAGGACTGGAACGCACAGTTCGGCACGTGGCTCGCCGAGGGCCGGATCACCTTCCCGCACACGGTGGTGGAGGGCGGAGTCGCCGCGCTGCCGCAGGCCATGATCGACCTGCTGAACGGCCGGCTCTCCGGCACCGCGCTGGTGAGGTTGACCTGAGCATGAGTACCGCCGGAGGCCCGGTCCTGAGCACACGGGCGCTCAACCGCGCACTGATCCACCGCCAGTTGCTCGCCCAGCGGTCCGCGCTGTCGCCCGCTCAGGCCATCGCCCACCTGGTCGGCCTGCAGGCCCAGGCCCCCAACCCGCCCTACATCGGCCTGTGGACACGGCTCACGGACTTCGCGGTCGAGGACCTGGCCGTCCTGGTCCGCGAGCGGAAAGTGGTGCGCATCGCCCTGATGCGCTCCACCATCCACCTCGTCACCGACGACGACTGCCTCGCCCTGCGTCCGCTCCTGGCCGAGATGCTGGCCCGCACGGTCAAGGGGCAGTTCGGCCGGCAGGTCGCGGGCCTGGCCACCGAGGAGATCGCCAAGCTGGGCACCGAGCTGGCCGAGGAGCGCACGCTCACCTTCGCCGAGCTGGGCGCGCTCATGGCGGAGCGCTGGACGGGCTACGACGCCAACGCGCTGGCCCAGACCGTGCGCAACCTGGTACCGCTGGTCCAGGTCCCGCCGCGCGGGCTCTGGGGCCACAGCGGGCAGGCCGCCCACACCACCGCCGAGCGCTGGCTGGGCCGCCGGCTCGACCCGAACGCCTCCATCGACACCTACGTACGGCGCTACCTGGCCGCGTTCGGTCCGGCGAGCGTCAAGGACATGCAGAAGTGGTCCGGTCTGACCCGGCTGCGGGAGGCGTTCACCCGGCTCGGGCCGGCACTGCGCACCTACCGGGACGAGACCGGGACCGTGCTGTACGACCTCGCCGGGACGCAGCTCCCGGACGCGGCCGAGGAACTGCCCGCCCGGTACCTGCCCGAGTTCGACAACATCCTGCTCTCACACGCCGACCGGGAACGGATCATGGCGCCCGAGTACCGCACCCGGGTCTTCACCAACAACGGCATCATCCGCTCCACCTTCCTGATCGACGGCTTCGTTCGGGGTCTTTGGCGGATCGACCGCGTCAAGGAGGCCGCCACCCTGGTCGTCCAGCCCTTCGCTCCCCTGGCGCGCCGGGACGTCGTCGAACTGACCGAGGAGGGGGAGCGGCTGCTGAGCTTCGCCGCGTCCCCCGCCGAGCGCCACGACATCCGGTTCGAGCCGGTCGGCTGACACCCCCGCGCGCCCACCACCTGAGGAGGTCATTGCCATGACTGTCGCCGCCCTCTCCGCCCGCGAACTGTCGGCGGCGGCCGACGAGCTCGCCGACCTCGCGGCCGAGCGCGCCGCGGCCGCCGACACCGCCGGGCGTCTGTCCCCGGACGTCGTCACCGCCCTGCGCGCGAGCGGATTCGCCCGGCACTTCGTCTCCGCGCGCTGGGGCGGCACCGAGGGGACGGTCGCCGACCTCGTGCAGGGCGTCCTGCGGGTGTCGGCGTCCTGCGCCGCCACCGGCTGGTGCGTCGCGCTGCTGGCCGCGTCCTCCCGCTACGCCGCGCATCTGCCCGAGCAGGGGCACGAGAAGCTGTGGGGCTCCGGTGCCGACGCCCTCATCGCCACCGGCCTGGTGCCGATGGGCACGGCCGCGCGGGCCGAGAACGGCTACCGGCTCTCCGGCCGCTGGCAGTACATCAGCGGTGTGGACTTCGCGGACTGGGTGCTGCTGTGCGCACAGGTGCCCGGGGAGGACGCCCAGCCGCGCTTCTTCGCTCTGCCCAGGGGGACCTTCGGCGTGGTGGAGACCTGGGACTGCGTCGGTATGCGGGCCACCGGCAGCCACACCGTGGTGGTCGACGACGTCTTCGTGCCGGCGCATCTGTCCTTCGCCCGCGGCGAGATGGAGAGCGGCGCCAACAGCTGGTCCCGGCTGCCCGGTCACAACATCCCCTTCCAGGCGATCGGGGCCACGACCTTCGCCGCCCCCGCCGTGGGCGCCGCGCAGGGCGCGCTGGCGGCGGCCGTCCGCGTACTGAAGGGCAAGCGGATGACCGACGCGGTCCAGATCGACCTGGTCCGGGCCGCGGCGCGGATCGACTCGGCGCGCCACCTGGTCGAGCAGAACGCCGACGTGATCGACAGCCGCGCTTTCACGCCAAACTTTTTGGCACGCAATCAGCGGAATGCCTCATTCGCCGGTGAACAGGCGGCCGAGGCCGTGACGGCGCTGGTGCGGGTGGCCGGCACCGCCGGCCTGAGCGACTCGGGTGACCTGCAACGCTTCTGGCGCGACGTCACCACGGCCGCGAGTCACGTGGCACTGCGCTACGACATCACGCGGGCCGCGGCGAACTACAGTGCGGCACTTGTCGAACAAGCCATCTGACGAAAGCCGCGTACACGGCCGGATCCCGATGCTTGAATGACCGCGTGATCAGAGTCTTGCTGGCTGAGGATCTCCATATGCTGCGCAGGGCACTTGTCTCCCTGCTGAGCCTTGAAGAGGACATTGAGGTTGTCGCGGAGCTGTCGAACGGCTCGGACGTCGTGGCGCGCGCGCAGGCGTGCCGCCCCGACGTGGCGGTGCTGGACATCGATCTGCCGGGCACGGACGGGATCACCGTGGCGTCCACGCTGTACACCACGCTCCCCGAGTGCCGGACGCTGATCCTCACCGGCCTGGGGCAGCCCGGCCACCTGCGCCGGGCGGTGGCGGCCCACGCCCACGGCTTCCTGCCCAAGGACGCCGAGCCGGAGCGCCTGACCGCCGCGATCCGGACCATCGCCAGGGGCGAGCGCGCGTTCGACGCGACGCTCGCCCTCGCCGCGCTGGAGACCGAGCCCGGCACGCTCACCTTCCGCGAGGTCGAGGTCCTGCGGCTGGCGGCCCAGGGCGAGGAGGCCGCCCAGATAGCCAGGAAGCTCCACCTGGCCACCGGCACGGTACGCAACTACCTGACCACCGCGGTCACCAAACTGGGTGCCCGCAACCGCGTGGACGCCATCAGGATCGCCCGCGAATCAGGCTGGCTGTGACCCGCCTCGGGGAGCACCCCGGCCAGGACATCGGGACCGTACGGTCGCCGGTGTCGCCCCGACGCCGCCCAGCGGGATCTCCAGGCGGAGTTCGAACCAGCCGTTGTCGGCAAGGCCGACCGTGAGGTGACCGCCGAGGCGTTTGACGCGGAAGGTCAGGTTGTCGATGCCGCTGCCGCCCCCGCGCGACGAGCGCTGAGCCGGCACGGTGCGGACCACGCCGTCGTTGGCCAGCCGGAACCAGACCGCGTCGTTCCGGCACCCGGTCTCGATCTCGCACCGCCTGACCTCGCTGTGGCGCAGAATGTTGGTCAGCCCCTCACGGAACACGGTGGCCAGTACGGTGTCCACCTCGGTCGGCAGCGTCTCGTACGCCACGTTGACCTCCGCCTGCACGCCGAGCACCGTGAGCATGGCCTGGGCGTCGCACACCTCGGTGCGCAGGGACATCTTCCGGTAGCCGTGGGCGACGGCGCGGACGTCGGCGAGCGCCTGCCGGGAGATGTCGAGGACCTCGGAGATCTCCTGCCGGGCCTGGTCGGCGGCCGTGGGTGTCAACCGGTAGGCGAGTTCACACTTGAGGGTGATCGTCGACAGGCTGTAGCCGAGCAGGTCGTGCAGATCCCGGGCGAACCGCAACCGCTCCTGGGTGACCGCGAACTGGGCCAGCTCGGCACGGGACCGGTGCACCTCGGAGACCAGGTCGGTGAGCCGGGACAGCGCGAAGACGACGAGACCGGTCAGGATGGTGGACACAGTGGTGTAGGAGACGTCCCGCCAGCCGAGCCCGATGCAGAACTGCAACACGTCCGTGCTCAGGATGACGACACCGAACGCCACCCAGCCCCGTCGCGGATCGCGCAGCACCAGCAGCGCCGATCCCGCCAGCAGTCCGGGTAACGGCAGCCAGGCCTGCCCGAACTGTACGAAGGGCACATAGCTCAGCAGCACCTGAAGGAGCAGCAGGACCCACGCGTGGCTGCCCAGCCGCGCCCCCAGCCGAGGGGCCAGCCTGGGCAGCAGCCGCGGGAAGGAGATGCAGAACTGCAGCGTCAGCACCACCGCGAGCAGCCCCAGCGCCTCGGCCAGCAGGCCCGGTGGATGGTTGGCGGCCAGCAGATAGGTGACCGCCACGAAGCCGAAGGCCAGAAGGATGACCGTGGTGATCGCCGCGGCGATCCTGGGTGCGAGTTGCTCGGCCGTTTCCTCTGTCTCGCCGGCCGACAGGACATTGGGTTCCATGAATTCCATGCCGTCTCGACCGCTCCCCCGACGCGAGTCCCAGCTGGTGAAGGCGCACGATACCAGCCTTGCGACAGCCCCTCAATTACCTCAACTTCCGCGTTTTGTGCACGAGATCACCATGTCTCCGACACTCACCTCCACCTTCCAGTCCAGGCCGACGGCCCGCTGGAAGGCGTCCGCGTCGGCGACGGGCAGGATATGGCTCCGCAGTCCCAAGGCCCGCGCCACCAGCGTCAATGTCTGCTGGAGCGCTCCCACATCCTTGAGGATGTTGCTGTAGGCCGTACCGCTGAACTTGTACGCGGCGCGCGGGAAGCGGGCGGAGATGGCGACCAGCACGGATTCCGCCCCGGCCGGCTCCGGCCCCTCCCACCGCGCCGCGCCCGCCAGGCCGGCCGCGGCGCCGGGGTCGCCGGTCATCCGCTCCAGGCAGTGGTCGAGCGGGTCGTAGTGGTACGCGCCCGTGGGCAGGCAGGATGCCTCCTCGTCGGCCAGGACGTACACCTCCAGCGCGTAACTGTCGTCGACACTGGGGTACGGGCGCTCGCTCGTCGGGTAGTCGGCCGGATCGAAGCCGGCCGGCGGCAGCAGGGCGCGGATCCGGGCCGCCCGGTACAGCAGCGCGCCGAGCCGGTCGAGTGTCAGCTCGCCGTCCCCGACGACCGGCCCGGTGCCGGGCTCCAGCACCGCGGTGAGGGTCGGGTCGGTGGCCGCCAGCCGGTCGAGGTCGGGCCGGGCGAGCGCGACCCGGTGCGCGGGGCGGGCCGGGTACGCCGGGGCCGGCGGCTTGACCACCGGCGGCGGGGGCATCCGGCCGACCTGGGCGAAGGCGGCTCCGCGCGGCCGGCCGGGGCGCTCGCGCCGGCTGCCGGAGTGCACCAGCAGCTCGTCCGGGGACCAGCCCGTCAGCGCCGGATCGCGGTCCTCCGCGAAGGAGGGCTCGGCCGGCTCGTCCGCGACCACCAGGACCCCGGCGGCGACCAGATACGCCCGGACCGCCTCCACCACAGGGGCGTGGGGCACGTCGGAGTCGTCCGCCGTGCCGTCGATACGGCCCAGCATCCCCATGACGCCGGGGTGGTGCAGGTCCACCTTGTGGTCGACGAGCGAGGACTCTATGTACAGGCCGCCTGGGCCGTAACGGATCACGGCGAAACGCGAGAGTCTGCATATCCGGCCCAGCAGCGGCTTCAGCCTGGTGAGCCGGGCCCGCGCCGAGATCGGGACCACCGAGAGCAGCGGCACCGCGCCGATGGCCAGGGTGCGCACGATCAGATGCTGGAGCGGCCGGAGTTCGTCCAGCAGCTCCTCGGCACGGCCGGGCGCGCCGCACGGCGGGACCAGGAGGTTGCGGATGGCCACCGGCCCGAGCAGCATCCGGCGCAGGGCCTCGCGCAGACGGGCGCTGGGCTCCTCGATCCGGAGATCCTCCCAGGGCGTCTCCAGCAGGATGGCGTCCTGGGGATCGGTGCCCAGATCGACAACGATGTCCTGTCGCAGGGACCAGAGATTGACCAATTGGGGGGCGAGACTGTCAAGGTGCACGGTTGATCCAAGGTGGGGGGATGATCAGAGGGGCGATCGCAGGGGGCACGGGAACGGTCACAGGAACAGCGGGACCGGGTTGAGGTGCTCGTAGGGGGTCGGTTCGGTCAGGTCGCCCATGCGCACCGGAACGTCGTAGAGACGGCCGGGGGCGAACCGGGCCCAGTGGGGGCGGAGCCCGGGGACGATGACGCGGACCACCGGCAGCCCGACGTCGGGACGGGTCTGGTCGAGCACGAGCAGGTCCAGTCCGGCCCGGCGGACGATCTGCTCCGCCAGGGCGACGTCCTCCCGCAGATCGGCACGGGCCCGGTACGGATGGGTGTCCGGGGCCGTCGCGGGACGGTCCGGATCGGGCAGCAGGTAGGGGAGTTCGGCGGCCCGGGCGGTGCGCATCCAGCGCAGCACCTCGGCATCGTCGGTCCCGTAACCGCCGCCGTCGCCACCCGCCTCCACGACGTACGGGAGCATCTGGTTCAGTTCCGTGAGGGCGCGGTGCAGCGCGATCCGGGGATCGAAGTGGGCGCCGAAGCCGAGGGTGATGTCCTCCTCGGCCTTGTCCGTACGGCGCGACAGCGCGACGACCGTGGGGACGCCGAGGTCGGCGGTGAGGTCGAGGGCCCACACCTCACGGTGGAGGGAGGTGTGCACCGTACGCAGTTCGGCGATCCAGGGATCCTCGAAGGAGCCGAGGTCCACCCCGGGCCGGCGCAGCCGGTTGTACCACCACAGCGCCACGGCGTCCCGCTCGACCAGTTCCAGGAACCCCTGGAGCACCGCGTCCTCGAGACTGGCGCCCGCGGCCACGCCGTTGGAGGTGGCGAGGCAGTACGGACGGCCCGCGAGGTGGGAGGCGCCGAAGTAGAGGAGTGCCGTGGGCAGCAGCCGGCGCCGCCCGGTGAGCGACCACACCGCGGTCCACTCGATCTCCCGGTCCTCGTCGAAGGGTTCGGGGACCTGCTGGAACGAGCCGTGCCCGGAGTTCCAGCGCCCGCGGTCGGTGAACTGCTCGGCGGCGAAGAGCTGGACGGTGTCGGGGTGGACGGCCTGCCCGCCGAGCGAACGGCAACTGGCGCGCAGCATCGGCTCGTCGCCCTGGAGGTGGCCGCTGTGCCGCTCCAGCGCCTCGGCCAGCGCGCTCACCCGCGCCCGCAGCGCAGTGCTGCCCTTGCCCGCGCTGGTGGCACGCAGTCCGGTGCGCCGGCAGCGCGGGTCCTGGTGGGCCAGGGCCAGGTTGTGCCCGGCGTGGAACACGTTGAGGAAGGCCGGGCCGCGCGGGTCGCGGCGGATCTCCCGGATCAGACCGGTGAGCGGGTCCACGTGGTGGCCGTAGCGCCGGAGCATCTCCTCCGGACACAGCGCCCGGTGCCCGCCGCCGTCGCTGTCCGCCTTGGGCCGGGACGTCAGTACCACGGGTGCCTCGACCTGGGCGGCCACCAGACCAGGGTCACCGCAGTCGGGGCACTGCGGACGCCTCCGTACGGGGTGATGACTGCCCGTCAGCAGCAGTCCGTTCAGGGTCCACAGTGCCTCCTGGCCGGGGTGACGGTGCCCGGCCAGCCACTTGACCGCCTCCAGCACCGCCAGATGGAGCCCGGCGAGCAGGCTCGCCGGCACCGCGCAGGGGCGGCGGGGCAGCGGGCCGGAACGGCCCAGCCCCTGCTGGAGGCGGTACTCGACCGGGCGGCTGCGCCACAGCCGTTCGGCCAGGCAGGACCAGCACGGGCCGTCCGGCACGCCGAGGAACGGGCCGATCCAGGTCTCGGTGCCGTGGAGCTGGATCGGCAGCCAGCAGCGTCCGGTCTCCCGGTACTCCTGGTCGAGTTCGCGCAGCCGGGGATCGAGGTAGTCGTCGCAGGCCACCAGGACCAGCTCGGCGTCGGCCGCCGGCCCGGTGCGCAGACCGGCCGCAGCGACGGCCGCGCGCAGTGCCTCCGGGCCGACACCCCCCACCGCCAGGGTGTGCACGGTGGCCGCGGAGCGGACGGCGGCGCCGCCACCGAGACCGGCGGCGTCCCAGTACGCGCGCTCCGCGGCGTTGTCGGCCTGCCGCGCGGGCAGTTCGGCCAGCAGGTCGGCTTCGGAGAGACGGTCGAGCAGCCGCAGCGTTCGCTCGACCGGCAGCCGGCCGGCCGCCTCCTCGAGGATGGCGTCGCGCGACCTGACTCCGTCCAGGAGTCCCGCGAGGTGGCAGATCTCCTCACCGTGCAAGGTGGTGACGCGTCGCCCGGACACCAGGTAGACGGCTTCCCCGGGGACGATCTGGACCGTCAGGTGCTCCTTGAAGCCCAGGCGGAGCTGCTCCGAAGCCGACCGGATCACCGTCAGGCCCCGGCGCGGTCCGTGGTGGCGGGCTCCGCCGCCTCCGCCCAGCACACGAAGGAATCGGTCGGCGCGGTCCACGGACCGGCCGGGTTGTACTCCTCGATGAACAGGTCGTCGGACACCTGCTGTGCGGCCATGACTTTTCCCTTCCCTCGTCAGTGAACCGCATCGGGCGACGCGGTCGGTGACCGTGCGGGGGCGCCGTCGTCCTGCCGGTTGGTGCATCCGTGGCGTCGGCGGCTGACCAGGAGTCTCGCCGAGAGGGCGAAGGCCGGGGTAGTGCCGCGTTCACCGGACGGGGTGACGAATTCATGATCGCTGGATGACGGGTTCAGCAGGCTTCACCCTCCGTGCGCCGACGGCCGTGCGGGCCACGGCCCACGGGGATGTGCTGCCCCGCGGGCCGTGGCCCGGCTCTTGCTGCGGTTCGCGACCGTTCAGGAGGTCTCCGCCGCGGCCTTCCACTCCGCGGCGGCCTGCTTCTCGCCGTGCGCCGCGTTCTTGCGGGGCAGCAGGAACGTCAGCACGAGGGTGAGGACCATGCCGCCGATGAACCAGCGCAACGAGTGGGCGAAGGTGTCGGCGAACGTCAGCGCGTTGGTGTGCTTGCCCGCGTCGGCGTAGACCGCCGCGGCCTTCTGGTTGCTGCTCAGCTCGGACGGGACCTTGGCGCAGCTCGGCGCCCGGACCGTCCAGTCCTTCTCCTTGGCCTGGTCGCTCGTGCACTGCACGAAGTAGTCCACGATCCGGTCCGCGCTCTGCCCCGTGACCGACACGGCGGACAGGTCCTTGCGCAGCTGCGACGCCGTGTCCCGGGCGTTGTCGGACGCGTTGCCGCCCAGGGCGCCGAAGAAGATGACGCTGACCAGGGCCGTGCCGATGGCGAACCCGAGCTGCTGGTTGGTGTTGACCAGGCCGGAGGCCGAGCCCGCGTCCTGCATCGGGGCCTCGCTGGTGGCCATGTCCGGGATCGGGGACATCACCATGCCGAAGCCGAGCCCGAAGAAGGCCAGCGGGAGCGCCATCTGCCAGGTGGTGACGCCGCTGCCGTAGTGCTCGACCACCCAGATGTAGGAGCCGAGGCCCAGCAGCACCAGCACCGCGCCGAGCTGCAGCAGCTTGCGCCCCATCTTGGCGGCGAGCACGGCGTACGACAGCGCCGAGGTGATGAAGGTGGTGATGCAGAACGGCAGGCTGGTCAGACCGGCATGGATCGGGGTCCAGCCCAGGCCGACCTGCATGTACAGGCTCCAGGACAAGAAGAACACGCCCACGCCGATGTTGAACGCCAGCTGCACGCCGAGCGCGGAGGAGAAGCTGCGCAGCCGGAACAGGTTGAGCGCGACCAGCGACGAGCCGTCCTCGCGGGTACGGGCCTGCTGCTGCCGCAGGAAGACGAACAACGCCACCGGCGTCAGCGCCAGCAGGACGAAACCCCAGGCCGGCCAGCCCAGCTCGCGGCCCTGGATGAGCGGGAAGACGAGCAGGAACAGGGTGACCGCGGCGAGGATCGCGCCGATGATGTCCAGCCGGAGCGCCACCGGTGCCCTGGACTCGCTGATGCTGGTCTGTCCCACGATCAGACCGAACAGGCCGACGGGGACGTTGATCAGGAACACCAGCCGCCATTCCAGGTCGAACAGGTTCCACTCGACGAGCAGGCCGCCGAGGCTCAGCCCGGTGAGCGCGGCGAGGCCGGCGACCGTGCCGAACATGCCGAACGCCTTGGCGCGCTCCTCGGGCGGGAAGCTGACGTGGATGATCGCCAGGACCTGCGGCACCATGACCGCGGCGAAGCCGCCCTGGGCCAGCCGGGACACGATCAGCATGCCCGGGTCGACGGACAGGGCGGCGGCGAGCGAGGCGAGGGTGAAGCCCGCCACGCCGATCTGGAAGATCCGCTTGCGGCCGTAGATGTCGCCGAGCCGACCGCCGAGGATCAGCAGGAGGGCGAAGGCGAGCTGGTAGCCGGCGGTGACCCACTGGATCTCCGCGTAGCCGGCGTCGAGATCGGTGCGGATGGAGGGGATGGCCACGTTCAGGATCGTGCTGTCGAGCATGTCCATGAACGCGGCCACGAGGATCACCGTCAGCGCGATCCAGCGCTTGGGATTGAGCCCTCCCTCCTGCTCTCCCGACGAAGTTGCTTCCAGAGCGGTCACGAGCTTCTCCTTCTATGGGGGGTGTGTGTACGGCGGGGGTCGGCGGTGTCAGAGCAGCACGTAGGGATGTGTGTCGCTCGGCGAATAGGGATGTGAGGCCACCTCCACCACCTGGGTGGGGCTGAGCGCCATGTAGCTGTGCACAAGGCGCGGGTGAACGGTGACCAGGTCCCCGGCCACCAGCACGATGTCGACGCGCTGGCCGGTGTCGAGGTCGTAGTACGCGGCCCTCAGTTCACCGGAGATCACGAACATCACCTCGGTCTTGTCGAGGTGGTAGTGGTTGCCGCGGCAGGGTCCGCCCGGAAGGCAGTCCCAGTAGGCGGCGAACCGGTAGGTGTCGCCGTTGGCGAACCTCACGAGATCTCCGGCTGGAGAGGAGAGCCTGCCCGGGCCGTCGCCCGGTATGACGTCACGGAATTTCGCGACGCGCTCGCAGCGGAGTTTGTCGGTGACAGCGGAGTTCATAAGGCCCCTCTCGGATCTCCCAGCTCGGAACAGGGTGCTGTGCAGCGCTGGAAGCGGCCTCGTCCGCCGCTAGAACCCCGGCCACCAGACGGGCCACAGCCAGGGCCCGCTCCTGGTGCCGCTCGCGAAGACCGCGCCCCGCAAACGGACCGTGCCGGACGGCGTGCGAGAACGCGCCTACGGCCCCGAGGTACTGGTCGTCGGGGTGCAGGACCAGTTCCTCGGTGCCGTCCGGCCGCTCCAGGCGGATCACCGGGCGGTGGTCGGCGGGCGGCGCGTAGGCGCGCTCGACCCGGATCCGGCCCGCGCTCCCCCACAGCTCGTACCCCGACCGGTAGGCGTGCTCCATGCCGAACACCACCTGCGCGGTCACCCCGTCCGGTGTGGCCAGCAGGACCGCGCCGCCGGTGTCCACGCCGTGCTCGGGGTGCCGGCGCAGCCGCGCCCCGCAGACGGTGAGCGCGGGGCCGAGGAAGGAGCGGGCGGCGAGCAGCGGATTGACGGCGATGTCCAGCAGGGCGCCGCCGCCCAGGTCCGCGTCGTAGCGGATGTCCCCCGGGGGCGGCGCGGGAATGGCGAACTCCCCTGTGAAACTTCGTAAGGCACCGATGGCGCCGTCCGCGAGCAGGCCCCGGATCCGCCGGTGCAGGCGATGGTGGGGAAACATGAAGTTCTCGGCGAGCACCAGGCCGCGCGCGGCGGCCAGCTCGAACAGCCGCTGGGTGGAGTCGACGTCGCCGGTCAACGGCTTCTCGCCGAGAACGTGCTTGCCCGCCAGCAGCGCTCGTTCGATCCACTGGGCGTGCAGGGCCACCGGCAGCGGCACATAGACGGCCTCCACGTCCGGGTCGGCGAGCAGGCGTTCGTAGCCCGTCACGGCCGCACAGCCGTACTGGTCGGCCACCTCGCGGGCTCGGGCGCCGTGCCGGCTGGCCACGGCCACCACCCGGCTGCCGGGGTCCGCCGCGAGAGCGGGCAGCACCCGGCGGCGGGCGATGTCCGCACACCCCAGCACACCGACACGGACCTGCTCCGAGCCCGGCAAGGGGGACTCCTTCATCACGGGCGCTCGCTCATCCCCAGTACGTCGCGCAGGAAGCGCCCGGTGTGGCCGTGCGGCTGCCCGGCCACCTGCTCGGGGGTGCCCGCGGCGACCAGCGCGCCGCCGCCGTCTCCGCCTTCCGGACCGATGTCCACCACCCAGTCCGCCGTCTTGATCAGGTCGAGGTTGTGCGAGACCGCGAGCACGGTGTGGCCCTTGTCCACCAGGCTGTGCAGCACCGACAGCAGCCGGTCGATGTCGCTGGAGTGCAGGCCGGTGGTCGGCTCGTCCAGCAGGTAGAGGGTGTGCGCGCCCGCCCTGCGCTGCAGTTCGTTGGCGAGCTTGACGCGCTGGGCCTCACCGCCGGAGAGTGTGGTCGCGGACTGACCGAGGCGCAGGTAGCCCAGGCCGACCTCGTCGAGCACGCGCAGCGGGGCCTCGATCACGGATTCCCCCGCGAAGAACTCCAGCGCCTCCTCGATGGGCATCTCCAGCACCTCGGCGATGTTCTTGCCGCGGTAACGGATCTCCAGCGTCTCCGCGTTGTAGCGGGTGCCGTTGCAGGTCTCGCAGTGCAGGAAGACATCGGGCAGCAGCTGCATCTCGATCTTGATGGAGCCGTCGCCGGCGCAGGTCTCGCAGCGCCCGCCCGCCGAGTTGAAGGAGAACCGGCCCGGCTTGTAGCGGCGCTTCTTCGCCTCCGGGGTCTGGCAGAACACCTTGCGGATGCTGTCGAAGACGCCGGTGTACGTCGCCGGGGTCGACCGGCCCGAACGCCCGATCGGCGCCTGGTCCACCTTGATCACACGGTCGATGAGGCCCAGGCCCTCGATCCTGGTGTGGGCGCCCGGCGCCGGTGCGTCGCCGCCCAGCGCGCCCTCCACCGCCGGGTAGAGGATGTCGTCCACCAGCGTGGACTTGCCGGCCCCTGACACCCCGGTGACCGCGATGAAGGTGCCGAGCGGGAAGGAGACGTCGAACCCGGCGAGGTTGTTCTCCTTCGCGCCGTACACGGTGATCCGGCGATCGGGCGCCGGCGGCCTTCGGCTCTCGGGCACCGCGATGCCGCGTGTCCCGCTCGTGTAGCCGCCCGTCGGCGAGTCCACATCGCCGAGCAACTGCTCGACCGGGCCGCTGAACAGCAGTTCGCCGCCGTGCTCGCCGGCGGCGGGACCGAGTTCCACCACCCAGTCCGCGGCCTTGATCATCTGGTGGTCGTGCTCGACGATCAGCACCGTGTTGCCCTGGTCGCGCAGGTCCCGCAGGGTGGCCACCAGCTTCTCGATGTCCCTGGGGTGCAGACCGGTGGTCGGCTCGTCCAGGACGTACAGCAGGCCGAACATGTCGGTGCCGAGCAGGCCGGCCAGCCGGATGCGCTGCGACTCGCCACCGGACAGGGTGCGTGCCGGACGGTCCAGGGTGAGGTACTCCAGCCCCATCCGCGTCAGGTGGCCCAGCCGCTGGACGATCTCCTCCAGGGCCTGGCCGACGGCGGCACGCTCCCGCCCGGACACATCCAGCTCCTGGAAGAAGCGCAGCGACACGGAGACCGGCAGCGCCGTCACCTCCGCGATGCCGCGCCCGGCCACCCGGACCGCGAGCTGCGCCGGGTTGAGCCGGCCTCCGCCGCACTCGCCGCAGGGGGCCGGCCGCATGTAGTTCTCCAGCTGGCCGAAGTTCTCACCGCCGGACTTCCGGTACCGCTCGTAGAGCCAGGGCACCACCCCGGTGAACACCACGTCCTTGACCGGGTCATTGGGCTTGTCGAACTTCCTGGCCCGGACCTTGATGTCGGTGCCGTGCAGCAGCTTGCGCCGCAGCTCCTCGGAGAGTTCCTCCCAGGGCGTGTTCTCGTCCTCGCCCTCCATCTGCGCCACCGCCCGGGCCTTCATCCGCTCCGGTTCGGTGAAGGTGGGCCGCCAGGGCGTGATCGCGCCCTCCACCAGGGAGCGGCTCGGATCGGCGACCAGGGTCGTGGGGTCCACCTCGAGACGGGTGCCGACGCCCTGGCAGGCGGTGCACTGGCCGAAGGGGAGGTTGAAGGAGAAGGCCCCGTTGGTCATCTCGGGCAGCGCGGTGTCGTGGCCCTGCGGACAGGCGTCCTCGCTCAGCTCGGTCCCGCACACGGTGCAGTGCGGGTGTCCGATCCGCGCGAACACCACCCGCAGCAGGTCGTACACCTCGGTGACCGTGCCCACCGTGGAGCGCGGGCTGCGGGACGCCGAGGAGCGCTGGTCGACCGCGACCGCCGAGCACAGGCCGCCGATGTGGTCCACGTCCGGCTTGTCCATCTGGTGCATGAACTGCCGGGCGAAGGTCGACATGCTCTGCAGCTGGCGTCGCTGGCCCTCGGCATAGATGGTCGCGAAGGCCAGGGAGGACTTGCCCGATCCGGAGACGCCGGTGAACACCGTGAGGTTGCGGTGCGGCAGGTCCACGTCGACGCCGCGCAGATTGTGCTCGCGGGCGCCGCGTACCTGAAGTGTCTCCGGCAGCAGGTCTGCTCGGCTGTTCGTGTTGCTCAACGGGCTTCCTTCCCTACCGTCCCGGCCTGGCGCCGGCGAGGTTCTCGATGAGGGGCACCACGGCCGCCGGGGACGGCATGGCGGCCACCTCCGCGCGCAGCGCCCGGGCCTTGACCCGGTACGAGTCGTCCTCGAGCAGGGCCCGGCAGTTCTCCACGACGGCGTCCGGATCGATCGGCTGTTCCACCAGCTGGCGGGCGGAGCCGTACGCGGTGACGCGGCGGGCACTGTCGTACTGCTCGGCGACGATCGGCTGCGGGACCAAGAGCTGCGGCAGCCCCGCCAGGATCGCCGCCATGGTGGAGCCGCCGCCGCAGTGATGAACCACCAGGTCGCAGGAGGGCAGCACCGAGGCCAGCGGCAGGAACCCGGCGGCCAGTACCGCGTCGGGCAGCGGGCCCAGCTCGGGTACGACGTCGTCGGCGACCGCGACGAGCAGCTCCACTCCGAGTGCGGGCAGCGCGTTGACCAGGTCTCTCAGCACGCGGGCGCCGCCGGCCGCCGGGGCCACCGTGCCCAGCGTGAGCAGCAGCCGGGGGCGCGTGCGCTCGTCGAAGACCCAGGACGGCACGGTGGCCGGGGGGTCGTACTGGACGTAGCGCATCGGGACGCCGTGGGCACCGCCGCTGGGCAGCAGCGAGGCCGGGCAGGGCTCCAGCGCCAGGTCCGGCTCGGGCAGGGCGCCCAGGCCCAGCTCGGCCAGCTCCGGCGTCAGCTCGTCGGCCCCCGACTTGTCCATCTCGCGGAAGTATCCGAGGCCGACTCCGTGCTCGATCCAGGGGATGCCCTTCACCTGCGCGACGACGCCGGCCGCGTAGGTGTGCGGCTCGGCGAGGATGACGTCGGGCTTCCACTTCTCGGCGACATCGAGGAGGCCGGGCAGGGTGCGCGCCGCGAGCCTGCCGAAGCCGCGGCCGGCCTGCTCCAGCATCTGGGGCTCTTCACGCGCGAAGGCGATGGGGTTTCCCTCCCGGTCGTGGGCCATGACCTCGCGCATGTGCATCGGCCCGTACGTCGGCATGAAGGACAGCCCGGAGCCGTTGGCCATGGGGGCAAGGGTCTCCGGTGCGGCGACCAGCACCTCGTGACCTGCCGCGCGCAGTGCCCAGGCCAGCGGTACGACGGGACAGTAGAGCCCGTAGCTCGGGCCGGTGCTCACAAGAATCCTCATGGTGAGCACCCAACCAGCCTCCACTTGAGCCTGCCTTGAGCCGCCGCCACCAGCGCCGCTCTAGCCGCCTCTCGTAGCTTCGCAGGCCATGGAGATCGAGGAGATGGCCGTGCGGGGCGCCTACCGCATCCGGCCGCGAATCCACAGCGACGAGCGGGGTGCGTTCTTCGAGTCCTTCCGGGACGGGGAGTTCACCCGGGTCACCGGCCATGTGTTCCGGCCGGTGCAGACCAACTTCTCCGTCAACCACCGCGCCGTGCTGCGCGGGATGCACGGGGTGAGTCTGCCGCCGGGCCAGGCCAAGTACGTCACCTGTGTCCGCGGCGCCGTGCTGGACGTCGTGCTGGACGTGCGTGTCGGTTCGCCGACCTTCGGCTCGCACGACGTCAACCTGCTGGAGCCCGGCAAGGGTACAGCCGTGTTCCTGCCCGACGGAATGGCGCACGGCTTCATCTCACTGACCGACGACTCCTGCGTGAGCTACGTGTTCGACACCCCGTACGTCCCGGGCACGCCCTTCGAGATCAACCCGTTCGACCCGGATCTGGGACTGCCCTGGCCCTTGACGGAGGAACCGGTGGTCGCGGAGAAGGACCTCCGGGCACCGGGCCTGTCCCGGGCCACCGAACTCGGCATCCTGCCCCGCTACGAGGACTGCCTGGCGCACAGCGCGCGGCAGCGCACTGCTTTGCCTTCTGAATTCGTCTCGGAACTCGCCGGAGAAAAGGAGTAGTCATGTCGGTGAACGCCGCGGAACCCACGAGCGAGCGATCGACCTTTCCCTACAAGCGCAAGTGCCCCTTCTCCATGCCCGAGGAGTACGGGCCCATGATGGAGAAGGGGTCGGTGACCAAAGTCAGCCTCATCACCGGCCTGGAGGTCTGGGCGGTCACCGACTACCACCTGATCCGCCAGTTGCTGACCGACCCGCGGATCAGTTCCTCGCGCAAGCACGAGAACTTTCCCTTCTACTTCGAGGCCCCGCCGGAGTTCCGCACCGAGACCTCCTTCATCGGGTACGACGCTCCCGAGCACACCACCACCCGCCGCAAGGCCGCCGTCACCTTCACCAACCGCCGGGTGCAGCAGCTGCGCGAGAAGATCGCCGAGAACGTGGACCTCCGCCTCGACGCCCTGGAGGCCGCGGGCTCGCCGGCCGACCTGCACGAGCTGGTCTCGCTCCCGGTACCGATGTCGATGATCTGCGAGCTGCTCGGAGTGCCGTACGAGGACCACGAGTTCTTCGCCGCGCACGGCACCAACCTGCTCGGCGGCCACAGCACCCCCGAACAGCGCCAGGCCGCGATGGTGGAGGTCGGCAGGTACCTGGAGAAGCTGGTCGGCCTCAAGGAGCGCGAGCCCGGCGACGACCTGCTCAGCCGGGCGATCGTCGCCTACCGGGAGTCCGCCGAGGAGTACACGACGCGCGACCTGGTCAACCTGTGCCGGCTGCTGATGAACGGCGGGCACGAGACCACCGCCAACATGATCTCCCTGTGCACCATGGCCCTGCTGCGCAATCCGGACCAGCTGGAGCAGCTCAAGGCCGACCCGGCGCTGATCGGCCCGGCCGTCGAGGAACTCGTGCGCTACATCACCATCGGCGACCTGGCCATCCCCCGGGTCGCGCTGGACGACATCGAGCTCGACGGCGTGACCATCAAGAAGGGCGACGGCATCCTGTGCCTGTCCCTGCCCGCCAACCGCGACGCCACGGTCTTCGAGCGGCCGGACGAACTGATCCTGTCCCGCGGCAACCGACGCCACCTCGGCTTCGGGCACGGCGCGCACTACTGCATCGGCGCGGACCTGGCCCGGGTGGAGCTGGAGATCGCCCTCACCAAGATTTTCGCGCGTTTCCCGAACCTCCAGCTGGCGGTGCCCTTCGAGGACATCCGCACCAAGGAGGGCTCCGTCGTCTACGGTGTGTGGTCGCTGCCGGTCAAGTGGTGACCACGGCTTGAGGGAGGGGGTGCCCCGCACTCCCTCCCTCTTTTGTGCGCTGTTCGGTTGTCGAGTGCGCGCGGCGGCCGGAGCCGGCGCGCGCGCTCAGTAGTTGCCCAGGCCGCCGCAGACGTTGATCGCCTGCGCCGTGATGGACGCCGCGGTGTCGGTCACCAGGTAGGAGACCAGGCCGGCGACCTCCTCCGGGGTCGAGTAACGGCCCAGCGGTATCTTCGCGTTGAACTTCTCCAGGACGTCCTGTTCGGAGACGCCCCAGAAGTCCGCGTACCCGGACCGGACCCGCTCGGCCATCGGTGTCTCGACGTATCCGGGACACACCGCGTTGACGGTGATGCCCGTCTTCGCCAGTTCGAGACCGACGGCCTTGGTGAAGCCGACCACCCCGTGCTTGGACGCCGAGTAGGGCGACGCGTAGACGACCCCCTGCTTGCCTCCGGTGGAGGCGATGCTGACGATCCGCCCGTAGCCGTTCTCGCCCATCCGGCCGGACGCCAGCACCTCTCTGGTCACGCGGAAGACACCGTTGAGGTTGGTGTCGATCACGTCGAGCCAGAGCGGCTCCTCGAGCTGCGCGATCTCCCCGCCGCCGCCCCGGCCGGCGTTGTTGACCAGAATGTCGATCCGGCCGAAGCGCTCCACGGCCGCCGCGACGGCGGCACGCACATCGTCGGCGGAGGTCACGTCGCACGGCCCGCCGGCCACCTCCAGCCCCTCCGAAACGAGCTTCTCCACCGTCTCGGCCAGCTTGTCGGCGTCCCGGGCGCACCCGTACACCGCGATCCCCTGCTCCGCGAGGGTCCGGGTCACCGCGAGTCCGATGCCACTGCTGGCCCCGGTGACGAAAGCCACCCGCCTGTCACTCATCCGGGTTGTCCCGTCCCTTCCCGTCCGGGCCCCTCACGCGGCGACCTTGGCGTTCACGAAGTCCGTCATCGCTTGCGGCGTGCTCAGGTGCTCGATGTCGTCGGTGATGTCGACCCCGTACTCCCGCTTGATCAGGGCCGCGGTCTCCAGCAGGGCCAGCGAGTCGTAGCCGAGTTCGCTGAACGTGGTCTCGCCGATTTCGCCGGCGAGCTGCTCGGACTCGTCCTCGCCCGCGCTGATCCGCAGAATGTCCTTGAGCCGGTCGATCGTCAGTTCCGCCATGTCCATCTCCCGTGTCGGAGGGTTGTCCGTGCTCAGGGAATCTCTTCCGGACGACTCGGATCGCGCTCGTGGACGCCTGGAAAACCGACTTCCCGAGCAATGCTCCAGTAGCGCTGCCGCGGAATTCGAGCGGCCCCGTCCAGCGTGAGCGCACCAACGAATCCCAGCCAGCGAGGGTGTGTCGGGTGTGATAAGTCTGAAGCCACGGGAGGATATCGATCTTCCCAGCCGACTTGCCGATTCCGCCAAGCGGACGGTGGGCGTTCAGATGCGCATGGACGAGTTCGACGCGTGGCTGGCCGAACGGGCGGCTGCGCATGATTTCACGGTCGACCGCATTCCTTTTGCCGGGCTGCGCGGCTGGCACTTCGAGAACGACATCGGAAACCTGGTGCACGACAGCGGCCGCTTCTTCTCCGTGGAGGGCCTCTGCCTGAGCACCCCCGGATCCGCCCACCAGTTCCAGCCGATCATCAACCAACCGGAGGTCGGCATACTCGGGATTCTCGTCAAGGAGTTCGACGGGATCCTGCACTTTCTGATGCAGGCCAAGATGGAGCCGGGCAACCCGGTGCCGCTGATGCTCTCGCCGACCGTCCAGGCGACCCGGAGCAACTACACCCAGGTCCACCGGGGTGCCCGGGTCAAGTACCTGGAGTACTTCACGGGGCAGCGCCCGGCGCGGGTGATGGCCGACGTGCTGCAGTCCGAGCACGGCGACTGGTTCTACCGCAAACGGAACCGGAACATGCTCGTCGAAGCGGACGCCGACGACGTCGTACCGCTGACCGACGACTTCTGCTGGCTGACCCTCGGGCAGATCAACGCCTTGCTGGCCAGGGACAACGTGATCAACATGGACTCGCGCACGGTGCTGGCGTGCCTGCCCCTGGTGGGACCCGGCGCCGGGGCCGACGACCGGTTCGGCCGGTCGCTGACCGCCTCGCGCGACCCCGGCGCCGGCGCGGTGTCGACCATGACCGAGCTGCTGAGCTGGTTCACCGGGCAGCGCACCGAACACCGGCTCGACGCCGGCCGGCTGCCGCTGGGCGCACTGCCGGGCTGGCACCGCGACGACAAGGAGATCAGCCGGGACGACGGCCGTCGCTTCCGGGTGGTCGCCGTCGACGTGCGGGCCGACAACCGGGAGGTCGCCAGCTGGTCCCAGCCCCTCATCGAGCCCGTCGGCACAGGCCTGTCGGCGTTCCTGGTCCGGGAGTTCGACGGGGTGCTCCATGTGCTCGTGCGCGCCAGGACCGAGGGCGGCTTCCTGGACGGCGTCGAACTGGGCCCGACGGTCCAGTGCATGTCCGCCTCCGAACTGGAGGAGGAGACCTCGCCGTTCCTCGGCCTGATCCCCGCCCCGGGCTCCCCGCGGATCCGTTACGAGGCGGTCCACGCCGAGGAGGGCGGCCGCTTCCTGAACGCGGTCAGCCGGTACGTCATCGCGGAGGTGGACGGACCGGAACCCGGCGCGCTGCCACCCGACCACGCCTGGGTGACCGTGGGCCAGCTCACCGCTCTGCTCCGGCACAGCCAATACGTCGATGTGCAGGCACGCACTCTCGTGGCCTGCCTGAACTCCCTCGGCTAGGCAGGGCACGGGGGAAAGGAGCGGAAGATGGCACTGCGGCGCCCTCGTCCCGTCGTCGCGGTCATGTGGACGGTGGACGGCAGCCTCGTGCGCTGCGCCGCCGGCCTGGCCGAGGAACACGGAGGCGATCTCGTCGTCGTCCTGGTCGTACGACGGCCCTGGACGCTGCTGCTCGACTGCTCCTTGGCCGCCGCGTTCGACTCCACGGATCTCGAACTGGAGTCCCTGCTCAAGATCGGGGCGTGCCTGGAGGGCACGGCTGTGCGCTGGACCCTGCACACGGCCTACAGCGACACCGGCAGATCCGTCGCCGGCCTGATCCGCAGGAGCCGGCCCGGCTGGCTCGTGCTGGGCCGCCGCCGCTGGCGGCACACCGCCAGGATGGTGGGCTCTCCCGCACTCCCCGAGGGCACCAAGGTACTGATCGTCTGATCCGCTCTCATCCCGGGTATGAAAATCCCATACCCGGGTCCTGTGAACCTCATGCGTAATGGTGATCGCGGCAGTTCCGAGCCACAAAGAGCTTGTGCATTCTTCAAAGGGAACCGCAGAGGCTGAAAAGAAGCGTCACACAAAGGGGGATAAGTTGCTGGAAATAAACGTGCTCGGGCCCATGGAGGCCACGGGGGCGGGCCGGTGCATCGCGCCGACGGCGGCGAAACCACGCCAGGTCCTCGCCCTGCTGGCGCTGCGGGCCGGTGAGGTCGTGTCGGTGTCCACCCTGGTCGAGGAGATCTGGGGTGAGAAACCGCCGCGGAGCGCACTGACGACCTTGCAGACCTACATCCTGCAACTGCGCAGACTGATCGGCCACGTCGTGCTGTCGGGCTCGGCGAAGGACGTCCTGCTGACCCGCTACAACGGCTACCTGTTCAGCCCCGAGGATGTGATGGTGGACGCCCAGCTCTACGACGGGCTCGTCGACGAGGCCAACCAGGCATCGGAGAACAGCGACCACGTGGAGGCGTACCGGCTGGCCCGGCAGGCGCTCGACCTGTGGTCCGGGGACGCCCTGGTCGACGTACTGCGGGGGGTCCATCTCAGCATCGAGGCCACGCGTCTGGAGCAGAGCCGGCTGGGCCTGCTCGAGACCCGTATCGACGCCGAACTGCACCTGGGCAGGCACCACATGCTGCTCGGCGAGCTGGCGGTGCTGGTCGCCCGCAATCCGCTGCACGAGAACTTCTGCGCCAAGCTGATGACGGCCCTCTACCGCTCGGGGCAGCGCTGGCGCGCACTGGAGGTCTACCAGCGCGTGCGGACCGAGCTCGCCGACGAACTCGGGCTGGAGCCGTCGGCGCGGCTGCAGCAGTTGCAGCACGCGATCCTGTCCGCGGATCCCGCGCTCGACTTCGTCGCCCCGACCGTCCTGTTCACACAGCCGACATGACCGGGTGCGGGAACGGCGACCAGGCCGTTCCCGCACGCGGCTGCTCATTCGGCGTCGGCGGCCCGCACGCTCAGACGTGCCTCGAACAACTCCGGGCTCGACACGGCGAGCGCTCGCAGCGCCGCGCTGTGCGGCTGGAACTCCGGCTGTGCGACCGCCGCCCGCAGGCTGGCGTTGTCCGTCCAGCGTGCGATGTTCACGTACGACGTCGGCTCGTCGGGCCTGCGGTGCAGCGTGTGCTCGATGAAGCCCGGCTGTGCCGCGAAGAAGGCCGAGGTCCCGGCGAAGACCGCCTCGAACTCCTCGGTCGATCCCGTCACCTGGAACTTGTTCACGAGCGTCACGGGGGCCGCGGGGGCCGCGGGGGCCGCGCTCGTCTCCGCACCGACCCGGGCGACGACCTGCTCGTAGCGGGCCAGCGTCTCCCCGGGGCTCGGGCCGTCGAGCGCCGCGTGGATGAGGGGCGCGATCTCGCCGTGCCGGTGCAGACCGCTGTGCGTGAGGGCCACGGTCGTCCTCCCGGGGCCCAGTGCCTCGAAGTCGACCTCGATGAAGCTCGCCTTCTCGTCGTCGAAGATCGGCTGCCAGTGGGGGCCGACACGCCAGGTCAGCACGATCCGCTTGGGGGGGTTCCACTCCACCACCGTGCCCCAGGCGATCTCGGTTCCGTCGGCTCCGACCTCGTAGTAGCGCCCGCCCTCGAAGGGTTCGATGGTGAGCGACACCCGGTTCTCGACGAAGACGTGCTTCTCGGGAAACCACTCGATCGGACGCTCGGCGAAGATGGCGAAGGCCCGGTCCGCGGGCACGTCCACCGTCACCGTCTTGCGCACATCGGGGACCTTCTGCGCCTCGGTCATGGATGCTCCTTGGGCGTTGGGATCATGTCCCCACACTGGTCGACACGTCTTGAACCTGGGCTGAACACG
Organism: Streptomyces sp. NPDC046870; assembly: GCF_040704595.1. Taxonomy (NCBI): domain Bacteria; kingdom Bacillati; phylum Actinomycetota; class Actinomycetes; order Kitasatosporales; family Streptomycetaceae; genus Streptomyces; species Streptomyces sp. NPDC046870. The sequence continues at coordinate 201,681 of NZ_JBEYXM010000001.1, forward strand.
GATGGAACGCGACGGCCGGCACGGGCGGACCGGGGACCGTCCTCGTGTCGATCGGGGGTATAGGGGTTCTCGAGGGGCCGGGGCGACCGTGGGCCGCATGCGTATCCTGGTCACCGGCGCGGCCGGCTTCATCGGATCCCACTATGTGCGGGCGATGCTGAACGGTGAGTACGCCGGACACGAACGTAGCGAGATCACGGTCCTCGACAGCCTGACCTACGCCGGCAACCGGGCGAACCTCCCCGCCGAGCACCCGCGCCTGGACTTCGTCCACGGCGACATCTGCGACCGGGAGCTGCTGCTCGACCTCGTCCCCGGGCACGACGCCGTCGTCCACTTCGCCGCGGAATCACACGTCGACCGCTCCCTGGTGCGCGCGGCCGACTTCGTGCGCACCAACTGCGTCGGCACGCACAACGTCATGGAGGCGAGCCTCGCCGCCGGTGTGTCCCGCGTGGTGCACGTGTCCACCGACGAGGTGTACGGCTCCATCACGGAAGGCCGATGGACGGAGGAGTGGCCGCTCGCACCCAACTCGCCCTACGCGGCGTCGAAGGCGGCAAGCGACCTGATCGCCCTCTCCTACGCCCGCACCCACGGCCTCGACGTGTCCCTCACCCGCTGCTCCAACAACTACGGCACGCACCAGCACGTCGAGAAACTCATCCCCCTGTTCACCACCAACCTGCTCGACGGCGTCCCCGTTCCGCTCTACGGCGACGGTTCCAACGTCCGCGAGTGGCTGCACGTCTCCGACCACTGCCGTGCCGTCCAGCTGGTGCTGACGGGCGGCCGTCCCGGCGAGGTCTACAACATCGGCGGCGGCACCGAGCGCACCAACCGGGAGATCACCGACCTGCTCCTCCGCCTGTGCGAGGCCGACCCGTCCCTCGTCGACCGCGCGCCCGACCGCAAGGGCCACGACCTGCGCTACGCCCTGGACGACTCCAAGATCCGCACCGAGCTCGGCTACGCCCCCGAGGTCCCCTTCGAGGAGGGCCTGGCGGCGACGGTCGCCTGGTACGCGGACAACCCGTCCTGGTGGCAGCCGCTGAAGAACTCCCTCGTGAGATAGCTGGACGGGATCTCGCCAAGGCCGGTGCAAAGGCCGGAGTCCCCCCTCACCGAGTACGGGCGGAGGACGCCCGATGGCCCTGGCGTTTCCGGCCGGCAGAGTGGACACCCCTCCGGCCTGGGCCGGAGGGGTGCGGCAGGACGAGCCGGGCTGTACGCCGGGTTCTGTTCCCCGGTGTCCTCGCGGACGCCGGGGCGACGGCCATCCATCTAGGGCCGGCGTTGCCGCCGGCCTCGTGCGGTCTACCCGCGGACTCGGGCGGGCAGCCCTCGATCGTCCGCGCAGGGACGCCCCTCTCGCGAGAGGCGGCCCCTCTTGACCTTGCTCCGGGTGGGGTTTACCTAGCTGCCCAGGTCACCCTGGGCACTGGTGGTCTCTTACACCACCGTTTCACCCTTACCAGGGGCCGGAGCCCCGGGCGGTCTGCTTTCTGTGGCACTGTCCCGCGGGTCACCCCGGGTGGCCGTTAGCCACCACCCTGCCCTGTGGAGCCCGGACGTTCCTCGGGAAGCCCCTAAGGGGACTCCACGCGGCCGTCCGCCCGGCTCGTCTGCCGTGCCGACCATGGTACCGGGCGCGTGCCGCGTCGGGGACCCACGGCCGTCGCGAGGACCGAGCCGGCCAGGATGAGGGCGAAGGCGGCCAGCACCGGAAGGGTCAGCGGTTCGTCCAGGAACAGGGCGCCCGCCGCCACCGCCACCGCCGGGTTGACGTAGGTGATCACCGTGGCCCGGGTGGGACCGGCCTCCTTGATCAGTTCCAGGAACGCCACGAACGCCACGGCGGTGCAGATCACGCCCAGGCCGGCCAGCGCGGCCAGGACGGTGGCGGAGGGCAGGGCGGCCGGGCGGGTGAGGGCCGCCGCGGGGGCGTAGACCAGGGCGGCCAGGGTGAGGCAGGCGGCCGTCAGATGGAGCGACGGGACCTCCTTGAGGCGGCGGGCGGCGATCAGGGGGGCCGTGGCGTAGCCCAGGACCGTCACCAGGACCTCCGCCAGGGAGCGGGCGTCACCGCCGGTGAGGTGCGGGAGGGCGAGGACCGTCACCCCCGCCAGCCCCAGGGCCAGGCCCGCGATCCGGCGGACGCCGAGGTGTTCCGTGTCGCCCAGGAACCGGGCCAGGACCACGCCGACGATCGGCACGCCCGCGATCAGCAGGCCCGCCGTCGAGCTGGACAGGTGCCGTTCGGCGTCGGTCAGGGTGAACCAGGGGACCATGATCTCCAGGACCGCGAAGGCCAGCAGGGGCCGCCAGTGACGTCGTACCGCGTCGCCGAAGCCGCCCTGGCGGAGGGCGAACGGGAGCAGCAGGGCCGCGCCGAGCGCACAGCGCGTGAACACCACCACCGGCGGGGACACCGCGTCCACCGCCACCTTGATCATCAGATAGGGGATGCCCCAGACCACTCCCATCAGGGAGAACAGGAACCAGCCGCGTGCAGTCATGCGGCCGAGTGTCGGCCGCCCGGTCGAGGGCTGTCTTGAACGCTGTTGCGGTAGGCCGCCGGGGTCACCCCGAGCACCCGGCGGAACCAGCGGGTGAGGTGGGCCTGGTCGGCGAAGCCGACCAGGGCGGCCACGTCGGCGGGGCGCAGGCCGGCCTCCAGCAGGACCCGCGCCTTGGTGACCCGGTGCTGGGCGAGCCAGGCGTAGGGGGGTATGCCCATCGTCGTGCGGAAGGCGCGCAGGAGCTGGTAGCGGGACAGGCCGAGGTCGGTGGCGAGCAGGGCCAGGGAGGGCGGGTCGGTGAGTTCGTCGGCGAGGCGGTCGCGGACCGTGCGGGCGATGGCGTCGGCGCCGGGGACGCGGTCGGCGAGCGGGCGGGCCGTGGAGTGGCGCCGGGCGAGGGCCGTGAGCACCCAGGGCAGCACGGACTCGGCCTCCAGCGGGTCGGGGCAGGTGCTGAGCCGTGTGTGGGCGGTGCGCAGGGCCCGGGCCAGCGCCGGGTCGTCGATGAGGGGTTCACGGAAGTGCGGCGGACCGCCGAGGGTGCCGTCGGCCAGCAGGGACGGCTCGGCATACAGGGCGCGGTAGGCGTAGCCGTCGGTGGGGTTGCCGGGGCCGCCGGTGTGCATCTCGCCGGGTTCGAGGACGACGATGGTGCCGGGGCCGGTGCGGATGTGGCCGCCCCGGTAGTCGATGATCTCGGAGCCGCCGACGCAGACGCCGATCGTGTACTCGTCGTGGGCGTGCGGGGCGTAGACGTGCCGCCGGAAGCTCGCGGTGAGCAGGTCGAGCGGGGGTCCGCAGCGGCCCAGCCGGGCCCGTGTCCAGCGCGCCTGTTCCCCCATCGGACCGTCCTCCCACGACTTCCGCCACGGCGCCCGTCCCGCGCCGTGGCCCCTCACCGGCTACAGCGCCGGAAGCCGCCGTTCCATGCCGCGCCCGTCCAGGTTGCTCACGCCACGGCGAAGAGGATCTTCGACGTGCCCGGGTCGGCGCGGGTGAGCCGGACGCGCAGGCGTTCGCCGAGCGGCAGGTCCGTGCCCTCGACGCGTCCGATGACCGCCGGGGACAGCACCTGGACGGTGCCCACGGTCGGCCGGCGCTCGTCCACGTCCACGACACAGCCGTCGAAGACGTCCCCGACCCGGTCCTTGAGCAGGGCCGCCTCCACGATGTCGACGCACTCCCGCTCCACCGTGCCCGCGCGCCGGGAGCCGTCGGCCATCCGCCGGGGCAGCGCGTCGAGTGCGGCGAGCACCCAGTCGGGCGGGTCCTGGCCGGCGACGGCGGCGAGGCAGATCTCGGAGGCGTACCGGTCGGCGAGGCGGCGCAGCGGGGCGGTGCAGTGCGCGTAGGCGGCGGCGACGGCCGCGTGCGTGGTGAGCGCGGGCAGCTCGCCGTCCCGGAAGACGGTGTAGCCGGCCCCGCGCAGCAGGGTGGTGCACTCCTGGAGGAAGGCGGCGTGGTGCGGGTCGTGCGGGTCGAGGGTGCGCAGCAGGGCCGCGTACGACACGTGGTGCGGCCAGTCGATGCGCAGGGCGGTGGCGGTACGGCGCAGCCGGGCCACGGCGCCGTCGGGGGCGGTGGGCAGGGTGCGCAGGATGCCGGTGCCGTGGGCGAGCATCAGATCGGCGGCGGCCATGCCGGTGAGCAGGGAGAGCTGGGCGTTCCAGCGGTCGGCGGGCAGCGGGGCGCGGTAGCGCAGCGCGTAGGTGTGGTCCCGCTGGACGATCTCCTGCTCGGGCACGTGCAGGGAGATCCCGCCGCGCTCGGCCTCCAGCCGTTCCCGCGCCTCGCCGATCTCCTTGAGCAGCGCGACGGGTTCCTCGGCGGTCCCGGCGTCGATGTCCCGCTGCACGTGGGCGTAGTCGAGCTTGGCCCGGCTGCGGACCAGGGCCCGGCGCACGTCGACGGCGAGGGTGCGGCCCTGGGCGTCCAGGTCGATCGTCCACAGCACGGCCGGCCGGGTCTGCCCGGGCAGCAGGCTGGCCGCGCCCTCGCTGAGCACGGCGGGGTGCAGCGGGACCCTCTCGTCCGGGAAGTACAGGGTGGTCACCCGCCGGTGCGCCTCCGCGTCCAGGGCTCCGCCGGGTGCGACGAAGGCGGCGACGTCGGCGATGGCGTACCGGACGCGGTAGCCGGTGCCGTGCCGGGACAGGTGGGTGGCCTGGTCGAGGTCGGTGGAGGTGGGCGGGTCCAGGGTGAAGAAGGGGATGTCGGTGGCGTCGTGCACCGGCAGGGCCGGGTCCCTGGCCGCCTGCTCGGCCACCGCCAGGACCTGTGGCGGGAAGGTCTCCGGGATGGCGAGTTCGGAGCGGAGCGCGGCGAGCGCGGCCCGGAGGGGGGCTTCGGGGGCGCCGGTGACGCGGATCTTGCGGCGGGGCATGGAGCGAGCGTAGGCGGAGGTGGCACGGGAGTCACGCCGTACCCTGGCGCGGAGGTCTACGTGAGGAGTACGTGTTGCTGGTCCTGCTGCCGCCCTCGGAAGGCAAGGCGAACGGGGGCGAGGGCGCCCCGCTTCGGCTGGAGTCGCTGTCCCTGCCGGGGCTGACCGCCGCGCGGGAGGCCGTGCTCGGGGAGCTGGTGGAGTTGTGCTCCGGTGACGAGGAGAAGGCCCGCGAGGTGCTGGGGCTGAGCGAGGGGCTGCGCGGCGAGGTCGCGAAGAACGCCGGGCTGCGCACGGCCGGCGCCCGCCCGGCCGGGGAGGTCTACACCGGTGTCCTGTACGACGCCCTCGGCCTGGCCACGCTGGACGCGGCGGCGCGGAGCCGTGCGGCGGACTGGCTGCTGGTCTTCTCCGGGCTGTGGGGTGCCGTGCGGGTGACGGACCGGATTCCCTCCTACCGCTGCTCGATGGGCGTGAAGCTGCCGGGACTGGGCGCGCTGGGCGGGCACTGGCGGGCGCCGATGGCGGAGGTGCTGCCGGAGGCGGCGGCCGACGGACTGGTCCTCGACCTGCGGTCCTCGGCGTACGCGGCGGCCTGGCGGCCGAAGGGCGAGGTGGCCGGGCGCACGGCGACGGTACGGGTGCTGCACGCGCCGACCCGGAAGGTCGTCAGCCACTTCAACAAGGCGACGAAGGGCCGGATCGTCCGGAGCCTGCTGACCGCGGGGGCCGCGCCGAAGGACCCCGCGGAGCTGGTGGAGGTGCTGCGCGAGCTGGGGTACGCCGTGGAGGCGGAGGCGCCCGGGAAGGCGGGCAAGGCGTGGGCGCTGGACGTACTGGTGGACGAGGTCCACTGAGGCGCCACCCCGGGTGTTGCAGCATGCGCAACGCTCGTTGCGGACATTGCGGTAGCTGGGCACGATGAGCGCATGACCTCGCCGCTGCCCTCGTTCCCGGCTGCCTCCGTGCTGGACCTCGCCCCCGTCGTGCCCGTGGTGGTGCTCGCCGACGCCGCCGACGCCGTACCGCTCGCGCGGGCGCTGGTCGCGGGCGGGCTGCCCGCCATCGAGGTGACGCTGCGGACCCCCGCCGCGCCGGCCGCGATCCGGGCCATCGCCGCCGAGGTCCCCGAGGCCGTGGTCGGGGCGGGCACGGTGATCACACCGGAGCAGGTCACGGCGTGTACGGCGGACGGGGCGCGGTTCCTGGTCAGTCCCGGGTGGACGGAGGCGCTGCTGGAGGCGATGCGCGGGTCCGGGGTGCCGTTCCTGCCCGGGGTGTCGACCGCCTCGGAGGTCGTCGCACTGCTGGAGCGCGGGGTGCGGGAGATGAAGTTCTTCCCGGCGCAGGCGGCGGGCGGTACGGCGTACCTGAGGTCGCTGGCCGGGCCGTTGCCGCAGGCCCGGTTCTGCCCCACGGGCGGGATCGGGCCGCAGACCGCGCCCGAGTACCTCGCCCTTCCCAACGTCGGCTGCGTGGGCGGGAGCTGGATGGTCCCGGAGGAGGCGGTGGCCGCCCGGGACTGGGGACGGATCGAGGAACTGGCGCGCGGGGCGGCCGGGTTGAGGTCCCCGGGCGGCTCGGGGGCGTAGCCGCCCGGGGGCTCAGGGGCGCAGGTGGGAGGTGTCGTTGAACAGCCGTACGCTCGCGTTGCCGTCCGCGTAGTACGCCACCGCCGACAGGGAGGCCGCCGAGAGCTCCATCCGGAACAGCGACTTGGGCGGGGCGCCGAGCGCCAGGCGGACGAAGGTCTTGATCGGGGTGACGTGCGTGACCAGCAGGACCGTACGGCCCGCGTGGGCCGCGACCAGCTTGTCGCGGGTCGCGGCGATCCGGGTGGCCGTCTCGGCGAAGCTCTCGCCGCCGCCGGTGGGGTGGGCCTCCGGGTCGGCGAGCCAGGCGTCGAGGTCGTCCGGGTGGCGCTCGCGGACCTCGCCGAAGGTCAGGCCCTCCCAGGCGCCGAAGTCCGTCTCGCGCAGACCGTCGTCGACCGTCACGTCCAGGTGCAGGCGGGCGGCGACGATCTCGGCGGTCTCGCGGGTGCGGGCGAGGGGGGAGGCGACGATGGCCTGGATCGTGCCGCGCCGCGCCAGGGCCTCGGCGACGCGGTGCGCCTGCTCCCGGCCCGCCGCGGAGAGGGAGGGGTCGGTGCCGCCGCTGCCGGAGAAGCGTTTCTGGGGGGTCAGGGGGGTTTCCCCGTGCCGCAGGAGGACGAAGGTGGCGGGCGCGCCCAGGTCGGGTGCGGCGCTCCAGCCGGGGGCGCTGGTGACGCGCCGCTCGTCCACGGTTTCCCCGACGGAGCCGGAGGGACGCCCTTCGCCGGCGGGCTCGCGGTGCTGCTCGCCGGGACCCTGCCCTTCGCCGGGGGCCGTGGGGTGCCGCTCGCCGGGAGGTGCCGCGTCCTCCGGGACGGGCGCCGCACCGGCGGCCCGGCTCTCCGCCAGGGCCGCGCGGGCCTTCGCCGCGCCCGCCGCGGCGTCTCCGGGCGGGCCCGACGGCGGGGTGTCCAGGGCCGCGCGGGACTGCGAGGGTGACCACTGCCGGCCCTTCGCCCCCGCGTCCATCGCCTCGTTCGCCAAGCGGTCCGCGTGTTTGTTCCGCTCGCGGGGGATCCACTCGTAGGTGACCTGGTCCGGCGGGTAGACGGACCTCGCCTCCGCCGCCAGCGGCTTCATGCCGGGGTGCTTGATCTTCCAGCGGCCCGACATCTGCTCGATGACGAGCTTGGAGTCCATGCGGACGTGGACCCGGGCCGACGGGTCGAGGGCGTGGGCGGCGCGGAGGCCGGCCAGCAGGCCGCGGTACTCGGCGACGTTGTTCGTGGCGACGCCGATGTACTCCGCGGCCTCGGTCAGGGCCTCACCCGTGGCCCCGTCGAGCACGACCGCCCCGTAGCCGGCGGGCCCGGGGTTGCCCCGCGACCCGCCGTCGGCCTCGACGATGAACTCCCGCACCCCGAAAGCCCCCCTACAGACCCGACTCGGCCGTGCGCACCAGGATGCGGCGGCAGTTCTCGCAGCGCACCACCGTGTCCGGCGCCGCCGAACGGATCTCGTTCAGCTCGGTGATGGCCAGCTCCTGCCGGCACCCCTGGCAGGTGCGGGCGTACAGCTTGGCCGCGCCGATGCCGCCCTGCTGCTCGCGCAGCTTGTCGTAGAGCTTGAGCAGGTCCGCGGGCACGGAGGCCGCCACGACCTCGCGCTCCTTGGTCACCGAGGCGGCCTCGCCGTCGATCTCCTCGAACGCCGCGTCCCGGCGGCCGGTCGCGTCGTCGATCTTCGACTGCACGGAGGCGACCCGTCCGGTCAGCTCGTTCACCCGCTCCTGCGCGGCCTCGCGGCGCTCCATGACCTCCAGGACCACGTCCTCCAGGTCGCCCTGCCGCTTGGCGAGGGAGACGATCTCGTGCTGGAGGTTGGACAGGTCCTTCGGCGAGGTGACCGCGCCGGAGTCCAGGCGCTGCTGGTCGCGGGTGGCGCGCTGGCGCACCTGGTCGACGTCCTGCTCGGCCTTGGTCTGCTCGCGGGCGCAGTCGCTCTCCTCGGTCTGCGCGGCGACGAGCAGGTCGCGCAGCTGCGTGAGGTCCTTCGTCAGCGACTCGATCTCGGCGTGCTCGGGCAGGGACCTCCGCTTGTGCGCGAGCTGCTGCAGGCGGACGTCGAGGGCCTGGACGTCGAGGAGTCGGATCTGGTCGGCGGGCGCGGCGTTCAGTTGGGGGCTCCCGTGGTATCGGAAGGGGCGCTCGAAGCGCTCGTTGGAAGGGTGGTGGTGGGCGACGGGTGGGCGGTGGACGCCGCGTGGGCGGTCCAGGGGTCGGTGACCGTCTTGGAGACGTGGACGCGCAGGTCCCAGCCGTGACGGTCGGAGATCTCGTCGAGCTGGCTCGCGGCCAGCTCGCACCAGGGCCACTCGGTGGCCCAGTGCGCCGCGTCGAGCAGCGCGAGGGGGCTGTGGGCCACCGCCTCGGAGGCCGGGTGGTGGCGCAGGTCGGCGGTGAGGAAGGCGTCGACACCGGCCGCGCGGACCTGGTCGAAGAGGCTGTCGCCGGAGCCGCCGCTGACGGCGACGGTGCGGACGACGGCTCCGGGGTCGCCGGCCACCCTGATGCCCTGCGCGGTGGCGGGCAGCCGCTCGGCGGCGCGCGCGGCCAGCTCGCGGACGGTGAGGGGGTGGTCGAGTTCGCAGACACGGCCCAGGCCCCGGCGGCCCTCGGGGTCGGTGGGGTCCGGCACGAGGGGACCCACGACGCGGAGGTCGAGGGCCCCGGCGAGGGCGTCGGAGACGCCCGGGTCGGCGGTGTCGGCGTTGGTGTGGGCGACGTGCAGCGCGACGTCGTTCTTGATCAGTGTGTGCACGACCCGGCCCTTGAAGTGCGTGGCCGCGACCGTGGTCGTGCCGCGCAGATAGAGCGGGTGGTGGGTGACCAGCAGGTCGGCGCCGAGCTTCACCGCCTCGTCGACGATCTCCTGGACGGGATCGACGGCGAACAGGACCCGGGTGACCTCCTGGCCGGGGTCGCCCACGACCGTGCCGACCGCGTCCCAGGACTCGGCCCGCTCGGCGGGCCACAGGTTCTCCAGCGCGGCGATGACTTCAGACAGACGGGGCACGGCCCAAGGCTACCTGGCTGCCCGGCGCGGCTGTACCGCATGCGTCCGGTCTGACCCCGCTCAGCACAGACGCCCCGGTTTCCTCAGGTGAATCGCTTCTGCACCACCCGTACGTGTGAAGCCGGGGAGGGCCGGTCCCCCGCCTGTGCGTGCGAAAACTAGCTTCGTCGCCGGAGGTGACCGAACGATGACGGTCTGTGCGATCGACCCCCCCTCCACGGACGGGACCGACGGCGTGCCGGCGGCGGGGTGCGCGATCACGGCGGACGGCGCGTACGCCGCGCGGCTCGCCCGGGACGGTGACTCTTGGTTCCCGGAGCGCTGGACCCTGGACGGCCCGGAGCCGTACGCGGTGCCCCTGCCCGGGAACCAGCCGGAGGAGCCCGGCACCGAGGTGCAGCCGATGGGTGACGGGCGGGTGCTGATCCACCGCCTGGTGGCCGGGCGGCACGCCTTCTCGCTGCTGTACCCGACCGGGCCCGGCACCGGTGAGCTGCCGCTGGGCGCCGTGGAGTGCGCCGAACCCGGCGCCCGGCTCACCCTGCTGCCGCCGGCGCCGGGGGGCGTGCGGGCGTACGCCCTCGTGGTCGGGGCGCGCTCCAGCGCGGTGTGGCTGGTGGCGGGCGGGGCGTTCGGCCCCGAGCGGTGCGCCGAGGTGCCGGGGCGCTGCTCGGGCGGGGTCTGGCTGGACGGTTCCGGGCGGATGCTGGCGCTGGACCGGGAACTGGACGGACGCACCAAGACGGTCGTGGTGGACCTGGAGCGCGCCGGTGAGGTCTCGCCGCTGCTCCAGATCGCGGAGGGCAGCGACGACCGGCTGCTGCTCGCCGATCCCGACAGCGGTCTGCTGCTGATCTCCTCGGACGCGCCCTCCCCGGGACGGGCACGCCTGGGCTGGGGTGTCCTCGGCAGCACCCTGCCGGTGCGGTTCCCGGAGTGCCTGCGGGTGCCGGAGTGCCTGGTGACGCCGTTCGCGATCCAGCCCGGGCAGGTGCTGATGCCGGAGAACTGCGCGGTGGGCCTGCGCATCGACGGGTCCTTCGGCACCTGGGTGGGGCTGTGGCGCCCGGCCGACCGCGAGGTCCGGCACATCCCGGCGCCCGAGGGCTGGCTGGCGGGCAGCGGGCTGTGCACGCGCGACGGTGTGCTGCGGCTGCCGTACGCCACGGAGGCGACTCCGTGCGGGCTGTCGGACGTGACGGCACCGGGCTGGGGCGCGACCACGGCGGGAGCGGACGACCTGAGGCCGGCCGGGGCGGGCGCCCCGGCCGCTGCCGGGCCCGGGAACGTCGCCCCGGAGGGGCCGCGGGAGGCCCGGGTGCCGGACCGCGACGGCGGCGCCGGGACCCCGCAACGGGCGGGTCCGGCGGGTGCGGAACCGGGTCCCGCGGTGCCGGCGGCGGCCCGGCCCGTGCCGTTGCGGGAGGCACCCTTGGGGCGTCTTGTAACGAACTAGTGCCGGTTGGCGTGTGCGCCTGGATTCGGTCCGTGGTGTGCCGGTTACACTCGCCCGGCTGTACGAAAGATCAGGTTGACGGGGTGAATACGTCCGATGAGCGACACCAGCACCACTGAGCAGCTGTCTGCCGGCTCTTCCGAGAACACCGGCCACGGCCGGCACCGGGGCCCGGTCGCGGCCCAGGAGAGCGAGTCGGCTCCGCACGGCCGGCACCGCAAGCCGGCCCAGGAGCGGGCGGAGGCGGCTGCCTGACGGTAGTGAAGAAGAGGGGGCGTCCGCTCGGCGGGCGCCCCCTTCGCCTGTCCCCGTCCGGGCCGCGGCGCCTGCGCCGCCGCGAAGGACCGTACGGGAAGGTCTCCTGCTCGCCGCCGAACCGGGGCCGCACCGGGGGCCGTTCGGTCACGGCGCCCACCGGACGACGGTGTCGGCGAGGACGGGCGCGTCGTCCCGTTCGACGGCGCTCACGGCGGCCCGCACGGAGCCTTCCGAGGCCCACAGCCGGATCCGCAGGGTCTCCCCCGGGTACACGACCCCGGCGAACCGCGTGGCGTACGACCGCACCCGGCTCACGTCCCCGCCGAGCAGGGTGTCGACGACCGCCTTGAGCGTGACGCCGTAGGTGCACAGGCCGTGCAGGACGGGCCGTTGGAAGCCGGCGCGCCTGGCGAACCCGGGGTCGGCGTGCAGGGGGTTCCAGTCGCCGGACAGGCGGTAGAGCAGGGCCTGGTCCTCGCGCAGGCGCCGCTCGACGACCCGGTCCGGCTCCCCGGCGGGCGGTTCGTGCCGGGCGGACGGCCCCCGGTCGCCGCCCCAGCCGCCCTCTCCCCGTACGAAGATCTGCGCGTCGCTGGTCCACAACGGGCCCTTGGCGTCCGCGACGTGCGTGCGCATGACGAGCACGGCGGCCGTGCCCTTGTCGTACACGGCGGCGATGCGGCCGGTGGCGGTGGCGGTGCCCTCCACGGGGATGGGCCGGTGCAGGGTGAGCGCCTGGCCGCCGTGCAGGACGCGGGCGAGGTCGACGTCGACGCCGGGCATGGACAGGCCGCTGATCACGTCCGGTGAACCGGCACCCGCGACGGTGGCGAAGCCGGGCAGGACGTGCAGCCGGGACTCCAGGGTGTAGCGCAGTTCGCCGGGGTCGGTGGCGGGGACGCCCGCGCCGATGCCGAGGTGGTAGAGCAGGACGTCCTTGCGCGTCCAGGAGATCTCTGCCGACCGGGGCTCGGCGGCGAGTGCCTTGGCGGCGTCGATGGGCATGGGGCTCCTGACGGGTCTCAAGACCTCGGTGCGGACCTGGAACGCGTTCCAGTCTGGCGTCTCCTGTATAGCCGAGCCCCCCGCGGCCGGGAAGGTGCCTGACAGCCTGTCAGTTCCCACGGGCGGCCGTGACATTTGTCCTGCCCGATTCGGTACACGCGTGTCTGCCGTGGCCGGGCCCGGTTCCGTACCGTTCGATCCGTACGCCGTGCCGCCCTCCCGCCCCCGTGCGGGACGGGCCGCGGGAACGACTGGGACGGGGGACTCGGAGATGACGTGGTGGCGGAGCCTGCGCCGGCAGATGGCGGGCCGGCAGCGGGAACGGCTGGCGTGGCGGGCGGACGTGCGGCGCTTCCGGGCCGAGCGGCGGGCCGCCCGGTGCGCGGGCGCGGACCCCTCCGCCGCCGAGCACCCGGGCCCGCCGCCCACCGGCTTCGCCCTGCTGCCGTGGCTGCTGCTGGGCATGGGCTCCCTCTCCAACGTGCTCAAGGGCGAGACCCCTAACCCCTGGGTCGGCGGCCTGGGCCTGCTCGCCTTCAACTCCCTCTACGTCTACGTCACCTTCCGCGCCTTCGACCGGGCCAGGCGCGAGTCGGCGTCCACCCGGGTGGCGCTGGGCCTGCTCGGCCTGGTCACGACGGGCCTCGCCCTCGGGTACGGCGGCAACTGGCTGATGTTCTTCCCGCTGCTGGGCCTCGCCACCGGCGCCACCGTGCGCGGACCGTGGCTCGGCCGCGTCGGCCTGCTGCTCACGCTCTACGCGGGAGCCGCCACCTGGCTGCGGGACGGCTGGGACGACGCGTCGGGCATCGCCTACGCCACCTTCCTGTCCAGCATGGTCACCGCCGCGATCCTCAGCCTGTCCGAGGCCGTGCGGGAGCTGCGGGCCGCCCGGGAGGAACTGGCCCGGCGCGCGGTGGCGGAGGAGCGGCTGCGCTTCTCCCGCGATCTGCACGACCTGCTCGGGCACACGCTGTCGGTGGTCGTGGTGAAGTCGGAGGCGGCCCGCCGGCTCGCGCCACGCGACCTCGACGCGGCGCTGGCACAGGTCTCGGACATCGAGTCGGTGGGCCGGCAGGCGCTCACCGAGATCCGGGAGGCGGTGACCGGCTACCGCGAGGGCAGCCTGGCCACCGAACTCACCCGGGCCCGGTCGGCGCTCTCCGCGGCGAGCGTGGAGCCGGTGGTCCGCCAGACCGGGGCGCCGCTGACCCCGCAGACCGAGGCGCTGCTCGGCTGGGTGGTGCGCGAGGCGGTCACCAACGTGGTCCGGCACAGCCGTGCCGACCGCTGCGAGATCACCGTCGAGGGAACCGCCGAGCGGGTCAGGCTGACGGTCACGGACAACGGCACGGGCCCCGGGACCCCGGCCGCCGGTGACGGTGCGGGTGCGGGCACCGGCGGCACGGGGCTGAAGGGGCTGACCGAACGCCTCGCGGCGGCGGGCGGCTCCCTCACGGCCGGCCCGGCGCCACGCGGCGGCTTCACGGTCACCGCCGACCTTCCGGTGAGCGGTGACCTCGCGGCGAGCGGTGACCTCGCGGCGAGCGGTGTCGAGGTGGCCGCGGCGGCTCCCGCTACGGCGCCCAGGGCGCCGCGACCGCCCAGGTGACGTCGGCCGTCCGCGACGTACTGCTGTCGAAGGCGTCGGCTCCGCCGTTGCTCGCCATGTAGAGGTCGTGGTCGTAGTGGCGCAGATAGCGCGTCGGGTAGTTGTACGAGGCGAACGAGGTGCCGGTGCCGCTCTTCCCGTGACCCGCCCGATGACCAGTCGCCCGTGGCCAGTCGTTCCTGACCGGCTGTCCGTGACAAGTACTCAGCCGTCCGTCCGGTCAGAGACCGGCGAACAGACCGTCGAGCGGGGCGGGTACCCGATCGGGGTCGAGGGCCTCGGTCAGGACACGGCCGTAGTGGATCTTCCGGCCCTTCTTCGTGCCGAGGAAGCGCCGCAACTGCTGCTGTGCGGTGCGACCCTGCTGCGCCGGCTGGCGCAGGAAGGTCCGCAGCGCGCGCACGTCGCCCTGCGCCCGGACCAGTTCCGTCACCCGGGTCACGCCCAGTGCGCGGATCAGCTCGTCCTCCAGATCCGCCGCGCAGACGAAGAACCCGTGCTGCGCCGCACCGGCCCGCTCCCAGCCACGGGCGTAGTACGGGCGCTCCCGCTCGTCGCACAGCCCGGCGAGGCGCAGACCCAGCCCGGCCGGCCCGAGGAGGCCGGCGAACCGCCCGACGTTCATCGCCCCGCCCATCGACAGCACGCAGATCCCCTCGGCCGCCAGGTCCCGGCCACGGCCCGCGGCCAGCGCGCCGACCGCCGCCGCGTCACTCGGCCCTTCGAGCAGGACGGCCGCCCGGACGGACAGCCGCGCGGCCAGCTCCCGCGCGGGGCCCCCGGGCCCGCCGGCCGCCCACGCGGTGACCGCCTCCCGGAACGCCCCCATGTCAGCCATGAGCCGAGTCTCCGCCGTTTCCCACGCCCACGGTAGGGAATTTCGGCGAACGCGCACCGCTGCCTGCGGCCACCGGCCTCCCGGCACACCCCGCGGGCGGACTGGGCACAGCGGTACGGCGGCCGGGACGTGGAGCCCCCTCCCCCGGCACCCGGCTCACCCGGCACCCGCCAACCGCCCGGCTTCACCGAGGAAGCGTCGAGTTGGCTCGGCCGGGCGCGGCCCGGTACGGAATGACGCGGGGTCACCCGCAGCGCGCCCCGGCGTAATCTGGGGCGGTGGACGACGAGATGCCCCGGGGTCACCGGCCCGGCACACGCATCCGGGTGCTGCTGGCCGAGGACCAGGGCATGATGCGTGGCGCTCTCGCCCTGCTGCTCGGCATGGAGCAGGACATCGAGGTCGTGGCCCAGCTGGGCTCGGGTGACGGCATCGTGGACGCCGTGCTCGCGCACCGGCCGGACGTCGCCCTGCTGGACATCGAGCTGCCGGGCATGAGCGGACTGGACGCGGCGGCCGAACTGCGGGCCCAGGCTCCCGGCTGCCGGGTGCTGATCCTCACCACCTTCGGACGGCCGGGCTATCTGCGCCGGGCCCTGGAGGCCGGAGCGGCCGGCTTCCTCGTCAAGGACGGGCCCGTGGAGGAGCTGGCCGCGGCGATCCGGCGTGTGCTCACCGGGGAGACCGTGGTCGATCCGGCGCTGGCCGCCGCCGCGCTCAGCGCCGGGCCGAGTCCGCTGACGCCCCGTGAGCGGGAGGTGCTGACGGCGTCGGTGGACGGGGCGACCGTCGCCGACATCGCCGGCAGGCTGCACCTGTCCGAGTCGACCGTCCGCAACTACCTCTCCTCCGCGATCGGCAAGACCGGTACCCGCAACCGGGCCGAGGCGGTACGGGAGGCCCGGCAGCAGGGCTGGCTCTGAGGGGGCCTTTCGCGCACCGGGTCACCCGGTCACGTGCGCGTCCTCGTAGACCGTCCCCTCCGGGGCCAGGCACACGAACCAGTTCCCTCCCGGGTAACCCGCCACCGGCCGGATCAGCGCGGTGCCGTCCTGGGCGGCCGCCGAGCCCCCCGGCCGGGCCACGGTGGACCTGCCGTCCTTCCAGCGGCAGGTGACCTCCCGGGCGGACTTCGCCACATGGCCGACCACCAGGCGTTCGGGCGTCGTGGGGCCGACCCCCTCCAGGCTGACGGCGGCGGCCATGAGGTCGGTGCCCGTGAGGCGGTCGGTCCGCTGGTGCGTGTCGAACATGACGACCAGGGAACGGCCGTCACCGTAGGACCGCATCGAGAAGTACGAGGACTTCCCCACCAGATCGGCGGCCTTGTCCACCGCCGGCCGCAGTCCCGTCCGCTTCATCGCGGCGAACTGCCGGTCCGCCTCCCGCACGTCTCGCGGCGCGCCCCACACCTCGACCCAGACCCGCCACTGCCTGCCGTGCTCGGTCCCCCGCGCCAGCTCCGTCCGCTGCGGCTCGTACACGTGTCTCTCCTCGGCGGACGCCGGGCCGGGCGCCGTCGGCGTCCCCCGGCCGGCGCGCTCCCCGGGCAGCCCGGCGAAGGCCAGCGTGGCCCCCGTCGAGCCCGCCAGCACCAGGGCGGTGGCCGCCGCCACGGCCCAGCGCCGCGCTCTGCGTCGCCGGCCGCCGCGGATGACGGCCTGGACCGGGGCTATGCCGATCTCGACCCCGTCCGCCGCGTCGGCGAGCAGGAGGGCGATGTCCGTCTGCGTCATGTCGTGGTTCTCCCGGTCCGCGCTCATCACTTCCGCCCTCCGTGCGTCACCATGTCGGCCAGACCCGGTATGGCGCGGAGTTTCGCGATCCCCTTGGCCGCGTTGCTCTTCACCGTGCCGACCGAGCAGCCCATCGCCTCCGCCGTCTGCGTCTCCGTCAGGTCCTCCCAGTAGCGCAGCACGACCGCCTCGCGCTGGCGGGCGGGCAGCTGCGCGAGCGCCTTGAGCAGGGCGCTGCGGTCGTCGGCCTGGGCGATCCGGTCGCCGGTGTCGGCCACCTCGCGCACCAGCCCGGAGTCGTCCTTCGGCGCCAGGAACTCCCTGAGCCTGCGGCGGTGTCTGCGCGCGTGCGCGTTGATCATGACGCGGCGTACGTACGCCTCCGGGTCGTCCGCGCCCCCGACCCGGCGCCAGGCCACATAGACCTGTTCGAGCGTCGACTGGACCAGGTCCTCGGCGGCGTGCTGCTCCCCCGTGAGGAGAAATGCCGTACGCATCAACCGCGGCCAGCGGCCGACCACGAAGCTCTGGAACTCCTCGTTCCGAGTCTGCTTCCCGTCCCCCATGGGCACCTCCTAGATGTCTAAAGGAGTCCCTGGGCCGCCCGGACCGTTGCCCCGGCCGGCGGGAAGATTCCGTGACACCGCGTCAGTAACCCATGGAAGGGTCAAGAATTCGTTAGAGGCCCGAAGCAACGGAATAGTTGCCTGTGCATACGAGGTTTACCCGGCACTTATGACACGCGGAAGGCCTCACCCCATGCCAGAGACGACGACCGACCAGCCCACCCGGCAAGCGGGCGGCGCCGTGGTCCCCGTGCTCGCCTTCGCGGGCATCGTGGTCGCGGTGATGCAGACGCTGCTCGTGCCGGTCATCAAGGACCTGCCGCAGCTGCTGGACACCGCCCCCAGCAACGCCACCTGGGTCCTCACCTCGACCCTCCTGTCGGGCGCCGTCGCCACCCCGATCATGGGCCGGCTCGGCGACCTCTACGGCAAGCGCCGCATGCTGGTCCTCAGCCTCGCCGTGATGGTGGTCGGCGCCCTCGTCAGCGCCTTCACCGACCAGCTGCTCACCATGATCGTCGGCCGTACCCTCCAGGGCTTCGCCATGGGCGCGATACCGCTCGGCATCGGCCTGATGCGCGACATGCTGCCGCGCGAGAAGCTGGGCTCGGCCATGGCCCTGATGAGCTCCTCGATCGGCGTCGGCGGCGGTCTCGCGCTGCCCGCCGCGGCCCTGGTCGCGCAGCACACCGACTGGCACGCCCTGTTCTACGGCGCCGCCGGCCTCGGCGCGCTCGCCATCCTCCTCACCCTCCTCGTCGTCCCCGAGTCCCCGATGCGCGCCCGGGGCTCCTTCGACGCGCCCGGCGCGCTCGGCCTGTCCGCCGGCCTGGTGCTGCTCCTGCTGCCCATCACCAAGGGCAGCGACTGGGGCTGGTCCTCGGGCACGACGCTCGGCCTGTTCGCCGCGGCCGTCGTCGTCCTGCTGCTGTGGGGCCTGTACGAGCTGCGCGTCCAGGCGCCCCTGGTCGACCTGCGCACCACCGCCCGCCGCGAGGTGCTGCTCACCAACCTGGCCTCGATCATGGTCGGCGTCAGCTTCTACGTCGTCTCGCTCGTCCTGCCCCAGCTGCTCCAGCTGCCCACCGCCACCGGCTACGGCCTCGGCCAGTCCATGGTCGTCGCGGGCCTGTGCGTGGCCCCGCTGGGCCTGACGATGATGTTCACCGCCCCGGTGTACGCCCGGCTGTCCGCCCGCTACGGCCCGAAGGTCACCCTGATCACCGGCCTCGTCGTCATCGCGATCGGCTACGGCGGCGGCCTCGGCCTGATGGACGCGGCCTGGCAGACGATCATCACGTCCGTCGTTCTCGGCGCGGGCATCGGCCTCGCCTACTCCTCGCTGCCCGCGCTCATCGTCGGCGCGGTCCCGGCCTCCGAGACCGGCGCGGCCAACGGCCTGAACACCCTGATGCGGTCCATCGGCACCTCGGTGTCGAGCGCCGTCATCGGCATGGTGCTGGCCAACACCGCGAACAACGTGAACGGCGTCGCCATCCCCACCATGCACGGCTTCCGGGTCTCCTTCCTCATCGCCACCGCCGCCGTCGCGGCGGGGCTCGTCCTGGCGGTCTTCCTCCCCAAGGCGGCCCGCCCGGCGCTCCACACCCAGCTGCGGGCGAGCAGCGAGGAGGAGGCCGGCCTGGAGCGCGCCGAGGAGGTGCTGCGCGGGTTCCGGGGGCGGATCGTGGACGCCGGGGGCGCGCCCGTCGCCCGCGCCAAGGTCACCCTGATCGACCGCCGGGGGCGGCAGGCCGGTGCGACCCTCTCCGCCGCGGACGGCAGCTACGTGCTGGCGGTGCCGGGCGAGGGGGCGTACGTGCTCGCGGCACGGGCCCTTGGCCACGGGCCGCTGGCTTCCTCGGTGACGCACTCCGGGGCGGAGCGGGCCGTGGACCTGGATCTCGCCCTGCCCGGGGAATCGGTGAGCGCCTGAGAGCCCGGGAGGGCACGCCGTCTTCGCGGGGAGCGCTCCGGCCGTGCTGGTCGCGCGGTTCCCCGCGCCGCCTCCCCACGCACCCCCTGTCATCCAGCCGACCGGGGGTGCGGCAGCATGGGCGCACGGACCGACGTACGACCGAAAGGCGCTCCATGCCCGCCGCTCCCCAGCCCGAGATCCTCGCCGCGTTCGAGGCGGCCAAGGGGTTCATGCCCCTCGACGAGGGGCTCGCCCTCCACGACGCCGCCGTCACCGCCGGCCGGCTCGGGCTGCCGCTGCTGGAGGTCGGCACGTACTGCGGGCGCTCCACCGTCCTGCTCGCCGACGCCGCACGCGCGGCCGGGGTCACGGCGCTCACCGTCGACCACCACCGGGGCAGCGAGGAGCAGCAGCCCGGCTGGGACTACCACGACCCGGAGACGGTCGATCCCGAGGTCGGCCTGATGGACACGCTGCCCACCTTCCGGCGCACGCTGTTCAGGGCGGGGCTGGAGGAGCACGTGATCGCCCTCGTCGGCCGCTCCCCGCGGATCGCGGCGCTCTGGAACTCCCCGCTCGGGTTCGTGTTCGTCGACGGCGGCCACACGGACGAGCACGCCACGGCGGACTACGAAGGCTGGGCGCCGCACGTGGCCGAGGGCGGGCTGCTGGTCATCCACGACGTCTTCCCCCACCCGGAGGACGAGTTCACCGGCCAGGCGCCGTACCGGGTCTACCTGCGGGCCCTTGGTTCCGGGGCGTTCACGGAGGTCTCGGCGACCGGCTCGCTGCGTGTCCTGCGGCGAACGGGAGCGGGGATCTGAGGCCCCGGTTAGAGTCGCAGACGTGTCGTACGTTGGCCCGGACTTCGATCCCCCGCAGCCCCGCCGGCCCCGGCGGCGCCCGCTGACCGTGGCGCTCGCCGCCCTGGTGCCCGGGGCGCTCCTCGGCTGGATGGTGTACGAAGCGGTAGGCGGTGGCGGTGCGGACCATGCGGCCTCCCCCGCGCCCGCGCCGCGCAGCTCGGCGGTGTCCTCCGTCCCGGCGCCGGACCCGAGCGGCGCGGGTGACGACGGCAAGGCGACCGCCTCGCCCTCCGCGCGTCCGGGCGGTTCCGGGCCGCTCAAGGGGAAGGTCGTCGTCATCGACCCGGGGCACAACCAGGGCAACTTCCGGCACACGGCGGAGATCGGCCGCCAGGTGGACATCGGCACGAACCGCAAGGAGTGCGACACCACCGGCACGTCCACCAACGACGGGTACACGGAGGCGCGGTTCACGCTCGACGTGGCGCACCGGCTGCGGGACCTGCTGGAGCGGCAGGGCGCCACGGTGAAGCTCACGCGCGACGGAGACGCTCCGGCGTGGGGTCCGTGCGTGGACGAGCGGGCCCGCATCGGCAACACCGCGCGCGCGGACGCGGCGGTCTCCCTCCACGCCGACGGCTCGGCCGCCGGCAACCGCGGCTTCCACGTCATCCTGCCGGGTCCCGTGCACGCGGGCGGGGCCGACACCCGTGCCATCGTCGGCCCGTCCCACGATCTCGGGGTGCGCGTCGCGGGCAACTTCCTCCGCGAGACGGGGGAGCAGCCCTCCAACTACCTGGGCGGCGGTACCGGTCTCGTCACGCGGACGGACCTGGGTGGTCTCAATCTGTCAACGGTTCCGAAGGTGTTCATCGAGTGCGGCAACATGCGCGATAGCAAGGACGCGGCACTGCTGACCAGCGGCGCCTGGCGACAGCGGGCGGCGCAGGGAATCTCTGAGGGAATCGTGAGTTTCCTGCGCGGTTCGTGACCGGCGGGCGGAACCGGCCGGACAGCCGGATCTTGCGGACGATAGTGTCTACCGACGACGAGACGACCTACGAAGGACCTGAAGTGAATATCCGCTCCCTCACTAGAGGCGACGGCGTGGTGATCGGAGCAGCGGTGGTGCTGTTCATCGCGTCGTTCCTCGACTTCTACAGCATCTCCGGGTTCGGCGACACGTACAGCCGGAGCGCGTGGGACAACCTGGGCATGGGCCTGGGCATCTACATGGGCGCGGTGATCGGTGCCGTTCTCATCGTCGTCAACCGCTGCCTGCCGCAGCCGCGCAAGGTGGCCGGGCTCGACCTGGCCGCGGTCGGCACCGCCTTCGCGATCCTGGCGGCCTGGACGCTGCTGTGGACGCTGATCGACCTCGACAACGTGGACGCCGGCGCGGGTCTCGTCCTCGGGTTCATCGCCGCTCTCGTCCTGTCCGCCGCCGCCGTCGCCACCCCGCTGGTCCCCGCCCTCCAGGCCGCCCTGCTCCCGGCCCCCAAGCCGGTCGCCCCGCAGCCCTACGGCGCCCAGCCGCCCGGTGGTTACGGCTACCCGGGCGCCCAGCCCCAGCAGCCCTACGGTGCGCAGCCGCAGCCGGGCCAGCCGTTCGGACAGCAGCAGCCGGTCGCGCAGGCCGCCCCGGCGCCGCAGCCGGCCGCCGCGGAGTTCTCGCCGTTCTGGTTCGCCGTGCCGGTGCCCCGCCCGCTGTTCTCGGAGGACGGTTCGCCCAGCCAAATCGCCGAACTGGCTCCGGGCACCTGGTACCTGGCCGTCGAGCAGCGCGGTGCCGCGCTGGTCGCGCAGACCCAGGACGGCCGCCGTGGCGTGCTCCAGGACACCTCGGGCATCCAGCGCGGCTGATCCGCACCGCCGCACCGCACCGGCCCCTCGCCCTTCCGGGCGGGGGGCCGTTGCCGTACGGTCGCCTCCCCACCGCTGGTTGACGCTCCGTCAGACGGTGGGCGCGCGCGGCTCGGTCCGAGCCGGACTCCTAGCCCTTGCTCAGCTGGGAGGCCGAGGGCACCTGGTCCTTGACCGGGGCACCGGCGCTCTTGCCCGCGTCCTTGACGTCACCGATGACGTCGTTGAACGAACTCGCCGCGTTCTCGTCGCCCTTGCGGAGCTTGGACGGCAGGTTCTTCAGGGCCGCGATGCCGCTGCTGAGCGGCTGGAGCGCCTTGGAGAGGGTCGGGTCGGCCTTGGCGTTCTTCTCGGCCGCCTTGAGCCGGTTGTAGGCGAAGGCACCGGCGAGAGCCGCCTTGACCAGCGCGGTCTTGCGGCCCTTGGCGCCCTTCTTGAACTTGCCGGCCTTCCAGGGCTTGACGATCCACTGGTAGGTCGCGCCGGCGGCCAGACCCGCGTCCACCACGAAGCGCGTCTTGGCGAACTTGCGCTTCTCCGCCGACGTGGTCGGGCTGGGAGTGTCCCCGGCGGGGACGGCCTGTGCCGCCGCGGTGTCCTTCGTACTGTTCTTCTCGCTGCCTCCACAGGCGGTGGCACCCGCCACCAGGGCGCAGCACAAGGTGAGCGCCACCACGAGGCGCCGTATCGGTACGGGCACAAAGTCCTCCGGACGTGTCCTCCCCGAGCGGTCTGCTTCCTCCGGCAGCCTCGTCCGGGGCGGCGGGATGCGCCACCCGGGGGACGCCGTCCGGGTGGTGTCCGGGACGGGTCCGGGTCCGCTCCGGGCTTGCCGGGGGGTTTCACGGCACATCGTCCGGCAATCCGGAGAGTATGTCCCCTCGATATCGCAACGGCGCGAACCAGGCCGGGACGGTCATCGCGGTCGTCGCCGACATCATGGCGCTGATCCTCGGCCTGTGGATCCTGATGTACCTGTTGGACGCGAACCGGGCCAACAGCCTGGTGCAGTTCGTCCATGACGCGGCCTCCTGGCTGGCCGGCTGGTCCCACGACCTCTTCACCTTCGACGAGGCCTGGGCCCGGGTGGTCGCCGGGTACGGACTCGCCGCGGTGGTCTACCTGTTCGTGGGCCATGCCATAGCCAACCGGATGCACCGGCACTGACGCCGGCCGACGGCCGGGCCGGACCCTCGCGGGATCAGCCGCAGCAGTCCGGGTCCAGTCCGGCCGGCAGGTGTTCCCCGCCGAACACCGCGCACGTGGCGTCGTGGCCGCCCAGCGCGGCCACGGCCAGCAGCAGGGAACCGGCCGTCCAGGTGGTCAGCTCGCGGGGCCAGATCGTGCCGTCGTCGAAGACGTAGCCCGTCCAGTACAGGCCGCTGTCCGCGTCCCGCAGGTGCTGGATGGACTGGAGGATCTCCAGGGCCCGGTCGGACTCGCCCATCGCCCACAGCGCCAGGGCGAGTTCACTGGACTCGCCGCCGGTCACCCAGGGGTTGGGTACCACACAGCGCACCCCGAGGCCGGGGACGACGAACCGGTCCCACTCCGCCTCGATGCGGGCCTTGGCCTCCGCTCCGGTGAGCGCGCCGCCGAGGACCGGGTAGTACCAGTCCATCGAGTAGCGGTCCTTGTCCAGGAAGCGCTCGGGGTGGCGGCGGATCGCGTGGCGCAGGGAGCCGGCGGCCAACTCCCAGTCCGGCTGGGGTTCCTCGCGCTCCTCGGCGATGGCGAGCGCGCACCGCAGGGCGTGGTGGACGGAGGAGCTGCCCGTCAGCAGCGCGTCCGCCGTCGGCGTGCCGTCGTCCTCCCGGCGCCAGCCGATCTGGCCGCCGGGCTGCTGGAGCCGCAGCACCCATTCGACGGCCGCGTAGACGGTCGGCCACATGCGGTCCAGGAACGTGTCGTCACCCGTGGACAGGTAGTGGTGCCAGACGCCGACGGCTATGTAGGCGACGAAGTTGGACTCGCGGGCGCGGTCGGTGACCTCGTCGTGGGCGCCGTCGGCGTAGGCGGCGTACCAGGAGCCGTCCTCGTTCTGGTGCCGGGCGAGCCAGCCGTACGCCCGCTCGGCGGCGTCGTGTTCACCGGCCGCGTCCAGGGCCATCGCGGCCTCGGTGTGGTCCCACGGGTCGAGGTGATGCCCGCGGAACCACGGGATCGCGCCGTCCTCCCGCTGCACGGCCAGGATGCCGGCGACGGTCGCGGCGGCCTGCTCGGCGGTGAGGACCCCGGGCAGGACGAGGTGTTCTGTCCGGGGGGTGGTCACTCGGCGGCCACCCCGTCGGTCTCGGCGAGCCGCGGCAGGTGCGGCTTGGTCGCGTAGACCACGAAGCTCTTGCCGATCAGCGGGTTGAGCGCCTGCTCGGCCAGCCGGGTGGCGAGCGGCTTCTTCATGATGTCCCAGACCAGCAGCTTGTGGTACGCCCGCACCGGCAGCGCCTTGTCGTTGTCGACGCCGAACGCGCACTTCAGCCACCAGTACGGCGAGTGCAGCGCGTGCGCGTGGTGGCTGCCGTACGGCCTCAGTCCGGCCTCGCGGACCTTCCCGAGCAGTTCGTCGGCCTTGTAGATGCGGATGTGGCCGCCCTCGACCTCGTGGTAGGCGTCGGACAGCGCCCAGCAGACCTTCTCGGGGCCGTAACGCGGCACGGTGATGGCGATGCGCCCGCCCGGCTTGAGCACGCGGACCATCTCCGCGAGCACGCCCTTGTCGTCGGGGATGTGCTCCATCACCTCGGAGATGATGACGACGTCGAAGGACTCGTCCGGGAAGGGCAGGGCGAGGGCGTCGCCCTCCATGGCCGTGGCGGTGGCGCCCTCCGGTGCCTCGCCGGCCTCCTTCATCGCCGCGAACCACTTGGCGACCTCGCGGATCTCCTCGCCGTTCTGGTCCAGGGCCACGACCTGGGCGCCGCGCCGGTAGCACTCGAAGGCGTGCCGGCCGGCCCCGCAGCCGAGGTCCAGGACACGGTCGCCGGGGGCGAGCGGGAACCGGGAGAAGTCGACGGTCAGCACGTGGCCCTGCTTTCGGAGGAGACGCCTGCAACACTTGCCGGGGCCGCGGGGCGGCCGGGGGTCGGGGCCGCGGAGCGGCTCGGGGCGTGGCCCGCGGAGCGGGCGATGGCCTCGCGGTAGTGGGCCACGGTGCCCTCGGCGGCGCGGGCCCAGGTGAAGCGGTCGAGCACCCGCGCGCGGCCCGCGCGGCCGAGGCGCGCGCGCAGCTCCGGGTCCCCGAGCAGCCGGTTCAGTCCGGCGGCCAGCGCCCCCGCGTCGCCGGGCGGTACGGCCAGGCAGGTCTCGCCGTCCGGTCCCGCGACCTCGGGGATCGCGCCGCCGGTGGTGGCGACCAGCGGGGTGCCGGTGGCCATGGCCTCGGCGGCGGGCAGCGAGAAGCCCTCGTACAGGGACGGTACGCAGGCCACCTCGGCGGAACGGATCAGGTCGACCAGCTCGGCGTCGGAGATGCCCTTGACGAAGTCGACGGCGCCTTCGAGGCCGTACCGCTCGATCGCCTGCGCGACGGGGCCCTCCTGCGGGCGCTTGCCGACGACGACGAGGTGGGCGGCGGGGTGCTCGGTGCGGACCTTGGCGAGCGCCTCCACGAGGAACACCAGCCCCTTCAGCGGCACGTCGGCGCTGGAGGTGGTGACGATCCGGCCCGGCACCTCGGCGACGGCCGGATCCGGCGCGAACAGGTCGGTGTCGGCGCCGATGTGGACGACGTGGACGCGCTCGTCCCGGACGCCGAGGTGGTCCACGATCTCCTGGCGGGAGCTGCCGGAGACGGTGAGGATCGAGGGCAGCCGGCGGGCGACGCGCTTCTGCATGCGGGTGAAGGCGTACCAGCGGCGCACGGAGTAGCGGCGCTGCCAGGTGTCGGCGGCGTCCAGCTCCAGCTGCCGGTCCACGGTGATGGGGTGGTGGACCGTGGTGACCAGGGGGGCGCCGATGTCGCCCAGCAGGCCGTAGCCCAGGGTCTGGTTGTCGTGGACGACGTCGAACTCGCCGCGCCGGGCGCGCAGGTGGCGGCGGGCGCGCAGCGAGAACGTCAGCGGCTCGGGGAAGCCGCCGGTCCACATGGTCCCGACCTCCAGGGCGTCGATCCAGTCCCGGTACTCCTCCCGCTTCGGGGTGCGGAAGGGGTCGGGCTGGCGGTAGAGGTCGAGGCTGGGCAGCTCGGTGAGGGTGAGGCCGGGCAGGCCCTCGTCGAGGACGGGGTACGGCTGGGAGCCGATGACCTCCACACGGTGGCCGAGGCGGGCCAGCTCCCGCGAGAGGTGCCGTACGTAGACGCCCTGGCCCCCGCAGAACGGGTTCCCTTTGTACGTGAGGAGCGCGATGTCGAGCGGTCGTCCGCCGTCGGCAGCGGGTTCCTGATCGGCTCCCGCTTCCCGGGCCCCAGCGGTCACTCCGTGCCCCCTTCTGCCTGCACTGTCCCGCGAGACTACGACGGGACGCTAATCTAGAACAAGTTTCAGACTTGATCGTTCAGAGGCTCTGAATCTACCGGCAGGTAGGGGTGCTGTGAGCAGTGGATCAGGTGATTCGCGCCACGGCGAGCAGCCCTGCCGTGCCGTCCGATCACGAGCCCGGCAGACGGCCTCACCGACCGTCACGGAACGGGGACCCATGCCCGCGGAAGCCAGCGCCTCGCGTCCGGCCTCGCCCCTCACCGAGCGGCAGGAGGCCCGCCGTCGCAGGATCCTGCACGCGAGCGCGCAACTGGCCGGCCGGGGCGGGTTCGACGCCGTGCAGATGCGTGAGGTCGCGGAGTCGTCGCAGGTGGCTCTCGGCACGCTGTACCGCTACTTCCCGTCCAAGGTGCACCTGCTGGTCGCGACCATGCAGGACCAGCTGGAGCATCTGCACGGGACCCTGCGCAAGAAGCCGCCGGCGGGCGACACGGCCGCCGAGCGGGTCGCGGAGACCCTGATGCGGGCCTTCCGCGCCCTCCAGCGCGAGCCGCACCTGGCCGACGCGATGGTCCGCGCCCTCACCTTCGCCGACCGCAGCGTCTCGCCCGAGGTCGAGCAGGTCTCCCGCCGGACGACGGCGATCATCCTGGACGCGACGGGCCTGGCGGACCCCACCCCCGAGCAGCTCTCCGCGGTGCGGGTCATCGAGCACACCTGGCACTCGGTCCTCATCACCTGGCTGTCGGGCCGCGCCTCCCTCGCCCAGGTGAAGACCGACATCGAGACGGCGTGCCGGCTGATCGACCTGACGGAGCCGGCGCGGCGCGCATGACGCGGGGCGCGCGGGGACCGGGCATGCGAAGACCTACGAGACGGGTTCCCTTCGCCGGTATGGTCCGGATCAGGTGATAGGGGTCGCCGTCCGGCCTGACTGCTGCCTTCCGGCCTCTCAGCCCTACCGTCGCCGTCGGCCCGGGCGGATGCCTGCGCATCCCGCCTGAGTCGGCTACTCCGGTCGGACTCCCTCACTCGCCTCGTAGGCTGCTTTCAGCATAGAACGGATACCGCACTTCGGACCCCCTCATTTCCGACCAATTCCACGCAAATACGACACCTGCGGGTCATCCGGCCACGGTCAGCCCGCTCCAGCTCCGGCCGGCCGGCGTCTGCGCCGCCCACTGGCCGAGCAGGCGGCGCGCCTCCTCCTCGGGCGCCGCGAAGGACACCCGCCGGGCGCCCGCGTGCGTCTTCCGCTCCTGCTCGTGCGTGCCCTCGCTGCAACAGGCGCACAAGGTCCCGAAGCCGCTCGCGGGCTCGGCGCCGTAGCCGTGCCGGTCGAACAGCTCGATCAGGGCGTCGAGGTCGGCCACCTCGCCGGCGTTCACCGTCGCGGTCAGCGTCGTCAGCCCGGAGACCTGGAAGAGCAGGAGATCCTCGAAGACCGGGTATGCACGCCCCTCGACGACCCGGCGTCCCTTCGGCTCCCCGTCATGGACGACGATGCACACCGCGCTTCCACGCGGGCAAGCCGAAGACAGACGCCACCCGGAACTTCGTCAACTTCGGCCGGGACAACGCACGGTCGAGCAGGCGGACGGCGTCTGGGGCTGCCCGGAAAACATGGAGAGGTATGCCGAAGGCAGAGATGACGCAGGACGAGCGGAAGCCCGTGTGGCGGGACGTCCTGGAGCGCTGCGGACTGCAGGTGGTGGAGGAGGCGCCCCAGGGCGGGCCTCCCGTGCGGTCCGCCCTCTACGCCGTCACCGGCGTCGAGGTCGAACCGGTCGCCACCATCCCCGCCTCGTCGCCGGGCGCCACCGCCGCACTGGGCGAGACGTGGCACCCCCACGCGTCCAGCGTGTCCCTCTACGACGACAAGGGCGAGTTCCTGATCCTGCCTCCCGTGCCGGGAGGCAGTGAGACCGGCTGGGTACGGGTCAGGGACACCGTCGGCACGCATCTGCCCTCACGCATCGCCGGGGTGACGGGTTCCCCCGAGTTCGTGACCGTTTCGACCGACGGCCGCCACCTGTGCGCCGCCTCGGTGGAGGAGTACGACTACTGGGCGGTGCTGCACGACTTCTCCTGAGCGGTCCCGGCACAGGTACCGCCCGTCCTGGCACAGGTTCAGTCCAGCCCCGCCGCCTCCCGTTCCGCGCGGGTCAGGGGCGGGCCCGGCAGGGGGGCCTTGCGGGGGCCGAAGGTGAGGGTCCAGAGCATGTCCGGGGCGAACAGGCGGGCCGCCGGGGTGCGCAGGCTCATGACGTCCAGCAGGCCGCGCAGGGCGTGCGGGTTGGCGGAGCCGGCGGCCACGGCCTTGTCGACGTAGGCGGTGAGGAGGCGTTCGACGCGGGTCGGCGGCTGGGGCGCGGCCCCGGGGTAGTAGGCGTCCTGGCCGACCGCGAGGTTCCACGCGTTGCCGACCGGCCGGGCCACCGCGCGCTGGATGCGGCGGGCGGTGCCGGGGGCGGTGGGGCCGTACCGGTCGAGGGTCCGGCCGAGGGCGATGGCGCTCTGCGCGGCGACGGACAGGCCGTGGCCGTAGACCGGGTTGTAGCCGGCGACGGCGTCCCCGAGGACGGCGAAGCCCTCCGGCCAGGCGCCGGCCTTCTCGTAGAAGCGCCGGCGGTTGGCCGTGCTGCGGGTGGTCACCGGGTCGGTCAGCGGCTTCGCCCCCGCGAGGAGCCGGCCGATGACCGGGTCCTTCAGGTGGGTGAGCGCGAAGTCCTCGAACGCGTCCGGGTCGGCGGAGGGCTCGCCGCCCCGGGTGCCGGAGAGCGTCACCAGCCAGCGGTCGCCCTCGATCGGTACGACGACCCCGCCCCGGCCGGGCGCCTCGCGCGGGTCGGCCTGCACGTTCACCACCGGGTAGCGCAGCGCCGCCGTGGCGTCGGGGGCCGCGTAGACACGGCTGGCGTAGACGACGCCCGCGTCGACCACCCGTTCCTCGACCGGCGCGTGACCGAGGGTCCGCAGCCAGGTGTCCGCCTGGGAGCCGCGCCCGCCGGCGTCGATCACCAGGTCGGCGTGGAGCGTGCCGCCCCCGGGCAGGCTGACCCCGGTCACCCGGCGGCGGTCGCCGGTCAGGCCCGCCACCCGGGTGCCGTCGCGCAGGGTGATCCGGCGCCGGGCGAGGACGTCGGCGCGCACCACCGCGTCCAGCAGGTCCCGGCTGCACACGATCATGTGGTGCCGGGAGTCGGTGAACCGCCGGAACCACTGCCCGGAGGGCGCCTTGCTGACCAGGTCCCGCATCACCCCGATGAGCCCGGCGCCCCGGGCGGTCAGCTCCCCGGTGACGCCCGGCAGCAGTTCCTCCAGCGCGGCCACCCCGCCGGACCACAGCAGATGGGCGTGCCGCGCCTGGGGCAGGCCCTTGCGCGGCTCGGGCCCCTCGGGCAGCCGGTCGGCCTCCACGATCGTCACCTCGTGGAAGCGGCTGGCGAGCACGGACGCCGCGAGCATGCCGGCCGTGCTGCCGCCGATGACGAGCGCGGTACGGCGTCGGGTGGGTGTGTCAGGCATGTGAGGTGAGACCTTCCGTGGCGACCGCCTGCCGGCGGAACCGTTCGATGGCCGCCGCGTGGTTCCGCAACGCGTGCGCGACCGACTCCAGTTCGCTGTCGGGGACGAAGGGCGCACCGGTCCGCCCGGCGGACGGCGGCCGGTCCGCGCCGTCGGGGGCGTGCAGCGCGTCCGCCGCGACCAGGATGTCCACCGCCGCCGCGATGGCCCGCGCCACGGGCTGCGGGTAGCCCGCCGCCGTCGCCGCCGTCCGCGTCCGTTCGCGCCGCGCCGGGGACAGGTGCGGGGCGAGCTTGAGCAGCCCGTCGTTGATGGCGGCCCGGCGCAGCTCCAGGCGGAGGGCGGCACCGCTGACCCGGCCGGTCGCGGGCGCCGCCGGCGCGGTCACGGCCAGCATGGTCTGCCACAGCGGCTTCAGCCGCCGGTGGCTGCGCACCAGCCTGCGGTGCTCCGCCGCCCAGGGGCCGGCCTGCCCGGCGATGAAGCCGACGGCCACCAGGACCGCCTCGGCGATGGCGAACGGCGGGGCGGCGTACGTCGACAGCCAGTCCCAGTCCCGGCCGCCCCAGCGGGCGCCGATCGCCGCGAGCTTGGCGACGTCGAAGAGGAGCCCGAGGGCGTAGGCCACCTGGAGGAAGATCACCGCCCGGCGCAGCCAGGTGTCCTCGACCTCCCGGTACCAGGCCCACAGCATGCCCGCCGCGACCAGCGCGGACACCAGGTGGGCGACGAGGTAGAGCAGCACGAACTCGCGCATCCAGGGCGTGCCGGCGTAGTACGTGTCGAGGTCGCGCGTGCGCTCCGTCCGGTGGTCGCCGAGCAGGAACGTCGTCCACAGGCCGACGATGATGACGGTGTACGCCACCCGGACCAGGCGGGTGCGCCGGCGGCGCACGGCGGACGGCGGCTCCCGCCAGGTGATGATGAGCCACAGGCAGGCGCCGCAGTACGCGGTCAGCAGCGAGTAGACCCAGAGCCCGGCGAAGTTGGGGATGCCGGTCAGCACGTTGATGCGGTGCAGGTTGGCCGGTGGCAGCGAGGCGAAGCAGACCGCGCCGATGCCGAGCAGCAGGGCGGTGGCCCGCAGGATCGGGTCCCGCCAGGCCCGCCGCAGCAGCGGCAGCTTGATCACGAAGGCGACGGCGAGCAGGGCGGCCGGGACGGCGTAGGCGGCGAAGGAACCGGCGATGTCCCAGCGCATCAGGGGCCGCCGATGTTGCCCAGCGAGGACGACAGCCGGTCGACGAGGGTGTCCTGGGTCAGGCCGGCCGCGCCCGGCCCCACGACCTTGGAGAACTTCGCGGCGAGGCGCAGCCCGCACTCCTCGGCCTCCCACTCGGCCTCGGCAGCCGCCGCGGCGGGCGAGCGGGTGGCCATGGCGACCACCCGGTCCCAGGGGACGTCGTCCTCGGCGCGGGCGAGCAGCCGGCGGGCGGCGGCGGGCAGGCCGGACGGGTAGTGCACGTCCAGCGTGCCGTAGTGGATGTGCCCGATCTCGTGCCCGGCGATGACGAACTTGTGCGGGTCCGGGGCCCGGTCCTCGACCACGACGATGTAGTCCTCGTCCCGGGCCAGGGTGATCCCGGAGACGTCCAGGCCCGGCGGGAAGGCGGCGAATTTCAGCCGGACCGGGCGGTCGAGCTGCGGGCTGAGCGTGGCGCACAGCGCGTGCAGGAACGCCTCCGGGCCGGTCGGCGGGGTGAGGTCGCGGACGGTGTCGCGCACGAGCCGGTCGAGGAAGCGCCTCGGGGACCTGGAGTGCCTCGGGGGCCGCGCGGACGCCGGCCGCGGGGACGGCGCCGGCTTCGCGGCCTCGGCGCTCGGTTCACGCACGCCCGGCGTCCTCCGCCCGCTCGGAGGCGATGATCATCTCGGCCAGGTCGGCGAGGGTGGCGAGCTGCCGGGCGTTCATCTGCGGGGCCCGGGCGGCCAGCCGCACCAGCCCGCTCTCGCGCAGCCGCAGCAGCGGGTCCGCCTCCGCCTCCAGGCTCTGCAGCACCGGTTGCAGCGCCTCGTGCAGGGCCTCCGGCTCGTCCGCCGTGAAGAAGCCGGCGGGCAGGCCGAAGAACCGGCGCAGCCGGTCGGCGTGTTCCAGGCTCGGCATCCCGCTCTTGCGCCATTCGCTGAGCCACTGCCGGCTGGTCCCGGCGATCCTGGCCAGCTCGTCCAGCGAGTACCGCTTGCCGTCCGGACGGCGCCGGGTCTCCCGGATGAAGTCCAGCCGCTGGCGGACGCGTTCGGCCAGGCAGGTCTCGGGGGCGCGGCCACCGGAGAGCAGATCGACGACGACGCCGACGGGGATGCCCGTGCGGTGGGAGAGGCCGGACACGTCCAGGACCTCCGGCAGTCGGCCGGGCCGGCCGGTCAACTCGCCGAGCCGGTCCAGGACATCGGCCAGCGAGGCGTACGCGTCACTCACCGAGGTCCCCCCTGGGCGTGTCGTCCGTTCGGTGGCTGGGCTGACGGCGAGGCTACCCGTTCGCCCGTTCGGCGACCAGATGTGACAACGCTCCCTGCCTAATTAGGCAGCTATCGTTGACAGTTAGGGGCGCCGTGGGTGAGGATCACCGCACGGAGAGCAAGATTCCGACCCGCCCCGGGTGCCGCCTATGGGGGAGCGGCACCCGGGGCGCCTCCGCGCCCGCCTTCCCCGGGGGACACCGGCCCACCGTGGCGCGTCCCGCTCTCCGCCGCGGGTCCGGCCGCCTGCGGGCCGACCCGGAATGGGAAGGCGATGCGGTGCGCCGACACCCGGCCGCACGAGGCGGCGGACGGACGGCGCCGACCCCGGCGCGTCACGGTCCCGGCCGACACGGCACCGGGCCCGGCTCCCCACGCCTGCCCGCACCCGGCAGAGGGCCGCCGCCGGCCTCTGGTCGCACACCCGGTCCCGACCGGCCGACTGACCCGCGCCCAGGCCCCGGCGCACGCGCAGGAGCCGGCCACCGGGCGCGCGCCCCTCGTCCGCCGGGCCGGCCTCCCGGCGCCACCGCCCTCGCGGCGGGGGGGGAACGACGGCGGTACGGCACGCCCGCGGCCCGGGCGTGCGACCAGAGGGCGACGGCGACACGGCATCCTCGCGACCCAGCGACGGCGACACAGCACCCTCGCGGCCGGGCAACGACGGCGCCCCGGCGTCCCGTTGGCCGCGTCTCCCCGGACCTGTGCCGGCAGTGACCCCGGTCACCCGTTCCGTGTGGGTACGGCCACCCCTCGGCCCATGTGAGGCGGCCGGTAAAGTGGCGCGGGTCGTCATCACACCCGTACGGGGGGAAGCCGGTGCAATTCCGGCGCTGACCCTCCCCCGGCTCTCGGCTGCGCCCGCGCCGGGGGCATCCGTGTGCCGCCAGCGAGGCGGTGAGCCGGACCGCCCCGGACGGGACGTTGACCGGCTCGCGTGCGCCGGCGACCCGCCGCGCACGGCACCGTCGAGGTCTACGGAGCCGAGCCGCCCGGGGTGTCACCCGTGCGCCGCCCGGCTCCCCGCAGGAGAGGCAGTCGCCGACCATGAACGTCCGCCGCAGTGCCGCGGCTCTCGCCGCCGTAGGCGTGCTGGCCGCCGCCGCGCCCGCCACGGCCGCCGAACCGTCCCCGTCGCCGAAGGTGACGGTCCCGGCCGGGCTGTACGGCAAGGGAGACCCGACGTACGACGGCGTGTGGCGGCAGTCGCTGACGCTGCTCGCCCAGCGGACCCTCGGTTACCGGCCGGCCGCCGCGGCCGTGGACTGGCTCACCGGCCAGCAGTGCGCCAACGGCTCCTTCGCCGCCTTCCGCGCCGCCCCCGCCAAGCCGTGCGACGACAAGGTCAGGGCCGACACCAACAGCACGGCCGCCGCCGTCCAGGCCCTCGCCACGGCCGACGGGCACGGCATCGCCGTCGGCAAGGCCGTGGACTGGCTGAAGTCCGTGCAGAACGAGGACGGCGGCTGGGGCTACTACCCCGGCGGCCCCAGCGACACCAACTCCACCTCCGTCGTCATCGGCGCGCTGACCGCGGCCGGCACCGACCCGGCGGACGTGCACAAGTCCGGCAAGTCCCCCTACGACGCCCTGCCCACCTGGTCCATCCCCTGCGACCAGGACGGCGGCGGCGCCCTCGCCTACCAGGCGGACAAGAAGGGCAGGCTGCTCGCCAACGCGGACGCGACGGCCGCCGGCCTGCTGGGCGCCCTCGGCAAGGGCTTCGTGGCGCGGACCGGCAAGGCCCCGGCTCACGACACCTGCGCCGAGGCCAGGACCCGCACCCAGGTCGCCGACAACGCCGGCGCCTACCTGGCCGCGGCCGTCGCCAGGACCGGCCACCTCAAGTCCGCCCTGCCCGGCGCCGAGGACCAGCCCGACTTCGGCAACACCGCCGACGCCGTCGTCGCGCTCGCCGCGGACGGCCGGACCGGGCCGGCGAAGAAGGCCTACGCCTGGCTGGAGAAGAACGCCGGGCCGTGGGCGACGCAGAACGGCCCGGCCGCGTACGCCCAGCTGATCCTCGCCGCCCACGCGCTCGGGCAGCAGCCGGGCGACTTCGGCGGCACCAGCCTGGTCCGCTCCCTCAACGCCCTCGGCCCCGCCCCGCGCATGGACACCGCCTCCGAGCACGGGGAGAAGTCCGACGACGGCTCCGGGACGGGCGTCTGGTGGATCGTCGGCGTCGGCCTCGTCGCCGGCATCGGTATCGGCTTCCTCCTCAGCGGCCGGAAGAAGCAGCAGCCGTGACCGCCGTCCGCCGTGCCGTGCCGGTGCTCGTCGCCGCGCTGCTGCTCCTCGCCTGCGCCGGACCGGCCGGTGCCACCGGCTACCGCTACTGGTCCTTCTGGGAGCGCACCGGCGGCCACTGGACGTACGCGACCCAGGGCCCGGCCTTCGTCCGCCCCGACGACGGCGCGGTCCAGGGCTTCCGGTTCGCGGTGAGCGCGGACTCGGCGGACGCCAGCCGGCCGCGCGGTACGGCGGACTTCGGCACGATCTGCGCCGGCACACCGGCCGGGCCGGACGCCAAGCGGGTGGCCCTGGTCCTCGACTTCGGCACGCGGCCGGACGCGCCGTCCGGCGAGACCCCGCCGGCACGCCGCACGGCCTGCGCGCGCGTGCCGTCCGACGCGACCACCGCGGACGCGCTGGCCGCCGTGGCCAAACCCCTGCGGTACGACACCAACGCCCTGCTGTGCGCCATCGCCGGGTATCCGGAGCAGGGGTGCGGGGAACAGGTCGCCGCCGGGGCGAAGCGGAGCGGGGGCGAAGCCGGCGGCGGAGGCGACGGCGGGCCCTCGCTGGGTCTGCCGATCGGCGCGGGCGTGGTCGCCCTCCTCGCGGGGGCCGCGGTGTGGCAGGCACGTCGGCGGCGCGATGCGTCCGGGTGAACCCGAGCGGCCGTGCGGGTCCGGGCGCGTGGTGTCCGAACGCGCCCGCACGGCGGTGGCCGCGCGGCGGACGGCGCCCGGCGCCTCTTCGGGGCGCCCGCCGCGGGCCGCCCTGCATCCCGGGGCCTGGTGGCTGTGGGCGGTGTCCCTCGGTGTCGCCGCCACCCGTACCACCAACCCCCTGCTCCTCTCCCTGCTCATATCCGCCTCCGCCTACGTCGTGGCGGCCCACCATTCCCCCGCCCCCTGGGCCCGCTCCTACCCCGCCTTCGTCAGACTCGCCCTCGCCGTCCTCCTCGTCCGCGTCCTGTTCGCGGTGGCGCTCGGCTCCCCCGTTCCCGGCACCCACACCCTCCTGACGCTCCCCGAGGTCCCGCTCCCGCACTGGGCGCAGGGCATCCGGCTGGGCGGCCGGGTCACCGCCGAGGCGGTCGTCTTCGCCGCCTACGACGGCCTGAAGCTCGCCACCCTCCTCGTCTGCGTCGGCGCCGCGAACGCCCTCGCCAGCCCCACCCGCCTCCTCAAGTCCCTGCCCGGCGCGCTGTACGAGACGGGCGTGGCCGTGGTCGTCGCCCTCACCTTCGCGCCCCATCTCATCGCCGACGTGCGGCGGCTGCGCGCCGCCCGCCGCCTGCGCGGCCGTCCGGACCGGGGCGTACGAGGCCTGCTCCAGGTCGGACTGCCGGTCCTGGAGAGCGCGTTGGAGCGCTCGGTCGCGCTCGCCGCCGCGATGGAGGCCCGCGGCTACGGCCGTACCGCCGAGGTTCCCGCCCGGGTCCGCCGTACGACGGCCGCGCTCACCCTCGGCGGCCTGCTCGGCGTGTGCGCGGGAACGTACGGGCTGCTGAAGGCGGCAGGGGGTACGTACGGGCTCCCCGTGCTGCTCGCCGGAGTCGCCGCCGCGCTCACCGGGCTGCGGCTGGGCGGCCGGCGCTCGCTGCGCACCCGGTACCGCCCGGACCCGTGGGGCGCGCGCGCCTGGCTGGTCACGGGCTCCGGCGCCGCGGTGGCCGGGCTGCTCACGCTCGCCTCCGTCCGCGATCCCCGGGCGCTGCACCCCGGGGTCGTGCCCCTCGTCGCGCCCACGCTTCCGCTCTGGCCCGCCGTGGCCGTCCTGCTCGCCCTGCTGCCCGCCTTCGTCGTCCCGAGGGAGCCGTCGTGATCCGCTTCGAGGATGTCAGCGTGACGTACGAGGGTGCGGCCCGGCCCACCGTCGCCGGCGTCGACTTCGAGGTCCCCGAGGGCGAACTGGTGCTGCTCGCCGGTCCGTCCGGGGTCGGCAAGTCGACCGTGCTGGGCGCGGTGAGCGGGCTGGTCCCGCACTTCACCGGGGGCACCCTGCGCGGCCGTGTGACGGTGGCCGGCCGGGACACCCGTACCCACCAGCCGCGCCAACTCGCCGACGCGGTCGGCACGGTGGGCCAGGACCCGCTCGCGCACTTCGTGACGGACACCGTGGAGGACGAACTCGCCTACGGCATGGAGTCGTTGGGGCTGGCCCCGGCGGTGATGCGGCGCCGGGTGGAGGAGACCCTCGACCTGCTAGGCCTCGCCGGGCTGCGCGACCGCCCGATCGCCACCCTGTCCGGCGGACAGCGGCAGCGGGTCGCGATCGGCTCGGTCCTCACCCCGCACCCCCGGGTGCTGGTCCTGGACGAGCCGACCTCGGCGCTGGACCCGGCCGCCGCCGAGGAGGTGCTGGCCGTGCTGCAACGGCTGGTGCACGACCTGGGGACGACGGTCCTGATGGCCGAGCACCGCCTGGAACGGGTCATCCAGTACGCGGACCGGGTCGTGCTGCTCCCGGCACCCGGCGCCGCCCCGGTCACCGGTCCCCCGGCCGAGGTGATGGCCGTGTCCCCGGTCTACCCCCCGGTGGTGGCCCTGGGCCGCCTGGCCGGCTGGTCCCCGCTCCCCCTGACGGTCCGGGACGCCCGCCGCCAGGCCCCGCCCCTGCGCACCCGCCTGTCCGGCGCGACGGCACCGGCGCACACCCCTGCCGCCGCGACCCCGGCCGGTGCCGCCGCCGCCCCGCCTTCGGGGGATCCCGCCGCCGCGGCCACGACCCGCCCCACCGCCCCGGTCCCCCATGCCCCCGCCGACATGGCCACGGCCCGTCGCACCGCTGCCGTGCCCGTGGACGATCCAGCCGACGCGGCTGCGGGCCGAGGCGCCGGGGCCGCGGGCGCCCGCGCCGCCCGAGCCGGGGAAACCGCCCCCGCCACCGGCGCCTTGGGCGTCGGCGCCGCGGACAGCCGTCCCGCCGGGACGGCCCGGACGGGCGCGGCGGCGGTGCCGCGTCCGCGTGGGCAGGCGGCACCGGCCCCCGGGCGGCCCCCGCGCCGGGTGCCCGGCGCCCCCGGCCGCCGCTCCTTCTTCCGGCGCCGGCCCGCCCCCGGTCAGGAACCTCCGCGCACGCACCTCGCGCAGACCCGTGCCCTCAGTGTCCGCCGGGACCGCGTCCAGGCCCTCCGGGACGTCGACCTGACCATCGCCCCCGGCGAGACCATCGCGCTCATGGGCCGCAACGGCGCCGGCAAGTCCACCCTCCTCAGCTCGCTCGTCGGCCTGGTGGCGCCCAGCTCCGGAACCGTCGAGGTCGACGGCGCCGTACCCCACCGCACCCCGTCCCGGGACCTCGTGCGCCGGGTCGGTCTCGTCCCCCAGGAACCCCGCGACCTGCTGTACGCGGACACCGTCGCCGCCGAGTGCGCGGCGGCCGACCGGGACGCGGCCGCCGCGCCCGGAACCTGCCGCGCCCTGGTGTCCGAGCTGCTGCCGGACGTGGCGGACGGCACACACCCACGCGATCTTTCGGAGGGCCAGCGCCTGGCCCTCGCGCTGGCCGTGGTTCTGACCGCCCGCCCTCCCCTGCTCCTCCTCGACGAGCCGACGCGCGGCCTGGACTACGCGGCCAAGGCCCGCCTCGTCGCCGTACTGCGCGCTCTGGCGGCCGAGGGGCACGCGATCGTGCTGGCCACGCACGACGTGGAGCTGGCTGCCGAGCTGGCCCACCGGGTGGTGCTGCTCGCCGAGGGAGAGGTGATCGCCGACGGACCGACGGCCGAGATCGTGGTGTCCTCCCCGTCCTTCGCACCACAGGTGACCAAGATCCTCGCCCCCCAGCAGTGGCTGACGGTGGCCCAGGTGCGGGAGGCGCTGACGTGAGCCGCGGCACCCGCACCGCCGCCCGGACGCGCGCCGTCCGCCTCGGTCCCCGCTCGCTCGCCGCGCTCGCGCTGACCAGCGCGGTCGGTGTGGTCGCCTTCGGCTGGCCGTTCCTCGCCCCGCCCGCCTCCCAGCTCAGCGCGCACGCCCAGGACGCGCCCTGGCTCTTCTCCGGTCTGCTGGTGCTGCTGGTCGCGGTGGTGGCGGCGACGGTCTCGGAGTCGGACCTCGGGCCGAAGGCCGTGGCCATGCTGGGCGTGCTGGCCGCGACGGGCGCGGCGCTGCGGCCGATCGGCGCGGGCACGGCGGGACTGGAGCCCATGTTCTTCCTGATGGTGCTCAGCGGACGGGTGCTCGGCCCGGGCTTCGGCTTCGCGCTGGGCTCGGTGACGATGTTCGCGTCCGCGCTGCTCACGGGCGGGGTCGGGCCGTGGCTGCCGTTCCAGATGCTGGCGATGGGCTGGTTCACCCTGGGCGCGGGCCTGCTGCCCGGGCCGGTCCGGCTGCGCGGCCGCGGTGAGCTGCTGCTGCTCGCCGGCTACGGCTTTCTCGCCGCCTTCGCCTACGGCACGTGCATGAACCTGGCCGGCTGGCCCTTCCTGGGCGCGGCGGCCTCGAACATCTCCTTCCACGGCGACGCCCCGGTCGCCGAGAACCTGGCCCACTTCGTCGCCTACTGCCTGGCCACCTCGCTCGGCTGGGACCTGGGCCGGGCGCTGTGCACGGTGGTGCTGACCGTCGCCCTCGGTCCGGCGGTGCTGCGGGCGCTGCGCCGGGCCACGCGGCGGGCCGCTTTCGAGAGCGCGGTCACATTCGACGGTCCCGCCGGGTGAGGGAGTGTTTCCGCTGCGTGAGCGGACCCGTGAGGAGCCCCACATGACGCACGTCACCTACGACCCGGGATCGTAGTCCTGTTTGCCCGATACACCCATTCCTGTACCCCCGCTGACCTGCACTGTGCGACCCAGATCACAGAGGCGACGTATGCCGCCGATCCGGCCACAACTAGTAAAAGGGGTCATTGCGGACGGGTTCCGGGCCTGCTTCTCTGGACGACGTCGCCAGGCGCCACGAGCCCCTCCGGGCCGCGGCGCCGCCGCATGAGGCCACACCACGTGGTCCCTCCCATGCGGGTGATCCCCCGTCCCCGACGCAAGAGGTTCTCCGTGTCCGTTTCCTTCATCCGTCGCATCGCTTCCCCGAAGAAGGCCCTCACCACCGCCGCGCTGGCTGCCGCCACCGCCGGCATGGCTCTGACCGCGGCGCCCGCCCAGGCCGCCACCACGTCGGCCTCCTCCGCACAGGCGATCGCGCACCAGATGATCCCGGACTCCGCGCAGTTCAACGCGTTCAGCAAGATCGTCGAGCACGAGAGCGGCTGGAACCCCGCCGCCACCAACAGCTCGTCGGGCGCCTACGGCCTCGTCCAGGCCCTGCCGGCCTCGAAGATGTCCACCGCCGGCGCCGACTGGAAGACCAACCCGGCCACCCAGATCAAGTGGGGCCTGGACTACATGAACTCCCGCTACGGCAGCCCGGCCAAGGCCTGGAGCTTCTGGCAGGCCAACGGCTGGTACTGAGCCGCCAGGCACCGTGCCACCGGCCGTCCGGCCACCGCTCACCGAGCCGCTCCCCCGCTGAACCAGCGCGCGATGCCGGCCGGCGCGGCCCGGTCCGACCCGAAGCGGTCGACCGGTCCGACCTCCAGCACCCGCACCCTCGCCCCCCGCTGGGCGAGGGTGCGCGCGCATGTCCGGGCGTTGCCGATCGGCACGTCGGTGTCGCGGTCGCCCGCGTACAGCCGTACCGGCACCTCGGGCTTCCCGTCGCAGGCGTGGCCGTTGGCGTGCAGCCGGTTCTGGGCATGTCCACCGAGGCGCTCACCGCGGACCGGGTGGGCCCCCGGCGCCACCCCGGCGACACCGACGAGCGCCAGGGCGCCCAGGGTGACCGCCGGGCCCGTGCGCATGGGCCGACCGGGCTGCTTTTCCGCCGTTTCGCGCGTGTCCTGAGTCATGTCCCGAACGCTACGGACGCACGCTGCGCCCGGACATCCGAGAGCCCCCCGTCCTCGGGTGGACTTCTTTCGCGCGCCGGGTGGACTTCTTTCCACCTCCCGTCCCCTCGGAGGAACGATGACGACGCCGACGCCGCCGGTACGGGACCCGGAGACGCGCGGACTGCGGCTCGTGGCCGTACTGCTGGCACTCACCGTGGTCAGCGGCCTGATCGACGCCGTCAGCTTCCTGGGCCTGGGCCGGGTCTTCACGGCCAACGTGACCGGCAGCGTGGTCATCCTCGGCTTCGCCGCGGCCGGGGTCCCGGGCTTCTCCGTGCGGCACGCGGTCATGTCCCTGATCTGCTTCCTGCTGGGCGCGGCGACCGGCGGCCGGGTGACGGGCCGGTACGGCCGCGGCTCCCGCCGCCGCTCGGCCCGGCTGGCCCTGGCGGTGGAGGCGGTGCTGGTCGGTGTGGCGGCGGCGGTGGCCCTCGTCCGGCCGGACACCGCCGGAACCCGGGTCGCCCTCATCGGCCTGACGGCCTTCGCGATGGGCCTGCGCACGGCGGCGGTCCGCAGGTTCCGCGTGCCCGACCTGATCACCACCACCGTCGTGACGATGACCCTGACCGGCCTGGCCTCCGAGTCCCGCCTCGGTGACGACACGAGCCACCGCACCCTGCGCCGCGCGGCCTCCGTGGCCGCGATGGCCGCCGGTGCCTGCCTGGGCGCGTGGCTGGTCCTCCACCACGGTCTGGGCATCCCCCTGCTGCTGGCGGCGCTGGCGTCGGGTGTGCTGGCGGTGGCGGCCTCGGGCCGGGAGTGACGACCGCGGACGGCGATCCCGCGGCCCGCCTCGCCCGCACGCCGGGGAGCCGCCGGTCGGGGACGGTCCGCAGGCCCCGACGGTCACCTGCCGGCGACGTCCACCCGCCCGGGCTCCCCGGCTCCGGCGTAGGCTCCGGTCCCCGCCCCGGCCCCCGTGGTCCCCGCCCGCCCCCTCGGCCGCGGGCCCTGGAAGGCGTACGACAGGGCGAAGCCCGCTGCCACCACCACCGCGCCCCCGGCCGCGTCCAGGACCCAGTGGTTGCCGGTGGCGACGATGGCCGAGACGGTGAAGAGCGGGTGGAGGAGGCCCAGCGCCTTCATCCACCACCTCGGGGCGATCACCGCGATCACCACCCCGCACCACAGGGACCAGCCGAAGTGCAGCGACGGCATCGCCGCGTACTGGTTGGTGAGCGCGGTCAGGGTGCCGTAGTCCGGCTTGGAGAAGTCCTGGACGCCGTGGACGGTGTCGATGATGCCGAGCGTGGGCATCAGGCGCGGCGGCGCCAGCGGGAAGAGCCAGAAGCCGATCAGGGCGAGCAGCGTCGCGAAGCCGAGGGACGCGCGGGCCCAGCGGTAGTCGACCGGGCGGCGCCAGTACAGGACGCCGAGGACGGTCAGCGGGACGACGAAGTGGAAGGACTCGTAGTAGAAGTCGAAGAAGTCCCGCAGCCAGCCGACCCTCACCACGGCGTGGTTGACGGCGTGCTCGATGTCGATGTGCAGGAAGCGCTCGGCGTCGAGCACCAGGTGGCCGTGCCGCTCGGCCGTGGCACGCCCCCCGGAGTTGCTGCCGCCGGTCGCCGCCAGCCGCACCTGCTGGTAGGCCGCGTAGGTGACGCGGAGCAGGAGCAGCTCCAGCAGGAGGTTGGGGCGGGTGAGCACCCGGCGCAGGAAGGGCAGCAGCGGGACGCGGCGGAAGCGGGCCGGGGCCTGCGGGGCGTACGTGGCCGGTATCGGGGACCGGTAGTACGGCGAGGTGCGGGACAGGAAGGGCACGGCCGTGGCGGCGGCCAGGGCCGCGAGCAGGACCAGGTTGTCCCGCAGCGGGTACACCACCGGCATGTGCGGCAGCATCATCTGCGCCGGGAGCGTGGTGACGAGGACGACCGCGACCGGCCAGACGTAGCGGTCGGAGGCCCGCTTGCCGACCCGGCCGACCACCGCGAGCAGCACCCACAGCAGCTGGTGCTGCCAGGTGGTCGGGGACACGGCGACGGCGGCGCAGCCGGTGACGGCGACGGCGAGGAGGAGCTGGCCGTCGTGGGCGTAGCGGACCGCGCGGCGCAGGGCGAGGGCGGCGACGCCGACGCCGAGGAGGAGGAAGAGCGCTATCTCCGGGGGCCCCGTCAGGCCGAACCGGAGCAGGGCGCCGTGCAGGGACTGGTTGGCGAGGGCGTCGGCCTTGCCGCCGAGGCCGACGCCGACCATGTGGTGCACCCAGTAGGTGCGGGAGTCGTGCGGCAGCGCGGCCCAGGCGAGCGCGGTGCAGGCGGCGAAGGTGCCGGCCGTGGTGAGGGCGGCGCGGCG
The DNA here is from genome assembly GCF_040704595.1 of Streptomyces sp. NPDC046870. NCBI lineage: Bacteria > Bacillati > Actinomycetota > Actinomycetes > Kitasatosporales > Streptomycetaceae > Streptomyces > Streptomyces sp. NPDC046870. The sequence goes on from NZ_JBEYXM010000001.1 coordinate 244,079, forward strand.
GCGGCCGGTGAACCACAGCAGCGGGGTGAAGAGCAGGACGGTCGGCTGGAGGGCGGCGGCCAGGCCCGTGCACAGGCCGCTCGCGCGTTCCCCTCGTACGGCGAAGCAGCCGAGCAGGACGAGCAGGACCGGGATGATGCTGGTCTGCCCGAGCCACAGGGTGTTGCGGACCGGCAGCGACAGCATGAGCAGGCTGATGGCGACCGGCGCGGCCAGCAGCGAGGTGCGCCGGCTGACCGGCTGGGGCAGCGCGCGGGCGGCGACCAGGCCGAGGGCGACGACGAGCAGCAGGGTGCCGAAGGTCCAGCCCCAGCCGAGGGCGGCCTCGGCCGAGCGCGTGAGCGGTTTGAGGACCAGGCCGCTGAAGGGGGTGCCGGTGAAGCGCGTCGAGTCGTAGATCGAGCCCTTCACGTGCAGGACGCCTTCGGGGCCGACCCAGGTCTCCAGGTCGGTGAGCCGTTCGCCGCTGGGGGTGGTCAGGACGGCGGTCGTCTGCCGTGCGGCGAGGATCGCGGCCACCGCCCACAGCGCGAGCCGGGTCGCGCGCAGCCGCGCTCCGGCCGCCGTTCTCCCGAAGACGTCCGCCGGTCGCCCGCTGTGCTCCACGTTCGCCACGCTTCGTCGGCCTCCCGCCCCGTCGTCCCGGCAGCCGGTGGGCGCCGGGTGCCCCTCTGCGCTCCTTCTGAGCCTCGCAGACCCCCTGGAAAGGGACGCGGGCAACCCCCGATTCACCTGACGTCGGTCTCCTTTTGTCCGAAACACCACGGTCCGGGAGCGGGTGGTTGCACGCCGGGGGCGCGACAAGGATCACAGTGGGCTGCCGGCATGACCGCACGCGGGAGGGAAGACGTACCTGCGTATGCGCCCTTTAGCTGCACTGTGCATCGATGCGCGTGCAGGACGTAAGGGGCGGAACTGTGCCTATGGTCGATTTTCGGCCCGCCGTACGTCACCGTCGCCGTCCGGGCCGGTCCCTGTCCCCGTCGAAAGGTAGGCGAGCCCCGTTTTGGCGACCGCTACCACCGCCTCAGCCGTCACCCCGCCCCTCGAGTCGCGGCGGGCCGCCCGGACCCGCACCGGCCGCGACGTCACCGTCACCGATCCCGCGCTCGTCAGGCGCGCCGTGAAGGCGGCGGCGCTCGGCAACGCGATGGAGTGGTTCGACTTCGGTGTCTACAGCTACATCGCCGTGACCCTCGGCAAGGTCTTCTTCCCGTCCGGCAACCCGACCGCGCAGCTCCTGTCGACGTTCGGCGCCTTCGCGGCGGCCTTCCTCGTCCGTCCGCTCGGCGGCATGGTCTTCGGCCCGCTGGGCGACCGCGTGGGCCGGCAGAAGGTCCTCGCGGTCACGATGATCATGATGGCGGCGGGTACGTTCGCGATCGGCCTGATCCCCTCGTACGCGACGATCGGCGTCGGGGCGCCGCTCCTGCTGCTCGCCGCCCGTCTGGTGCAGGGCTTCTCCACCGGCGGTGAGTACGCGGGCGCGACGACGTTCATCGCCGAGTACGCGCCGGACAAGAAGCGCGGCTTCCTCGGCAGCTGGCTGGAGTTCGGCACGCTCGCCGGCTACATCGGCGGCGCGGGTCTGGTCACCCTGATGACGGCGCTGCTGTCCTCGGACGACCTCACCTCGTGGGGCTGGCGCATCCCGTTCCTGATCGCGGGCCCGATGGGCATCATCGGCCTGTACCTGCGGATGCGACTGGAGGAGACCCCGGCGTTCGCGGCGGAGATCGAGAAGGCGGAGGCGGCCCGGCCGAAGGTGCCGCTGCGCGAGATGATCACCGGCCAGTGGAAGTCCCTGCTGCTGTGCATGGGCCTGGTCCTGGTCTTCAACGTCACCGACTACATGCTGCTGTCGTACATGCCGAGCTACCTCACCAGCGAGCTGAAGTACGACGAGACGCACGGGCTGCTGGTCGTGCTCGGGGTGATGGCCCTGATGATGATCGTCCAGCCGTTCGCGGGCGCGCTGACCGACCGGGTCGGCCGCCGGCCGGTGATCGCGGCGGGCTGTGCGGGCTTCCTGTTCCTGTCGGTCCCGGCTCTGCTGCTGATCCGCGAAGGCAGCCTGCTGGCCGTGGGGCTGGGCATGGGCGCGCTGGGTCTGCTCCTGGTGTGCTTCACGGCGGCCATGCCGGCCGCGCTGCCCGCCCTGTTCCCGACGCGCGTGCGGTACGGGTCCCTGTCGATCGGGTTCAACGTGTCCGTGTCACTGTTCGGCGGTACGACTCCGCTGGTCGTGACCGCGCTCATCGGGGCGACCGGGAACATGATGATGCCCGCGTACTACATGATGGCCGCGGCCGTCGTGGGCGGTGTCGCCGTGTGGCGGATGGCGGAGTCGGCGGGGCGTCCGCTGCCGGGTTCCGCGCCGTCCGTGGAAGGCCGCTGAGGGGCGTCCCCGCCGCCGTGCCCCGCGCGCAGTCGTACCCATCCGCGCCCTCGGCTGAGATCATCGAGGCAGGACACTCGGGAAAGGCAGCTGGGGCTATGAGCGGGTCGCAGGTCTGGGACGACGTCGACGACTACTTCATCAACACGCTCTCACCGGACGACGAGGTGCTACGCGCGGCCCTGCGCGACAGTGATGCCGCCGGGCTGCCCGCCATCGCCGTCACGGCGGCGCAGGGCAAGTTCCTCCAGCTGCTCGCCGCCCTCCAGGGGGCCCGGCACATCCTGGAGATCGGCACGCTCGCCGGGTACAGCACGATCTGGCTGGCCCGGGCGCTGCCCGAGGACGGCAGGCTGATCTCGCTGGAGTACAGCGCGAAGCACGCGGAGGTGGCCGTCCGGAACATCGCCCGGGCAGGCCTGGACCGGATCGCGGAGGTGCGGGTGGGCCCGGCCCTGGAGTCGCTGCCCAAGCTCGCCGACGAGAACCCGGCCCCCTTCGACCTGGTCTTCATCGACGCGGACAAGGTCAACAACCCGCACTACGTGGAGTGGGCGCTGCGGCTCACCCGCGCGGGCAGCCTGATCGTCCTGGACAACGTGGTGCGCGGCGGCCGGGTGGCCGACGCGGGCAGCACCGAGCCGGACGTGGTCGGCACCCGTGCCGCGCTGGAACTGATCGCCGGCCACCCGCGGTTGACCGGTACGGCGATCCAGACGGTCGGCAGCAAGGGGTACGACGGGTTCGCCCTGGCCCGGGTGCTCGGCTGAGGCCACCCGGCCCGGGGGCCCATCGGCTCAGAGTTCGTGGTAGAAGCCGACGTTGACGCTGCGCGGCGCGGTGCGGTCCTGGATGACGATCTCGCCGGACCCGCCGTGCGGCAGCGGGACGGTCGTGCCGTAGCCGAGGGGCTGCGCGTACTCCCCGACGAGGAGCCGGACCTCGGAGGCCGGGTCGGGCTGGGAACCGCGCAGCCAGGTCAGCTGCCAGGCACCGTCCGGGCCGCACAGGAACTCCAGGTGGACGCGGGAGACGAACAGCCAGTCGTCGGGGGTGACCAGCCGGCACGCCGCCCCGTCACGGCCGATCCGCAGCACGGCGCCGGGCTCGCTGGGCGCCTCGGCCATCGTCATGCCGGCGGTGGCGCCCACGTCCGCCCCGGAGACGGTGGCCATGGTGAGTTCGAGCACGAGGTTCCCCCTGATACGTCCTGTGCGCCGGCTGGGTCGCGGCGGGCGGGTGCCGTACCGCCGCCGCATGATAAAACGCCCGGCGGGGCCGCGTCCGGCACAATGGGTTCATGACCGAGCGAAAGCCACCGGGGGTCCCGTTCGAGTCCTGGGTGGACAAGCAGATCCGCGACGCGCAGGGGCGCGGGGAGTTCGACCGGTTGCCGGGGGCGGGGGCGCCGCTGCCCACGGAGGTCGACTCCACCTACGACGAACTGTGGTGGGTGAAGCGGAAGCTGGTCAGGGAGGGGCTGGCGGTGCTGCCGCCCGCGCTGGCGCTGCGCAAGGAGGCGGAGGACGCGCTGGAGGCGGCGTACGCGGCGCCCTCGGAGCGGATCGCCCGGAAGATCATCGAGGACGTCAACGTCCGGATCAAGGACATGATGTTCAAGCCGCCGCCCGGTCCGCCGCTGGGCAGGAAGCCGTACGACGTCGAGGCGGTCGTACGCGAATGGCGGCAGCGCAGGGCTGCCGCCAGGGGTGACGGGGGCGTGGCGGGCTCAGCCGTGTAGCAGCCGCCCGGCCAGTTCCCGGTAGTCGCGCAGGGCGAGCCTCAGTTGCTCGGTGCCGGTCTCGACGGCCGGGCCGCGTCCCTCGGTGCCCTCCCAGGACGTCCGCAGGGTGCGGCGGCGGCGCGTGACGGCCTCGGTGAACCGCGCGGCGATCTCCTCCAGCGTCCGGTCGGCCTCCTCGACGGCCTGCCGGGGCTCGTCGACGAACCCGGCGACCACTTCGCGCAGCCGCCGCTCCCACTGCTCCGTCTCCTCGTGCGGCAGCAGCGGGGTTCCGGTACCGGTGGCACTGCCGCCGGGTGCGGCCGTGCCGCCCGGCGCCGCCGGCCAGCTGTCCGCCGCGGGCGCCTCGGTCATCCGGGCCTCGCGCCCGCTGACCTCACCGGCTGACGGTGCCCCGAGCCCGTTGTCCGGCATCACGCCTTCCTCCTCCCCGGCCCGCTCCGGGCCACCGGCCTGCCTGTCGCCTCCGCCGTACGTCTGCGCCGCCTGCCCCCGCGAACCGGGTGCCTGCGGGCCCGGTTCCTCCGTGCCGGGCCGCAGCCCCTCGGAGCCGTGGCGGGGGTCGTACTCACGGGAACCGGGTCCGGTGGCCGCTGCCGACGTGGCGGACGCGGGGCTCCCGGCCGGGCCGGGGGCGGGCTCGGCGTCCTCGGCCCATCCCGACTCGGACCTTCCCGGCTCCGTTCCGCCCGCCGGGCCCGGCGGCGGCTGCGGCGTGTCCTGCGGGGTCCGGTCGTCCCCGGTCAGCCCTTCCCGGCCGGGGCCCTGCGCGACCCCGCCGCCTCCGCTCCGGCCTGCTCCCGGTTCGCCGGGCAGGCGTTCCTCCGGGAGGGGCCCTCTCGGGGTCCGGCGGCCGGGGACCGCGTCGCCCGGTGCCCATGCGTCCCTCTGTTCCGACTCCTGCTCCGGCGTCCACTCGTCCCCGCGTGAGAGACGTTGCGGGCGGTGCCGGTCGCCGCCGGAGCCGCTCGTCCTGTCCGTCATGGCGTTCAGCTCTCCTTCGGTCGGCTCCGGTGCAGGGCCCACGGCGTGTGGGAGCGGGCGTGGGAGTGGGTCGCGGCGGGAGACGTCGAGCGGTCCGTGCCGGCGGGGGCGCGGTGCCGCCCGGGCTCGGCGCTGGTCAGGTCCTCGAAAAGGGCTCGCGCGCCGAGCAGCGCCGAGCGCAGCTCCTCGGTTCCCGCGCCGGTACCGTCCGCCGCGGTGCCGGCGGCCGCGCGGTGCACCTGCCGGTAGCCGTCCACGTGCTCGGCGTGGTGCACGGACAGGGCGGCGAGCTGCTCCTCGTACCGTCCGCCGTCGGGGTAACCGCGCGCGGCGGCGAGTTCTCCGATGAGGAGGTCGGCCTCGGCCACCGCCTGCCGGGGCGAGTCGACGAAGTGTTCCTGCACGGCCGTCCAGCGGTCCGCGTACCGCTGCCGCTCGGCGCCGTCCAGCGGGCGTTCCCGAAGGTCACCGTGGCGCTCGAGGCGTTCGGTCAGCTCTCGTTCGGCGGCCTCGGTGTCCCCGCCGTGCAGGGCCACGGTCCGCTCGTACTCGAGCCCGAACCGCCGCTTCAGGTTCGGGCCGCCGTGCCGGGTGCGGCCCCGCACGGCCAGCGCGACGGCGCCGAGGACCACGACCGCCGCGATCACGATCAACAGAATGATCAGGCCTGTGGACATGGTTGCCTTCCGCTCGGACCGGCCCCGCTGGCCGGTTCTCCCTTCGGGTGACCCGGAAGTTCGCCCACAAACGGTTCCCCGTACCGCGTCCGGCCCGCCTTATCCGGTTGCGGCGGGGGCGGGGCGGCTCCCGACAATGGCCGGCATGACGTGGACGATCGCTCCGGAACCGTACGGCTCCCCGGCCGCCGCCGCGCTGTGGCGGGCGTACTACACGGAGGTCAGCGACCGCTGGTACCTGCTGCACGAAGGACGCCGTACCGACCCGGAGGAGCTGGAGCGGGAGGTCGCCGCGCACACCGGTGCCGAACTCCAGCCTCCGCGCGGGCAGTTGCTCGTCGGGCGGTACGACGGCACGCCGGCCGGCTCGGCGGGCGTCCGGCTGCTGGACCCGGACACGGCCGAGCTGACCCGGGTGTTCGTGCTGCCGGGGCTGCGCGGCCGGGGCGGGGCACCGCTGCTCGTGGCCGCCGCCGAGGAGGCCGCCCGTGCCCTCGGCGCCCGGCGGGTCGTCCTCGACACGCGCGGCGACCTGGTCGAGGCCCGCGCCCTGTACGCCCGCCTCGGCTACACGGAGACCGCCCCGCACAACACCGACCGCTACGCCGAACACTGGTTCCGCAAGGAGCTGCCGCCCGCGCCTGCCGTCAGCTGATCCTCGTCACCGTGCCGTTGTGCGGGCGTTCGCGTTCAGCGCCGCAGAGTTCTCCGGTCAGCTCGCGGACCAGCTGGGCGAGGTCGGTCGAGCGGCCGGGCTGCCACCAGTCGCCGAGCAGTCCGGCCAGGGACTCCTCGCGGGCCGTGGCGAGCCGCTCGGCGACCTCGCGGCCGGCGTCGGTCAGGGCCAGGTCCAGGCCCCCGCGCTCGGCGAGCCGCCGTTCCTCGACCTGGCGGGCGGCGGCCATGACGGCCTGGAGCGGGACCGGGCTGCGCTCGGCGAGCACCGCCGGTTCGACGGAGCCGTAGCGGCGCATGCGCAGCAGCAGCCAGCTGGCGGCGGGCAGCAGGTCGTACCCGGCCCGTTCGGTGATCTCCCGGTAGATCTCGCGGCGGCCCTCCCGGGTGCCGAGCACGGACAGGGCGCGGCACACCTCGTCGTAGGAGGAGCGCTGGACCGGGTTGGGCGGGATGGTCTCGGAGACGTCGGGCGCGGTGACCGAGCCGCGCAGCCGGTCCTCCTTCAGCAGCCAGGCGAGCAGGAAGCCGAGGAGGGCGACGGGCGCGGCGTAGAGGAAGACCTCGGTGATGGCGGACGCGTACGCGTGCAGGGCGGCGGGGCGCAGCGCGGGCGGCAGGGCGGCGATGCCCCGGGGGTCGGCCTTCAGCGCGTCGGGGGTGGCGCCGGGCGGCAGGTGTACGCCCCGGAAGGCGGCGGTGAGCTTGTCGCCGAGGCGGCTGGCGAAGACCGTGCCGAAGATGGCCACGCCGAAGGAGGCGCCGATGGAGCGGAAGAAGGTGGCGCCGGAGGTGGCGACGCCGAGGTCCTCGTAGGAGACGGCGTTCTGCACGATGAGCACCAGGACCTGCATGACGAGGCCGAGGCCGACGCCGAAGACGAGGAAGCAGACGCTCATCACGGCGGTCGGGCTGTGCTCGTCGAGCCGGTGCAGGAGCAGCAGGCCGAGGGTGGTGACGGCGGTGCCGGCGATCGGGAACACCTTCCAGCGGCCGGTGCGGCTGACGATCTGCCCGGAGAGGGTGGACGACAGCAGCAGGCCGAAGACCATCGGCAGCATGTGGACGCCGGACAGGGTCGGGGAGATGCCGTGGACGACCTGGAGGAAGGTCGGCAGGTAGGTCAGCGCGCCGAACATGGCGAAACCGACGATGAAGCTGATGACGGCGGCCAGGGTGAAGGTGCGGACGCGGAACAGCTTCAGCGGCAGGACCGGTTCGGCGGCCCTGCGCTCGACGGCGACGAACGCCACGGCGAGGACGACGCCCAGCACCGCGAGCCCGATGATCTGCGCCGAGCCCCAGGGCCAGGTGCTGCCGCCGAGGGAGGCGACCAGCACCAGGCAGGTGGCGACGGCGGCGATCAGGAAGGTCCCCAGGTAGTCGATGACGTGGTGGGCGGTGCGGCGCGGGATGCGCAGGGCGACGGCGATCACCGCGAGCGCCATCACGCCGATGGGCAGGTTGACGTAGAACACCCAGCGCCAGCTGAGGTGTTGGGTGAACAGCCCGCCGAGCAGCGGCCCGAGCACACTGGTCGTGCCGAAGACGGCGCCGAACAGACCCTGGTAGCGCCCGCGTTCGCGGGGCGGCACGAGGTCGCCGACGATCGCCATGGACAGCACCAGCAGCCCGCCGCCGCCCAGGCCCTGCAACGCCCGGAAGGCGATGAGCTGGGGCATGTCCCGCGCCAGGCCGCACAGCGCCGACCCGACCAGGAAGATCACGATGGCCGTCTGGAACAGTCGCTTGCGGCCGTACTGGTCGCCGAGCTTGCCCCACAGCGGGGTGGCGGCGGTCGACGCCAGCAGATAGGCGGTGACGACCCAGGAGAGGTGCTCCAGGCCGCCGAGGTCGCTCACGATCGTCGGCAGCGCGGTCGACACGATGGTCTGGTCGAGTGCGGCGAGCAGCAGCCCGAGCAGCAGCGCGCCCATCGGCACCAGCACGCTGCCCGGGACGCGTTCGCCGCCGCTCACGCCCTTCGCCGTGCCGTGCGTCTCCAGGGCCATGGGACCTCCCGGGGGTCGGTGCGTCTCCTCCATGGTGATCGGTGTGACCACTTATGGCCCGCCGAGTGCTGCGGTTCCGGCGAAAATCCGCATAATCTCTGGAGTTTCCGAGGGGAGGGGGCACACGCGTGACGGCAGAGCGGGGCACCACGTGCCCGGAGTGCGGGACGCCGAGGGGGCCGGACAACACGCCGTCGTGCGACTGCACGGCACGCGCGTCCGAGGCCCTGCGCCGGACCCGCACGGCGGAGGCGGCAGCGGCGGAGGACTTCGACCCGCTGCGGATACGGCCGTACGTGGAGGTGCGGCCGGCCCAGGACGAGCCCCCGCCCGCACCACCCGCCGAGACCGCACCGCCGCCTCCGCGGGCGCCCGCGCCGCTCGGACCGGCGGCGGAGCCGGACGCGGCCGGGACCGGGCCCGGCCGGCCCCGGCGCCGCCCGCGCCGCACGGTGCTGCTGGCCGCCGGGGGTGCGGGGGCGGCCGTCGTCGCGGTCGCCGGTTTCGCGCTGTTCTCGTACCAGGCACCGGCCCGCGGCCGGGTGGCCCAGGAGGTCAGGGCGAGCATCCCGGAGACGACGCCACGGGCGCCGTCCTCGGCGGTGGTCCCGGCACCCCCTGTGACACCCCGTCCACCGCAGCCCACCCCCTCGGCGACGGCCGACCCGAGTCCGCCGCGAGGCTCCGCGTCGCCCTCCCCGTCCGCGACGCCCTCCGCGAGCGCGTCCGGCGCCGCCGCCTCGCCGACCCCGTCCACGACCCCCTCGGGCACCCCGCGCACCACGCCGGCCGCGGCACCGGTCCTGCGCCGCAGTGACACCGGCCCGGAGGTCACCGAGCTCCAGCAGCGCCTGCGCCAGCTGAACCTGTACTGGGACCAGATCAACGGCACCTTCACCCGCCCGGTCGAGGACGCGGTGCGCAACTACCAGCTGGCCCGGGGCATCACGGACGACACCCTGGGCACGTACGGCCCGGCGACCCGCGAAAGCCTGGAGTCGGAGACGACGCAGCCGTAGCGCCGCCTGCGGGGTCCGCGGTCGGGGACGGCCAGGCCACAGGATCTCCAGGGGGTGCGGGGCGCCGCGGACCGTCCCGTGGAGGACGGCCCGGCCACAGCGCCCCGAACGCATGCGGCCACCCCGGGAGCCGCCGCAGCCCCCCGAACGGATACGGGCTGCCCCGGGAGCCGGGGCGGACGCAGCCGTAACCTCCCGAAGGACCTCGGGCCACATGAAGTCAGAGGCGCTCCGCCCGGCGGCCTTAGCGCGCCGAAGGCGCATAACGGATAGGGGACGGCCTGGGAATCAGCCGTACCCCCGGACGCACAAGGGCCGCCTGAAGGCCGTAGCCCCCGACCCGATGCTGCGGGACGGCTGGGGAGCCGGGGCGGACGCGGTCGTGACACGCCCGGAGTAGTCCGGGGCGGGCCCGGCGTGCGGCTCCGGCGTGCGGGGCCGCACGTCCGCGGCCGGCGAAGGGCCGTCAGCCGATGTGCAGCCGGATCCCCCCGCCGGCCACCGCCTCGACCCGCACCTGGGTGAGGTCCCGCACCGCGACGTCCGGCTCGTGGAACACCGCGCGCGGCCCGACCCCGACGACCCGCATCCCCGCGGAGCGCCCCGCCGCGATCCCCGCCCCGGAGTCCTCGAAGACGATGCAGTCGGCCGGGTCGACGCCCAGTTCGGCGGCGCCCTTCAGGAAGCCCTCGGGGTCCGGCTTGCTCGCGCCGACCGACTCGGCGGTGACGCGGACGGCCGGCAGGGGCAGCCCGGCGGCGTTCATGCGGGCGGTGGACAGGGCGACGTCGGCGGAGGTCACCAGGGCGTGCGGCAGCCCCTCCAGCGAGGAGAGGAAGGCACGCGCGCCGGGGATCTCGATCACGCCGTCGGTGTCGGCGGTCTCCTCGGCGAGCATGCGGGCGTTGTCGGCGAGGTTCTGCTCGACCGGCCGGCCGGGGAGGAGGACGGCCATGGAGGCGTGGCCCTGCCTGCCGTGCACGACCTTCATCACCTCGTCGCCGTCCAGCCCGTGCCGCTCGGCCCAGCGCCGCCAGATGCGCTCGACCACGGCGTCCGAGTTGACGAGGGTGCCGTCCATGTCGAGCAGGAGGGCGCGGGCGGTGAGGACGGCGGGCGTGGCGGTGGCCGGCATCGGCAGCTCCAGAGGAAAGGACCCCGGGTCGGGCGGGACGTCGGGTGGGACGTCGGACGGGACAAGGCGGCCCCGCCCGCCGGTCAGGGAAAACGGGCGGGAGCCACTTTGTTTCTCTACGGTACAAAACCTGCCCGCGTTCCCGCCACCGCCCCCGCGAGCATTCACCCGTTGTTCAGCCCGGCCCCACCGCACCGCCCGGCCGCACGGTCCGGCCGCCGTCCCGGTCAGCCGCTGACGGCCTCCCACAGGCTCCACACGCCGAGCGCCAGCATCAGCAGCGCCGCGATCTGCGTGATCAGCCGCAGCGGCACCCGCTTCATCAGGGCCTTTCCGCCGACGATGCCGAGCCCGGCGACGGCCCACAGGCCCAGCACCGCGCCGAGACCGACGGAGATCGGGTCGTCGTAGCGGGCGGCCAGGTTGGCGGTCATGATCTGGGTGAGATCACCGAACTCGGCGACCAGGATGAGCATGAAGCCGGTCCCCGCCACCTTCCAGAACGACTGGTCGGCGGGCTTCTTGATCTCTTCCTCCTCCTCGCCCTTGTTCAGCAGGAGCATCGCGGCTCCGCCGAGGAAGAGGACGCCGGTGACGGCGTGCACGATCCGCTGCGGCAGCAGGGTCAGCACGCTGCCGGCCGCGACGGCGAGCACGACGTGCAGCAGGAAGGCGGCGGCGACGCCCGCGAAGACGTACGAGGCGCGGTAACGGGTGCCGAGGACGAGACCGGCGAGGGCGGTCTTGTCCGGCAGTTCGGCGAGGAAGATGACGCCGAAGACGAGCGCCGTCACGGTGATGCTGATCAAGGTTCCTCAATCGGTCGGGCTGCCCCGCCGAGAGTGTGGTGCGTCACGCGATGACACCTCGGCACGGCAGCGCACTCGGCGCCCGCGCCGGAGGGCACGGGCGTGCACTGCTTGCCGAAGGTCTCGCTGGCGGGCCCGCCGTGACGCGGTCCGCCTCCGGGCGCCGGCTCAGGCTCGCTGAGCAGTATGTCGACGGTCCGGCGAAGAGCTACTCCCCTTCTGCGCTTCCCATCGTAAGGGATGTGAAAGTTCCGCCGTCAACCTTGTCGTGACATGCGCACGTCACTAGCTTCTTACCGAGCGCTCACCCTCCGGCAACACCGCCCCGCGAGCATTCCCTCGCTCGCGCACCAACACCGCCACCCCACAAGGGAGTTCACGCATGCCCAGGTTCTACGGCGTCGACGGACGAGCATACTCGCGGCCCTCACCGGTCTGATCGCCTCCGTCGCCCTGTTCAACTCCCCGAACGCCTCCGCGGCCCTCCCCACCCCGGTCAGCGGCGCCACGGCCCGCAGCTACCTCTCCCAGCTCACCGTGGCCACCGAGAACCGCACCGGCTACAGCCGCGACCTCTTCCCGCACTGGATCACCATCAGCGGCGCCTGCAACACCCGCGAGACGGTCCTCAAGCGGGACGGCACGAACGTCGTGACCGACTCCTCCTGCGCCGCGACCAGCGGCAGCTGGTACTCCCCGTACGACGGCGCCACCTGGACCGCCGCCGCCGACCTCGACATCGACCACCTCGTGCCGCTGGCGGAGGCGTGGGACTCCGGCGCGAGCAAGTGGACGACCGCGCAGCGGCAGGCGTTCGCGAACGACCTGACCCGGCCGCAGCTGATCGCCGTCACCGACAACGTCAACCAGGCCAAGGGCGACCAGGACCCGGCCACCTGGGTGCCGTCCCGGTCGGCGTACCTGTGCACGTACGTGCGGGCGTGGGTGCAGGTGAAGTACTACTACGACCTGTCGGTGGACTCCGCCGAGAAGAGCGCGCTGACGAACTACCTGTCCGGCTGCTGAGCCCCGCCGCCGCCCGCGCCCCTCGGGGCGATCAGGAAACCGGGCGGCGGCGCACCAGGAAGGCCGCTGCCGCGCCCGCGCCGAACAGGGCCGCGACCGAGACGCCCGTGGCCAGCCAGGTCGCGCCCAGCCACTGGGCGCCGTAGTAGCCGAGGGCCACGCTGTAGGCGGCCCAGGACAGGCCCGCCAGTGCGGACCAGGGCAGGAAGTCGCGGACGCGGCGGTGGGCGGCACCGGCGCAGAAGGAGACGACCGAGCGGCCGGCCGGGGCGAAGCGGGCGAGGACGACCAGCGCGCCGCCGCCCCGGGTCAGGGCGTCACCGAGGCGCTGCTGCGCGGTGGTCAGCCGCCGGGAGCGGGCTATCGCACGGTCCAGGCGCTCCCCGCCGCGCCAGGCCAGCCGGTACGCCACCAGGTCGCCGAGGACGGAGGCGGTCGCGGCGGACAGGATCAGGGCCAGGATGTCCGGCACCTCGTGCGGGACCTGGCCGGCCGCGCCCGAACCGGCCGCCGCCGCCGTGCCGGCCGTGATGACGAGCACGCCGCTGGGCAGGACGGGCAGGAACACGTCGAGCAGGACGGACACGGCCACCACGGCATAGATCCACGGCCCGGCCGCCAGCGACCCCACGCTCTCGAACACCACGACTCCCGTCACTCCCCCGTTGACAGCCATACAGCGTACGCCGGGGGTGTGACAGAAGGTGCGGTGGGGGCATGGGGGGCGATCACAGGGCGTTCACCGTCACCCGCCGGACGGCACACCGGTCGCACCGTCAGGCGGCTCGCCGACCGGACCGTCAGGCGGCCACCGGGGACTGCTCCGGCGCCCGCTCGCCGTCCTGCGCCGCGCGGCGGACGAGGAGCCGGTCCAGGCCGAAGGCGCCCGAGCCGGTGAAGACGAGCAGGAAGAACGCCCAGCAGAACAGGACCGACAGCTCGCCGCCGTTCTGTATGGGCCACAGGGCGGCCTGCTGATGGACGTCGAAGTAGGCGTACGCCATCGAGCCGGAGGCGATCAGCGCGGCGGCGCGGGTGCCGAGGCCGAGCAGCACCAGGCCGCCGGCGACCAGCTGGATCACGGCCGCGTACCAGCCGGGCCAGGTTCCGGCCGCGATGGTGCCGCCGTCGCTGCCGGCGGCGCCGCCGAGGACACCGAACAGGGATGCGGCCCCGTGCGCCGCGAAGAGCAGGCCGAGGACGATGCGGAAGAGCCCGATCACATAGGGCCGAGCGGAATCGAGACGTGCGGACATGGGGGTCTCCTCTTCGGTGACGGTCGGGCCGGCCGGGAACGGAAGAAGGCCGGTCGTGGGGGCGGCGGTACCGAACGGGAGACCCAGGTTAGGGGCACCTAATCAGTGCTTGCAAGTTCAACATTCGGCCACGGTGACGATGCCTCCGCCCACGGCCCGGCGCCGGGCCGGACGCCCGCCGCGGTCTCCGGGTGCACGTCTTCCGCGCACTTCCCGGTAGTCAACATCCGTACACCTGCGCCTCTTTGACGACTCGTCACGCCGTGCGGCCGCCCGCGCCACGGCCGGCCCACCTGTCTCATAACCGTCCACGGCGTGCGGCCGGCGGTCCCGCGCGGCGACGCCTCGGCCGTGTGCCGCGGTCGGCTTCCGGGGCCGCGCCGCCATGAGAGTGGTCACACCGAGGCGGCTCGGTCGCGGGGCATGCCGACGGGCGGGTCCACCCCTGCCCCGGACCCGCCGGCCGACCGCCGCCGGCCCCGCCGGGGGGCTACCCCCCTCGCCGCACCGACTGCCCGCGTACCTCCAGCTCCCCGAGCAGCTCCGCCGTGGCCTGGGCGACCGCTCGCACCGCCTTGTCGAAGGCCTCGCGGTTGTGCGCGGCGGGGGCCCGGAAACCCGAGATCTTCCGTACGTACTGCAACGCGGCCGCGTGGATGTCCTCGTCCGTGGCCTCACCGGACAGCACGGGCGGACGCAGCGTCTTGATGCTCCGGCACATGCGCCCAGTCTCGCGCACCCCGCCGTGCCCTGCGATGATCTCGCGAAGGCGGCCACCGGCACCCGGGGCCGACCGTCGGAAGGACAATTCCATGACGTTCATGACGCGACCGCTCACCGTGGCCGTCCTCGGTCCCGGCGGCACCGGCGGACTGCTCGCCGCCCTGCTGTCCCGCTCCGGGCACCGCGTGATCTGCCTGGCCGGCGAGGCCACGGCCGACACCCTGCGCCGTACCGGCGTCACGGTCCGCAGCCCGCAGTTCGGCGACTTCACGGCCGCCGTCGACGCGGACACCGAGCTGCGCGAGCCGGTGGACGCCTGCCTGATCACCGTGAAGCACACCGCGCTCGGCGCCGCCCTGACCCGGGTTCCGCCCGCCGTCCTCGGCGACGCCCTGGCCGTACCGCTGCTGAACGGCGTCGAACACCCCGGGACCCTGCGCGCCCGCTACCGTCCCGACCGGGTCGCCCCGGCCGTGATCCGCGTGGAGTCCACCCGGACCGCCCCGGGCGTGATCGAGCACGGCAGCCCGTTCACGGAGATCGACCTGGCCGGGGACGCCGTACCCCGCGCCCGCCTGGAGGCGCTGGCCGCCCACCTCACCGCCTGCGGTGCGACCGCCCGCGTGGCCGGGGACGAGACGGCGGCCCTGTGGGCCAAGATGGCGTTCCTCGCCCCGTTCGCCCTGCTCACCACCCGGTACGGCGTGCCGCTCGGCACGGTCCGCACCCGTCACCGGGAGGAGCTGGCGGCGCTGGTCGCGGAGACCGCCGCGGTCAGCCGTGCCTGCGGCGCCCCGGCCGACCCGGACAAGGCCCTCGCCCGGTACGACGCCTTCCCGCCCGCCGCCAAGTCGTCCATGCAGCGCGACGCCGAGGCGGGCCGCCCGCTGGAGCTGGACGCCATCGGCGGGGCGTTGCTGCGCGCGGCCGAGCGGCACGGGGTACCGGTGCCGGTGACGGCCCGCCTGGTCCGGGAGCTGCGGGACTCCCCCCACTGACCCGGCGGTCCCAGGGCCGTCGCCCCGGCGCCACCCGTTCGGCTGAACCTCCCCCCGGACCTCGCGGACAGCCTCGCACCCGTAAATCGAACAGGCGTAGCATTGCCGCGTGGCTACGACCTATGAATTCCCCAGTGACCTCCTCGCCGGTCAGGAGGAGCTGCATCAGGTCCGGGCCGAGCTGTCGGCCCTGCTCAAGCGGCTGCCCTGGTCGGTCGAGCCGATGGACGGCTTCAGTGACGACACCGGCTGGCGCAAGGTGGAGCGGCCCGCGTCCCCCGGCTGGACGGAGGACGAGCAGGCCGAGGTGGAGAAACTGCGGCGGCGCGAGCACGAACTCGCGGTCTTCGTCAGCACGCACCGCTTCTGGGCCGAGGTCGCGGCGGCGGACCGCATGGACGCCCGCTCCCGGCTGAAGCACGCCCACGAGACGGCGGCGGAGGAGTAGGGCAAGGAAACGGCCCCTCGGAGACTGCTCCGAGGGGCCGGACCGGTGGGCGCGGACGGTTTCGAACCGCCGACATCCTGCTTGTAAGGCAGGCGCTCTACCCCTGAGCTACGCACCCGGGACAGGTCGACAGCCTACATCGCCCGAGCGGCTGCCCTGCAAACCGGACACCGGGCCGGGACAAGGGCGTCAACCCCCGCCCCCGCTCCGGGAGGCCGCCTGATCCGAACGACAGGCCCTGGCCCCGGCGGCGAACCCGGGGTGCGCTGGTCCATGGAGGGCGACCGGCTCGTGCTGCGGGTGCACTGCTCCGGGGTCATCGCCGACTGCTCGGCCCGGCACCGGATCGAGGTGCCGCGCGGGGTCGGCGTCAGGGTCGTGAACGAGGACGGCGCCGTCCGCGCCTCCGGGTTCCGGGACGCGCTCGGCATCCACGTCGCCGACGGCGCCGTGCGCGTCACCGACACCAGCGGCCCGCTGGACCCGCGCGCCGACGGCGGATCGGTGCGCGCGGTGGTCTCCTCGCGCCGGGTGAGGGCCGCCACCGGCGACGGCTCCGTGGACGTCGAGCCGACCGGTCCGCCGGACCTGGCCGACGTCCGCGGCGACGACGGGTCGGTGACGGGGGGCCTGCCCAAGGGCGCGTACCGGGTGCCGGCGGGGGCCGGCGACGGGTCGGTCACCGTGTCGGCGCCCCGGGACGACAGCAGCCCGCACCGCGTGTCGGCACACACCCAGGACGGAAAGGTCACCGTGCGCACGGCGAACTGACCGGCCCGTGTGTTCGTCTTCAACGGGTGGGAGAATGACACCACCCAGGGCGAATCACAGCACGGGAGAGGGATGTGACGGCGACACCGGGCACGCCAGCCAGCCAGCCGTACCCGCCGTCGTCCACCGCACGGGCCCGGCGCGGCCCCTCCCCGCTGCGGGACGCCCTCACGCTGCTCGGCCTGCCGGTGCTGGCCGCGCTCGCGCTGCCCGCCGCGTTCGCCGGCGGCGGCACCCGGCGCTGGTTCGGCGGGCGGGCGGAGAGCCACCGGGCCGACGCGCAGGCCGCGAAGGACGCGGCGGCGACGGCGTTCTACGAACTCGACACCGCGCAGCGGGACCTGCGGATCTCGGTGGAGACCATCTCGGCGGTGGACGACTCCCCCGCCGCCCGGCGGGCCGTGTCCGACTTCGAGGCGCTCGGGCTGCGGATCGACGAGGTCAGCCGGCGCTACATCGAGGCCGTGGACGCACACGACCTGGACCGGGACGATCTGGAGGCCGGCACGGCGGCACGGGCGCGGGCCGAACTGACCGCGGCCAAGGACGAACTGGACCGGGTCCGGCAGGAGCTGGACCGGTTCGGCGGCTCGCTGGAGCCGCTGCTGGGCAAGGCGGAGACGCAGCTGGCCCGGCTGGCGCCCGCCGTGGAGCGGGCCCGGCAGTCGCTGCTGGCGGCGAGCAACGCCCTGGACGCCGTACGGGAGCGAAAGCTGCGGGCCGACGAGCTGGCCGCGCGGCTGGCGGCCCTGTCGCCGGAGCTGACCGCGCTGAACCAGGGCGCCGGGCGGCACGGGGTGCAGGCGACGCTGGAGCGGGCCGAACGGGTGCAGCGGGAGGCCGGGGCGATCCGGGCGGAGGCGGAGCGGCTGCCGGAGCGGGCGGCCGAGATCGACCACCGGCTGGTCAGCCTGCGGACCAGGGCCGAGGCGCTGACCACGCGGGCCGGACAGGTGGAGCCGGTACTGAGCGAGCTGCGCCGCCGCTTCACCGCCGCCTGCTGGCAGGACCTCCAGCACGTGCCGGACCAGGCCGCGGAGAACGTACGGCAGGCGGAGCTGAGGCTCCGCGAGGCGCAGGCGGCGCGGGACGCCCAGCGCTGGGCGGACGCGACCGCACTGCTGGCGACCGTGCGGGCCCTGCTGAACGCCACCGACGAGGCGGTCTCGGCCGCCGGTGACCGGCTGGGCAGGCTGAACGCGGTGCAGAAGGACCCGCAGGCGGAGATCGAGCGGACCCGGTTCGCGATCCGGGACGCCCAGCGGCTGGCGATGACGGGGCGTTCGACCCCCGATCCGCGGCACGCCCGGCCGCTGGACGACGCGGTGGCCCGGCTGGAGCGGGCGGTCGGCACGCTGGAGGGGCGGCACCCGGACTACTGGCGCTTCCTCACCGAGACCGAAGGGGTGCGGCAGACGGTGGCGCGGGTGGTGGCGCAGATCCGCGAGGAGCGCGGCGCCGGGCACTGACGTGCGTGTTGCCGGGTGCTGTGCGGCAGCGGATATTAAGAGGACGGATGGCCTCCGCTAGCGCCCGAGGGAGGCGGACATGGCCACACACGCGGTGCACACGAGGAAGGCCGAGGAGCGACGGCCCCGGCTGGACGACCATCTGCCCGTCGACCACCGGCTCAACCAGGTCTACCGGATCGGTGCCGGCCTCATCGGCGGATTCCTGGTCGCCTTCGGCATTCTCGGCCTGCTCAACCAGATCGGCTTCTTCGACACCGGCGGCAACACGGTGGCCGGGCTCAACTCCAACGGCGCGCTGAGTGTGCTGTCGATCTGCATCGGCGCCGTGCTGCTGGTCGGCATGGTGATCGGCGGGAACCTCGCGTCGACCCTGAACATGGTCCTCGGCGTGCTGTTCCTGCTGAACGGCTTCCTGTTCCTCGGCCTGCTGGACACCGGCAGCAACTTCCTGGCCTTCAAGATCCAGAACGTCTTCTTCAGCTTCATCGTGGGCCTGCTGCTGATGACGTTCGGCATGTACGGCCGCGTCGGTCACAACCTGCCGCACGACAACCCCTACTGGCGGGCCCGCCACCCCGACGCCCCTCCGCAGCGAGAGCGGGCGCGGCCCGAGCAGCCGACGCCGCCGGAGCGGCGTCCGCAGGACGAGCGGCCGGAGTGGCGGGAGCAGCGGGGCCCGCGGCAGCCAGGACCGGGTCAGGTCCTGTAGGCGTAGAACGCCGCGTTCGGGTACGAGGCGACGAGGCTGGCCACCGACCGGTTGTACGTGTTGGTCGAGTGGTAGCTCACGTACGGCACGCCCCGGTTGTCCCGGTACGTGACGATCATCGAGTGGTCCTTGGACCCGTCCCGGTTGAAGTCCATCTGCAGCACGTCGCCGATGTCCATCTGGTAGACGTTGGCGAGGCTGGTGGCGCGCTTCGAGGACAGGGCGAACCAGGAGAACTCGTTGACGCCGACGAACGAGTCCGACTGGATGTCGGCGGTGCCGAACCACTTCTTCCAGTCGTACGTGTAGCCGGGCACGTGCTTCCAGCCGCCGGCCTTCAGGACCTGGCTGACGAAGTTGGTGCAGTCGCCGCCGGCGCCCTGCCCGTTGAAGTCCGGGTAGGCCGGGTTGTACTTGTTCCAGTACTTCTGCGCGTACGCGACCATGGCCTTGTAGTCGTAGCCGGTCGCGGAGAAGTTCTTCTGGTTGACCGGTGCGGGCCAGGTCGTGGCGGCGCGGGCCGCGGAGGGCGGGCCGTCGTCCGCGGTGGCGGTCTTCACCGAGGTGACGGCGGGCTTGGCGACCTGGTTCACCGCGAGGTAGCCGTCGTCGGTGTCCCGGATGCCGGTGAGCCGCCAGGTGCCCTTGCCGTCGGCCTGGAAGGTCAGCTCGTGGTGGGCCTGGAAGCCGGTCGACTTCGGTCCCTTGACGGTGGCCTTGTCGTAGGTCAGCGACGTGGTCTCGGTGACGGCGACCTTGGCGTGCCGGCCCTTCACCTGGGTCGCGTCGAGCGTCACCTTGGTGCTGCCCGCGCGGTACGTCTCGCCCAGCCGGGCCAGCCGGCCGCGCCGGTCGCGCAGCTCGTCCAGCGCGGACTTCTCCTGGCGGGTCTGCCCGCCGGACAGGCGCACGGAACCGGAGAAGCCGGACGTGTGCCGGGTCTCCGCCTTCCCGGCGCCCTCCACGAGGGCCTGCGTGCGGTCGGTGAAGACCGCGTCGGCCAGCCGCTGGAAGGTCGCCTTGGTCGCCGCGTCCACCGTCGGGTCGTCGGTCACCGCCGCACCGGCGCTCCAGTTGGGCACCAGCGCCACGCCGGCGACCACCGAGGCGGCCGCGGCGGTGACTATGGCCGTGCGGCGCCGCCCACGGCTCAGTCTTCTAGATTTCAATGATGTTCCCCTCTACGCCGGTACACCTACCGGGCGAGGGGCATCTTCGCACGGCGTGCGCGTCGGTTGTGAAGGGGGTTGCACAAGTGGAATCCCCGGCGCGCGCCGGTCACTTGACGACCGCCGACCAGTCCGGCGACTGGGCCGGGTCGAGGCTGCGCAGGGCGGCGAGGGTCTGCGGCTTCTGCGCGTCGAGCCAGTCGGCCAGCTCCTTGAAGGACACGCACTTGACGCCCTTCTTGGTGCAGACGTTCTTGACCACCTGGTCGATGGACTTCATGTAGATGCCACCGTTCCAGTCCTCGAAGTGGTTGCCGATGAACAGCGGGGCCCGGCTGCCGTAGTACACCCGGTTGAAGCCGGCCATGTAGGAGTCGACGGTCTGCTGTTCCCACTGGGGGAACTTGGCCGGATCGCCCTGGGTCTCACCCTCGGACTGGTTGTACAGGAAGTTGAAGTCCATGGACAGGCCCTGGTACTTGCCGCTCTCGTACGGCAGCATCTGCAGCGGGAAGTCCCAGATGCCCTTCTTCTTCGACGGCCATATCTGGAAGTCGCCCGGCGAACTGGCGTCGTAGCGCCAGCCGTAGCTCTTCATGGCCTTCAGCAGGTTCGGCTGCCCCTCCAGGCAGGGCGCCCGGCCGCCGGTGACCTCCTTCCTGAAGTCGAAGGGCAGCGGCGCGAGGTCCTTGAAGCCGGTGTTGGTCTTCCAGTGCTCCACGAAGGAGTAGAACTGGTCGATCTCGCTCTTCCACTCCTGGACGCTCCAGTCGCCGCCGCCCTTGGCCCCGCAGAAGTGGCCGTTGAAGTGGGTGCCGATCTCGTTGCCGTCCTCGTACGCCTTGCCGAGCTGCTCCACCGTGGTGCGGATGTGGTCGTCGGTGGCGTAGTCGATGGCGGCGTCGCCCGGGGAGTGCATGGGGCCGTGGTACAGCGCCTTCTTGCTCTTGGGCAGCAGGTAGATGCCGGTGAGGAAGAAGGTCATGTGGGCGTCGTACTCCTTGGCCAGCTCCCGGTAGTGCGAGAACAGGTGGTCGCTGCCCTCCAGCGCGCCGTCCCAGGAGAAGACCACGAACTGCGGTGGTTTCTCACCGGGCTTGAGCGGCACCGGCTTCAGCTGCCCCTTCTGCGGCCCGGTGTAGGAGGTCGAGCCGTCCCCGAGCACCTTGGTCCTGCCGTCCCACTGCGGGGTCGGGCTGGCCTTGGGCGCGCTCTTCTGTCTCTTGCCGGCCGCGGCGGCCGGGGTGCTGTTGCCGTCCGTGCCGGACAGCGCCAGGAACCCGGCGACCAGCGAGGCGACGACGAGGAGGGCGGCCAGAGTCAGGACCTGCGGCCGGGTGGCGCGGGGCACACTGCGGCTGCGGGGGGCTCGACGGCGGCCTGACGACGACATCTTGCGGGGCATGCGCGGCTCATTCTGCGGAAGGGGAGGGTGTACGGGCCCCGGCTCAGCCGAGACCCGTCGCTGCCGACCAGAGGGCATACGGGACGCTGTGCGCGGACGTGCCGGCCAGGCCCTTGAGCGGCAGTGGCTCCAGGGACTTGGCCAGGTCGATCCGGTAGACGACGATCGCGGTGGACACGGAGTCGGCCGTGCCGACGTACCAGGCGGCGGTGTCCTTCTCGGTGGTGCCGGCCTTCCCCGACACTCCGGACCGGCCGGCCGCCGCCTCGGGATGGGCGGTGCGGAACGAGTCGCCGAGCGCCTCCGTGACCTGCCGGGCCACCTCGGCGCCGACCGCGCGCTTCGGGCGCGGGGTGGCCAGGGCGACCGGGGAGCCGTTGCGGGTGATCCGGCGCACCGAGTACGGCTCGGTGTGGTTGCCGCCGGCGGCGAAGGTGGCGTAGCCGCTGGCCATCCGGATCGCGCTGGGCGTGGAGTTGCCCATCGACAGAGCCGGGACCTGAGGGCCGATGCTGGAGGACAGCAGCCCGGACGCCACGGCGGTCTGGCGCACCCTGTCGAGGCCGGTGTCCATGCCGAGCTGCATGAACGGCGTGTTCACGGACCGGGCCATGGCCTCGCGCAGGCTGATGTCCCCGTACGACCGGCCGCCGTCGTTGTGCGCGGCGACCTTCTTGCCGCTGCGGTCCCAGTACGGTCCCTCGGGGGTGGTGACGGGGACGCCGTCGTCGCCGTCGTAGACGCTGTCCGGGGTGACGGGGGTGGCGGGTCCGCCGCGCGTCTTGTGCACGCCGTGTTCGAGCCCGGCGGCGTAGACGAACGGCGTGAACGCGGTGCCGGCCGGGACGGTGGTCGCGTTGGACTCGTTGTAGCCCTGGGTGCGGTGGTCGGGACCGCCGTAGACGGCGAGGATCCGGCCGTCCGCCGCCACCGAGGCGGCACCGTAGTGGCCGTTCCTCGCCACCGCCGGATCGTCCCGCCTGGCCTGCTTGCGGGTTTTGGTGACGGCGTCGGTGAGCGCCTTCTCCCGCTTGCGGTCGAAGGTCGTGTAGATCTGGTAGCCGCCGAGGTCGAACTGCTTGTCCGTCAGGTGGCCGGCCTTCTTGGCGTACTGCGAGGCCAGCTCCACCAGGTAGTCGCTCTGCGCACCGGTGTTGTAGAGCGGGTTGCTCTTCAGCGGCTCGGGGAACTTGGTGTACTTCGCCCGTTCCCGTGGCGACAGCTTGCCGATCTTGACCATGCGGTCGAGGATCCAGGACCAGCGCTCGACGGCCCGCGCGTGGTTGGCCTTGCCGAGCGTGGGGTCGAACAGGCCGGCGCCCTTGAGCAGCCCGGCGAGCATGGCCGCCTCGGAGGCGTCGAGCTCGCCGACGTCCTTGCCGTAGTACGCCTGGGCGGCGCGCTGGATGCCGTAGCTGCCGCGGCCGAACCAGCTGGTGTTGAGATAGCCCTCCAGGATCTGGTCCTTGCTCATCCTGTTGTCGAGCTTGAGCGCGATCATCGCTTCGGTGAACTTGCGGCTGATCGTCTGGTTCTGCGTGAGGTAGACGTTCTTGACGTACTGCTGGGTGATGGTCGATCCGCCCTCGGTGTCCCCCTGCCCCAGGGTGCGGAACACGGCGCGGGTGATGCCCCTGGCGGATATGCCCGGGTCCGAGTAGAAGCTCTCGTTCTCCGCCGCGAGCACCGCCCAGCGGACGTCCGGGGGGATGTCCTTCAGCGGCATCGCCTGCCGCTGCACCCAGCCCGTACGCGCCATGGGCGTGCCGTCGGACCAGAAGTAGACGTTGTCCTGCTGGGTGGCGTACGAGTTGAGGTTCTCCGGTATGTCCGTCATCGCGTACGCGGTGACGAGGAACGCGCTGAGCAGACCGAACGAGGTCAGGGTGGCGCCGATCCACTGGCGCCAGGAGGGTATCCAGCGGCGCCAGCCGGTACGCCCGGGGCGCGGGTACACCGGCTTCAGGCGGCGCGCGTAGGGGGCTGCCCGGCGCGCGTACGGGGCCAGCGGGGCGAGCAGCCGGACGACGGCGCCCAGGGCCGCGCTCGCGGGCGTGGCGCGCTCCCGTCCGGCCGAGCGCGCGTCACGCCGGCGTTCGGCCCGGCCGCCGCCCGGAGCGGGCGGCTCCGGTGGCGGCGGCACGCGCAACTGCATGGTCTGGTCCGCCCTGAGGGCGTCGACTCTCAGGTGCAGCGTCTCATCGGCGCCCAACGGCTCCTCGCCACGGCCACCCCCCATGGGGCCGTCCTCCCCCTGCGACGCATCGGTCACGCCTGCGTCTCCCTCCGCACTCGGTCTTGCTCGCGCGGGTGAGCTGAGCATCCTCGCAACGGCGTTCACAAATTATCAGTAACGTTTTCGAATGCCCTGCACATGTGCCGGATAGAAGGCAACACTCATGAAACATTGAGCCACCCCCGGCCGGGCCCCGACGGCTAACCTGGGGTCATGCCTCGTTACGAGTACCGCTGCCGGACCTGCGGCGACACGTTCGAACTCAGCCGGCCCATGGCGCAGTCCGCCGCCCCCGCCTCGTGCCCCGCGGGGCACGAGGACACGGTGAAGCTCCTGTCGACGGTGGCGGTGGGCGTGTCGAACAACACGTCCGCGCCCGCGCCCGCGCCTTCGCCGAGGGCCGGTGGGGGCGGTTGTTGCGGGGGCGGGTGCTGCGGGTAGCCGCCGACGGGGATGCCGCTCGGTCCCGTCGTGCGGGTGCGGCGCCGTCGTGGCTTGTCGCGCAGTTCCCCGCGCCCCTCTACGCCGGCTGCCGCGCCGCCCTCAGGAACTCCCGCAGGATCCGCTCTCCCGCCAGGACCCCCCGTTCCGGGAGGGCGCTGATCTCCGGGGCCGTCCAGTCGCTGTCGGCGAGTTCGCCGTGGCCGGGGCGCCAGCCCCGGTCGGCGGCCAGCAGCAGGTCGGCGTCGAGCAGGGAGTCCCCCGCCGCCAGCGTCAGCTCCGCGCCGGTGCGCCGGGCCACCTCACGGACGGCCGCGCTCTTGGTGAGCGGCTTCGGCACGGCGTAGATCTTGCGGCCCTGCAGGGACACCGTCCAGCCCCGGTTCTCCGCCCACACCGCGAGCTCCTTCACCCAGTCCCCGGGCAGCAGGTCGCGCTCCACCACGAGGTAGGCGAACAGGTCCTCGGCGATCCGGTGCTTGCGCACCCACACCGGGTCGGCGGCGCGCAGCAGATGCTCGCTGACCTCCGCGAGCGGCGCGCACTCCGCGGCGAGCCGCGCCTGGACGCCCGCGTGCCAGTCCGCGTCGGTGACCCCGTCGACCAGCAGGTGGCCCCCGTTGGCGCAGATCGCGTAGGCGGGCGGCGGCCCCGGCAGGTTGATCCGCTGGTACTGCTTGCGCGTCCGGGTCGTCGTCGGCACGAACACCGCCGTGTCACCGAGGTCGGTGAGCAGCCGGGCCGCGGTCTCGGTCATGTAGGACAGCGGCTTGGCCTCGTGCACCTCCACGCACAGCAGCCGGGGCGCCCGCGGGTCCGGCATGGTCAGCGCCAGGGCCGCCGAGGAGTAGATCAGCGTACGGTCGAGGTCGCTCGCCACCAGCACCGGCATCAGACGTTCACCGCCTTGCCGTCGGCGCCCGTGGCGCCCCGCGTGTACCGGGGGTGGATCAGCCCGACGCAGGTGTACGGCAGGTCGTCCACCTCCTCCACCGGCACCCCGCGCTGCTCGGCGAGCAGCCGCACATGGGCCAGGTCGTCTCCCGCCCCCGCCCGCGCGAGGATCTTCCAGGGCACCCGGCGCAGCAGCACCCGGGTGGTCTCGCCGACGCCGGGCTTGACGAGGTTGACGTCGTGGATGCCGTACTCCTCGCTGATCCGCTCGACCGCCCGCCAGCCCGCCCAGGTCGGGGTCCGGTCCGTGACCGGCAGCTCCTTCACCGCGCTGTCCACGTCGTCGGCCACCTCGGGGAAGCGGGCGGCGACGGCGTCGAGGAAGGCCACGGAGACGTCCGCGTCCGCCAGTTCGCGGTAGAACTTGGCGCCGTGGAAGTCGTGCGGGCCGACCAGGTCGGCGCGCAGCACCGTGCGGGAGATCAGCCCGGAGACGGTGGAGTTGAGGCACGCGGAGGGGATGAGGAAGTCCTCGCGGGTGCCGTAGGTGCGTACGCAGGAGCCGGGGTCGGCGAGGACGGCGATCTCCGGGTCGAAGCCGCTGACGCCCTCCTTGCGCTCGAACTCCTCGACGGCGTCGGCGAGTTCGCGGGTGATCGCGCCCTTGCCGGTCCAGCCGTCGACGAACACGACGTCCCGGGGGTCGTGGTGGGCGGCGAGCCAGCGCAGCGCGTTGGCGTCGATGCCCCGGCCGCGCACGATCGACACGGCGTAGTGCGGCAGGTCGAGACCGTGCCGGAAGCGGGCCCAGCGGCGCATCAGGATGCCGACGGGGGTGCCGGCGCGGGCCAGGGAGACGAGCACCGGGCGGGGCGAGCGCTCGGTGAGGACGGCCTCGGTCACGACGCCGACGGCCTGCGCGATGCGGGCGGCGGAGGCGTCCAGGGCCGCGTGGAACAGCTCCTGGTACTGCGCGCTGGGCTGGTACTCCACCGGCAGTGACTCCGCGTAGTGCGCGCCGCCGCGC
The DNA here is from genome assembly GCF_040704595.1 of Streptomyces sp. NPDC046870. NCBI lineage: Bacteria > Bacillati > Actinomycetota > Actinomycetes > Kitasatosporales > Streptomycetaceae > Streptomyces > Streptomyces sp. NPDC046870. The sequence goes on from NZ_JBEYXM010000001.1 coordinate 270,107, forward strand.
TGGACGGCCTCCTCGCGCTCCTCCGTCGGCGCCTCCAGGGGCACGTCGGACAGGTCCTGGAGCAGCCAGCCGACCTCCTCCGGCGCGTACGAGGAGAACGCGGGGCCGCGGAGGGGCTCGGGCAGCATGGCCGGCCTTTCTGGAACGTGCGGGACGTAGGAGGGGACGACCGCGAGCAGGACGTGCGGGACGTGTGCGCAGAGCGCGGCCAGCAGGCCGTCCGGCGCGTGCAGGGCGGGGGTGTCGGCGGCGGAGTCGACCACGGCGACGACGGCGTCGAAGCCGGCACCGGCCACGTTGTAGGCGTACCGCTCGCCGGGTCCGTCGGCCGGGTCGTCGTGGGCCGGGAAGACCAGGCGGCTGCGGATGGCGTAGCCGGGGTCGTCGACCGCGAGCACGGGCGACCGGGTGGTGGTGGAGAACCGCACCTCGGCGTCCACCGTCTGCTCCAGCTCGCGGGCGAGCCGCAGCGGGGCGTACATCAGCTCCTCGAAGCCGAGTACCAGGACGCGCCGGGCGCCGGCGGGCAGGGCTGCGCGTATTCGCCCGGCCATGGCGGGCAGCGCCGCTTCGAGCCGGGCCCGGTGGGCGGGGGTGAAGCCGTGCCGTCCGCCGTCGGGGAGCCCGGGGGGCCAGTGCAGGTCGACCTCGGCGACGGGCCCGGGCCGTGGCGCCCCTCCGGGGGCGCCGGCAGCCCTCTCGCTCCCCCGCCCGGCGGCCTCGCGTTCCGCGACCAGCCGCTGCCCCTTCTCCAGCACGCCTTCGGGCAGCTGTACGGTCCCGGACGCGGCGGCGATCACGTCGACCCGGGCGCCGATCTCCTGCGCGAACCGCTGGAGGCGAGCCGTGTCCTCGGCCGACCGCATGTCGACCAGGGCGACCACCACGTACCGCCCGCGCGGATACCGTGCGTGCAGATCCCGGACGGTGTTCAGCACGGTGTTCCCGGTGGAGAACTCGTCGTCCACCAGCACCAGGGGGCCTTCCCCGGCCAGCAGGGCGGGGTCTTCCGGCAGCAGGAGGTGCGACGTGGCGTGCGAGTGCGACTCCTCGAAGCCGCCCGCGGGGGCGACCCCGGGCACCGGCCGCCGCGTGGAGTGCAGGTACGGCACCGCGCCGAGCCCGTCGGCGACCGCGTGCCCCAGCCCCGTCGCGGTCTCCGCGTAGCCGAGGACGACCGCGGCGCCCGCCTCCTCGCCGAGCAGCGCGGCGACCCGCCGGCCCAGGCGGCAGCCGTACGCGTACACCACGGCCGGCGACTGGGGGACGTGCTTGCCGAGGACGTTCGAGACCAGCAGGTGGGCCCGCTTGGGGTTGCGCCGCAGCGCGAGCCCGAGCAGGGCCGGCAGGCCGTCGTCGCCCACGAGTCCGACCCCGAGCCGCTCGGCGACCCAGCTGCCGGACCAGACCCCGTCGTTCACTGCGTTGTTCATTCGTTCCTTGGAGAGGCGGAGGTGGAGGAGGAGAAAGGGTTCAGCCGGGTATGCCGGCGGCGAGCAGTTCCACGAAGCCGACGTCCTCGTTGGCGACGCCGAACACCTCGGCGCGCAACAGGGTCCGCTCGGCCCAGGCGCGGTGCGGTTTCACTTCGTTCATCTTGTTCGTGTAGGCGGACCGCAGTACACCCCCGCCGCCGCGTTCCGGCCGCAGGATGTCCTGGGCGTCGCTGAACTCCTCGTGGCTGACCACGGACAGCGCGTGCACGGGCAGCACGTGGGACGGGTGGATGCAGGTCTTGCCGAGCAGGCCGTTGGCCTGGTCGAGGGAGATCTCCCGGAGCAGTCCGTCCATGGCGTGTTCGATCAGCTTCTCGCGCAGCGAGACAGCCTGCACCTCCAGGAAGGGGCTCTGCCTCAGCTGTGGCTTGAACATGCGCTCGGGGACGCGGAAGTACTCCCAGACCGGGCCGGTGACGGTGAAACCGGTGCCGTCGGCGCGGCCCAGCATGTTCACGACGTCGGCGATCACGGAGGCGACGATCTGGACGTCGTAGGCGGTCATGTCGGGGGCCCGGCGCAGACCGTAGGAGGAGCAGAAGTCGGTCACGCCGAGGCGGAGGGCCAGCACCCGGTCCCGGTACTTGCCGACCGCGCGGGAGATGCCCTCGAGGGTCTCCACCCGGGACTCGCGGTAGAGCAGCTCGGGGGACTCCAGGACGGGCATGGCGAAGAGCCGCCGGCCGCTGCTGTTCTCCGCCGCGGTCAGCGCCTCCAGGAAGGGGACGCCGCGTTCCTCGGTGAACTTGGGCAGTACGAACCCGGACAGCAGGCGCACGGCGGGGCCGAGACGGCGGACCAGGTCCGGTATCTGCTCGGGGGTGCGCACCCGGATGAACAGCAGCGGCGGCTCCACGGCGGGCCGGGCGGCGAGGTCGGCGAACTGCCGGACGAGGTTCTCCTCCCCCGGTTCGACGTCCGCGTCGTCGATCGAGTCCTCCAGGCACAGCACCATCGAGACCACGCCGTTGCCGGCCTGTCTGACGATGTCGTCGGCGAGCCGGGGCCGCGTGGCGGGGCTGTACAGCGTGGCGCCCAGGGCCGCGGAGAGCAGCCGGGCCGGGGAGTCGGCGGTGAACGCGCACGGCTCCTGGTGGAAGAGGCGCTGCCGCACCTCGGGGGCGATGTGCCCGAAATGACGCATAGGACTCCCTCAGGGCGCGAGCCGAGCCTCTGGGTTCGGTAAAGGGTGGCCGGTAATAGTACGTAGGGATCCGTGTCCGGGGTTCCCTGCGGGCATGAATTCCCGGTAACTCGGCCATGTCGGCGGCACCGCCCCCCGCATTGTCGTGACCAGGACCGAGAGGGCAGGATGACCGCATGACGCACGCCATGCTGAAAGGGTCGAACGTCCCGCTGGAGGCCACCACGGTCCGCGCCGTGCTGCGCTGGACGCCCGGGCAGGAGGTCCCGGACGTGGACGTGTCGGCGCTGCTGCTGGGCCCGGACGGCCGTGTGCGCTCCGACGAGGACTTCGTCTTCTACAACCAGCCCCGGCACCCCTCCGGGAAGGTGTGGCGGCTCGGCAAGAAGCGGATCGCCGAGGGGCTGACGGACACGATCCAGGCCGAGCTGTCCGCGGTGGAGCCGGGGATCGGCCGGATCGTGCTGGTCGCCTCGGCGGACGGGGTCGCCTTCGACCAGGTGCCGGCGCTGTGCATCCTGCTGTACGACGCGGCCGTCGCCGACGGGGAGCCGCTGGCCCGGTTCGAGATCAAGCCGGAGACGGGCGCGGAGACGGCGTTGATCTGCGGTGAGCTGTACCGGCGCGGGGAGGGCTGGAAGTTCCGGGCGCTGGGTGAGGGCTATTCGAACGGCCTGAAGGGGCTCGCCACGGACTTCGGGATCTCGGTGGACGAGTCCGAGACGGAGGAGGAGCCGGTCCCGTCCCAGCCGTTGCCCCCGGAACAGCCGACGGCCGCGGTTCCGGCGCAGCCGCCCGCGTACGGCTACCCCCAGCCGATGTCGGCGCCGGTGGCCGTGGCCGGGGACCCGTACTTCCGGCTGCCGCCGCAGGGGCCGCAGTTCCTCGGGCGGTAGTCAGCCCCCGAGACGGGCGCCGGTCACCTGTCCACCTTCGTCTTGAAGCCCCTGCCCCACTGCAGGCCCCAGCCGTAGAGGCGGTCCAGTTCGCCCTGGAAGCCGTAGACGAACTTCACCTCGCGGCGGACGATCAGTTCGCCCTTGACGTTCTCGATCATGACCACGGCGCAGGAGCGGGCCTGGGGGTGGCGTTCGTCCAGGCCTATCTCGATGCGGGGGCCGTTGCTGGGGTAGAGGGTGACGATGGCGTGCGTACGGTCGAAGGCGGGGGTCTGGTCGTAGATGTAGACGAAGACGAGCAGCCGCTTGAGGGCGTCCCGGTGGTCGAGGTTGACGTACATCGTCTCGCCGGACGCCGAGCCGAACCGGTCGTCGCCGCTGAGTTTGATGTACGGCGGCGCGTTGACGTCGCCGAGATAGCCGCCGAGGGGCTGTACGACCCCCTTCGTGCCGTCGGCCAGTTCGTACAGGCAGCCGAGGTCCAGGTCGACGTTGACCATGCTCTGGCCGTGGCCCAGGACCTCCGGCGGTTTCAGTGCCTTGAACGGGTGCCGGAACAGGCTGGTGCGCTGGGCTCCGTCGAAGTCGGAGGTCCGCATCCGCCAGGAGAGGTTGACGCGCAGGTGGCCGGTGGCCGCTTCCTGCTTGGTGAGGGACACCGTCTGGTGCCGCCTGGTCAGTTCTATGGCGTTGGTCGACGCGTTGCCCGAGTCGAAGTCGGCGGCGCGCCCGCCCAGCAGTCCGTCGAAGAAACCCATTCCCGCCCCCAGCTACCTGTTGTCACGCCGACGGGGCGGCCGGCCCTGCCGGCCGCCCCGTTCAGAGCGTTCCTCACCGTCCGGGCCGTCACACCCCGGAGGAGACCTCGGCCTTCTCGTCGCTGCCCTCGCCCGCCGCGGCCAGGGCTCGGTTGCGGCGGACGGAGGAGAGGAAGGACGCCGCGATCAGGACGACGCCGACGAGACCGGTGACGACCTCGTTGATCTCGTGCTGGATGGTGACCATGAGGATCACGGCCAGGGCGCCGATGGCGTAGTGGGCGCCGTGTTCCAGGTAGACGTAGTCGTCGAGGGTGCCCTGGCGGACCAGGTAGACGGTCAGCGACCGGACGTACATGGCGCCGATGCCGAGGCCGAGGGCCATCAGGACGATGTCGTTGGTGATGGCGAAGGCGCCGATCACGCCGTCGAAGGAGAAGGACGCGTCCAGGACCTCGAGGTAGAGGAACATGAAGAACGCGGCCTGGCCGGCCAGGACGATCGCCGGCTTCTGCCTGCCGGTGCGGGCGGCCTCTTCCTCCTCCTCGTGCTCGCGTTCCTCGTCCGCCTCCAGCTTGTCCTCGAAGTAGCCGGAGAGGCCGCCGACGACCATGTAGGTGATCAGGCCGGCGATACCGGCGATCAGGACCGTCTGGGCCTTGTCCACGTGGGCGCCGCCGTGCTGGTGGGCGTGGGTGGCGAAGGTGAACGACGTGATCAGCAGGACGATCAGGGCGATGCAGACCGACAGCATGTCGACCTTGCCGAGCTTGGCCAGGGGGCGCTCGATCCAGCGCAGCCACTGGATGTCCCGGTCCTCGAAGATGAAGTCGAGGAAGATCATCAGCAGGAACATGCCACCGAACGCGGCGATCGCCGGGTGGGCGTCGGTGACCAGCTGCTGGTAGCGGTCCTTGTTGTTGAGGGCCAGGTCGACGGCCTCGATCGGGCCCATCTTGGCGCTGATCGCGACGATGACGACGGGGAAGACCAGCCGCATGCCGAAGACGGCGATGAGGACGCCGACCGTGAGGAAGATCTTCTGCCAGAAGGCGTTCATCTTCTTCAGGATCCCGGCGTTGACCACCGCGTTGTCGAAGGACAGCGAGATCTCCAGGACGGCCAGGATCGCCACGATGCCGAAGGCGGTCCACCCCCCGTAGAACGCCGCCGCGACCAGACCGAGCGCGGTGACCGCGAACGACCAGCCGAAGGTTTTCAGAAGCACTGGCTACCCCATCGTGTGTGGGGGGCACCTCCCAGACGGAGTCCGGGGGAGGGTCTCCCCTGAGTCGTACCGAGTTTTACGAAACGTTGACTCCGAAGTCTAGAGCGATGCCTCGTAGGCCGGACGCGTACCCCTGACCCACCGCCCGGAACTTCCACTCGCCGTGGTACCGGTACAGCTCACCGAAGATCATGGCGGTTTCGGTGGAAGCGTCCTCACTGAGGTCGTAGCGGGCCAGCTCCTGGCCGTCGGCCTGGTTGACGACACGGATGAAGGCGTTGGAGACCTGGCCGAAGGTCTGCCCGCGCTCGTCCGCCATGTGGATGGAGACGGGGAAGATGATCTTCTCGCACTGCGGCGGCACCTTGGCGAGGTCCACCAGGATCGACTCGTCGTCGCCCTCGCCCTCACCGGTGAGGTTGTCGCCGGTGTGCTCCACCGAGCCGTCGGGGCTGGTGAGCTGGTTGTAGAAGACGAACCACTCGTCGCCCAGCACCCGGTTGCCGGCCCCGCACAGCAGCGCGCTGGCGTCCAGGTCGAAGGAGGCTCCGGTGGTCGACCGCGCGTCCCAGCCCAGTCCGATCATGACGTTGGTGAGGTTCGGCGCGGCTTTGGAGAGGGAGACGTTGCCTCCCTTGGCGAGCGTGACACCCATGATGCTGGTCCTCCCCTGGTGGTGCTTCCCTGGTTGTCCTGCGCGTCCGGCGCCGCCCCCGAACGGAGCGGCGCCGGTCTCACGGGCTGGCGGGTCTCACACGCCCCTCGTGTCAGACGTTGACGCCGAAGTCCTGCGCGATGCCCCGCAGGCCCGACGCGTAGCCCTGGCCGATGGCGCGGAACTTCCACTCCGCGCCGTGCCGGTACAGCTCGCCGAAGACCATGGCCGTCTCGGTCGAGGCGTCCTCGCTCAGGTCGTAGCGAGCGATCTCCTGCCCGCCGGCCTGGTTCACGACGCGGATGAAGGCGTTGCGGACCTGGCCGAAGGACTGCTGGCGGTTCTCGGCGTCGTAGATCGACACCGGGAACACGATCTTTTCGATGTCGGCCGGAACACCGGCCAGGTTGACCTTGATCTGCTCGTCGTCGCCCTCGCCCTCACCGGTGAGGTTGTCACCGGTGTGCTCGACGGAGCCGTCGGGGCTCTTGAGGTTGTTGAAGAAGACGAAGTGCTGGTCGCTCGCCACCTTGCCGGAGTTGTTCAGCAGCAGCGCACTGGCGTCGAGGTCGAAGTCCGTGCCGGTCGTCGTGCGCACGTCCCACCCCAGGCCGACGATGACGGCGGTCAGGCCCGGGGCCTCCTTCGTCAGCGATACGTTGCCGCCCTTGCTGAGGCTGACTCCCACGGGTCCTCCATGTGGTGTCCAGGGGCGGGGAGCCCCGTCGTGCTTCGGATATGGGATCAACGTGCCGATCCTAGTGACGGGTTCCCGCACCCCGCAGACCCTGGACCCGAAGAATCACAGGTGTCGCCCGCGGTCCGCTCACAGGGTGTCGAGCGCCTGCACGTAGTCGTTCAGATCACGGGCGTCCGGCAGGCCGTTGACCACGGTCCACCGCACGACGCCCTCCTTGTCGATCACGAAGGTGCCCCGGACGGCGCAGCCCTTGTCCTCGTCGAAGACGCCGTACGCGCGCGAGACGTTGCCGTGCGGCCAGAAATCGCTCAGCAGGGGGTATTCCAGGCCCTCCTGCTCGGCGAAGACGCGCAGGGTGTGGATGGAGTCGTTGGAGACGGCGAGCAGCTGGGTGTCGCGGTCCTCGAACTTCGGCAGGTTGTCGCGCAGCTCGCACAGCTCGCCGGTGCACACGCCGGTGAAGGCGAAGGGGTAGAAGAGCAGGACCACGTTCTTCTCGCCGCGGAAGTCCGAGAGCTTCACGGTCCGGCCGTGGTTGTCCTTCAGCTCGAAGTCGGGCGCCTTGTCGCCGACCTGGATCGCCATCGTCGTGCTTCCCTTCGGTGGGCTGTCGGGGTGGGAGCGCGGACGCTCGGTTCCACCCTACGCAGCGGTCACCGGGGACTCCCGGACGGGCTGGGGCGATGTCCAGCCCGTCGGGCGTCCGAGGACGGTCACCTCTTGGACTTGGCCGCCTTCGGCGTCGCCAGCCGGCTGCCGCTCCAGTCCTTGCCGACGCTGACGCTCTTCGAAGCGGTCAGGCCGGCCGTCGTGGCGGCGTCCTGGATGTCGCTCGGCTCCACGTACCCCGCACGGCCGGTCTTCGGCGTGAGGAGCAGGATCGCGCCGCCCTCTTCGATGTACGTGGTGGCATCCACCAGCGCATCCGTCAGGTCGCCGTCGTCGTCACGGAACCACAGCACAACGGCGTCGGCCACGTCGTCGTAGTCCTCGTCCATGAGGTCGCCTGCGATGGTTTCCTCGATGGCCTCGCGGAGCTCCTGATCGACGTCGTCGTCGTAGCCGATCTCCTGGACCACCTGCCCGGGCTGGAACCCCAGCCTGGCGGCAGGGTTCGTCCGCTCCTCCGCGTGGTCCGCGGTCGCGCTCACGGGTTGCCTCCTGATCATGTCTTGGTAAGTATCTCAGCCACGCGCGTGCGCGAAGCATTGGCCGTAGTCCACACGGGCGGGGCGGATCGCGCAAGTACCCGGCCGTCGGGACCGCCGAAACGGTGACGATCCCTGCCGTGTCGCCGCAACTCCCAGCACCGTATCTCGATTCCGCCCGACCCACATCACGCCGATGCGCCCGGTTTGTCACGTTCGGAATCATCCAGGGTTACGTCGCTCGAACAACTTTGCCATGCCCGTCACACCCCGGGCGTATCGTTGCGTTTTGACCGGCGCAGACGACGGTGCGGATGACGTACGCCTTCCCGAGGTACACGATGGGGAACGGTGTAGGCAGGTGCAACGAACTGGCCCTCTGACAGGTAAGGAACAGCGTGGCTTCCGGATCCGATCGCAATCCGATCATCATTGGCGGCCTTCCGAGTCAGGTTCCTGACTTCGATCCCGAAGAGACCCAGGAGTGGCTCGACTCCCTGGACGCCGCCGTCGACGAGCGCGGCCGGGAGCGGGCCCGCTATCTCATGCTGCGTCTGATCGAGCGCGCCCGCGAGAGGCGCGTGGCCGTGCCCGAGATGCGCAGCACGGACTACGTCAACACGATCCCCACCAAGAGCGAGCCGTTCTTCCCGGGCAACGAGGAGATCGAGCGCAGGATCCTGAACGCCACCCGCTGGAACGCGGCCGTCATGGTCTCGCGCGCCCAGCGCCCGGGCATCGGCGTCGGCGGCCACATCGCCACCTTCGCCTCCTCCGCGTCGCTGTACGACGTCGGCTTCAACCACTTCTTCCGCGGCAAGGACGAGGGCGACGGCGGCGACCAGGTCTTCTTCCAGGGCCACGCCTCCCCCGGCATCTACGCGCGCGCGTACCTGCTCGACCGGCTCAGCGAGAAGCAGCTGGACGGCTTCCGGCAGGAGAAGTCGAAGTACCCGGACGGCCTGTCCAGCTACCCGCACCCGCGCTCGATGCCGGACTTCTGGGAGTTCCCGACGGTCTCCATGGGCCTCGGCCCGCTCGGCGCGATCTACCAGGCGCGGATGAACCGCTACATGCAGGCGCGCGGCATCGCCGACACCTCCCGCTCGCACGTGTGGGCGTTCCTCGGCGACGGCGAGATGGACGAGCCGGAGTCGCTCGGCCAGCTGTCCATCGCGGCCCGGGAGGGCCTGGACAACCTGACCTTCGTGGTCAACTGCAACCTCCAGCGCCTCGACGGCCCGGTCCGCGGCAACGGCAAGATCATCCAGGAGCTGGAGTCGGTCTTCCGGGGCGCCGGCTGGAACGTGATCAAGCTGATCTGGGACCGCACCTGGGACCCGCTGCTCGCGCAGGACCGGGACGGCGTGCTGGTCAACAAGATGAACATCACGCCGGACGGCCAGTTCCAGACGTACGCCACCGAGTCCGGCGCGTACATCCGCGAGCACTTCTTCGGCGACGACCTGCGTCTGCGCGCCATGGTCGAGAACATGACCGACGAGCAGATCCTGCACCTCGGCCGCGGCGGCCACGACCACCGCAAGATCTACGCGGCGTTCAAGGCGGCCAAGGAGCACAAGGGCCAGCCGACGGTCATCCTGGCCAAGACGATCAAGGGCTGGACGCTGGGTCCGAACTTCGAGGGCCGCAACGCCACGCACCAGATGAAGAAGCTGACGGTCGACGACCTCAAGCGCTTCCGGGACCGTCTGCACCTGCCGATCTCCGACAAGGAGCTGGAGTCCGGCCCGCCGCCGTACTACCACCCGGGCCGCAACTCGGAGGAGATCCAGTACATGCACGACCGCCGCAAGGGCCTCGGCGGTTACGTCCCGACCCGTGTCGTCCGCTCCCAGCCGCTCCCGCTGCCGGACGACAAGGCGTACGCGACCGTGAAGAAGGGCACGGGCCAGCAGTCCATCGCGACGACCATGGCCTTTGTGCGCCTCCTGAAGGACCTCATGCGGGACAAGGAGATCGGCAAGCGCTTCGTGCTGATCGCACCGGACGAGTACCGCACGTTCGGCATGGACTCCTTCTTCCCGAGCGCGAAGATCTACAACCCGCTGGGCCAGCAGTACGAGTCGGTCGACCGCGAGCTGCTGCTGGCCTACAAGGAGTCGCCGACCGGCCAGATGCTCCACGACGGCATCTCCGAGGCGGGCTGTACGGCGTCCCTGATCGCGGCGGGCTCGGCGTACGCCACGCACGGCGAGCCGCTGATCCCGGTGTACGTCTTCTACTCGATGTTCGGTTTCCAGCGCACGGGTGACCAGTTCTGGCAGATGGCCGACCAGCTGGCGCGCGGATTCGTCCTGGGCGCCACCGCCGGTCGTACGACCCTGACCGGTGAGGGTCTCCAGCACGCGGACGGCCACTCCCAGCTGCTGGCCTCCACCAACCCGGCGTGCGTGGCGTACGACCCGGCGTACGCGTACGAGATCGCGCACATCGTGCAGGACGGACTGCGCCGGATGTACGGCGGCTCGGCCGAGCACCCGCACGGCGAGGACGTCTTCTACTACCTCACCGTCTACAACGAGCCCATCCAGCACCCGGCCGAGCCGGCGGGCGTGGACGTCGAGGGCATCGTCAAGGGCGTCCACCGGCTCCAGCAGGGCACGAACGGCTCCGTCCCCGCGCAGATCATGGCGTCGGGCGTGGCGGTCCCGTGGGCCCTGGAGGCCCAGCGGATCCTCGGCGAGGAGTGGAACGTCAGGGCCGACGTGTGGTCCGCGACCTCCTGGAACGAGCTGCGCCGCGAGGCGGTGGAGTGCGAGGAGCACAACCTGCTGCACCCGGAGGAGGAGCAGCGGGTGCCGTATGTGACGCGGAAGCTCAGTGGCGCCGAGGGACCGTTCGTGGCCGTGTCCGACTGGATGCGATCGGTTCCGGACCAGATCGCGCGCTGGGTGCCCGGGACGTACCAGTCCCTGGGCGCCGACGGCTTCGGCTTCGCCGACACCCGGGGCGCGGCGCGCCGCTTCTTCCACATCGACGCCCAGTCGATCGTGGTGGCGGTGCTGACCGAGCTGGCGCGCGAGGGCAAGGTCGACCGCTCCGTGCTCAAGCAGGCCATCGACCGCTACCGGCTGCTGGACGTCTCGGCGGCGGATCCGGGGGCGGCGGGCGGCGACGCGTAGTCGGTGCCCTCGGCCTTGGCCGGCAAGGGTCGTGGGGATCTGCGGGTCCGTGGAGGGCTGGTCGCGCAGTTCCCCGCGCCCCTTCGAGGCGCGCTGCCGTTACGGTTTCTTTACTATGCGGGGCATGGATCAGCTGTCGGCGCAGGCTCGGTGGGAGGGGCGTACGCAGCGGCCCCTGCTGGGGCTCGCGGTGGCGTTCGCCGTGGCGTACGCGGTGCCGATCGTGGACGCCTCCGCCGGGCACTTCCTGACCACCCTGTGCACCGGTGTCGAGTGGGTGGTGTGGGCGGCGTTCGCCCTCGACTACCTGGTCCGGCTGGCCCTTGCCCCGCACCGGCGGGACTTCGTACGGCAGCACTGGCCCGACCTGTGCGCGGTGGTCCTGCCGGTCCTGCAACCGCTACGGCTGCTGCGGCTGGTGTCCACGCTGCTGCTGGTCGGCCGGCGGGCCCGGATGGCTCCGCAGATCCGGCTGACCACCTATGTCGTCGGGGCCGTGATCGGCCTGCTGATGTTCGGGTCGCTGGCGGTGCTGTCCGTGGAGCGGGAGGCACCGGACGGGAACATCCGGACACTGGGTGACGCCGTGTGGTGGTCGTTCACCACCATGACGACGGTCGGGTACGGGGACCACGCGCCGACGACCGGGCTCGGACGGATGATCGCCGTCGGGCTGATGCTGTCGGGGATCGCGCTGCTCGGTGTCGTCACCGCGAACATCGCCGCGTGGTTCATCTCGCGGTTCGAGAAGGACGACGTGGAGGAGCGGCGGCAGACCGAGGCCATCGCCGCCCTGGCCGAAGAGGTACGGCTGTTGCGGGCGGAGGTGGCCCGGTTGGCCGAACGCGAGCACCCCGAACGGGGGGCGGAGAACCGCGCGGGCGGCCACGGCGTGCCCGCGGCCGCCAACGCGCCCGGTCCCCGCGGCGGGACGCCGCCGGCTGACGAGAGGCCCTAGAGGAGCCCGTGGCCCCACGTCGCCGCGCCCGCCAGGGCGACGATGGCGAGCAACGTGTCGATGGCGCCCAGGATCAGGGCGACCAGTGCGGGGACGTTGCCGTCGTTGGACCACTTGCGGCCCATCGACTGCCAGCCGCAGAACATCGCCACCGGGCCGAGGACGATGCCCAGCGCGAAAAATCCGGCCACGGCACAGATCGTGCCGATGATCCCGAGCGTCGCACGGTCCGGCCCGGTCCGCTGCCACGTGCGGCCGCGTGACCGGGGGTACCCGCTCGTTCCTCGCCCGAAGCCCGCCATCATCAACTCCTCGCGGTGACTGGACAGTTCGGCTTCGGTGTGCGGGTACCCCGGTTCCGCGCCGGCAGACGTGCGCGCGCTGCCCCCCTCCAGCAGCGCGCGCCGCGGCCCGGCCTCCTTACCTGTCCTGCGGAGGACTTGACCCACTGTGACCTGCGGCGCGTGCCGGGAGCGAGGAATCTTTAGCCGAGTCACCCTGATAGGGGAACTCCGCCGGGGAAGGGCGGGGAAGCCGGGCTCAGATGTGACCCACGCCGACGCCCGCGTCCGCGTTCGCGCCCCGCTTGGTGAGCAGCGCGACGAGGACGGCGACCAGCGCCACGCCGGCCGCGACGAGGGAGGCGAGGCTCATGCCCGAGATGAAGGTGTCGTGGGCGACGGCGGTGATCTTCGCGACGACCGGTTCCGGCATCCCCTTCGTCACCGGGGCCACCCCGACCTGGACCGCCTCGGATGCCTTGTCCAGCTGGTCCGGGGTCAGCTTCGGCAGCCCCGCGTCCGCCCAGTTGCCCGGCAGATCACGGTCGACCTTGGAGGCCATCACCGCGCCCAGCACCGCCGTCCCGAGGCTGCTGCCGATCTGCATGGCCGCCTGCTGGAGGCCGCCCGCGACACCGGACAGCTCCAGGGGCGCGTTGCCGACGATGACCTCGGTGGCGCCGACCATGACCGGCGCGAGGCCCAGGCCGAGCAGCGCGAACCAGACGGACATCAGACCGCTGCCGGTGTCGGGCTCCAGCGTCGACATGCCGTACAGCGCCGCCGCCGTCACGGCCATGCCGAAGGCCAGCGGGACGCGCGGGCCGAGCTTGGTGATCGCGGTGCCGGCGAGCGGCGAGCCGACGATCATCATGCCGGTGAGCGGCAGCAGGTGCAGGCCGGCCGTGACCGGGGTCATCCCGTGGACGTTCTGCAGGTAGAACGTCACGAAGAACAGGCCGCCCAGGAAGGCGATGGCCATCAGGACCATCAGGACGACACCCGCCGACAGGGCCACCGAGCGGAACAGGCCCAGCGGGATCAGGGGTTCGGCGACCTTCGTCTCCCAGAAGGCGAAGAGGGCGAAGAGCACCACGGACAAGGCCATGAACATCCATGTCTTGCCGTCGCCCCAGCCCCAAGTCGGGGCCTTGATGAGCGCCCAGACCAGGCAGAACATCGCGCCGGACAGCAGGGCGATGCCGAGGAGGTCGAAGGAGCGCGGGGCGTTCTCGGCCCGGTGGTCGAGCAGGATCAGGGTGCCGAGGAGCAGCGCGAGGGCGCCGACCGGCACGTTGATGAAGAAGACCGACTGCCAGTTGACGTGCTCGACGAGGACACCGCCGAGGATCGGGCCGCCCGCCGTGGACGCGCCGATCACCATGCCCCACACACCGATGGCCATGTTCAGCTTCTCGGCCGGGAAGGTGGCCCGCAGCACGCCGAGCGCGGCCGGCATCAGCAGGGCGCCGAACAGGCCCTGGAAGACACGGAAGGTGACGACGGCGGCGATGCTGCCGGACAGTCCGATGGCGCCGGACGCGGCGGCGAAGCCGGTCACACCGATGAGGAAGGTCTGCCGGTGACCGAAGCGGTCACCGAGCTTGCCCGCGGTGATCAGCGTGACCGCGAGGGCGAGGAAGTAGGCGTTGGACACCCACTGCACGTCGGCGAAGGACGCGTTGAGGTCGTCGCGGATGGCCGGGTTGGCGATGGCCACGATGGTGCCGTCGAGGGCCACCATCATGACCCCTACGGCGACGGTGATGAGGGTGAGCCACGGGTGGCCGCGCAGGCCAGGGGCCGACGGGGGCCCCGACGGGGCTGCCGGCGCCCCGTCCCCCGGCCCCGTCGCGTCGACAGTGGTCTGACTAGTCATACTTCTCAGGCTAGTGACAGTCGCTGACAGTTGACAAACCAAATCACTCGTCGGTTACTGACACGACATCGGCGCATAGGCTGGGACGGCCGGAAACGCACGGGAGAGAGGCCATGGAGACGCTGCGCGAGCGCAAGAAGCGGCGTACGAGGGAATCGCTGCTGCGGGCCGCTCTCGAACTGTTCACCACGCAGGGTTACGAGCACACGACCGTCGACGAGATAGCCGAGGCCGTCGACGTCTCGCAGCGCACCTTCTTCCGCTACTTCGCGGGCAAGGAGGAGGTGGCCTTCGCCGTGCAGAACATCACGGAGGCGGCCTTCGTCGCGGCCGTCCGCGCGCGCCCGCCGCACGAGGCGCCGATGAAGGCCCTGCGGCAGGCGTTCCTGGAGGGCTGGGACGCGATACGCGAGACCGTCGAGTCGCTCGTCCCGGTCGAGCTGTACCTGCGCATGTACCGGACGATCGAGTCGACGCCCGCGCTGCTCGCCGCCCATCTGCGCCGGTCGGCGGCGACCGAGGAGACGATCGCCCGCCTGCTGGCCGAGCGGGAGGGTGTCGACGTGGACACCGATCCGCGCCCCCGGCTCGCGGTGGCCGTCTTCGCCGGGGTGATAAGGGTCACCGAACGGCAGTGCTCCCTGCGCGAGGACTTCGGCCCGGAGGCGCTCCGGACGCTCAGCGCGGCGTACCTCGATCAGGTGGGTTCCGCCCTCACGGGTAACTGGCGCGCCGCCTGAGACCGTTGGCAGATCGCCGGACACCGTGTCCGGCGGATCGCCGTCCCGGTGTTCGGTCACCGCCGAAACGTGATCCCTGTCACTCGGTTACCCCGAGACCCTGCCGTTCTCCTAGTGTGTCCTCCCAGTGACTTCCTTCGACACCTCCCCGCAATGGAACGTCTGGCGCGCACTGCTGGCGCTGGCCGTCGTGTTCGTGATGCTCGCGACCACCGGCTGGACCGCCCTGCGCAGTCACCGGGAGTCGACAGCCCTTCAGGCCTCGCTCACCAAGTGGGAGCACGGCCGCCTCCACGGCCGCGGCCTGCCGGACCCGGAAGCCGACCCGTCGCGGCTGGCCCGCTTCTTCGCCTCGCTCACCCCGCACGACCGCGGGCGCCTCGCCCACCGCTATCCGCTGGCGGTCGGCAACATGAACGGCGCGCCGGTCTCCCTGCGCTACCGGGCCAACCGCATCGCGCTGGCGCAGGCCCGCGAGGTCGAGCGCCAGCGCGTGCACGACAGCCGGCTCAGCACGGCGGGCCAGCAGGACGCGGCCCGCCGGATGGACCGCTACGCGTCCCTGCTGAGCCCCGGCCGGCACATCCTGGCCTTCGACCCCGAGGGCTCGGGCCGGGTCGCCGAGGTCTTCGGCGACCTCGCCACGGCGCGGCGGATCTCGGTCGTCGTCCCCGGCGTCGACACCGACGTGCTCACCTTCCAGCGGACGAACCGCAAGTACAGCGCCCCGGTCGGCATGGCCACGGCCCTGTACGCGGCGGAGCGCGAGGCGAGCCCGGGGACCCGTACGGCCGTGATCGCCTGGGCCGACTACACCTCCCCCGACGGGCTGGGGGTGGACGCGGCCACCGGACTGCGCGCCGAGGAGGGGGCCGTACGGCTGAACGCAATGCTGCGCGCGCTGCCCGGCCGGGCCCCGGTGTCGATGTTCTGTCACAGCTACGGCTCGGTGGTCTGCGGGGTCGCCGCACACGGCATGCCCCGCCGGGTCGCCGACATAGCGGTGGCCGCGAGCCCCGGCATGCGCGTCGCCAAGGCCTCCCACCTGGGCACGACGGCCCGGGTGTGGGCCATGCGGGACGCCAGTGACTGGGTGCAGGATGTCCCGTACCTGGAGCTGGGCGGTCTCGGCCACGGCGCCGATCCGGTCTCCTCGGCGTTCGGGGCGCGGGTGCTGTCGGCCCGGGACGCCCAGGGGCACAGCGGCTACTTCCAGCCCGGCACGGACAGCCTGCGCAACCTCGCCGACATCGGTGTGGGCGCGTACGACGCGGTGACGTGCGCACGGGAGAACGATGCGTGCCGGTCCGGTCTGTCCGGCACGGTGACGGCCGGACGCGCGTAGAAACAGCAGGAAGTGCGGTCTGCGCGGGTGGCGACGGAGGAGCACGTGCCGCATACGATGAGCCGCATGGGTGACGTACTGGCGGGTTTTCATGCCGTCTGGGAGTTCGAGTCCGACTCCGTGCTCATCCGTTACGAACGGGGGATTCGAACACCGAAGCTGTTCCAGGCGCTCGGCGAGCGCCGGATCCCGCTGTCCGCGGTCGAGGGCGTGACGCTCGCCCCGGGCAGGCGCGGCACGGTCGTCCTGCGCCTGACGCCTCGTCCGGGTGCCGATCCGCTGATGGAGGCCGCCGACGGCCAGCTGAAGGAGGGGTCCGACCCCTACCGGCTGGTGCTGCCGGCCGAGCGGGAGACCCTCGCCGAGTACTACGCCGACGAACTGAAGGGGCTGCTGACCGAGTCGGGGCCCGCCGAGCGGCACCTGGTGGCTGCGCCCGAGGCGCCGCTGCAGTTCAAGGCGTACGACGGGAAGGCGTCCTTCGACGGGACGTCCGTGCAGTTCCGCTGGTCCTGGACCGGGGCGTCGTCGGCGAAGTGGAAGGCCGGCGACCAGAGCTTTCCGGTGACCGGGCTGAGCGGGGTGGAGTGGCGGTCCCCGGAGATCTTCGAGGGGCACCTGCGGCTGGTGCCCCGCGAACCGGGCTCCGCCCGCCCGTCACAGCCCGACCAGGATCCGGCGTCGGTGGTGTTCGGGCTCGGGTACGGGCCGGTGCACGAGTCCCTGCCGTTCGCCGCGGCCGTGCTGGCGGCCGTGCGGTCGCGCGGACCGGTACCCGCCGTACCGGCCCCGGCACGGCGTGACCCCGCCGACATCGCCGAGCGGATCCGGCACCTCGGGGAGCTGCACCAGGCGGGGCTGGTCACCGACGAGGAGTTCTCCTCCAAGAAGGCCGAGCTGCTGGCCGAACTGTAGCTACCGCTCGCGCCCGTAGAAACTGATCTTCCTGTCCAGGACGCCCAGCGTGTCGTGGAGTTCCGCGATCCTGGCCAGGACGTCCCTGCGGGTCGACTCCAGCAGTTGACGGCGTTCCGCGAAGGTGTGGTCGCCCTCCCTGACGAGCTCCGCGTAGCGCACCATGTCCGCCACCGGCATCCCGGTCAGCCGGAGCTTGGTCACGAAGTCCAGCCAGTCCAGGTCGCGGTTGCTGTAGCGGCGCTGGCCGGTGTGCGAGCGGTCCACGTGCGGCATCAGCCCGATCCGCTCGTACCAGCGCAGCGTGTGCGCGGTGAGGCCGGCGAACGCGACGACCTCGCTGATCGTGTAGCGGTCCTGGCCGTCGGGGCGGGGGTGCCGCCGGGGCGGGGCGGAGCAGATGTCGGCGGGGGTGGCGTGCTCGGTGGCCGCTGGCGTGGTCTGCATCACCGTCATGTCCCCACGCTATGGCCTTGGAGTGCACTCCAAGCAAGCGGGTCCGCCGGGAAATCCACGGGACGGCACCCGCGGCGGCTGATTAGCGTGCGTCCCATGAGACTTGCACGCCGGGCCCGGCCCGGGGACGCCGCCGAAGTGTTGCGACTGCGCCAGGTGATGATCGACTCCCTGTCGGGCGCGCAGGGTTCCGGGTCCGCCGACTGGCACGCGGAGTCGCTGCCGGTGCTGCGGGAACGCCTCGCCGACCAGGACGGGGACTTCGCGGCGTTCGTCGTGGAGCATCCCGGCCGGCCCGGGGCGCTGGCCGCGCTGGTGGCGGGGACGGTGGAGTACCGCATCGGCAGGGCCGGGAACCCGCGGGGGCGGGTCGGGCACGTCTTCAGTGTGGCGACCGACCCGGACGCCCGGCGGCGGGGGTACGCGCGCGCGTGCATGGAGGAGCTGCTGGAGTGGTTCCGGGCGCGGGGTGCCGGGCACGTGCTGCTGAACGCCTCGCCGGAGGCGGAGCCGCTGTACTCCTCCCTCGGCTTCACACGGGACCCCGACCCGTCGATGCGGCTGCCGCTGTGAGCCGCATAGGCTCGGAGGCATGTCGTTGCAGAGCCTGGCGCTGATCGAGAACTGGCCCGTCCCCACCGCCGCGGCGGGTGTCGTACGAGCCGACGGGACCGTCCTCGGGACGCACGGTCCCGTCGGGCACCGCTTCCCGCTGGCCTCCGTCACCAAGCCGCTGGCGGCCTACGCGGCGCTCGTCGCGTACGAGGAGGGCGCCATCGAGCTGGACGAGCCGGCCGGGCCGCCCGGGTCGACGGTCCGTCACCTCCTCGCCCACACCTCCGGGCTCGCCTTCGACGAGCACCGGGTGACGGCCCCGCCCGGGGAGCGGCGGCTGTACTCCAACGCCGGGTTCGAGCAGCTCGGGGACCACATCGCCAAGGCGACGGACATCCCGTTCGCCGAGTATCTGCGGCAGGCGGTGCTGGAGCCGCTGGGGATGACGTCGACGTCGCTGGAGGGGTCACCGGCGAAGGACGGGGTGTCGACGGCCGGGGACCTGCTGCGGTTCGCGGCGGAGGTGCAGGCGCCGCGGCTGCTGGACGCGCGGACGGTGGCGGCGGCGATGACCGTGCAGTACCCGGGGACGAAGGGGGTGCTGCCGGGGTACGGCCACCAGAACCCGAACGACTGGGGGCTGGGCTTCGAGATCCGCGACGGGAAGTCCCCGCACTGGACGGGGAGTTCCTCCTCACCTCGCACTTTCGGGCATTTCGGGCAGTCCGGTACGTTCCTGTGGATCGACCCGGATGCCGGGCTGGCCGCGGTCGCCCTGACGGACCGGGCGTTCGGCCCCTGGGCCGTCGAGGCGTGGCCGCCCTTCACGGACGCGGTGCTCGCCGAGGTGCGCGGCTAGGGCCTCTCGTTCGGATCATGCCGGGCTCGCGGGGTCTGGCCTGATCCGAACGGAAGACCCTAAGACCCTGCGGCCGTCATCTCCCACAGCAGCAGCTCCGCCGGTGTCGCCGCCACCGCCTCCAGACCCTCCGCCCCTGTGATCCTCGCCGCATCGCCGGGGCCCAGCTCCTCCCCCGCCAGCCGGACCTCGCCCCGCACCACGTGCGCGTACACGTACGCCGCGTCCGGGACGGCGGTCCGCTCGCCGGGGTGCAGGCGGCGCACGTGGAGCATCGCGCCCGCCGTCGGCACCGCGTACGGCGTGGAGTCGGCGATGCCGGGGACGAGGGCGTAGGAGGGGTCGCCGCCGGGCTCGCGCGGTGTCAGCCACATCTGCACGAAGGTCAGGGGCGCGTCCCCGTCGTTGCGCTCGACGTGCCGGACGCCCGCCGCCGCGCTGAGGTGCTGGAGGTCCCCGGGCCCGACCCGCGTCTCGCGGCCCGTGGAGTCACGGTGGGTCAGCTCCCCCTCGACCACCCACGTGACGATCTCGGTGTGGCTGTGCGGGTGTTCGTCGAAGCCGGCGCCGGGCGCGAGCCGCTCCTCGTTGCAGGCGATCACCGCGCCGAACCGGAGGTTGTCCGGGTCGTAGTGCGGGCCGAAGGAGAAGGCGTGCCAGGTGTCGATCCCGCCCTCGGGATCCCCTCCGCGATAGCGCTCGCCGGCGCGCCGTACGTCCATCACGGCACCACGGTAGCCGGGCCGGGCCCACGAAACCGGACCGAGGGCACGGGCCCACCCACGCCGGCTGTTCCCACGCGTCGGCCGCGAGGAGCCGGAGGGGCGAGACCCGCCGAGGTGCCTCCGGAAGCGGCCGAGACGTCAAGCACAACCCCGGCGGCGCACGGGCCCGGCCCGATAAGGCAGTCTTGTCCCCGTGCCCGAACCCGAATCCCACAACGGCGATCCCGCAGCCCGCGTCGTCCATCCGCACTCCGCGACCCTGAAGCGACTGGAGAAGTCCTCCGGGAGCCTGGCCGCGCAGGCCATCGCGCGCATGGACGAGACCCTGCCGTGGTACCGGGCGATGCCCCCGGAGAACCGTTCCTGGATCGGCCTCGTCGCCCAGGCGGGCATCGCGGCGTTCACCGAGTGGTTCCGGCACCCGGACGCGCCCCAGGCGATCTCCACGGACGTCTTCGGGACCGCGCCGCGCGAGCTGACCCGGGCCATCACGCTGCGGCAGACCGTGGAAATGGTGCGGACCACGATCGAGGTGATGGAGTCCGCCATCGACGAGGTGGCGGCGCCGGGCGACGAGAGCGTGCTGCGTGAGGCGCTGCTCGTGTACGCCCGGGAGATCGCCTTCGCCACCGCCCAGGTGTACGCCCAGGCCGCCGAGGCACGCGGTGCCTGGGACGCCCGGCTGGAGTCGCTGGTCGTGAACGCGGTGCTGAGCGGGGAGGCGGACGAGGGCGCCGTCAGCCGGGCCGCCGCCCTGGGCTGGAACTCGCCCGAGCACGTGTGCGTCGTGCTCGGGACCGCGCCGGACGGGGACAGCGAGCTGACGGTGGAGGCGATCCGGCGGGCCGCCCGGCACGCCAAGCTCCAGGTGCTCACCGGGGTGCTCGGCGACCGGCTGGTCGTCGTCGCCGGCGGCAGCGCCAACCCGCTCGCCGTGGCCAGGTCGCTGATCGGGCCGTTCGCCGCCGGGCCGGTCGTCGCGGGGCCCGTCGTGCCCGACCTGCTGGCCGCGACCCGGTCCGCGCAGGCCGCCGCCGCCGGGCTGAAGGCGTGTTCCGCCTGGCAGGACGCGCCGCGTCCGGTGCTGGCGGACGATCTGCTGCCGGAGCGGGCCATCGCGGGTGATCCGAGCGCCCGTGAGCAACTGGTGGAGGAGATCTACAGACCGCTGGAGGAGGCGGGCTCGGCACTCCTGGAAACACTGAGTGTGTACCTGGAGCAGGCGAGCAGCCTGGAAGGCGCGGCGAGGATGCTCTTCGTTCACCCGAACACCGTGCGCTACCGGCTCCGACGTGTGACTGACGTCACCGGATGGTCGCCTTCGGATGTACGATCCGCGTTCACACTACGGATCGCGCTCATCCTGGGGCGTCTGGCCGACGCCGAAACCCAGACATAGGGTTTTGTCGGAGGCCCACAAAAGCCCTTCGTGTTCTTCGTCCCTGTCCTCACGGGCGGCCGTGCCCGTCCCCAAGAGAGAGTGTGAGAGTGCTCGTACTCGTCGCTCCCGGCCAGGGCGCTCAGACGCCCGGCTTCCTGACCCCCTGGCTCGAACTGCCCGGTGCCGCCGACCGCGTCGCCGCCTGGTCGGACGCCATCGAACTGGACCTCGTGCACTACGGCACCCAGGCCGACGCCGACGCGATCCGGGACACCGCGGTGGCCCAGCCGCTGCTCGTGGCCGCCGGCCTGCTGTCCGCCGCGGCACTCGGTGACACCGCCCCCGGCGCGGTCGCCGGGCACAGTGTCGGTGAGATCACCGCCGCCGCCTTCGCCGGTGTCCTGGACGACACCGCCGCCCTCGGCCTCGTCCGCAAGCGGGGTCTGGCGATGGCCGACGCCGCCGCGGTCACCGAGACCGGCATGGCGGCGCTGCTCGGCGGCGACCCGGAGACCTCCGTCGCGCACCTGGAGAAGCTGGGCCTGACCCCGGCGAACATCAACGGCGCGGGCCAGATCGTCGCCGCCGGCACGCTGGAGCAGCTGGCCGCGCTGGCCGAGGACAAGCCCGAGGGCGTGCGCAAGGTCGTCCCGCTGAAGGTGGCCGGCGCCTTCCACACCCGTCACATGGCGCCCGCGGTCGAGACGCTCGCCAAGGCCGCCGCGGCGCTGTCCCCGGCCGACCCGAAGCTTCCCTACGTCTCCAACAAGGACGGCAAGGCCGTCGCGTCCGGTGCCGAGGTGCTGGAGCGGCTGGTCGGCCAGGTCGCCAACCCCGTGCGCTGGGACCTGTGCATGGAGACGTTCAAGGAGCTGGGCGTCACCGCGCTCGTCGAGGTGTGCCCGGGCGGCACCCTGACCGGCCTGGCCAAGCGGGCCCTGCCCGGTGTCGCGACGCTGGCCCTGAAGACCCCCGACGACCTCGACGCGGCCCGCGCTCTGCTCGCAGAGCACACCGGTGCCTAAGGAGCCGTACATGGCGAAGATCAAGCCCAGCAAGGGCGCCCCGTATGCGCGCATCCTCGGCGTCGGCGGCTACCGGCCGACCCGGGTCGTGCCCAACGAGGTGATCCTGGAGCGGATCGACTCGTCCGACGAGTGGATCCGCTCCCGCTCCGGCATCGAGACCCGGCACTGGGCGGGCCCGGAGGAGACCGTGGCCGCGATGGCGATCGAGGCCTCCGGGAAGGCCATCGCGGACGCCGGCATCGACGCCGAGCAGATCGGCGCGGTGGTCGTCTCGACCGTGTCGCACTTCAGCCAGACCCCGGCCGTCGCCACCGAGATCGCCGACAGGCTGGGCACGGACAAGGCCGCCGCCTTCGACATCTCGGCCGGCTGCGCGGGCTTCGGCTACGGCCTGACCCTCGCCAAGGGCATGGTGGTGGAAGGTTCCGCCGAACACGTGCTCGTGATCGGCGTGGAGCGGCTGAGCGACCTGACCGACCTGGAGGACCGGGCGACCGCGTTCCTGTTCGGTGACGGCGCCGGCGCGGTCGTGGTCGGCCCCTCGAACGAGCCGGCGATCGGCCCGACCGTGTGGGGCTCCGAGGGCGACAAGTCCGAGACCATCAAGCAGACCGTCTCCTGGGACCGGTTCGCCGTCGGTGACGTCTCCCAGCTGCCCCTGGACAGCCAGGGCAACATCAAGTTCCCTGCGATCACGCAGGAGGGCCAGGCGGTGTTCCGCTGGGCCGTGTTCGAGATGGCGAAGGTCGCCCAGCAGGCGCTGGACGCGGCCGGAATCACCGCGGACGACCTGGACGTCTTCATCCCGCACCAGGCCAATGTGCGGATCATCGACTCGATGGTGAAGACACTGAAGCTGCCGGAGCACGTCACGGTCGCCCGTGACATCCGCACCACCGGCAACACCTCGGCCGCCTCGATCCCGCTCGCGATGGAGCGGCTCCTGGCGACCGGGGAGGCGAAGAGCGGCGACACCGCGCTCGTCATCGGATTCGGGGCGGGTCTCGTCTACGCCGCCACGGTCGTTACCCTCCCCTAGGCACTCCGTGCCGGATCATG
Organism: Streptomyces sp. NPDC046870; assembly: GCF_040704595.1. NCBI lineage: Bacteria > Bacillati > Actinomycetota > Actinomycetes > Kitasatosporales > Streptomycetaceae > Streptomyces > Streptomyces sp. NPDC046870. The sequence goes on from NZ_JBEYXM010000001.1 coordinate 293,462, forward strand.
CGATCCGGCAGGGGGACAACTGCCACAAACCGTCTGGATTATCGAAGAAGGAGCGCCTGACATGGCCGCCACTCAGGAAGAGATCGTCGCGGGTCTCGCCGAGATCGTGAACGAGATCGCCGGGATCCCCACCGAGGACGTCCAGCTGGACAAGTCCTTCACCGACGACCTGGACGTCGACTCGCTGTCCATGGTCGAGGTCGTCGTCGCCGCCGAGGAGCGCTTCGACGTGAAGATCCCGGACGAGGACGTCAAGAACCTCAAGACCGTCGGCGACGCGACCGACTACATCCTCAAGCACCAGGCCTGAGCCACCGCGTAGGCCGCAGGCTGCAAGCCCCGCCACCCGGCGGTGGCGCCGTAATCCCCGCAGACGCGGGGGTAGTCCTCCCGTATCCGTTGGAGAAAGAATTCCCGTGAGCCCGACCAATCGCACCGTGGTCGTCACCGGTATCGGCGCAACCACACCGCTGGGTGGCGACGCAGCCTCGACCTGGGAGGCCCTCGTCGCCGGCACGTCCGGCGTCAGCCTGCTGGAGAAGGAGTGGGCGGCTCAGCTGCCGGTCCGCATCGCCGCGCAGATCGCCGTCGAGCCGGGCGAGATCATCCCCCGCCCGCAGGCCCGCAAGCTGGACCGGTCCGCGCAGTTCGCGCTGATCGCCGCTCAGGAGGCCTGGAAGGACGCCGGCTTCACCGCCAGGGCCGGTGAGGACTCGTCCGTCAACCCCGACCGTCTCGGCGCGGTCATCGCCTCCGGCATCGGCGGCGTGACGACCCTGCTGGACCAGTACGACATCCTCAAGGAGAAGGGCGTACGCCGCGTCTCCCCGCACACCGTGCCGATGCTGATGCCCAACTCCCCGGCGGCCAACGTCGGGATCGAGCTGGGTGCCCGCGCCGGTGTGCACACCCCGGTCTCGGCCTGCGCCTCGGGCGCGGAGGCCATCGGGTACGCGATCGAGATGATCCGCACCGGGCGTGCGGACGTGGTCGTGGCCGGTGGTACCGAGGCCGCCATCCACCCGCTGCCCATCGCCGCGTTCGGCAACATGATGGCGATGTCCAAGAACAACGACGACCCGCAGGGCGCCTCGCGTCCCTACGACGCCGGCCGGGACGGCTTCGTGCTCGGTGAGGGCGCCGGTGTGATCGTCCTGGAGTCCGAGGAGCACGCGAAGGCCCGCGGCGCCCGGATCTACGCCGAGGCGGTCGGACAGGGCATCTCCGCCGACGCGCACCACATCACGCAGCCGGAGCCGTCCGGCAACGGGATCGCGCACGCGCTGCAGAACCTGCTGGACAACACGGATCTGAAGCCGGCCGAGATCGTGCACGTGAACGCGCACGCCACCTCGACGCCGCAGGGTGACGTGGCCGAGATCAAGGCGCTGCGGAAGGTGTTCGGCGACGACGTCGACCACATGGCGATCTCCGCGACCAAGTCGATGACCGGTCACCTGCTGGGCGGTGCCGGTGGTGTGGAGACCGTCGCGTCGATCCTGGCGCTGGTGAACCGCACGGCTCCGCCGACCATCAACGTGGACAACCTCGACCCCGAGGTCAACGCGGACGTGGTCGTCGGTGAGGCGCGGGCCCTGCCCGAGGGCCGTATCGCCGCGCTGAACGACTCGTTCGGCTTCGGCGGGCACAACGTGGTCCTGGCGTTCCGGACGATCTGAGAAACGCGCGGAAGGGCCCTCACCGGCAGGTGAGGGCCCTTCCGTCATGTCCGCCGCGTGCCCCGGCCGGGTCCGTCACGTGCGCGACGTCACACCACTTGGTGCAGCCAGCGGACCGGGGCGCCCTCGCCGGCGTAGCGGAACGGCTCCAGTTCGTCGTCCCAGGGCTTGCCCAGGAGCTTGGCGATCTCCGCCTCCAGGTCGGTCTCCCCCTGCTGGGACCGCGTCAGCGCGGCGCGCAGGCGGTCCTCGGGGATCAGGATGTCGCCGTGGATTCCGGTGACGGCGTGGAAGATGCCGAGGTCGGGGGTGCAGCTGTAGCGCTCGCCCTCGGCGGTCGCGCAGGGCTCCGCGGTGACCTCGAAGCGCAGCAGGTGCCAGCCGCGCAGCGCCGAGGCGAGTTTGGAGGCGGTGCCGGCCTGGCCCTGCCAGGAGAACTCCGAGCGCCAGGTGCCGGGCGCCGCCGGCTGCCGGATCCAGTCGAGGTTGACGCGCGTGCCGAGCACCCCGGCGACGGCCCACTCGACGTGCGGGCACAGCGCGCGCGGCGCGGAGTGCACGTACAGAACTCCACGTGTCGTCACCGGAACCTCCGGGCAGAGCGGGACATCTTGCGGACTGGCTGGGCGGCAGTGGCGCGACGGCCGCGTTGATGGCGAGGCTACCCTGCGGCGGGGCAAGGAGTGTGACGTACGGTCGGTCCCGGTGCCAGGAAACCGCCGCCATTCACCCAGGGGGACGCTTGTGCGGGGGTGTGCCGTTCCCGGGGCGCCGGGCCGGGAACCCTCGGACGTTGTCAGGGCAGGGGGAAGCCCACCGTCGAACGAGGGGAACAGCAGGGATGCGGAAGCGAAGCCACCGTGTACGGGCCGTTCTCGCCGTCGTGGCGGCCGTGCTGCTGGGCGCCGCCGGGTGTGACGACGGGTCGGGGAGCGCGCCGGCGCCGGCGGGCACCAGGGCGGGCGCGGTCCGGCTCCCGGTGTGGGACCGCAGCCCGGACTCGATCGCCGCGGTGGGCGACTCCATCACGCGCGGCTTCGACGCATGCACGGTGCTGTCGGACTGCCCGGAGGTGTCGTGGGCGACGGGCAGCGACGCCACGGTGGACAGCCTGGCGGTGCGGCTGCTGGGCGTGACGGGGGCGGCGGAGCGCAGCTGGAACTACGCGGTGACGGGTGCCCGGATGGCGGACCTGCCCGGGCAGATGGAGCAGGCGGTCTCCCGCGCCCCGCAGTTGGTGACGGTGATGGTGGGGGCGAACGACGCCTGCCGGGCCTCGGCGTCGGCGATGACCCCGGTGGCCGGCTTCCGCGCGGACTTCGAGGAGGCGCTGCGCACGCTGCGTTCGGCGCTGCCCAGGACGCAGGTGTACGTGGCGAGTGTGCCGAACCTGAAGCGGCTGTGGTCGCAAGGCCGGACGAACCCGCTGGGCAAGCAGGTGTGGAAGCTGGGCATCTGCCCGTCGATGCTGGGCGACGCGGACGACCTGACCAGCGCGGCGACGCTGCGCCGGGACTCCGTGCAGCGGCGGGTGGTGGAGTACAACCGGGTGCTGAAGGAGGTCTGCGCGAAGGACCGGCGCTGCCGCTTCGACGACGACGCGGTCTACGACTACCGCTTCGGCACGGACCAGCTCAGCCACTGGGACTGGTTCCACCCCAGCAAGGACGGTCAGGCGCGGCTGGCGGAGATCGCGTACCGGAGGATCACGGCGGGGAATCCGTGACCGGCCCCGTTCGGTGAGCGGGCCGAACAGGCGGTGCGGCTTCAGCGGTGGCCGCGCTTCTTCTGCTCGGTCCAGATGATCAGTACGCTCACGGCCAGTGCGGCGAACAGGATGCCCAGGAACCAGGCGGGTGGGCCGACGAAGATCGACACGACGAAGCCCAGGAATGTGGCCAGCAGGCCCGCACTCGCCCACAGCTCGCGATCACTCATGCGTCCCCCGCGCGTGATGAGTCCTCGTCCGCCCCGACAGCGAGCGGGGTGAAGGGAAACACCACCAGACACACGACAGCCCGTCAAGTGCCGGTGGGACACACGCGGTGGACCGTCGCCCGCGCCGGATCCGGCTTCCGGCGGCACTACTAGGGTTTCCCACATGAACGAACTTTTCGGCACACTCCCCGACGGCACGGCGGTGCACCGGTGGACGCTGGAGCGCGGCGGGGTGCGGGTGCGGGTGCTGTCGTACGGCGGGATCGTGCAGTCCGTGGAGGTCCCGGACGGCGCCGGGCGGACGGCGGGCGTGGCGCTGGGCTTCCCGGACCTCGACGGCTACCTGGCGCATCCGGAGCCGTACCTGGGTGCCGTGATCGGCCGGTACGCGAACCGCATCGCGGGCGGCCGGTTCGAACTGGACGGCCGGACGTACCCGCTGGCGCGCAACAACGGCCCGAACTCGCTGCACGGCGGTGAGCGCGGGTTCGACAAGCGGGTGTGGGAGGTGACGCCGGTCCCGCACGGCGTCCGCCTCGGCCGGGTCAGCCCGCACGGCGAGGAGGGCTTCCCGGGCCGGCTGGAGGTGGCGGTGACGTACACGCTCGACCCGTCGGGCGCGCTGCGGATCGCCTACGAGGCGGTCACGGACGCGCCGACGGTGGTCAACCTGACCAGTCACACGTACTGGAACCTGAGCGGTTCCGGGGACGCGGGCGGGCACGAGCTGCGGCTGGCCGCGTCCCGGTACACGCCGGTGGACGCGGACCTGATCCCGGCCGGCGCGCCGTCGGACGTGACCGGCTCCCGCTTCGACTTCCGTACGGCCCGCAAGACCGGCTCCGGCTACGACCACAACTTCGTCCTGGACAAGGGGGTGACCGGCGCGCCGGAAGAGGTGGCCGAGCTGTACGACCCGGCGTCCGGGCGGACCCTGACGGTGGCCACGACCGAGCCGGGCCTCCAGCTGTACACCGCCGACTCGTTGTCCGGGCCGCTCGGCCCGGGCGCCGGGATCGCCCTGGAGACGCAGCACTTCCCGGACTCCCCCAACCGGCCGGACTTCCCGAGCACGGTGCTGCGGCCCGGCGAGGTGTTCCGCTCCGAGACGGTGTACGGATTCGGCGTCCGCGGCCGGTAGCCCGCCGCGCCGGGGCCGTGAAGCCCCGGTCCGGGGGTCAGGTTCCCGGACCGGGGCTGCGCGGGGGACACGCGTCCCCCGGCGGGGGACTTGTCCAGGATCAGACGTTAATCGTCGTGATGACGCGGCGGTCCTCGATCGAGCGTCCGGCGGAGATCTCGTACGAACCCTTCACACTTGCCCACGTCTCCCCCGCCGGCGGCACCCCGCGGCCGGTCGCCGTGTGCACGTGGCGCCGGATCCGTCCGCCGTCCGGCTGCCGCGCGGGGTGCGGCTGACGGGGACGGGCCGGGCGCCGCTGCCGCGGGTCACCGCCTTCGCCACGGCCGGGGCGGCGCTCGTCGCGCAGGCGCCGGCCGTCTTCCGGGACCGGCACCCGGAGGTGACGGCCGAGCGCGAGGAGGACCTCACCCCGTCTGCTGGACGAGCCGCTGCACGCCGCCCTGCCCGCCGGGCACCCGCCGGCCGCCGGGTCGGTGCGGCCGGACGTCGCGTGGCGTCCGCGGGAGACCGGCGGCGGGAGGCCCGCACCATGGCGCGGGTCCCTTCCGTCACGCGATACTGCGGCCGTCCACCGCACCACGCGCCCCACAGCGACGGAAGGACCCGAACTCCCTTGATGCGTCTACGTATCGGCCTGCTCGGGCTGGCCCTGCTGGCCGGCCTGTCCGGGCCCGCCGGCACGGCCCGCGCCGCCACCGCCCCGCCCTCCCCCACCGTCGAGGAACAACGGCTGGACGAGGCCGTGCCGCAGGAGATCCTGCGGCGCTCCGGATTCGCCGACGCGGCACCGGGGTTCCGCCGTGCCCTGCACCGGGCGCACTCCTACGCGCAGGCCCGCCGCACCGTCGTACGCGAGGGGTCCGCGCTGTGGCGGCGGGCCGTGGAGCGGGCGCAGGGGCGCGGGCCGGCCGGGGGTGACCTGAGCCGGGACGACGACCGGCCGCTGTACTGGGCCCGGCTGGGGATGACCCGGGAAGTGCGCGCCTGGCAGCCGGGCTTCGGGCTCTCCGCCGGGCAACGCGACGCGCTCCTCGGGTGGCTGGAGCGGACCTCGCGCGGGCAGACCGACATCCGCTACCCGGGCAAGGGGCACCTGCGGCGCGTCCTGCTCACCGGGTTCGACCCCTTCACGCTCGACCGGGACATCCGCATCTCCAACCCCTCGGGGGCGACGGCGCTCGCGCTGGACGGCACGGTCGTCGAGACGGCGCGGGGACCGGCGCGCGTGGAGACGGCCGTGTTCCCGGTGCGCTGGCGGGACTTCACCGAGGGCACGGTGGAGCGGACGCTGCGGCCGTACCTGCCGCGGGTGGACCTGTTCACGACCGTGAGCCAGGGCCGGGTCGGCCGGTTCGACGTCGAGCGCACCAACGGCGCGTGGCGGGGCGGCTTCGCGGACAACGACGACGTGGGCGTGACCGGGACCGTCCCGGTCGCGGACCCGGCGTCGCAGCCGCAGTGGACGAGCACCACCCTGCCGTACGCCGCCGTCGTGGCCGCGCGGACGGGCCGCTTCCCCGTGTACGACCACACCGAGGTGACCGAGATACCGGCCGGCGGCACCGCGCCCGTCGTACGGCCGGACGGGCCGACCCCCGGCTCCACCGCCCGTGCCGGGGCGGGCGGCGACTACCTCTCCAACGAGATCGCCTACCGGGCCACCCTGCTGCGGGACCGGCTCGGGCTGCGCGGCACGCTGCCGGGCGGGCATGTGCACACGCCCGTGCTGCAGTTCGGGGCCGGGAACACCACCGAGGTGACCGACCCGGAGTTCGTGCGCAACCGGCTGGACATCATCGCGCAGGTCCGGTCGATCGTCGCCGTGTCCGTCGGTGCGGCGGAACGGAGCCCGGGCTGACGCGGGGACCGGCCGGGACGGGACCTACGGCGAGCGTGTCGGTCAGGGGGTGACGTCCTGCGTCCGGGGGGCCTCGGCGCCGTCCCCGCCGCTCTCCTCGCCCAGCAGGTCGCGGGCGAGGAGCGTGGCGCCCGCGACCGCGCCCGGCATCAGGAACACCGCGACGAACGGAACCAGGAAGGCCAGGCCCAGAGGCGTGCCGAAGCCCCAGACGAGGGTCTTGCGGGAGCGCAGCAGGGTGAGCCGGGCGCGCAGGTCGACGCCCCGGCGCTGCATCGCCACGGCGGCCAGTTCCTCGGTGAGGAAGAAGCCGGTGACGAAGAAGCCGATCACGGGGACGACGGTCTGCCCGACGAACGGCAGGAAACCGAGGGCGAAGAGCAGGATGCCCCACAGGCCGGCCCGCACCAGCACGCGCAGACTGTCCCGGGCGGAGATCCACAGCTCGCGCCAGAGCGGCAGCTCCGACCGCGGGGCGGTGCCGTCGGGCGAGACGTCGGCGTCGACCCTCTCCGAGAGGTTCTCGTAGAAGGGCTGGCCGACCAGCAGGGTGACGGCGGTGAACGTCAGCACGGCCAGCAGCAGACCGAGGGCGAAGAGGACGGCCGTCAGGAAGCCGCGGAACAGGCCCTGCCAGGGGCTGGACCAGTCGTCCGCGAACGGGGTCGCCCACGTGACCGCGTCCGCGCCCCACACGGCGAGCGCGACCAGCGCGGCGGCGTACAGCACCAGTGTGATCAGTCCGGGCAGCAGCCCGAAGCCGTAGCTCCGCCCGTGCCGGGCCACCCATCGCTGGCCTTTCAGCAGGTACCCGAAACCCACCCCGAGATCGCGCATGGCGAGGACTCTACTGGCTGGGTGTGACAGCGCGGATGGCCGGTGGCGGCCGGCGACCGGCCGGGCCGGGTCTCAGGCGTCGAGCATGCGGCGGAGCAGGTCGCGCAGGGAGCGGCGCTGGTCGTCGGTGAGCGCGGCGAGCGGCTCGCGGGCGAAGTGCAGGCCCTCGCGCAGGTCCCGGGCCACCCGGCGGCCCTCGTCGGTGGCGGCGGCGACCTTGACCCGGCGGTCGGCCGGGTCGGGGCGGCGCTCCACCAGGCCGCGGGACTCGAGCCGGTCCACGATCCCGGTGACGTTCGACGGCTCGCACTTGAGCTTCTGGGCCAGCTTGCGCATGGGCAGCGGCTCCAGCGAGAGCAGGCTGAGCAGCCTGGCCTGTGGACCGGTCAGCGTGTGCTCGCCCGCCGCCTCCTCGTAGTCCGCGTAGAAGCGGGCCACGACGTCACCGATCAGCTCGACCACTTCCATGGTCAGGGGGTCGGGGCGGTGGGTCTTCGATGGGTGGGACATACCCTCCAGGATACCCGGTTACTTGACATCATGAAATATTCAGGGGCATGGTTGTTTCAGGTACTGAAGTAATTGCCGTGACACGAAAGGCTCCGTCATGATCAACCGCGAGTGGCACCTGCTCAGCCGACCCGTCGGCTGGCCGAAGCCCGAGGACTTCGCCCTCGTCGAGGCGCCGGTCCCGATCCCGGGCGAGGGTCAGGTGCTGGTGCGGAACAGGTACCTCTCCGTCGACCCCTATATGCGTGGAAGGATGAGCGCGGCCAAGTCCTACGCCGCCCCCTTCGAGCTGGGCAAGGTCATGCAGGGCGGCGCGGTCGGCGAGGTGGTCGAGTCGCACGCCGAGGGCCTGTCCGCCGGCGACCACGTCCTGCACTTCGCCGGCTGGCGCGAGTACGCGGCCGTGGACGCGAGGAACGCCGTGAAGGTCGACCCGGAGGCCGCTCCCCTGTCGACGTACCTCGGCGTCCTCGGCATGACCGGCCTGACCGCCTACGCCGGCCTGCTGCGCACCGCCTCCTTCAAGGAGGGCGACAGCGTGTTCGTGTCGGGCGCCGCGGGGGCCGTGGGCAGCCAGGTGGGCCAGATCGCCAGGCTCAAGGGCGCCTCGCGGGTCATCGGCTCGGCCGGGTCCGACGAGAAGGTCAAGCTGCTCCTGGACGAGTACGGCTTCGACGCCGCCTTCAACTACAAGAACGGCCCGGTCGCCGAGCAGCTGCGCGAGGCGGCGCCCGACGGCATCGACGTCTACTTCGACAACGTCGGCGGGGACCACCTGGAGGCCGCGATCGGCTCGCTGAACCAGGGCGGCCGGATCGCCGTCTGCGGCATGATCTCGGTCTACAACAACACCGAGCCCGCGCCCGGCCCGAGGAACCTGGCCCGGCTGATCCAGACGCGCGGCCGGATCGAGGGCTTCCTGGTCGGCGACCACTACGACCTCCAGCCGCAGTTCGTCCGGGAGGTCGGCCCCTGGGTCGCCTCGGGCGCGCTGAAGTACCGGGAGACCGTGGTCGAGGGCATCGAGAACAACCTGGAGGCGTTCCTCGGGGTCCTGCGCGGCGACAACATCGGCAAGATGGTCGTCAAGCTCTAGGGTCTTCCGTTCGATCCGGACCGGACACCACAGGCCCGGCATGGTCCGGACTCGATCCCCTGGCCTTCCCGTGGTTTCCGGCATGCGGTAGCTTCTTTCCGGAATCCGTCGCGATCGTGGGCGCGAGTCGCGGCGGCCGAGGAGGAAGACAACCGCATGCCCATCACGCAGTCCGACGTCCTGTACACCGCCGTCGCCACCGCCGAGAACGGCCGCGACGGACGGGTCGCCACGGACGACGGCCGACTGGACGTCGTCGTCAACCCGCCGAAGGAGATGGGCGGCAGCGGATCCGGGACCAACCCGGAGCAGCTGTTCGCCGCCGGTTACAGCGCGTGCTTCCAGGGGGCGCTGGGGGTGGTCGCCCGGCAGGAGGGCGCCGACGTGTCCGGCTCCACCGTCACCGCCAGGGTCGGCATCGGCAGGAACGACGAGGGCTTCGGGATCATCGTGGAGATCTCGGCGGACATCCCGAACGCCGACGAGGCCACCGCGCGGGAGCTGCTGGAGAAGGCCCACCAGGTCTGCCCCTACTCGAAGGCGACGCGCGGGAACATCAGCGTGACGCTGGTCTGACCTCCGTCGTTCCTCACATCGGCAGCCGCATCCTTGGACGTGGGGTGCGGCTGCCGTCCGGCACGGGGGTTCCTCAGCCGGCCAGCGCCGCCTCGTGGACCTTTGCCGCAAACCTGTCGTTCTCGGGTGCCGCTCCGCCCGGGAACGCGAACCTGCGCCTCGTGTAGCCGTAGGCGATGCCCGCGTGCGGGTCCGCGAAGGCCTGGACGCCGCCCGTGCCGCTGTGGCCCAGCGTGCCCGCGCCCAGGAACGGGTACCAGGTGTCGGCGACCGCCTGGAAGCCGAGGCCGAAGGACGTGTGGGCGCGGGCCACCAGGTCGTACCCCGTGGAGTGGATCTGGGCGAACTCCGCCAGTGTGTCGCCCTTCAGCAGCGGGGTCCTGCCGTCCACCTCGCTGATCATCGCCGCGTACATGCCCGCGAGACCGCGTGCCGAGCCGATGCCGCCCACCGAGGCGGGTCCCCGGGCGCGGATCAGCCGCTCGTTCGGCAGGCTCTCCAGGTCGGTGGGCTGCGCGCCGTGCCGGTTGAAGGCGATCGACGCGAGGGTGTGCGGACCGGCCGGCACGGCTTCGAGCTGCGCCTGCTGCGCGGGCGTCGGCAGCATCGGCCGGACGGTGCGGAAGCGCGGCTCGTGCGCTTCGGGCAGACCCAGGTGGAGGTCGAGGCCGTGGGGGGCGCGGACCCGCTCCTCGTACACCTCCTGGAGCGTACGGCCCGTCGCCCGGCGGACGACCTCGCCGGTCAACGCGCCGATGACCAGCGCGTGGTAGCCGAACGCCGTGCCCGGCCGCCAGAACGGCCGCTGGTCGGCGAGGCGTTCGGCGATCATCCGGTCGTCGGCCAGCTCATCGGCGCTGAACCCGGTGTCGGTGCCGACCAGCCCCGCACGGTGCGCCAGCAGGTCCCGCAGCATCAGCGCGCCCTTGCCCTCGGCGGCGAACTCCGGCCAGTAGTAGGTGACTTTGCGGTCCAGCTCCAGGGTGCCGTCCTGCACGAGGAGCGCCGCCACGAGATGGGCCGCGCCCATCGTGGCCGAGTGGAGGGCGTACAGCGAGTCACCCGTCACCCCCGCGCCCGCCCACAGGTCCACGACCCGCCGTCCGTGGAGGTACGCGCACAACTGCCCCTCGTAGTCCGCCCGTTCCCCGGCGACGAAGGCGGCGAACTCCTCGCGCACCGGCTCGAAGCCCTCGGCTACCGTGCCCTGGACGGTGATCTCCTGCGTCATCCGCTCTCCTCGGCCGATCCGCTGCCCGCTGCTCCCCCTCGGCACAACGCCCTCCTCCGGCGTCGGGCGTTCCCGAGACCGGTACGGCGAGACGTGCCCGTTCGACTCAACCCCGCCGAGGGCCGGGGGGTGTCATGGATGCCCCGGATGGCCGATGGCGCGGGGTGGCGGGCACGCGCCGGGGCGTGCTTCACGTACACACGGATGGAGCCGGACCCCGGGCGGGGGGGGACTCACCTGCCCGCGGACGTCCTCAGCTGCACCACCACAGGAAGCGGTCGCAGGTCTTCGTGGGCGACGGCTGGGGCGGGGGCGCGGAGGTGGCCGGGGCCGTGGTCGGGGCGGCGGAGGACTGGCTGGGGGCCGGGGCGGCCGGGGTCACCGGGGTCGCACCGGAACTCGTCGTGGGCGACTGCTGCACGGTGCCGCTGGGCGTGGCGGAGGGGGAAGCGGAGTCCTCGTCCTCCGGCGACTGCGACGCGGAGGCGGAGGCCGAGGCGTCCGGGGAGGCCGACTCGCCGGCCCGGGGGATGGCGCCGGACGTGGCGCCTGTCGGACCGGCGGTGCGGCCCGGCGCGACCGAGGCGGCGCCGCCGTCCGCCGAGGTGTCCCCGGCCGGGGCCGGGGCGTCGCTGGAGAAGGGTGAGAAGGGCGCGTCCGTGCCCAGTTCGGCGAGGCTCAGCCCGCCCGCCGCGAGGACGAAGCCGGCGGCGACCAGGACGGTACGGCGGCGTCTTCGGCGGTGTGCGGCGGCCTTGCGGTCGCGGCGGCTGCCCTCGGCCCCGCCCCGGGCCCGCCGCCCGGCCGGGGCGCCCCCGTCGTCACCGGCGTCGTCGCCCTCCGCCTCGTCCGCTTCGCCGGTCCCCGTCTCCGACGGTTCCGGTTCTTCCGCCCGCTCCGGCTCCCCGGGGGCGTGCGGACCGCCTGGCGCCTCCTCGTTCCGCTGCTCGTACGGCTCGAACGGCTGCTCGCACGTCGCCGGCGCCGGCGCGAGCCCGTGCCCGTCCCCCTGCTCGTGCGCGGGCGCGTCCGGCGTCGCCGTCAGGGGCGCGAGCCGGTCGGCCGGAGTACCGCACCCCGGGCAGGCCAGGGCGCCATTGAGGTGCCGTCGGCACGGGAGGCAGTAGTTCATGACGCGGGAAGACTAGAGTCCGCGCGGTTCCGGTTCCAGGCGTCGTTGTGAAGGTTTGGTGCGGGGTCGAAAGAGTTCTCGAAAGCCGTGCCGAAACCGTTACCTGTTCGACCCATTGACACCCCCGCCGGACCGTCCTTACTGTCACGCCAACATTTCGAACGTGTGACGAAATCTCGAACAGCTGAGGGGCAACTGCCGTGCGCATCACCGGAATCAGCACGCACGTGGTCGGCACGCCGTGGCGCAACCTGACCTACGTCCAGGTGCACACCGACGAGGGCATCACGGGAGTCGGCGAGACCCGGATGCTCGGTCACACCGACGCGCTGATCGGCTATCTGCGGGAGGCCGAGGCCAACCACATTCTCGGATCGGACCCCTTCGCCGTCGAGGACCTCGTGCGCCGGATGAAGTACGGCGACTACGGCCGGGCCGGGGAGATCGTCATGTCCGGCATCGCGGTGGTCGAGATGGCCTGCTGGGACATCAAGGGCAAGGCCCTGGGCGTGCCGGTGTGGCAGCTGCTCGGCGGGAAGGTGACCGACAAGGTCAAGGCGTACGCCAACGGCTGGTACACGACCGAGCGGACCCCGGAGGCGTACCACAAGGCCGCGCGGGGGGTCATGGAGCGCGGCTACAGGGCGCTGAAGATCGACCCCTTCGGCACCGGGCACTTCGAGCTGGACCACCAGGAGACGGTGTACGCGGTCTCGCTCATCGAGGCCGTGCGGGACGCCATCGGCCCGGAGGCGGAGCTGATGCTGGAGATGCACGGCCGCTTCTCCCCCGCCACCGCCGTCCGGCTGGCCAAGGAGATGGCGCCCTTCAAGCCGGCCTGGCTGGAGGAGCCGGTGCCGCCGGAGAACCTGAAGGCGCTGGAGAAGGTGGCGGCCAAGGTGGACGTACCGGTGGCCACCGGTGAGCGCATCCACGACCGGATCGAGTTCCGCGAGCTGTTCGACAGCCAGGCGGTCGACATCATCCAGCCCGACGTCGGCCACATCGGCGGCATCTGGGAGACCCGGAAGCTGGCCGCGACCGCCGAGACCCACTACATGCTCGTCGCCCCGCACAACGTGGGCGGGTCGGTGCTCACCGCCGCCTCCCTCCAGGTCGGGTTCACCTCCCCGAACTTCAAGATCCTCGAGCACTTCAACGACTTCGCGGACGCGGAGATCAAGAAGGTGGTCAAGGGCGCCCCGCAGGTGAACCCGGAGGACGGCTGCTTCCACCTCTCCGACGCGCCGGGGCTCGGCGTCGAGCTGGACGTCGACGCGGCGGCGGAGTTCCCGCAGCAGCAGGCCCGGTTCGACCTGTGGGCCGAGGGCTGGGAGCAGCGCAAGCCGAAGGGCACGAAGTGAGCTCCCAGGTCCTGGTCGAGGCGCCGGGGGTGCACCGGGTCGAGGCCCACACGCCCCGGCAGCCCGGTCCCGGCGAGGCGCTGGTCGCGGTGCACGCGGCCGGCATCTGCGGCAGCGACCGCGAGGTGTACCAGGGCAACCGGCCCGAAGGGTACGTGCGCTATCCGCTCACGCCCGGACACGAGTGGTCGGGGACGGTCACGGCGGTGGGCGCCGGGGTGCCCGGCTCGCTCGTCGGCCGCAAGGTCGTCGGCGAGGGCTTCCGCAACTGCCAGGTGTGCGAACGCTGTCACGCGGGCGAGACCACGCTGTGCTCGGCCGGGTACGAGGAGACCGGCTTCACCCAGCCGGGCGCCATGGCCGCCACGCTGACCCTGCCCGCCCGGCTGCTGCACGTCCTGCCGGACGACGCCGACCTCACCGCCGCCGCACTGCTGGAGCCGGCCGCCTGTGTCGCGGCGGCCGCGCTGAAGGCGAACGCCCGGCCGGGCGAGCGGGTCGCGGTGGTCGGCACGGGCACGCTGGGCATGTTCGCCGTGCAGTTCCTGAAGGCGGTCTCGCCGGCGGAGCTGCTGGTGGTGGGCACGCGGAACGACCGGGAGGCGCTGTCCCGCCGGTTCGGGGCGAGCGGTTTCCGGCTGCGCGACCAGGAGCTGCCCGGCGACTTCGACGTGGTGATCGAGACCGCCGGGTCGGCGTCCGCCGCGCGCACCGCCGCCGCGCTGCTGCGGCGCGGCGGCCGGCTGGTCCTCACCGGGATCCCGGCGCCGGGCGCGGACGGGCTCGACCCGACCGACCTCGTCGTACGGCAGCTGGAGGTGCACACCGTCTTCGGCGCACCGCCGGACGCCTGGGCCCACACCGTGCGGGTCTTCGGGGCCGGGCTGCTGGACCCGCTGCCGCTGGTCACCCACGAGCTGCCGCTGACCGAGTTCCCGCAGGCCATCGAGCTGGTCGGGGCCGGCGATCCCAAGGTGGGCAAGGTGCTGCTCCGCCCCTGACCGTACGCCGGCCGGGGCGTGACCTGACGACGCCCCGGCCGGCGTACGCCCGGCGCTCTTCCGTACCCAGAGCCGCGAACCTTGTCCGAAATACCGAACACTCAGGACCCTAAGGACAGCTTGTGACCGACACGTCCGCCCCGGCAGCCCGCAGGCCCGGCGAGCAGGTGCTCGCCGCACTCGGCCTCGGCGCGCCCGCCCTCGACCCCGCCGACGCCTCCGCCCGCACCTTCCCGGGCGGCGGTCGCTGGCGCACCGAGATCCCCTCGTGCGAGGGACCCGAAGCGCTGGCGGTCGTCCTGAAGGAGGCCTCGCGCCTCGATGTGCCGATCCACCGGATCAGCCAGGGCAGCGGCGTGTGGATGCTCACCGACGCCGAGATCACCGAGATGGTCGACGCCACGAACGAGCGCGACATCGAGCTGTGCCTGTTCACCGGACCGCGCGGCACCTGGGACATCGGCGGCTCGGTGCGGTCCGACTCACGGGGGGCCGGACTGCGCGCCCGGGGCCACGACGCCGTCGCCGGCTGCGTCGAGGACGCCGTCCGGGCCACCGAACTGGGCGTCAAGTGCCTGCTGGTCGCCGACGAGGGCGTGCTGTGGACCCTGCACCGCGCCCGCCAGGCCGGCATCATCCCGGCCGACACCACGCTGAAGGTCTCGGCGCTCATCGGCCCGGTCAACCCGGCCTCGTACGCCGTCTACGAGCGGCTCGGCGCCGACTCCGTCAACGTGCCCAGCGACCTGACGCTGGACCACCTGACCGAGATCCGCCGGGTCTCCGGCGCCCCCATGGACATGTACATCGAGGCCCCCGACGACCTCGGCGGCTACGTGCGGATGTACGAGGTCGCCGAGCTGATCCGGCGCGGCGCACCCCTGTACCTGAAGTTCGGTCTGTCCAAGGCCCCCGGCATCTACCCGTGGGGCACCCACCTGCGGGACGTGACCCTGGACACCGCCCGGGAGCGGGTGCGGCGCGGCCGGCTCGCCCTGGACCTGCTCGCCCGGCACGGCGCGGACGGCGACATGGCGCCGCTCGGCTCCCGACTGCCCGGGACGCTCCACCGCTTCCCCGTGGAAGCACCCGCACCTCTCACCTCCGCTCCTCTCAACGACGAGAACGACAAGGACTGATCCCAGATGCGCAACCGCAGAGCCGCACTCGCCGCCATAGCCGGAGCCGCCTCGCTCGCCCTCACCCTCACCGCCTGCGGCCAGAGCGGCGAGGGCGGCAGCAAGGAGAAGACGGGCGACGTCAAGGGCGCCACCATCGGCATCGCCATGCCGACCAAGTCCTCCGAGCGCTGGATCTCCGACGGCAAGAACGTCGTCAAGGACCTTCAGGCCAAGGGCTACAAGACCAAGCTCGTCTACGGCGAGGACGACCCGGAGACCCAGGTCTCGCAGATCGAGAACCTGATCACGCAGGGCGTCAAGGGCCTGATCATCGCGGCGATCGACAACAAGTCCCTGGGCCACGTCCTCCAGGAGGCCGCGGACGCGCACATCCCGGTCATCTCCTACGACCGGCTGATCCTCGGCACCAAGAACGTCGACTACTACGCCTCGTTCGACAACGAGAAGGTCGGCAAGCTCCAGGGCCAGTACATCGTCGACAAGCTCGGCCTGAACAAGGGCAAGAAGGGCCCCTTCAACATCGAGCTGTTCGCGGGCTCCAACGACGACAACAACACCAAGTACTTCTTCGGCGGCGCCATGAGCGTCCTCCAGCCGTACATCGACAAGAAGCAGCTGGTGGTCAAGTCCGGGCAGACGAAGCTGACCCAGGTCGTCACCCTGCGCTGGGACGGCACCACCGCGCAGAAGCGCATGGAGGACGTCCTCACCTCGGCCTACAAGAGCGGCCGGGTCGACGCGGTCCTCTCGCCGTACGACGGCATCTCCATCGGCATCCTGTCCGCCCTCAAGTCGGACGGCTACGGCTCGGGCAGCAAGCCGCTGCCCGTCATCACCGGCCAGGACGCCGAGCTGGCCTCGGTGAAGTCGATCATCGCCGGTCAGCAGACGCAGACCGTCTACAAGGACCTCCGCAAGCTCGCCGAGGTCGCCGCCACGATGATGGACGACTCCCTGAAGGGCAAGAAGCCCGAGGTCAACGACACCAAGACGTACGACAACGGGACGAAGGTCGTGCCCGCCTACCTGCTCCAGCCGGTGAGCGTCGACAAGAGCAACTACAAGCAGGTGCTGGTCGACGGCGGTTACTACACCGAGGGCGACCTCAAGTAACCCGCCCATCTCCTACGGATTGGAAGGCACGACCATGGCGGGACCCGTCCTGGAAATGCGCTCGATCGTCAAGACCTTTCCCGGTGTCAAGGCGCTGTCGGACGTCACCCTGACCGTCCGGCAGGGCGAGGTCCACGCCATCTGCGGGGAGAACGGCGCCGGCAAGTCCACCCTGATGAAGGTGCTCTCCGGCGTCCACCCGTACGGCAGTTACGAGGGGGACGTCCTCTTCGAGTCGCAGACCTGCCAGTTCAAGGACATCCGGGCGAGCGAGCAGCACGGCATCGTCATCATCCACCAGGAACTGGCGCTGGTGCCGCATCTGTCCATCGCGGAGAACCTCTTCCTCGGCAACGAGCACGCCACGCGCGGACTCATCAACTGGCGCGAGACCCTGCGCCACGCCACCGCGCTGCTGCGCCGGGTCGGTCTGGACGAGCACCCGGAGACCCGGGTCGCCGACATCGGCGTGGGCAAGCAGCAGCTCGTCGAGATCGCCAAGGCGCTGTCCAAGCAGGTGAAGCTGCTGATCCTGGACGAGCCGACGGCGGCCCTGAACGACGAGGACAGCGACAAACTCCTCGACCTGATCCTGGAACTGAAGAACCAGGGCATCACCTCGATCATCATCTCCCACAAGCTCAACGAGATCCGCAAGGTCGCCGACTCGGTGACGATCATCCGGGACGGGCGGTCCATCGAGACCCTCGATGTGAAGGCGCCGGAGACGACCGAGGAGCGGATCATCGCCGGCATGGTCGGCCGCGACCTCGACCACCGCTTCCCCGAGCGCACCCCGCACCAGCCGGAGGAGGGCGCGGCGCCGGCGCTGGAGATCCGCGGCTGGACCGTGTTCCACCCGATCGACCAGCAGCGCAAGGTCGTGGACGACGTGTCCCTGAGCGTGCGCCGCGGCGAGATCGTCGGCATCGCGGGCCTGATGGGCGCGGGCCGCACCGAACTCGCGATGAGCGTCTTCGGGCGGACCTACGGCCGGTACGCGGCCGGCACGGTCCTGAAGGACGGCACGGAGATCCGCACCAAGACCGTGGCGGAGGCGATCGGGCACGGCATCGCGTACGTCACCGAGGACCGCAAGCACTACGGCCTGAACCTCATCGACACCATCAACCGGAACATCTCGCTGACCGCGCTGGACAAGGTCGCCCAGCGGGGTGTGGTGGACGAGCACGAGGAGCGGCAGGTCGCCGAGGGCTTCCGGAAGTCCATGAACATCAAGGCGCCCACGGTCTTCGAGCCGGTGGGCAAGCTGTCCGGCGGCAACCAGCAGAAGGTCGTCCTCAGCAAGTGGATCTTCGCGGGTCCCGACGTGCTGATCCTCGACGAGCCGACCCGCGGCATCGACGTGGGCGCCAAGTACGAGATCTACACGGTCATCGACCAGCTCGCCGCCCAGGGCAAGGCGGTGGTCTTCATCTCCTCCGAGCTGCCCGAACTGCTCGGCATGTGCGACCGCATCTACACGATGGCCGCCGGGCGGCTGACCGGTGAGGTGCCACGGGCCGAGGCCACGCAGGAAGTGCTGATGCGCCATATGACGAAGGACAAAGAGGTAACGCGATGAGCACGGATGTGACCGCCAAGAGCCCGGCCCCCGCGCCGCCGGGCAGGAGCGGACCGGCCGCCGACGGGGGACTGCTCGGCCTGGTACTGGCCGGTCTGCGCCGCAACATGCGCCAGTACGGCATGCTGATCGCGCTCGGCCTGATCGTGGTCCTCTTCGCGATCTGGACCGACGGGGACCTGCTGCTGCCGCGCAACGTCTCCAACCTGGTGCTGCAGAACAGCTACATCCTGATCCTCGCGATCGGCATGATGCTGGTGATCATCGCCGGGCACATCGACCTGTCGGTCGGCTCGCTCACCGCGTTCGTCGGCGCCTTCGCGGCCGTACTGACCGTGCAGCACGGGATCCCCTGGCCCGTCGCCCTGGTGCTGTGCCTGGTGATCGGCGCGGTCGCCGGCTCGGTCCAGGGCTATCTGATCGCCTATCTCGGCATACCGTCGTTCATCGTCACCCTCGCCGGGATGCTCCTCTTCCGCGGCCTCACCGAGATCCTGCTCAAGGGCCAGACCCTCGGCCCCTTCCCGGACGGCCTGCAGAAGCTCGGCAACGGCTTCCTGCCCGAGGCCGGCCCGGACACCAACTACCACAACCTCACCCTGCTGCTCGGGCTCGTCCTGATCGCGGCCGTGGTCTGGCAGGAGTTCCGGGACCGCCGCCGCCAGCAGGAGTTCTCCCTGGACGTGCTGCCGACCCGGCTGTTCCTGCTCAAGCTGACCGCCCTGGTCGCCGCGATCCTCGTGCTCACCCTGCTGCTCGCCAGCTACAAGGGCGCCCCGATCGTGCTGATCATCCTCGGTGCGCTGGTCGTCGGCTACGGCTACGTCATGCGCAACGCGGTCTTCGGCCGGCACATCTACGCGATCGGCGGCAACCTGCCGGCGGCCAAGCTGTCCGGCGTGAAGGACAAGAAGGTCACCTTCTACGTCTTCCTGAACATGGGCGTGCTCGCGGCCCTGGCGGGTCTGGTGGTCGCCGCCCGGCTGAACGCGGCCTCGCCGAAGGCGGGCGTCAACTTCGAACTGGAGGCCATCGCCTCCTCGTTCATCGGTGGCGCGTCCATGAGCGGCGGTGTCGGCACCGTCCTCGGCGCCATCATCGGCGGTCTCGTCCTCGGCGTGCTGAACAACGGCATGAACCTCCTCAGCGTCGGCACCGACTGGCAGCAGGTCATCAAGGGCCTCGCCCTGCTGGTGGCGGTCGGGTTCGACGTGTGGAACAAGCGCAAGTCCGGTTCGTAAGCGCCCAGAAAACGGAGCCGCACCTATGGAACTGAACAGACGCACGGTCATCGCGGGAGCAGCCGCGGCGGGCATCGCCGCCACCACCCTCGGCGGCACCGCCGAAGCCGCCTCGGGAAGGAAGCCGGTGAAGGAGCTCTTCGGCACCCTCGCCGACGGCACGAAGGTGTACCGCTGGTCGCTGGCCAACGGCGGCACCCGGCTGAGGGTGCTGTCCTACGGCGGCATCGTCCAGAGCCTGGAGCTGCCCGACCGGCACGGCCGGTACGCCAACGTCGTGGCCGGCTTCGACAACGTCGCCGACTACGTGGCGAAGAGCCCGTACTTCGGCGCGCTGATCGGCCGGTACGGCAACCGCATCGGCAAGGGCCGGTTCACGCTGGACGGCACGGCGTACCAGCTCTCCGTGAACGACGGCGCCAACAGCCTGCACGGCGGCGCCCAGGGCTTCGACAAGCACGTGTGGGACGTCGAGCCGTTCGTCAAGGGCGCCGACGTCGGGCTGCACCTGCACTACACCAGCGTCGACGGCGAGATGGGCTACCCGGGCACGCTGCGGACGACGGTGACGTACACCCTCACCCGGCACGGCGACTGGCGCATCGACTACGCGGCCACCACCGACAAGGCCACCGTCGTCAACCTCACCAGCCACGTCTACTGGAACCTGGCCGGTGAGGGCAGCGGCACGATCGAGGACCACGAACTCACGATCGCCGCCTCCCGCTACACCCCGACCGACTCCGGCCTGATCCCCACCGGCGAGCTGGCCCGGGTCGCGGGCACCCCGTTCGACTTCCGGCACGCCAAGCCCGTCGGCCGGGACATCCGGGCGGGCCACGAGCAGCAGGTGCAGGCCAAGGGCTACGACCACAACTGGGTGCTGGACAAGGGGATCACGGCGAAGCCCGAGCACGTCGCCACCCTGCGCGACCCCCGCTCCGGCCGTACCCTGAAGATCGCCACCGACCAGCCGGGCCTGCAGTTCTACTCCGGCAACTTCCTCGACGGGACGCTCACCGGCACCGGCGGCCGCACCTACCGGCAGGGCGACGCCCTGTGCCTGGAGACGCAGCACTTCCCGGACTCGCCGAACCACGCGAACTTCCCGTCGACGGTGCTGCGGCCGGGGCAGACCTACCGGACGTCCACCCTGCACACCTTCGGGGCGTGAACCGGCTCACACCGGCGGTGAGTTGAACACCACTGCCGTCCCCTCCGTATCGAAGGGCGGCCCGTGCTCCCCCGCACGGGCCACCCGTCGACGGAGGTTCCCTTGGCCGGCAGCGTCACCTCGTTGTTCCGCGGCACCGCCGCGCACAGCCCCTCCATGGCGGCGCTGACGCGGGAGGGCGGCGACGGGACCGGTCCGGTGGACTTCTGCATTCCGTGCAATCCGTACTTCCCGACGCCCGCCATGTTCGAGGAGATGGCGAGCCGGCTGCGCGAGATCGTCACGTACTACCCGAGCAGCGCCGAGACCGTCACCGCGGAGCTGTGCGACCTGCTCCGGCTCCCGCCGCAGTGCGTGGCGATGGGCAACGGCTCCACGGAGCTGATCACCTGGATCGACCACCTGCTGGTGCGTGAGTCCCTTGCCGTCCCCGTGCCCACCTTCGGCCGCTGGACCGACCAGCCGATGGAGACCGGCAAGCGGGTCGACATGTTCCCCCTCCAGGAGGCGAACGACTTCGCCCTGGACCTCGGCCAGTACGGCGAGTTCATCCGCGCCCGCGGCACCCGGGTGGCCGTGATCTGCAACCCCAACAACCCCGACGGCGGTTTCCTGCGCCGCCAGCAGATCGTGCAGTTCATGGACGCCATGGCGGACCTCGACCTGGTGATCGTGGACGAGTCCTTCCTGGAGTTCGCCGACGCGGAGGCCGAGCCGAGCGTCGTCCAGGAGGCCATGCTCAGCCCCAACGTGATCGTGCTGCGCAGCCTCGGCAAGAACTTCGGCCTGCACGGCATCCGCTTCGGCTACCTCGTCGCCAACCCGGCGCTCGCGGGCAAGGTCCGCTCCATGCTGCCGAAGTGGAACCTCAACTCCTTCGCCGAGCACGTGGTGTTCATGCTGAAGGAGCACGGCGCCGAGTACGCGCGGAGCCTGACGCAGGTCCGCCGCGACCGTCTGGAGATGGCCAGCCACCTCTCCGCGCTCCCCGGCCTCACCGTCTACCCCTCCCAGGGCAACTTCCTCTTCGTGCGCCTGCCGCTCGGCGCCGAGGGCACGGTGGTGCGGGACCGGATGCTCACCGAGCACCGGATCCTGGTCCGCGAGTGCGGCAACAAGATCGGATCCTCCAGCCGCTTCCTGCGGCTCGTGGTGCGCCCCCAGGTCGACGTGCGTCGCCTGGTGTCCGGCCTGGAACAGGTGCTCTACGGGTCCAGGAGGGGAGCCGCCGTACCCGAGCCGGGCACCGGGACCAGCTACAGCTCGGGTACGGCGGCGGTCGACCGGCTGGTCAGCGAGACCAACGGGGCCGGGATGCGGCTGACCGCGTCCGGCCCCGCACCGGCCGCCGGCACCGGCATGCCGCTCCCCGCCGCCGTGGCCCCGCCCGGCAACGGGATGCCGATGCCGGCGGCAGCCCCGCCGCCGGCTCCGGCGGCTGCGGCGGCGGCCGTGATGCCCGCGCCGGTTGCCGTACCGCTGGTCCCCGCGCCGGTACCGGCTTCCGTACCGGCGCCGGTGGCCCCCGCGCCCGTACCGGCCCCCGCACCCGCACCCGAGCCGCTCGCGCCCGCCGCGGCCGTCGCCCCCACCCCGCCCGGCGTTCCGGCCCGGGGCGGGCTCACCGCCGCCCAGGTCCGCGGGATGACGGCTCCGGCCCCGGCCGCCGGCCTGACCCCGGCCCCCGCGACGGGCTGGCCCAACGCGCAGAGCTGGCCGAACGCGGCGGGGACGGGCCAGGCAGCCGTGTGACGTCGCCGCCCGGATCGCAAGGTGATTGATAGATTCGCACGATGCCGGTCACTGTCACGTACGAGAACCTGAACACCTCGGACATGCCGAGGCGAGGCATGGAGCCCGCGACGGCGCCCGTGCACGTACTGCTCGTGGATCTCGAAGCGGACCTCGTCATCCGGGACGGCGAGCGGACGGTGTGCGCGGTGGAGGACTTCCCGGTCGCCGAACTGGCACGCGCCCTGGTCGCCTGGCTGGAGCGCGGCCGAGGGCGGCAGGCGCGGGACGGCTTCCGTTTCGAGTCGATGTCCTTCGAGGAGCTGGGCACGGTACGGATCGAGGAGACGACGGCCGGCTGGCGGGTCGGCTCGGTCTTCGAACCCGACCACTGGACCGCCCCGGTGACCTGGGAGGTCCTGGTGGCCGAGCTGACACGGTTCACGGACACGGTCCGCGAGGGCGTCACGCGCCTCGGCGCCGGCCCCTCCCTGATCCCCCCGCTTCCGCAGGGGGACGCCGACGCCGACGGTCACCGCCCGCTTCGGGGCCGGCGTTCACGGGAGCCGGCGCCGGCGCCGCTCAGGAGGTCGGGCACTCCTTCCAGGCCAGGTGGTACACCGTGCTGATGTCCCCATCCGTCGAGTCCATCGTCATGAAGCTGACCTTGTCGGGGGCCGTGGTGCCGGCGTTCACGCGCAGTTCGGTGTTGATGTTGAAGTTGCGCAGCACACCACAGGGCGCCCAGACCAGTTGCGCCCAGTCGGTGGAGTCGGTGGCCTGCCAGTCGTCGTTGTAGGGGCCGTTGAACGGGTGGGTCCTGGGCACGGTGTTCGACGAGCCCTGGAAGTAGTACGACGCCTTCTGCGTGCCCGTGGCGCCCCGCTGGAGCGAGGCGAAGCCCCGGTAGTCTGCGCTGGCTATCGCGTACGTGAAGCCCTGCGGGACGTGGACGACCAGGTTGAGCTGGCAGTTCCTGCGGAAGGCCGTGGGGTCCGAGGTGCCGCCGGCCTGGGCCAGGTAGGCACTGTAGGTCACCGTGAAGGCCGTGTTGTCCGGCGAGACCGCCACGGCGGCCGTACCGGCGGGGCAGCCCGAGCCGTTGACCGTCGCCACGTCGATGACGATCTTGTCCGGGGGCGGGTCGTCGAAGACGGAGGAGGGGCTCTGGGCGGGCAGTGCGGTGGTGAGGAGAGCGGCCACGGCGCCGCTCAGCAGGACTCCACCAGCCATGGTTTCTCCCGGTTGTCGAGTGGGGGGTTCGCCTCCCGCCGCATCCGCTCCGGGCCGTTCAGCCGTCTAAGCCGTTCAAATTTGAAGGAACTGTGCGTTCGTTGTGAACGGAGCGTGGGGGCGTGGGTAGCGTAGGGAGCCCCGCCCGGTGCCGGGAGAGTGAACTCCGGCCATTCACACCGGGGTTTTCACGTCCTCCGGCCGTGCGCGCGGCGCCCGGTGGTCCGGGCGCTCGCGGCGGTCGTGCCGTTCACTCGCCCCGGACGCCCGGGGGGAGAACCGTCCTGAGGGACGTGGCCGGGTGGCCGATCTCCAGGGAGCCGAGGATGCCGTCGAGGAGGGCGGCGCCGGGGACGGCGGTGGGCGGCGTGGAGCGCGTGCCGGCTTCGGCGGTGGCGGCGGAGGCCAGGAGGGCGGCCGTCAGGACGGTGACACAGGCGAGTTTCTTGATCATGCCCGCCCCAACGACGGACACGGGCGGGGGAAACTCGCCGGTGGGCCGGCCGGGGGACCGGCGTTGCGCCTAACGGGTTGCCTCGCGGGGCCTTGTGCGGCAGCTCCCGCGCGACGGCGATTTCTTCTGCCTTCACGGGGCCGTTACCCTGCCGTACGGCCAGCTCCAGTACCGCCCGTACCGCGTAATCCGCCCGTGCCGAGATCCTCATGGGTCCGTCGTGGGGGTGTGTCCGTGGGGAGAATGGCCGGACCGCGCCCCCGTAAGACCGCCCGGGAGGACCCACCTTGGCGCTCAGCAGACGTACCTTCAGTGCCCTGGCCGGCTCCGCCGCGCTCGGTCTCGCCCTGGGCGGCAGCGGCGGCCCCGGAGCGCCGTCCGCGTACGCGGGCAGCAGTGCGCCGACCGGTCCGGCGCCGTTGCCGCCGCGCGCCGACGGCGAGCGGCACACCATCGGGTACGACCGGTACTCGCTGCTCGTGGACGGGCGGCGGCTGGCGGTGTGGTCCGGCGAGATGCATCCGTTCCGGCTGCCCAGCCCTTCCCTGTGGCGGGACGTGCTCCAGAAGATGCGGGCGCACGGCTACAACGCCGTGAGCGTCTACGTGGCCTGGAACTACCACTCCCCCGCGCCCGGCGAGTACGACTTCAGCGGCGTCCGGGACCTGGACCTGTTCCTGCGGACGGCCGCCGAGACCGGGCTGTACGTCATCCTGCGCCCCGGCCCTTACATCAATGCCGAGGTGGACGGCGGGGGCTTCCCCGGCTGGCTGACGGCGACCAGGGGCACGGCCCGGACCGACGACCCGGTCTACCTGGCGCACGTGGACGAGTGGCTGACCCGGGTGAACCGGATCGCCCGCCGGCACCTGTTCACGCAGGGCAACGGCACGGTCCTGCTGTACCAGATCGAGAACGAGTACGACGCCCATGTGGACGAGGCCACCGGGCGGAACTACATGTCCCACCTGTACCGGAAGGTGCGGGGCGACGGGATCGACGTCCCGCTGTTCCACAACGACAAGGGGCGCAACGGGTACTGGGTGCCGGGGTCGTTCGACACCGGCGGGGAGAGGGGCGGCTGGCTGTACGGGTTCGACGGGTATCCGTCGCCGTCGCAGACCCCGCCGGACTGGGGCCACTACGGTCCCGGGGGGGCGAAGGGCGGGGCCACCGCCTCCCCCGCCACGCCCGGGTTCGTGCCCGAGTTCGGGGGCGGCTGGTTCGATCCGTGGGGCGGGGCGTGGTTCGACGGCAAGGGGTACGCCGAGGCGCGGCGCACCCGGGACGCCGCGTACGAGCGGCGCTTCTACCTGACCAACCTCGCCAACGGGCTCACCCTGCACAACGTGTACATGACGTTCGGGGGGACGTCGTGGGGCTGGCTGCCCGCGCCGGTCGTCTACACGTCGTACGACTACGGCGCCGCCATCGACGAGGGCCGCAACGTCACGGACAAGATCGCGCCGATGCACCAGCTCGGCCATCTGCTCCAGCGCGTACCCGACTTCGCGAAGCTGGACCGGGCGGCGGACGTGCGGGCCGACGGGCTGAAGGTCTACCACCTGACCAACCCGGACACCGGCACCCACGTGTACGTCGCCCGCAACGACGGCGCCGACCCTGTCACCAGCGAACTGCCCACCGACGCCGGCACGCTGCGGATCACCGTGCCCGGCAAGGACGCCAAGCTGCTCACCACCGGCCTGCCGCTGGGCAGGCGGACCCTGAAGTACGCCACCGTCGCGCCCATGACGGTCCTGACGGCGGGCCGGCAGGACATCGCCGTGTTCGCCGGGCGGCGCGAGGAGATGGCCGAGCTGGTGCTGGAGTGCCCGGAAGAGCCCTCCGCGCAGCGGCTGGACCCGGAGGCCGGCTGGGCCTACGACCAGAACGAACTCCATGTGAGCGCCCCCCTCGGCCAGGACGGGCTGACCCGGGTGCTGGTGCGCGGGGGCGGGACGGACACCCCGCTGCTGCTGCTCTTCGCCGACGACGCCACCGCCGTGCGCCTGTTCCCGTACGACACCCCGTCCGGGACCCTCCTCGTCTACGGCCCGGCGCTGCTGCGGCACGCGGAGCTGCGCGGTTCGGAGGTCCACCTGACCGGTGACGTCGTCGAGCGGACCGGCATGGAGGTGTGGGGCCCGCGCGGGATCGACACCCTGGTCTGGAACGGGCGGAAGCTGGCCACCCGGGCCACGCTCTCCGGCAGCCTGCTGACCACCGGGATGCTGCCGGACGTGCCCGAGGTGCGGCTGCCGGAGCTGGGCGGCTGGCGGATGCGCAGGGAGAACCCGGAGGCGGGCCCGAGCTTCGACGACTCGTCCTGGAAGGTGGCGGACAAGACGTCGTCGTACAGCACCACGGCGGTCCCGGACGGCCGGCCGGTCCTCTTCGCGGACGACTACGGCTTCCACTACGGGGACGTCTGGTACCGGGGCGAACTGACCGGCACCACCGGGGTCGAGGAGGTCTCGCTCGCCTACAGCACCGGCACGCAGGGCCTGCTGATGGCCTGGCTGGACGGCGAGCCGCTCGGCACGCACCGGATGCCGGTACCGGACAAGAACGCGACCATCCGCAAGGGCAGCTGGGCGGAGACGGCGGTCTTCCCGGTGCGGGAGCGGCTGCGCTCCCCCGGCCGGCACGTTCTGTCGGTCCTCGTCCGGCGCATGCAGCACGACCAGGACGGAAAGGCGCTCGACACCCACAAGGCGGCGCGGGGCCTGACGGCCGTCACCTTCAAGGGGGCCTCGCCCGAGGTGCGGTGGCGCATCCAGGGCGCGGGCCCCGCCGACCCCGTGCGCGGGCCGATGAACAACGGTGGTCTGTACGGCGAGCGGGAGGGCTGGCACCTGCCCGGCTTCCGGGACCGGGACTGGGAGCGGGTGACCCTGCCGCGCGCGGCGCGGTACCAGGGCGTGACGTGGTACCGGACGACGTTCCGGCTGTCGGTGCCGGCCGACGTCGACGCGTCGGTCGGCCTGACCCTGGACGACGACCCGTACCGCGCCTACCGCGCGCAGATCTTCCTCAACGGCTGGAACCTGGGCCAGTACATCAACAACGTCGGCCCGCAGCACACCTTCGTGCTGCCGAACGGCATCCTGCGCACCCGGGGCGCCAACACCCTGGCGCTGGCGGTCCTCTCGGAGTTCACCACGCTGTCGGGCCCCGGATCGGTGCGGCTGACGCTGCTCGGCAGGGCGTCGGGCGGCGTGCCGGTCACGCCGGTCTGATCACGTTCCAGGACGGCGGTCAGATGGTTCCTCGTTGAACGACAGCCGCCGGATCGCATGACGCGGACACACCCAGGCGCGTACGCTCGGACCAGCCGAAACCGGCGGTGGGAAGGGAGACAGATGAGTTTCGGGGGCGCGCGGGAGCAGGCGGCACGCCTGGCCTCACGACTGCGCCGCTCCCGCTCCGGCCCGGCCCGCACCCGGCGCTCCGGCTCCGGCGCGGCGATGCGCGCCCTGGCCGGCGACCTCGCCGCCGCCGTCCGCGCCCGGCCCGAACCGCCCGAAGGCACACACGAGTTGTGCCGGGCGCTGTGCGAGGCGATGAGCGCGCTGCGGGGCGGACGCCCGGTGGAGCTGCGCTTCGAACGCTTCCCGGACGAGATCGAAGTCACCGGTCTGTGGGTCGAGTTCGCCGACTTCGACCTGGTCATCGTGGAGGAGCGGGCCGAGGCCGTGCAGCAACTGGTCATCCTCGGGCACGAGCTGTGGCACCTGCACGCCGGGCACCGCCACCACCACCTGGCCGGGGCCGCCGCAGCCCGGGCCCTCACCGACACGCCCGGCTGGCGGGAGGCCGCCCTCACCGTGGCCGCCCGCGACGGCTCCCGGGAGACCGACGAGGCCGAGGCCGACGACTTCGGGCACCGCCTGGCCACCCTGTTCCGGGGCCGCCTCGAAGGGAGGCGCACCAGCCCGCCGGACCCGGTGCAGCGGTCCCTCGGATACCGAGGACGTGGAGGAACGGCACGGTGACCCGGCTGGCGCTGAACCCCTCGGATTTCCTCGGCGAGTTCTACATCTCCTTCTGGATCCCCACCGCCGTGCTCACCGCCGCCCTGGTGATCAAGCTGCCCACCATCATCCGGCTATGGCGGGACCCGCTGCTGCGCGCGGTCGGCGGACTGCTCCTGCTCGCCTGCGCGGTGTTCGTGTTCTGCACCCCGTCCACCATCGCCTGGGTCAACCGGCTGACCGGCGTGCCCAACATCTCGGCGCCCTGGTGCTACTCGCTGATCACCGCGTTCTGCGGCTCCTGTCTGCTGCTCATCATCACCTGGCGCAACGGCCTGTCCGACCGTTCGGCCGCCACCCGCCGCGCCATGCGCTGGGTGATCTCGGTGTACTCGGGGGTGATCGTCGCCCTGTGGGTGCTGTTCCTGCTCGCCGACGCCCCCGAGGAGCGGCTGCGGGACCTGGACACCCACTACGCCACCACCCCGTTCATGCGCGAGGAGATCCTGCTCTACCTCGTCGCGCACGCCGTGGCCTGCCTGATCACCTCCCGGCTCATCTGGAACTGGGTGCGCACCGTGGGCCTGGACGCCTGGCTGCGCTGGGGCCTGAAGCTGCTGGGCGCCGGCTATGTGCTGAACCTGATCTTCGACGCGGTGAAGCTGATCGCCGTCGTCGCCCGCTGGTCCGGCCGGGACCTGGACTGGCTGAGCACCAACCTGGCCCCGCCCGTGGCCGCGCTCTCCGCCATCCTCATCGCCGTCGGCTTCATCCTGCCGCACGCCGGCCAGTACCTGCACGACCGCTGGCGGGTCCGGCTCGCCCACCGCGAACTGCGGCCCCTGTACCAGCTGATGCGCACCGCGAACGGCGAAGGGGTGCCGTTCGTGCTGCGCGCCACGCCCGAACTGCGGCTCACCCGGCGCGAGACGTTCATCCGGGACGTGCTGCTGCCGCTGGCCCGGCACATCGACACCGGGCTCGGCCGGCGCGCCCACGACGCCGCGCTCGGCCTCGGCCATCCGCCGGAGCGGGCCCGCGCGCTGGCGGCCGCGGTGAGCATCCTCGACGCCGTCGAGACCAAGGCCCGGACGCCGGAGCCGCCCGAGCCGGCCGCCGGGCCGGACACCACGCACCTGCTCCAGGAGATCGGGGCCGTCTCCCGAGCCCTCCGCCGTCCCGACGACATCGCGGCGGTGCGCGCGCGTGCGGCCGCCACAGCAGAGAGCGTCACCGTTCATGAATGAGGACAGACCCACCGCCGTCGTCCTCGGCGGCTCCCTCGCCGGCCTGCTCACGGCCCGCGCCCTGGCGGCCGTCGGCGCCCGGGTGACGGTGGTCGAGCGGGACGCGCTGCCCGACGGCCCCGCGCCCCGCAAGGGACTGCCGCAGGCCCGGCACGTGCACCAGCTGTGGTCGGGCGGGGCGCGGGCGCTGGAGGAACTGCTGCCCGGGGCGATCGGGCGGCTGCGCGCGGCCGGGGTGAGCCGGGTGCCGATGACCACGGACATGGTGGCGCTGTCCCCGTACGGCTGGTACCGGCGCTGGGCCGAGTCCGCGTTCATGCTGCCGGCGAGCCGGGATCTGCTGGACTGGGTGGTACGGGAGCTGGTGCTGGCCGACGGGCGGATCTCGCTGGTGGAGCGGGCCGAGGCGGCCGGGCTCAGCGGTACGGGCGACGCGGTGACGGGGGTGCGCATCCGCGCCCACGACAGCGCCGAGCGGACGCTGACGGCCGATCTGGTCGTGGACGCGACCGGGCGCGGCTCGCGGGCGGCGGGCTGGCTGACCGGGCTGGGGCTGCCCGCGGTCGAGCGGCGGGAGGTGGACTCCGGGCTGGTGTACGCCAGCCGGCTGTACCGCGCGCCGGAGGCGGCGCGGGCCGGCTTCCCGGTCGTCAGCATCGAGCCCGATCCGCGGGGTTCCGGGACCGGGCGCGGGGGCGTGCTGATGCCGGTGGAGGACGGCAAGTGGATCGTCACGCTGTTCGGGGGCCGCGGGGACGAACCGCCCGCCTGCGCAGCCGGGTTCGAGCGCTACGCCCGCGACGGGCTGCGGCATCCGCTGATCGGGGAGCTGCTGGGCGGGGGCGCGGAGCCGCTCGGCGAGGTCGCGGTCACCCGGACGACGGCGAACCGGCGCCACTTCTTCGAGCGGATGCCGGTGTGGCCGGAGAACTTCCTGGTCGTCGGCGACGCGGTGTGCGCGCTGAACCCCGTGTACGGGCACGGCATGGCGGTGGCCGCGCGGTCGGCGCTGGCCGTGCGGGACGTGGTACGGCGCCGGGGGCTGGGGAGCCGGGGACTGGCCCGGCAGGCGCAGAGGGCGGTCGGGCGGACCGTCCGGGCGGCATGGGATCTCGCGGTCGGGGCGGACGTGTTCTATCCGGGCGCGACCGAGGAGGGGCCGACGCTGCGGGACCGGGTGCTGGCCGCGTACGTCGGCCGTCTGCTGCGGACCGCCACGGGGAACGGGCGCGTGGCCCGGCGGGTGACCGACGTGACGGCGCTGGAGCGTGGGGCGGAGGTGCTGCTGGCGCCGAGCGTGGTGGTGGCGGCGGTGGCGGGGCCCCTGAGACCGACGCTCGCCGCTCCGCCGTTGACTTCGCAGGAGCGTCGGTCCGCGGGGTTGTAGGACGCGGGGGGACGGGGGCTCGTGCCGTCCGCCGGCCGCGGGTCCGTGGTGGCCGGTCGCGCGGTTCCCCGCGCCCCTGGGGGACCGACGGGAACCGCCCGGTCACCCCTGAACCGGGCTCAGCCCTCGAACGGCGGTTGGGGCAGGCCCTGTCCGGCGTCGGGCACCACGAGCAGGGAGCCCGACAGGGGGTCCGAGGGCGGCAGGCCCGTGCGGGCCGTGGTGATGTAGAGGTCGGTCAGGGCGGCGCCGCCGAACGCGCAGGCCGTGGTGCGGGGGGTCGGCAGGGTGATCACGCGGTCCAGCTCGCCGGCGGGCGTGTAGCGGCGCACCGCTCCCCCGTCCCACAGCGCCACCCACACACAGCCCTCCGCGTCGACGGTCAGCCCGTCCGGGAAGCCCGCGCCCTCCTCGATCTCCACCAGCGTGCGGCGCTCACGGATGCCGTCCGCGTCGTGGTCGAAGACGTCGACGCGCCGGGTGGGGCTGTCGACGTAGTACATCAGGCGGCCGTCGGGGCTCCAGCCCGTGCCGTTGCTGACCGTGACGTCCGGCAGGACCGTGCGCACGGACCCGTCCCCCGTCAGCCGGGACAGCGTGCCTCCGCCGGGCGCCTCGTCGTACCGCATCGTGCCCGCCCACAGCGACCCGTCGGGCGCCACCGCGGCGTCGTTCGCGCGGCGCCCGGCGACCGGCTCGTGGTGCAGCCAGCGGAACGTGTCGTCGGGGTCCAGCAGGCCCACGCCGTCCCGCAGGTTGAGCACCAGGCCGCCGCCCGCCCGGGGCTTGGCCGCGCCGATGTGCTGCGGTGCCGTACGGATCGTGCGCCGGCCGGAGGAGGGGTCGTAGGTGTGCAGGCGCGCGCCCAGGATGTCCAGCCAGAGCAGCCGGCCCGTCGCCGGGTCCCAGGTGGGTCCCTCGCCGAGTGCGGCCTCCGCCCGCACCGCGACCTCGTACGCCGTCATGCCGTGCTCCGGTGGCCCAGCCGCTCGGACAGTTCCGCCGCGCCCTTCGCGGCCAGTTGCTCCAGCTCGGCCCGGCGCTCGTCGCTCCAGCGGATCATCGGCACGGAGATCGACAGCGCGGCCACGACCTGTCCGGTGCGGTCGCGGACCGGCGCGGCCACGCAGGAGACGTCCGGGTTGGACTCGCGGTTCTCCACGGCGATCCCGCGCTGCCGGATGTCCGCGAGGACCTCGCGCAGGACGGCCGGGTCGGTGATGCTGTTCGGGGTCATCCCGGCCAGTTCGGTGCCGTCGGGCAGCCGCGCGGTCAGCTCCGGCTCGGGCAGCGAGGCCAGCAGCATCTTGCCGACGGAGGTGCAGTGGGCGGGCAGCCGGCGGCCGGCGGCGGAGACCATGCGGACCGCGTGCGTGGAGTCGACCTTGGCGATGTAGATGACGTCGGTGCCCTCCAGGATGGCGACGTGCACCGTCTCGTCGCAGGTCTCGGCGACGGAGCGGGCCACCTGCTGGCCCTCGGCGGCGAGGTCGAGCTGCTCGGCGTAGCGGCTGCCGAGCTGGTACGGGCGTACGCCGAGCCGGTACCGTCCGGGCTGCCCGGGCACCTGCACGATGTACGACCGGGCGGCGAGCGTGGTGACCAGCTCGTGCACGGTGGTGCGGGGCAGCTGGAGCCTGCGCACGATGTCGGGGGCGGAGAGCGTCCCGTCCCCGTCGAGGAACAGCTCAAGAATGTCGAGAGCCCGGGTCACGGCAGGCACGAGGCGTCCCACGTCCGGCCCCCTCCCTTGGTCTGGCGTCTGCGTTCGAGATTTCAACAGACGATCGGCATGACGAACACAGGCTAGTCATGGTGGGTGGCGCGGGCAATGGGTCGGGAACGACCCCTGTGGTCACGGGCACCATGGACACCATGGATCTCGACTTCCAGCTGGTCCTCCTGCGCCGCATGGCCGACCACAACCCGGACCTCGTGGAGGACGCCCGGCGGCGGCTGGGTGCCTCGATCGCGGACATGCGGGAGGCCAACAAACGGTGGCAGGCCATGGTCCGCTCACGGCGGTCCCGGGGCGCGGCGGCCCGTTACCGCTCCGTCCTCGGCGAACCGGAGTCCGTGGTGCCCCGCCGGCTGGGCGACGTCGACTGCGAGGCCCGGCGGTGGGCCCTGCCGCTCTGGCCCGCCCTGCGCTTCGAGGTGCTCGTCGGGCCGGACGGCGGGGTCTGGAACGAGTGGCTGGTGCGGGCGCCGGACGCGCCGGCGCCGGAGCTGCGCACGCTGGAGGACCTGACCCCCTGGTCCTGCACGGTGGACGAGGCCGCCCGCGCCTTCGCCCCCGCCCGTCCGCTGGAGGGCACCGCCCCCACCCGGTGGGGGCTGGCCCTGACCGCCCCCGACCGCGACGGCGTACGGCGGCAGGTGGTCGCCGAGTTCACCTGGGGGCTGCTCCAGCGGACGGCCGTGCTCCCCTGAGCGCCGAGCGTGCGGGGTCAGGCGGTCGTCGGGGCAGGCGTGGCCGCCCCCTCGGCCGCCGCGAGGATCGCCCGCGCCACGCGCGGCAGCGAGTCCGGGTGCAGCCACAGGAACAAGTTCGGCTCCACCAGCTCCAGTTCCATCAGACGGGGCTCGCCGTCCTCGCCGTCCACCAGGTCCACGCGCGCGTACAGCAGCCCGTGCGCACCGGGCACGGCCGCCAACGCCTTCTCGGCTACGGCGAGTTCGGCCTCCGTGGGCTGCCAGCGCTCCAGATCGGGGTGGGCGACCTTGTCGGCGTCGTACGGGGTGCCGGGTGAGAGCACGGCACCCTTGCGGCTGGCGTGCAGCAGCCGCCCGCCGAAGAACTGCAGTGCCCGCTCACCGCGCACGTCGATGCCCGGCATGTACGGCTGCACCATCGCGGTGAAGCCCTCCGCGTGCATCCGCGCCAGGTGCCGTACCGCCGTGTCGTGCTCGGCGGGCGTGTAGCGGGCCGCGAACCGGGCGCCCGCGCCCGAGGTCGGCTTGATCACGAACTCGTGCCCGGCCGGCAGACCGGCCGGCTCGCCGGGGGCCAGGTAGCGGGTGGGGACGGTGGGCACGCCGGCCGCCGCCAGCTCCCCGAGGTACCGCTTGTCGGCGTTCCAGCGCACCACCGGGGCCGGGTTGGCCAGCCGGGTCAGCGCGCCGGCCCGGTCCACCCAGGCGGCGAACTCGGCGGCCCGCCAGCTGTAGTCCCAGGTGGAACGGATGACGACCAGGTCGTACCCGCCCCAGTCCACCGCCGGGTCGTCCCAGTGCCGGGCCTCCGCCTCGGCACCGGCGTCCGCGAGCGCCCGCACCAGCGCCGGCAGGTCCGTGTCCTTGCTCGGCCCGGCTCCGGGGTCGTAGGTGGCGAGGGCGATGCGGGGCACGGCGGACTCCTGTCGTACGCGGGTTCGACGGTCGGTGCGGCTGTGAGGCTAACAAGCGCCGCGGGAACCGGGACAGCCCTGTTGACCTTCCCCTTCGGTCAAGCCCCAGCATCGGTGGCGGACGACGAGAGGCGCGAGGTGCGCATGGAACTGCTGACCATCGGGACGTTCGCGAGGGCGAGCCGGCTGTCGCCGAAGGCGCTGCGCCTGTACGACGAGCTGGACCTGCTGCCGCCCGCCCGGGTCGACCCGGACACCGGTTACCGCTACTACGCCCTCGCCCAGCTGGAACGGGCCCGGCTCGTGGCCTGGCTGCGCCGCCTGGGCATGCCCCTGGCGAAGATCCGGGCGGTGTGCGCGCTGGACGCGGCGGACGCGGCCCGGGAGATCCGGGCGTACTGGGCGCGGGTGGAGGCGGAGACGGCCGTACGGCGGGACCTCGCCGCGTTCCTCGTCGAAGAGCTGACCGGCGAGTCGAGAGGGAGACACACCATGCTGGAACTGCGTTACGCGGCCCGTTCGGACCGCGGGCACGTCCGCCCGGCCAACCAGGACACGGTGTACGCGGGCCGCAGGCTGCTGGCCGTCGCCGACGGCTGCGGTCCGGCGGGGGCACCCGCGAGCCATGCCGCCGTGGCGGCCCTGAGGTTCCTGGACGAGGCGGAGGAACCGGCCGCCGGCGATGTGCTGAACCTGCTGGAGGAGGCGGTGCACGGGGCGAACGAGGCCGTGAAGGACCTCGCACGGGCCGGGGACGGGGACGGCGAGGAGAGCGGGACCACGCTGACCGCGCTGCTGTGGACGGGGTCGAAGCTGGCGCTCGTACACATCGGCGACTCACGGGCGTATCTGCTGCGGGACGGCGGGCTGTTCCGCATCACCCACGACCACAGCGTGGTCCAGTCGCTGATCGACGAGGGACGGCTGACGGAGGAGGAGGCCGAGAGCCATCCGCAGCGGGCCCTGCTGCTGAAGGCGCTGGGCGCCTCTGGCGCGCCGGCGGTGCCGGACCTGCGGGTGCGGGAGGCCCGGGACGGGGACCGGTACCTGGTGTGTTCGGACGGGCTGACCCGGGTCGTCCCCGACGCGCTGATCAGGGAGCTGCTGGCCGCCGGGTCCGACCCGGAGGCCGTCGCGGGGTCCCTGATCGCGGCGGCCAACGCGGCGGGCGGCCCCGACAACGTCAGCTGTGTCGTGGCCGATGTGGTGGCCGCGCGCCCGTCCGTCCCCGTCGGCTAGGACCGGCCGTATGGCACAGAACGGTACCGACGCGTACACCGGTGCGGACGGGCTGCCGCCGCTCGTGCGGCACGCCCTGGCCGCCGCCCGCGCGCACGGCTTCCCCTTCTCCTGCCGGCCCGAACAGGGCCGCCTGCTGCACGTGCTGGCGGGCGGCGCCCGGCTGCGGATCGGGGAGACCGGCACCGGTCTCGGCGTGGGCCTGGCCTGGCTCGCGTCGGGGGCCGCGCCCGGGGTGGGGCTGGTCAGCGTGGAGCGGGACCCGGAGCGGGCACGGCGCGCCGCCGAGGTCTTCGCCGGCCGCCGCGAGGTCGCCGTGCTGACCGGCGACTGGCGGCGGATCGAGGAGCACGGCCCCTTCGACCTGCTCGTCCTCGACGGGGGCGGGCAGGGCAAGGCGCCCGGGGACGCGCCCGCCGACGTGGAGGGGCTGCTGGCGCCCGGCGGCACGGTCGTCGTGGACGACTTCACGCCCGCGAGCGGATGGCCGCCGTCGCACGAGGGCCGGGTCGACCGGGCCCGGCTGCACTGGCTGGAGCATCCGGCGCTGCGGGCGGTCGAGTTGCGGCTCGCGGCCGACCTGAGCGCGGTCGTCGGGACGCGGGTCCTGGTGTAGGAAGGGTGCTGTCGTCCCCGGCAGTCGGCACCGCCCGACAGTAAGGAGTGCGCCGCGTGTCCTCCCTGTTTCCCGCTCTGACGGACGGTCCAGGTGAGCGCAGCGAGATGGGGGTCCCCCCGGACGAGGTCCGGGGGAGGGTCGCCCTGCGGTTCGGGCCACGGACGCTGACGTACGGCGCGCTGGCGGGCGCCGCGGGTGCCCTCGCCGCGCGGATCGAGGGCTCCGGCCGGGTCGCCGTGTGGGCTACCGCGGAGCTGGAGACCGCCGTCGCGGTGACCGGCGCGCTGCTCGCCGGGGTGGCGGCGGTGCCGCTCAACCCCAAGTCCGGCGAGAAGGAGCTGGCGCACATCCTGTCCGACAGCGCGCCGTCGCTGGTGCTCGCCGCGCCCGGCACGCAACTGCCGCCCGTGTTCGGCGGCTTGCCGCGGATCGACGTCGACGCCTCCGCCGCCGGTGCCGTCCCGGAGGAGCACGCCCGGGACGGCGACCCGGCGCTGATCGTCTACACCTCCGGCACCACCGGCCCGCCCAAGGGCGCGGTCCTCCCCCGCCGGGCCCTGGCCACCACCCTGGACGCGCTCGCCGACGCCTGGCGCTGGACCGGCGACGACGTGCTGGTGCACGGGCTGCCGCTGTTCCATGTGCACGGGCTGGTGCTGGGCGTGCTGGGGCCGCTGCGGCGCGGCGGCTCGGTGCGGCACCTGGGTCGGTTCTCCCCCGAGGGGGTGGCCCGGGAGCTCACCGCGGGCGCGACCATGGTGTTCGGGGTGCCGACGATGTACCACCGGATCGCGGAGGCGCTGCCCGGCGACCCGGAGCTGGCCAGGGCGCTCGCCGGGGCCCGGCTGCTGGTGTCGGGCTCGGCCGCGCTGCCGGTCCACGACCACGAGCGGATCGCGGCGGCGACCGGGCGCCGGGTGATCGAGCGGTACGGCATGACGGAGACGCTCATGAACACCGCCGTGCGGGCCGACGGGGAGGCCCGGCCCGGAACGGTCGGGGTGCCGCTGCCGGGCGTGGAGCTGCGGCTGGTGGAGGAGGACGGTACGGAGATCACCGCGTACGACGGGGAGAGCGTCGGGGAGATCCAGGTGCGCGGCCCGAACCTGTTCACCGAGTACCTGAACCGGCCCGACGCCACCGCCGCCGCGTTCACCGCCGACGGCTGGTTCCGCACCGGGGACATGGCCGTGCGCGAGAGCGACGGCTACGTCCGCATCGTCGGCCGCAAGGCCACCGACCTGATCAAGAGCGGCGGGTACAAGATCGGGGCCGGTGAGATCGAGAACGCGCTGCTGGAGCACCCGGGGGTGCGGGAGGCGGCGGTCACCGGGGAGCCGGACGCCGACCTGGGCGAGCGGATCGTGGCCTGGATCGTCCCGGCGGACGCGGCGAGTCCGCCGGGAGCCGGGGAGCTGGCGGACCACGTGGCCCGGCGGCTTGCCCCGCACAAGCGCCCCCGGGTCGTCCGCTACCTCCAGGCGCTGCCCCGCAACGACATGGGGAAGATCATGAAGCGGGCCCTGGCCGATGTCTG
This sequence comes from Streptomyces sp. NPDC046870, assembly GCF_040704595.1. Taxonomy (NCBI): domain Bacteria; kingdom Bacillati; phylum Actinomycetota; class Actinomycetes; order Kitasatosporales; family Streptomycetaceae; genus Streptomyces; species Streptomyces sp. NPDC046870. Next base: position 330,857 of record NZ_JBEYXM010000001.1, read on the forward strand.
AGCGGCTCACGGCACGGGAGATACTGGCGCTGGTCGCGGACGCGGACAGTTTCCGTGAACTTCCAGCGCCGCCCCGGGAGTCACCGCAGGACGGTCCCCTCGGCTGGGAGGGTTACGACGCCTCCCGCGCCCGTGCCGCCGCCCGCACCGGCGAAGGGGAGTCGGTGGTCTGCGGCACCGCGCGCGTCGCGGGCACCCGGGCCGTCCTGATCGCCTTCGAGTTCGGTTTCCTGGGCGGCTCGCTGGGCGAGCGCACCGGGGACCGGCTGGAGGCGGCGTACACCCGTGCCCGCGCTCACCGGCTGCCCGTCGTGCCGTTGATCGCGACCGGGGGCAGCCGGATGCAGGAGGGCATGCTCGCGCTCACCCAGCTCCAGCGGGTGGCCCGGCAGTCCGCGCTCACCCGTGCGGCCGGTCTGCCGCAGATCGCGGTCCTGCGGGACCCGACGACCGGCGGCGGCTGGGCCACGCTCGGCGCGGGCGCGGACATCGTCCTCGCCCTCCCCGGCGCCCAGGTCGGCTTCGCCGGCTCCCGGGTCCGCCCGCCGGACGCCGACCCGGCCGCGTACACGGCGGAGTCCCAGCTCGCGGCGGGCTCGGCGGACGCGATCGTGGCGCCGGACGAGCTGAAGGGGGTGCTGGGGAGGTGGCTGCGGCTGCTGGCCGGGCGTGGGGCGGGGGTCACGCCGGCCGACCCCGCTGCGCCCGAGCCCGCGCCCGTGCCGGACGCGCTCGCGCCGGGTGGGCCGGCCGGGACCGGGTGGGAGGCCGTCGAGCGGGCCCGGGCCGCGGGACGGCCGCGGGCGCGGGCCTACCTGGACGCCTACTTCGACGACCGGCTGCCGGTCACCGGTGACCGGTGCGGGGGTACCGATCCCGGCGGCATGCTGTGCGGGTTCGGCGAGCGGGACGGCCGTACCGTGGCCTACGCGGCGCAGACCGGCACGGCGACCCGCCCCGCCGGGTACCGCACCGCCGCCCGGCTGATCCGGCTGGCGGACCGGCTCGGCGTCCCCGTGCTGACGCTGGTGGACACCCCGGGCGCCGCGAACGACGCGGAGGCCGAGCGGCAGGGCGTCGGCGCGGCCGTCGCCGAGGTGTTCGGCGCGGTGGCCGCCGCCCGGGTGCCGATCACCACTCTCGTCATCGGCGAGGGCGGCTCCGGCGGCGCCCTCGCGCTGGCCGCGCCCGGCAACACCTGGGCGACTCCGGACAGTTACTTCTCGGTGATCGCGCCGGAACTGGCGGCCGCCATCCTGAAGCGCCCGCCGGAGCAGGTCCGCTCGACCGCGGACCAGCTCCGGGTCCGTCCCCAGGACCTGGTGGAGCTGGGCGTGGTCCGGGGCATCGTCGGCACGTCCGCGCCCGGGAGCGTCACCGGACCGCCACGGCCCGAATGATCTCCTGCGTCACCGCTCCCCCCTTGTCGTCCCGGGCCGAGGCCCGCAGCGAGACGGAGGACGCGCCGCGCGGCACGGTCAGCGTGCCGCGCCAGGAGGTCTCCCGGCCGCTGCTCAGCGGCACCGTCCGCCAGGTCGTGCCGTCGTCGTACGACACCTCCAGCCGGCCGCCGCCGAGCCTGCCGGTGCCCTGGGCGTGCGCCACGTACGCGGCGCCGATCCCGACCGGTACCCGCTGCCCGCCGCGCACGGCACCGGCGAGGTCGGTGCCGAGGTCGTAGGCGAGGTTGATCAGCGGCAGGTACGTCCAGTGGTCCTCGGGGGTGGCCGCCGAGCGGAAGGTCCACTCGGTGTGGCCCCGGGTGGCGAGCGGCCACCGGCCGGCGTCGAGGGCGGTGTCGGTGACGACCTGGTAGGTGTGCTCGTCGGCGGGCGCGTCCCAGACGTAGGCGGCGGAGCCGGTGTTCTGCTCGACCAGGCCGCCGTCGAGCCGGACGGAGGTGGTCTGGCGCATTCCGCTGTCCTCGCTCCACACGTCGCCGAAGCCGGTGTGGTCGGGCCCGGAGTCGCCCCAGCCGGGCACGTTCAGCTGGATCCGGTTCCCGGCGCGCTGCTGGCCCCAGCCGAGTCCGGTGCCCAGCCAGGGGTGCCACACCGGCCGGAACCAGTGCAGCGCCGGCCGGGTGCCGCCGTCGTGGCGGACGAGCCCGCCGCGCTCCTCCAGCGCGCCGTCGCCGGCGGTGACGGACTCGTGCCACAGCTGGCCGGGGCCGGTGGAGACGTAGTCGGTGCGCTCGGCGGGCAGGGCGACGCGCTCCCGGAAGCCGAGGCCGATCGGGAAGGTGCCGGTGATCGAGTAGCGGAACTCGTCGCCGCTCTGCGGCCGTGGAGCGTGGAACGTGACGTGGACGGCGGCCAGTCGCCGGGCGCCGGGCGCGTACGTGAGGTCCCGGTCGGGGATGGCTCCGCGATGGCCCTCGGAGAGGTCGTACACGTACGGCGAGTCGGTGGTGCCGGTCATGTCCGCCCGGCCCGCCGCCCTGAGGCGCGCCGCGTCCGCCTGGTTCACGGTGGCGATCACCAGGGGCCGGTCGGCGTTGTCGTCGGTGCCCCACCAGGCCATCAGCCGGCCGGGCGCGTCGTCGGTGACGAACAGGGCCCGGGCGCCCGCGTCCTGCGCGGCCCGCGCGAGCGCGGCCGGGTCGGCGCCGGGGGCGAGGCGGGCGAGGACGGCCTTGCCGGACACCCCGGCGACGGGCCCGTCGCCGACGTCCACCAGCGGGAGCCGGGTGCGGCCCGCGGTGAGCGTGCCGCCCGGCTGGACGGTGGCCTCGCCGACTCCCTTGACCTCCAGCCGCGGCTTGGCCAGCCGCCACACGGTCCGGTACTCGAAGGTGCCCCGCGTGACCTTCGGGGTGGGCGCGGCGAAGACGCTGTCGTAGGTGAGGGGCACCTGGACCGCGCCGAACAGGTCGGCGCCGTTCGCCTTCCGGTCGTACTCCATGACGAGCTGGCGGGTCTCGGTGCGCCGGTCCACGTCCGCGCGGACCTCCCGCAGGGTGCGGCCGTCCAGGGTGATGTCGCGGTCCCGGTCGAGGGTGATCTCGGGGGCGGCGAGGAAGCCGAGGCCGAGGGAGTCGGCGCCGTGGCTGCCGGGCACGTCGAGGAAGGTGGCGAGGGAGTAGGTGCCGGGCTCCAGACGCAGCCGGAGCGTGCCGGAGTCGCCGACGCGGGCGGGTTCGGCGTCCGCGCCCTCGGCGAGCCGCTGCACGGTGAGGTCGGCGGCGGCGGGCGCCCCCGACCGGTCCTTGACGTGGACGGTGAGCGTGTACCGCTCCTCCTCCTTGACCAGCCCGAACACGGTGTGCGCGACCGTGTCGCCGGCCGGGCCGGTGGCCACGATCTGCCCGCTGGTGTCGCCGACCGGTGCCTTGGAGGCGTCGCCGGTGACGGTGGTGGAGGCCGTGCCGTGGGCGGGCACGGTGAGACGGTCGTCGGCGAGGCGGGCGACACCGTCCGGGGCGCCCCGCACCGACAGCCGCAACTCGGCCGGCGTACCGGTGGAGTTGGTGTAGGTGACGGTCCGGGTGACCGGCTCGTCCGTCTCGTACGGCCAGCGGTGGAAGCCGAGGTCGGCGCTGCCGGTGGCGGTCACCGTCGCGCGCACCGCGTCCGGCACGCTGACCCGGCCCGCGCCCAGGGTGTAGGCGGGGGCGTCGAGCTGTGCGGAGCTGGACATCAGCGCGTCCTTCAGCCGCGTGCCGGTCCAGTCCGGATGGCGCTCGGCGAGCAGTGCCGCGACCCCCGCGACCTGGGGGGTGGCCATCGACGTACCGCTCATGGAGGTGTAGGGGCCGGTGCCGCCGGTGAGCCCGGAGCGGGCGGCGAGGATGTCCACGCCGGGGGCGGCGAGGTCGGGTTTGAGGGCGTTGTCGCCGTACCGGGGTCCGGCGGAGCTGAACCAGGCGGCCTGGTCGGCGGAGTCGACGGCGCCGACGGTGAGGGCGGCGTCGGCGGCGCCCGGTGAGCCGATGGAGGACGGGGCGCCGGTGTTGCCGGCGGCGACGACGAACAGCGCGCCGGTCTCCTGCGAGAGGGTGTCCACCGCCCGCGCCATGGGGTCGGTGCCGTCGCTCGCCTCCGTGGAGCCCAGGCTCATGGAGACGATCCGGGCGTGCACGTCCCGTGCCGCCCACTCCATCCCGGCGATGATCTGGGACTCGCTGCCCGACCCCTGGTCACCGAGGACCTTGCCGACGGCGAGGATCGCGCCCGGCGCCACCCCCTTCTCCTTGCCGTCGGAGGCGGCGCCGCTGCCGCCGACGGTGGAGGTGACGTGGGTGCCGTGGCCGTTGCGGTCGGCGACGTCCTGGCCGTCGACGAAGCTCTTGGCGGCGCTCACCCGGTCCACGAGGTCGGGATGGCCGAGGTCGGCGCCGGTGTCCAGGACGGCGACGGTGACGCCCTTGCCGGTCAGCCCCGCGTCCCAGGCCGCCGCCGTGCCGATCTGGGCGTTGCTCTCGGCGAGTTCGGCCCGCACCCGCCCGTCGAGCCACACCTTGTCGATACCGGGCGTCCGGGTGAACGACCGCCAGAAGGCGCGCCCCCTGCCGGCCTCCACGGCGACGCCGCGCAGGCTGGGCAGCGCGCGGGTCCGCTCGGCGCCGGCCGGGGTCGCGGCCCGCACGTTCCTGCCGTAGGTGACGATCAGCGGCAGGGCGTCGGTCCCGGCGTCGGTGAGCCCCTGCCGGATCAGCCCGCTGACGTCGAACAGCCGCCGGTCCAGGGTGCCGGCCCGCAGATACGGCAGTGCCTCGTCCGGGACGACGGTGAGGCGGCCGTCGCCGCGCTGTGTCCGCACGGCTCCGGTGGCGCCCACGGGCCGGCGCACGGTGACGGTCTGTCTGCCGTGTCCGAGGTCGGTGACGGTCACCTTGTCGCCGGTGACGAGGGTGACGGTGGTGGTGCCGCTCACCCCGGGGCCCTGGGGAGGCGGCGCCGCGACCGCCGGGCCGGCCGGGAGCAGGGCGCTCACCAGCCCTGCGGCGAGCAGGGCGGCCCCGCGTCTGACTGGTCCTGTGCTCATCCACGCCTCTTCTCGTGTGTGCCGAGTGCGTCGCGTGCTGGGACGAGTGTGATGTGCCGCTTGTCGTACGGGAGTTGGCCGGTGCTGACGGAAAGGCGCCCTGGCGGGTTCTCGCCAGCCTCGGAACATGCCCCGCCCCGCGGCGCCGCGTGTGTGACTCCCGCTGCACCGTCCGTAACATGGGGTCGTCACTGGTCGGGTACGACGGGGGAGCGAGCGTCACCGTGGACGAATTGGTGGAGTTCAGGACCGAGGACGGCGCGCTCGTCGTGGTGGAGGGCGCCGCGGGCACCCGGTCGGGAGCCCGCCTCGTCTCGCGCGGCGACGGACCGGCGCAGGCCGCGCGCACCTTCGAGGGAGCGCTCGACGGCGTACGGGCGGCCGCCGCGTCCGCGCTGCGGGTCTTCCGGGACGGCAGCCTGTGCCCGGACGCTGTGGAGATCGAGTTCGGTGTGCGGCTGTCCGCCGAGGCCGGGGCCGTCATCGCGAAGGGGGCGGCGGAGGGCCATCTCGTCGTCAAGCTCAGCTGGTCCCCCGGGCAGGTGCCGGACCAGGCCGCCGCGGTACAGAACCCGCCCGCGCGGTCCGCGTCCGCGCGGCACGCGTCACCGCCGGCCCTGCCCGGCCAGGCCACGCCCGACCGGACCGTGCCCGGCCCGGAGTCCGCCGACCGGTGACGCGCGTTGCTGCCTGGCAGGCCCGGATCGCCTGCGGCGACGCGGTCGGGGCGGGGTTCCTGGTCACCGGCCGCCGGCTGCTCACCTGCGCCCACGTCGTCAGGCGGAGCGAGGCGGCGACGGTGACCGTCACCTTCCCGCACGCCAGGGAGCTGGGTGTGCTGTCCGCCTCGGTCGTCGCCCACGGCGGCTGGGCGGGCGAGGTCACCGACCCGGGAGATGTCGCCGTGCTCGAACTGGACCGTGACGTCCCGCTCGCCCCGGCCGGTTTCGCCCCGCCCGACGCCGCGTACACCGAGCCGTACCCGCGGCTGGTCGCGTACGGCTTCCCCGAGGGCTACGACGAGGGGACGCTCGCCGAGTGCCAGGCCGTCTCCGGCCAGTTGATCGCCGGGGAGTGGCTGGAGCTGGTGGCGTGGCAGGGGCACGGGCAGCCGCTCGTGGACGGGTTCAGCGGGGCGGCGGCGACGCTCCCGGACGGCAGGGTGGCGGGGATGATCACCGCGGCCGTGGGGTCGTCGCCGGACGTGCGCAAGGGCCGGATGCTGCCACCGGACGTGCTCGCCCGGTACTGGCCGGAGCTGGGCGAACTGGTGCCCTCGCCCGGTTCCGACGACGCCCGCCGGCGGCTGTACGCCCTGCTGCGCCGGGCCGTGGCCGCCGCCGGCCGGGTGGGCGACCCGAACCGGCTGTACGTGGACGCGGTGGGCGCCTTCGGGCCGCCGCTCCCCCCGGGCGGCTTCCCCTCGCTGTGGGCCGCCGCCGCCTACGTGCAGTGGGAGGTCCCCGATCCGCTGGCGGTGGGCAGGTTCGCCGACCGGCTGCTGGAACTGCTGGACGCGGAGACGGCGTTACAGGCCCCGGCGGCCCCGGACGGCCCGGCCCCGGCCGGCACGCCGGCGGCCCCCGCCTGGTCCCCGGTCGTCGTGGAGATCGATCACAGCGGCGCCGGTCCGGACCAGGTGACCGTGGAGGTGTCCGCGTACCGCGACGGGCGGCGCCGGCCGGTGGGCGCCCGCAGGCTGCCGCGCACCGGGGTGCGGGCCTACGTCCAGAGCCGCATCGACGAGGCCGTCGCCCACCTCGCCCCCGACGCGGACGAGCTGGTGACGTTCGTCCTGCCGCGCGAGTGGCTCAACGAGGCGGTGGCGCACTGGGAGTGCGGCGCGGACGACAGCACGCCGCTCGGCTGCGCGTACCCCCTCGTGGTGACCGACCGGGCGCGCCACCACAGCGGCCGGCTGCGCCACCAGCTGCGCAAGAAGTGGCAGAAGCTGGACTCCGGCGGCGGGGTCGAGGTGCACCGGGTCGAGTGCGGGACCCGGGAGCGGCCGCCGAGCCTGCGCAAACGGCTCTGGGACGGCGACGCCGGGGTGGCGGGTTACGCGGCCCCGCCCGCGGCGGCCCGGCAGCACTTCGAGGTCGGTCTCACCGTGCCCGTCCCGGTCCTGCTGTGGCCGCGCACCGGTTCCCCCTGCCCCGCGCACGAGGACACGCCCTGCCCCCGCACCGGGTCCGCCGCTCCCGCCGGTTCCGGCGCCGCCCTGGAGGATCCGCCGCGCGCGGACGCCGCCCCCGCGGATCCGCCCTGCCCCGGCACCGCCTTCCTCGACCGGCTCGCCGCCTCGGTCGCCGGTGTGCCGCCCGCCGAACTGCCGCGCCACGTTCTGTCGTTGCGGCTGACCGCGGACGCCGCCGACGAGCCGGAGCTGCACTGGGCGAGAGACCTCCAGCTGCTCTGGGACGACCCGCGCTGCTTCCCCGGGACCACCGCGAGCCTGCACTCGCCCGTCGCCTGACCCACCGCCCGACCGACCGCCCCCCACGGAGAAGAAGAGCCCATGCCCCTGTGGCCCGTCTACACCGGTACGAACGCGCCGCACGACGGCATCGCCGAGCTGCCCCCGCCGCCGCCCTGGCGGGACTTCGACGGCGGGCCGGCGCTCCCGGCGCCGGACGCGTCCGCCGACGCCTCCGCCGTCTCCCCCGACCGCACGCACCGCGCCGAGACGTACCAGGCCACCTCGGAGACGGTCCAGCTGGTCAACGCGGCCCTGTACCTGCGCCGCCCGCTGCTGGTCACCGGCCCGCCCGGCACCGGCAAGTCCTCGCTCGTGTACGCGGTCGCCCGTGAGCTGCGGCTCGGCCCGGTGCTGCGCTGGAACATCACCAGCCGCAGCACGCTCCACGACGGCCTCTACCAGTACGACCCGCTCTCGCGGCTGTACGCGGCCCGGCAGGAGGCCGCCCGGCAGGACGGGGCCGGGGGCGCGGACGACCGGTCGGGCATCGAGCACCATCTGCGCCTGGGCCCGCTCGGCACCGCCCTCCTGCCGTACGCCCGGCCGCGCGCGCTGCTCATCGACGAGATCGACAAGAGCGACCTCGACCTGCCCAACGACCTGCTGAACGTGCTGGAGGAGGGCCAGTACGAGATCCCCGAACTGGTGCGGGCCGCGCGGCACGCGCCGGACGGCGTCGCCGAGGTGCTGGCCGACGGCACCGACGAGCGGGTCCCGGTGGCCCGCGGACGGGTCCGCTGCCGGGCCTTCCCCTTCGTCGTCCTCACCAGCAACGGCGAGCGTGAGTTCCCGCCCGCCTTCCTGCGCCGCTGCGTCACCCTGCACCTGCGGCAGCCCGACGACCGGCAGCTCGCCGAGATCGTCCGCGCCCACCTGGGCGAACCCGACACCCAGGCGCGCATCCTGATCGACCGGTTCCTGTCCCGCGCGGGCACCGGCGACCTGGCCACGGACCAGCTCCTCAACGCGATCTACCTGGCCCGCTCCGCCGACCTGGACGCCGATTCCCTCGACCGGCTGGCCGAACAGCTGATGCCGTACCTGGGGCAGACCGCGCCGTCCGACGTCTTCTGACGGCTCCCGACGACTCCTGATGGCTTCCGCATCCTCCCGGGCCGCCGAACGTCCCGGTTCCACGGACCCCTTCGTCCGCCTGGCCGACATCCTGGCCGAGGCGTCCCACGGGGTGCGCCCCACCCCGCTGGAGCTGGCCGAACTGCTCTGGCTGGCCCGGCACATGACACGCGAGGCCGGCGACGACGCCTGCGCCGGCCCCGCCGCACCGGCCCCCGCCGGGCCCGGGGTCCCGGAGCGGGAAGCCCCGGCCCCGCCCCCTGCGCCGGGGGAGCCGGTGCGGGAACCGGAGGCCGCCGCCGACCCGCCCTCCCGCGTCCCCCTGCACCTGCCCGCCCGCCGTCCCGCCCCGGCGGCGGAGCGGTCCCACACCCCGCTCCTGGCCCCGGCGCCCCCGATGCTGCGCCACCCGCTCGCGCTGCAACGCGCGCTGCGCCCCCTGGGACGCCGGGTGGAGGCGCCCGTGGGCCTGGAACCGGACGAGCCGGCGACCGCCGACCGCATCGCCCGCCTCGGCGCCGACCCCGCCTGGTGGCTGCCGGTGCTGCGCCCCGCACGGGAACGCTGGCTGCGCCTGAACCTGGTTCACGACACCGGCCCCACCATGCCGGTCTGGCGGCCCCTGGTCCGCGAACTGCACACGGTGCTCGCCCAGTCCGGCGCCTTCCGCACGGTCGCCCTGCACCGCGCCACCGCCGACGGCACCGTGCACGGCCCGCACGCCCCCGCCGACGGCCGTACCGTCACCCTCCTGATCAGCGACTGCATGGGCCCGCAGTGGCGGGAGGGCCCCGCCGGCACCCGCTGGTTCGCCACCCTGCACCGCTGGGCGCGCCGGATGCCCCTGGCCGTCGTCCAACCGCTCCCGGAACACCTGTGGCGGGACACCGCCCTGCCCACCGTCCCGGGCACCCTGTCGGCCCCGCACCCCGCCGCCCCCACGGCGACGCTCGCGTTCACCCCGTACGGGCCGCCCGAGCCCGCCGTGTCCGGCGGCGCGGTCCCGCTCCCCGTGCTGGAGCCGGAGCCACGATGGCTCGCGCACTGGGCCGGGCTGCTCGCGTCCCCGGGCGGCGGGGGATTCCCGGGCGCCGCCGCCCGGTTGGGGCGCCCGCTGCCGGCGGACGCCGAGGACCGTACGGACGTCGGGCTGCTGTCCGCCGAGGAACTGGTCCTGCGGTTCCGGGCGACCGCCTCCCCGGAGGCGGTCCGGCTGGCCGGCCATCTCGCGGTGGGCCGCCCCGACCTGCCGGTGATGCGCCTGGTCCAGGCCGCCGTCGAACCCGATCCGCGCCCCCGGCACCTGGCCGAGGTGATCGTCAGCGGGATGCTCACCACCGCCCCGGACGGCCCGCCCGGCTCCTACGCCTTCCGGGACGGCGTACGCGAGCTGCTGCTGCTCGGCCTGCCCCGCACCGACCGCCACCGCACCACCGGACTCCTCCGGAGCGTGGGCGAGTTCATCGACCGCAGGGCGGGCCGGGCACCGGGCGAGTTCCGGGCGTCGGTCCCGGCCGCGGGGGGTGCGGGGACGGCCGCGGAGGGCGATCCCTTCGCCACGGTCAGCGAGGACAGCGTCCGGCGGCTGACCGCGGACGGCGCCGGGAGGCTGTTCGCGGGGCGGTACCGGCTGCTGCGGCAGGCCGAGGACACGGGCGGCACGGGCTGGTTGGCGCGGGACACCCGGGACGGTGACACGCTCGTCGTGCTGCGCCGGTATCCGCCGGGACCCTCCCCCGCCGCCTTCCTGGACCTCGGCCGGCGCCTCGGCGAGGTGCGCCACCCCGGGATCGCACCGGTGCGGGACCACGGCGTCGCCGACGGATCCCCGTACCTGGTCCGGGAGTCCGTCGCCGGCCCGACCCTGCGCCGGCGCCTCCGGGACGCCCCGGACGGCCTGCCCGCCGAGGAGGTCCGCGCACTGCTCCCGCCGCTGGCCGAGGCGGTCCTCGCCCTGCACGAGCAGGACGGGCCGCGCGGCGTGCTGACCACGCGCTCGGTCGTGCTCACCGCCGGCGGGCCGGTGCTCACCTGTCTGGACTCCGCGCCGCTGGTCCACGGGGACCGGCAGGAGGCGCTCCGGGCGCTCGGGGGCATCGCGCGCGCCCTGTATCCCGACGCCTCCGACGCGCTCGGAACGGAGCTGGCCCCGGCCGTCGCCGCGCTCCTCTCCGGCAGCCCGGAGGAACAGCGACGCGGCGCCGGGCGGCTGCTGCGGCTGGGGCGGGGGCAGAGCGAGCCGGCCGGAGCGGCCGCCGGCCGGGCCGAGATCCACTTCACCGCCGACGGGCTCACCGGCCGCCCGGAAGCCCGCATCACGCTCGAGGCCACCGTGCACGAGATCCTCGCGCGCGGCTCCCTGGGCCCCCGGCGGTACGAGGCGGAGGTCCGCCCGGACGGCTACCTGGTGCGCACCGCGCCCGGCGCCTATCTCCTGCCGGTCCTCGTCGCCGTGCTGCGCGAACTCCCCCAGGCGCTCGCGCGGCTGACCGACCCGCCGCGGCTGCGGGTGACGTTCGGCCGGCCGCCCGTCCGGCCGCCGGAGGAAGCCGCGGACGTGGTGGTCGTCGTACCGCCCGCCCTGTACGACGACTTCGCCGCCAGCTCCGCCGCCCGGCGCGCGCAGCGGTTTTGGCCGCTGTTCCGCGACAGCGCCCCGGACAGCCCGCCGGCCGCCTGGTACTGCCCGCTCGGGCCGGGGTCCGCCGAACCCGGGGAACGGGATCTGGTGCGGGGCCCGTTCATCACGGCCGACCTGCGCGGGCTGGGCGTGCCCACACCGGGGCGCACGGCCGTCGTCCACACCCGGCCCGGCGGCCCCCTGGCGCTGCTCGACCCGATCCGCCCCTACGGCACGCGTCCGCCCCGCCCGGAGACGTACTACACGGTCGACCTCACCCCGCACGAGACCCGGGAGATCGTGTCCCTGCCGAGTTCCGGCAAGGGCGCGTTCACCGCCGCGGTGGAACTGTCCTGGCGGGTCGACGATCCGGTGGCGTTCGTCCGCGCCGAGGCCACCGGTGTCTCCGCGATCCTGCTGGAGCACCTGCGCGGCGCGGCGGCCCCCGTCACGCGCCGCTATCCGCCGCGCCGGGCGGGCGCGGCCCAGCGGGCGGTGAACGCCGCGGTGGACGACTGGCCGGTACCGGGACTGGCGGTGTCGTACGCCGTGCAGCTGGTCCCCGAGTGGGCGCCCGCGCCGGCCACGGAGCCACCGGTCCCGTCCCGGCGGCGGCTGGCGGCGCTGCTCTCGGGCGCCGAGACGGTGCTGGTCGGCTTCGACGGGCCCCTAGTCCGGCTGTTCCCGGGGCAGACGGCCCGGGAGGCCGTCCTCGACCTGCTGTCCGTCGTCTCCGACCACCGCGATCCGCCGGACGCGCTCACGGGCCGGCCGCTGCCCGTCGCGGGCGTCCCCGGCCGGGAGGCGTTCACGCACCCGCTGGACCTGCTGCGCGCCTTCGCCCACGACGGGCTCGGCCCGCTGCTGCGGGCGCGGCTCGACGAGCTGGAGCTGCGGGCCGTGCCGGACGCGCCCACGACCCACCGCTCCCTCGCGCTCGTGCGTGCCCTGCACCGGTCCGGCCGCCGGGTCTGTGTGGTGACGGACGTGTCCACCCAGGCCGTCCACCGCTGCCTGGAGCCCCACCGGCTGCCCCTCGCGGGCGTCCACGGCCGCCGTGCCGACCTCAGCCTGCTCACGCCGCACCCCGACTGTCTGCTGCGCGCCCTGGGCGCCGCCGGCACGCCGGCCCGTTCCTGCGTGCTGATCAGCTCCTCGGTCGCCGAGCTCACCGCCGCCCAGCAGCTCGGCCTCCGCTTCGTCGGCTACGCGCCCACCGCCGCCGGCCGGCGCCTCCTGCGCGAGGGCGGCAGCGAGGTCACGGTCTCCTCCCTCGAACCGCTGGAGGAGGCCCTTCGCGCCCGCTGACACGCCGACACTCCGCAGCGGCCGGGAAATACGCCCGTTCGGCGGCACCCCGCCCGGCGGCCCAGGAAAGGCGTCCGCTCCCGGGCGCGCGCAGGATTCCAGTGAGCCCGCCGGACAGGCGGGGAGCTCAAGGCCCGCGCACTCGGGAGGATCCGCCGTGACCGTCGACCTGGAGCGGCTGCGCCGCTGTCACTTCGCCGTCGACCTCGGGGCGGCCCGCACCCGGGTGTATGTGAAGGGCTCCGGTCTGGTCGTGGACCAGCCCTCGGTCGCCGCCGTGAACACCCGTACCGGCGCGCTGATCGCCGTGGGCGAGTTCGCGGAGAGGATGACGGGGCGCACCCCGGACTACATCAGGGTCGTACGGCCCATCGCCGGGGGCACGGTGGTGGACATCGAGATGGCCCAGCGGATGCTGCGGCACCTGCTCGGCGACAGGATGCGCCGGGCGCTGCGCCGCAAGCCCCGGCTGCGGGCGGCGGCCTGCGCCCCCTACGACGCCGACCCGCTGGCCCGGCGCGCCACGACGGAGACGCTGGTGGGGCTGGGGGCCAGGCGGGTGGAGCTGGTCGACACGCTGATCGCCGCCGCGGTGGGGTGCGGGCTGCCGGTGGAGCGGCCCGAGGCCACCATGGTGATGGTGTGCGGGGCGGCGGCGACCCAGGTCGCGGTGCTCTCGCTGGGCTCCATCGTCACCGCCGAGCGGATTCCGGTGGGCGGCGAGGCCGTGGACCACGCGATCGTGCAGCATCTGCGGCACGCGCACGCGCTCATGCTGCCCAGCCAGGCGGTACGGCCGCTGCAGGTGGCCCTGTCCGGCAACGGGCTGACGCCGCACGGTCCGGCGTCGACCGAGATCCACGGCCGGGACGTGGCGACGGGGCTGGCGCGCAGTGTGCGCGTGGACACCGCCGCCGTGCGCGACGCGATCCAGACGCCGCTGACGGCCGTCCTGGACGCCATCGGCAAGGTGCTGCGCGAGTGCCCGCCGGACCTGGTGGCCGACCTCGCCGACCGCGGGATCGTGATGGTCGGCGGTTCGGCGCTGCTGCCCGGGTTCGACCAGATGCTGCGGCGGGCCACCGGGATGCCGGTGCACATCGCCGAACGGCCGGACGTCTGCGCGGCCCAGGGCCTGGGCGCCATGCTGGAGGGCCGGATCGAACCGCTGGCCCTGGACCCGCTCGCCGCCTGAGCCCGCCCGGGGCGTGCCGTCAGCGGGGCAGGTAGGCGCGGATCGTCGTGCCCTCCGGGCCGGTGTGCGTGCGCACCAGGTCCGCCACCAGGTTGACCAGCAGCAGTCCGCGTCCGCCCCGCTGGTCGCGGGTGGCGGGGCGGCGGCCGGCCAGCGGGTCGGCGAGGCGGCCCTTGTCGCGGACCTCGCAGAGCACGTACCCGTCCTCGGGCCACACGGTGAGGGTGCCGGTGCCGCCGCCGTGGACGACGCTGTTCGTGGTCAGCTCGGCGGTGATCAGCGCCAGGTTCTCCAGGCCCAGACCGGTCAGGCCCAGCCGGGCGCCGTGATCGGTGGCCAGGTGCCGTACGGCGGACAGGGAGTCCTCGTCGAAGGAGAGGCGCAGCACGCCGGGGCCGGCGTCGGGGGCGGCCGGCAGCGGCTCGTTGTAGCGGGTGACCACGCCGTCGGGGTCGTAGGCCGTGCTGGCCCGTTCGGTGCCGGAGCCTTCCGGGATGACGACCGGGTGGGTGGCGTGCGCGTCGGCGAGCGCCCGCTCGTCCAGGCGCGCGGTGTCGTACGGGCACAGGATGGTGACCTCGCGGCCCGAGAACGCGGCGTTGATGAGCGCCTCGTGCTGGGCGCAGGCCGGGTACTCGGCCGGGCTGCGGTCCGCCCAGACCGGCTCGCCGATGATGTGGACCCGGCGGCCGGGCCGCTGGGCGTCGGCGAAGGCGCGCAGCACACCGGGGATGATCCGGCCGGGGTTGCGTCCGGCCTCCCGCATGTCCAGGAAGCGCACGGCGGCGCCGTCGGCGCCCAGCTCGTCCTTGATCAGCCGCAGGTTCTCGCCGGGGACGGCGACCGCGACCGGCTCGCCGGCCGTCAGCGCGGCCCGGACGAACGGCACGGTGCCGGCGATGTACTCCCGCGCGTCGGCGTAGAAGAGCGCGGGATGCACGAAGGGGTCCACGGGGCCGGTCGTGGCGGTCATGACGTCCGCACCTCGATCCCCGGCAGACCGGGCCACAGCAGGTCCAGTATCCGTGGCAGGGCGCCCGGGGGGCGGTCCAGCACCAGACGCCGGTGCCCGCTGAGGCCGCGGGCGGCGGCAGCAAGTGCGCCGGCGCCCGCGACGTCGACGAAGGTCAGTGCGGAAAGCTCCAAGTAAGACACGTCCTCGCCCTCGCGAACGGCCCGCTCCAGCGCGCGCTCCCAGATGCCGCGCGTGCGCAGGCTCACCTCCCCCGCCGCCCGGAAGCCGCTTCGTCCGGTCAACGGGGACACGTCGAGCCGCGGTGCCGCGGGCGCCGGCCTCGGCACGACGGCCGGCCGGGGCCGCGCCGGTTCAGCTGCGTTCACGCCGTCTCCCCGCCGCACGGTTCCATGAGTGCCCAGTATGCGCCTCGGCTCCCCTGAAAGGGGTGCGGGTCCGCGCGGAGGGCGAGGGTGCGCGTGCTCACGGGCGACCGCCGAGGCCGTACGCGCGGGTGGCGCCGGCGACCGGGGCGGTAGGGCGGTCAGTACGGCAGGATGCGCCCGGAGGGGGTCCTGCGGTCGATCTCCTGCCCGCGCGGCGCGGCGGGCCGCCGGCTGACACGTACCCGGATCCGACGGTCCATGACGCCCTCCTGCTGCCGACACCGCCCGGCTGCGCGCCGGTAGGAGGTCCGTGCCCAGGACATGAGCGGTTCAAGCCTGGACCGGCTCAAGTCTTCTCGCCGGCGCGGTGGTTGACGGTGGCCGGCCCGGGTTCCCGGCCCCCGCGTCGAGCGGAGGGCCCGGCGAGGACGCCGTGAGGTGACGGTCGTTCAGCTCAGCAGTACCTGTCCTCGGCCCGC
Source organism: Streptomyces sp. NPDC046870 (assembly GCF_040704595.1). Taxonomy (NCBI): domain Bacteria; kingdom Bacillati; phylum Actinomycetota; class Actinomycetes; order Kitasatosporales; family Streptomycetaceae; genus Streptomyces; species Streptomyces sp. NPDC046870. The sequence goes on from NZ_JBEYXM010000001.1 coordinate 346,339, forward strand.
GTGTACCCGTCCGAGTAGCCGTCGGCGTAACCACGCGCGTAAGAGCCGTTGTTCCTGGCGAAGTTGTTGCTGCCGCGGCTCTTCTCGCAGTCGTCCTTGGCGTCGGACCACCCGGCACGGAACCCGGCCTTGTAACCCTGCCGGTAGCTGTTGTCCCGCTGGAGCGTGGTGGTGACGCCGGCGTGCGTTCCGTTCGGCGACGCCGCCTGCGCCTGCTGGATGCCGACGGGGCCCAGGGCGAGAGTGGCGGCGACGAGGGTGGTACCGAGGACGGCGGACCGCTTGCAGTGGCTTGCACGCATGACCTGCCCCCTTTGACTTCTAGGTCACTTTCGGTCACTTTCCACCCTAATCACCCTGGTAACTCTCGCAACTGGCCGCACTCCAGTTGCACGGGGCCTCCGGGCCGTGCCCGAGTTCCGCCCGCCCGGGGCTCGTTGAGGGCAGCCCCCTCCGACGGGAGGGGGCTGTCGCTTTCTCGCAGCTGAAAACGTTCCTGCGCCGAAGCGCCTCGGTGGGGCGGGTGGGACTCGAACCCACGGCCGACGGATCATTGATCGTTACCGATCCCCCTCCGGCTTCTCCGTCTGCCACAGGGCGACGACTTAGTGTGAGGAGAGAGACCCGGTGCGGCTCTGTCCGTGAATCGCCGACGACGGCCCTGCGGTACCCGCCCGATGCGCCATGCTTGGACGCCCGTACGGCACAGCGCGCCTCGCCCGGCCTGTCGGCGCGAAGCGTGGCGTTTCCCTCGACGAGGTGCACTGCTCAGTGAAGTCCGGAAAGTCGACCCTCGCGGCATGGCTCCACCGCCTCGGCGCCGAAGACTTGGAGCAGGTACTCGCGGCACGGCCGGACGCCGTGTCCCCGCCGGAGCCGCGCTCGGTGAGCGAACTGGCCGAACGCCTGCAACGCCCGGGCTCGGTCGCGCTCGCGCTGCCTCGACTCACACTGCCCGCCCTGCAGGCAGCCGAGGCACTGGCGGCACTGAGTGCGCCGACGTCTCGGGAGGCCCTGACGGACCTGCTGGACGCGACGGTGGACGAGACCGCACGCGGCCTGGAAGCGGCGCTCCAGACGCTGTCCACGTATGCGCTGGTCTGGCCGGACGGCGAGGGAACACTGCGCATGGCCACGCCCCTGCGGCAGGCTTGGGACACGCCGCTCGGACTGGACCAGCCGCTGGCGACGCTGTTGAAGGACACGACCTCCGAGGAGTTGCGCCGCATGCTCACGGCTCTGGGCGTGCGGCCTCCCGGCACCAAGCCGCAGCGCCTCGCGTCGCTCGTGGAACACCACAGCGACCCGGCACGCGTCGCCGCGGTGGTCGCACGGGCACCGGCCGAGACCCGGAAACTACTGGAACGCAAGGCGGACCCCGCGTACCGACCGCAGGCATTCGTCCTCTTCGGGGGGCAGTCCACCCCTGATACGGGTGCTCACTGGGCGCTGGAGCGGGGACTGCTGGTCCAGGGTCGATACGGCTACGGCCCTGTACGGATGCCCGCCGAGGTGGCGCTCGCGCTGCGCGGGCCAGGCTGGCATGCTCCGTTCGACGCCACGCCACCCGTCACACCTCTGGTACCCGTCTCCCCGGCGGAGGTCGACAGTGAGGCGTCCGCCGCAGCCACGGCCTTCGCCGCCCACGCCGCCTCGGTCCTGTCGGTGTGTGCGACGACTCCACCCGCCCGGTTGAAGTCCGGCGGTGTCGGGACCCGCGAACTGGCCAGGATCGGCAAGGCGGCACGATGCGAGGAGCCCGTCGTACGCCTCACCCTTGAGACGGCGTACAAGGCCGGTCTCATGGCCCGTGACGGGGATCGGGTCGCGACGACGGACGCCTACGACACCTGGGCCGAGTCAGAGCCCGCAGAGCGACTTCCGGTCTTGCTGCACGCTTGGTGGGCACTTGGACTCACCCCCACGCAGGCCCGCGACAACGACGACAAGGCGCTGCCCGCCCTGGCCGCAACACCGTCCTGCGCCGGCTGCCTCCATGCCCGGAAGGGGCTGCTCACCGCCGCTTCCCTGCTCCCGGCCGGGCAGGGCGCGAAGAACGCAGCCGAGCTGGGTCCTCTTGGCCACTGGTCACGACCCCTCGCCGAGGCGCTGCCACAGGACGCGACGCCGTTCGCCACCGTGATCCGCGAGGCGGAGCTGCTCGGTATCCTCGCTCGCGGTGCGCTGTCCCCGATCGGCGCCGCCCTGCTGGCCGACAGCACCGAGGAACTGGCCGACGCCTGCCACCGCCTCCTTCCCACCGCCACCACTACGGCCCGCTTCGGCAGCGACCTGACCGCCGTCGTCACCGGCACACCCGCCGCACGGCTGGTCACGCTGCTGGACTCGGTCGCCGACCGGGAGACCAGCGGCACGGCCTCGCTGTGGCGGTTCAGCCCGGCGAGCCTCCGCCGCGCCCTGGACGCCGGCCATAGCCCGGACTCCATCGAGGCCGATTTGGCCGCCGTCGCCGCGGGCCCGCTGCCCCAGCCCCTGTCCTACCTGATCACGGACACGGCACGCAGCCACGGCCGGATCCGCATCGCCTCCGCCGCCTGCGTCATCCACGGCGAGGAACCCGCCCTCCTCTCCGAGATCGCCATCCACCGCAAACTCTCCGGACTGGGCCTGCGGCACCTTGCCCCGACCGTCCTCGTCAGCCGTACCCCGCTGGAGAAAACCCTCGCCGCACTGCGGAACGAGGGATACGCGCCGGTCGCGGAGACAACCGACGGAACCGTGCGCGTCGAACGACTCCGCAGCCCCCGGGCGACCGCGCCGGTACCACCTCCGCGCAGAGCGGTCAGCAGGCCCAGCACCTCATCCCGTACGACCGCCACCCCGAAGCAGGCCGAGCCGGCCGAGCTGGCCACCCGACTCGCGGGCGCCCCACTGGCCCATCCCGCCCCCGATCCCGGCAACAGCATCCCCTTCGCCACCGATACCGAAGAAATCATCGCCGGATACGCGCCCCACATCCCCCACGCCGATGTCCGTCAACTCGCCCACGCCGTGGACAGTGGAACGGCGGTCACCATCGAGTACGTCGCCACCACGGGCAGCCGCACGATCCGCACCGTCAGCGGCCTCGACCTCGACCCTCCGTATCTGTACGCCTGGTGTCATCTACGCGATGCGGAGCGGGTGTTCACCCTGTCGCGGATCCACGGGGTGATGCCCCCGGCATGACGCCCGGACAGTGGGCCAGGGCGTGCGAGGCGGCCGTACCCGCCCCGGAAGATCGTCGGCACTCGCATTCCGGCTGTTCCGCTGGGACACCGAATGAGCGGCACCGTCGTCGTCGACAGCCCGGGGTAGTAACATGTACTACATGGAGACCACTGCCCGCGAGTTCAACCAGAAGTCCTCGCAGATCCTTGCCGCCGCGGCCCGTGGCGAGACCGTCACGGTCACCAAGAACGGCACCCCGGTGGCTCGGGTCGTACCGATAAGCGACACCGACATCCCCCCGTACCCGACCGACCCCATGGGGGACCTCGACCTGCCCGACCTCGGCCTGCCCGATCTCACCGACGACGAGATCGAGGACACGCTCAAGGGGATGGGCGCGTGACCCTGGTCGCCATCGCCGACACCAACGGCCTGTACCGCCTGCTCGACCCGAACCTCACCGGACACCAGGAGCACAGGAAGGCACTGGCAGCGACCAGCCACCTGGTCATCTCCCCCCTTGTGTTGGCCGAGCTGGACTACCTGATCGCGACACGCGCCGGAGCACGCAAAGCCCTGGCGGCGGCCCGGTTCATCGAGCGCAACGTAGCGACGCGCCGATTCGAGGTGCCGCCTGTCAGCACGCACCTGAGTGCGGCGATCGCGGTCGCAGAAGGGTACGCCGACGCCGACGGCGGCAAAGGAATCGGACTGACCGACGCGATGAACGTCGCCCTGGCCGCCGCCTACCGCACCGACGCCCTGCTCACCACCGACCATCACTTCCGCATGGTCCGCCCCCTGACCGGCCATCCCGCCTTCCGGCTCCTACCCGACGACCTGTAGCCCGCACCGCTACGCGACACCCAGCATCAGCACGAGCCGACCACGTCGGTGCGGCGCGCTCCTGGCACGGTCGCTTCTGTCAGAGCGCGGCGAAGATCGCGCCCCCGCGCCACATCCGCGCCGCCCTCCACCTCGCCCGCCGCGGTGTGCGCCGGTCAGTGCCGTCCACAACATCCCATCGCCACCGCCCTGTTGCGCCGCCTGGGTGGCACCTGGCCTACGTGGCGCTTGAAAGCCAACGTGCCACTTCCGGGCTGCCACCCACCACCGCACATCGACTGCCGTCGGATGTCGGCATGGGGCACCGGCGTTACGGCTTCAGCTGCTGCGTTCGGTTCCGCGACCCTGGCCACGTGACGCGCCCCTTGCCCGGATCGCAGGGGCGGACACCTCGAGTTCGGACAACTTCCCCGACGATCCCGTTGCCCCTCGAACCGGCCACACCACCCTGCAGCCAGTTCCACACCCTCGCGTCCACTGTGCGTCCACTGAGTCGTGTCACTGCAGGTCAGAGCCCTGTCAGAAGCAGCTGGGCGATCCTCGACAGCTTCCGACAGCGCCCCTGAGCAGCGGATTCTCTCCGTTGGGCCGGAGTTCATGATCTCCCTGCCAAGAAGAGACGTTCCGCAGGCCAGAAGCCTGCGTGGTGGGGCGGGTGGGACTCGAACCCACGGCCGACGGATTATGAGTCCGCTGCTCTAACCGGCTGAGCTACCGCCCCATAGCGGCGTGTCGCGTACAAGTGTGCGCGCCGTCTGCCGCAGCATAGCCGCTCATACGATCTCCTGCCTCGGATGGTCGGCTTCCGCGCTGCCCATGACCGTGAGGACAGCGCCGCAGGCCGCGGCGGTTCCCGGGGACATGAAAAAGGACCCCGGAGGGGTCCTCGTTCAGCGCTCCCCCGACTGGACTCGAACCAGTAACCTGCCGGTTAACAGCCGGCTGCTCTGCCAATTGAGCTACGGAGGACCGAAGCTCCCCCGACTGGACTCGAACCAGTAACCTGCCGGTTAACAGCCGGCTGCTCTGCCAATTGAGCTACGGAGGATCGCCTCGTTTGCATCGAACGTACCTACCTGGGTATTCGCCAGGGGGCGGGCGCTCGCTGCGACACATACATTAGCGCAAGCAGGGGGGTGCTCCGCCAATCGGTATCCCCGGCGCCAGCGCGGTACCAGAAACCTACGCACGGGAAGGGTGGCAGCCATGCGCTACCGGCTCACATTCCTCGCCGGACTGGCCCTCGGTTACGTACTCGGCACGAGGGCCGGTCGCGAGCGCTACGAGCAGCTGAAGAAGTCGGCCCGCCGGATCGCGCAGAACCCCGCGGTGCGCAACACCGCCGAGACGGCGGCCCAGCAGGGCCGCGTCTACGCGGGCAAGGCCCTGCACACGGTCAGCGACAAGGTCGGCGACCGGGTCCCGGAGTCGGTGGCCCACCCCGTGCGCTCCCTGCGCGACCGCAACGGCGCCGGCAGGACCGAGGACGACTGGGGCACGAGCAACACGTGAGGGCCACTCCCCGGAATGCGGCAAAATTCTCCGCATGGGGATAGTCGCCGGCTTGGACAGCTCACCGGACTTCACACGCATCGTGGTCTGCGACACGGACACCGGTGCCGTACTACGGCAGGGGTACGCCCCGCACCCGGTCGAGGGCCGGCCCAGCGACATCGATCCGCAGGCCTGGCTGCTCTCACTCGGTGAGGCGGCCGGCGGCGGTCTGCTGGAGGGCGTGCAGGCCATCGGCGTGTCGGCCCAGCAGAACGCGGTGATCCCGCTCGACGCCCAGGGCAACACCGTGCGTCCCGCGATGGTCGGCGGCGACAAGCGCGCCCAGGTCGCGGCCGCCGACCTCGTGGACGCGCTCGGCGGCCGGGAGGCCTGGGCGCAGGCGGTCGGATCCGTCCCGCAGGCGGCCCAGCCGATCACCAAGCTGCGCTGGCTCGCGAAGAACGAGCCCGAGAACGCGCTGCGCACGGCCGTCCTGCTCCAGGCCCACGACTGGCTCGTGTGGCAGCTGCTCGGGCGGCCCGTGCGGCGGACCACCGACCGCGGCGGGGCCTCCGGCACCGGCTACTGGTCGGCGGCCACCGGCGCCTACCGGCCCGACCTGGTCGAGCTGGCCCTCGGTCACCAGGCGGTGCTGCCGGAGGTGATCGGCCCGTCCGACGCGGCCGGTACGACCCCGGAGGGTCTGCTGATCTCCGCCGGCACCGGGGAGACCATGGCCGCCGCGTTCGGGCTCGGCATCGGGCTGGGGGACGCGGTCGTGTCCCTCGGGGCGTCCGGCTCCGTGATGGCCGTGCACCCCGAGGCGCTCACCGACCAGTCCGGGATGATCACCTCCCTCGCCGACGCCACCGGCATGCACCTGCCGGTCGTCACCACCCTCAACGCCGTACGCGCCCTGCGCGGCGCCGCCGAGCTGCTCGGCCTGCCGGATCTGGAGAGCCTGTCCGAGCTGGCGATGAAGTCCACGCCGGGCGCGCACGGGCTGGTGCTGCTGCCGTACCTGGAGGGTGAGCGGACGCCGAACCTGCCGCACACCGCGGGAACCCTCGCGGGGCTGCGACGCGAGTCGATGAAGCCGGAGCACCTGGCGCGGGCCGCGTTCGAGGGCATGCTGTGCGGGCTGGCCGACGCGCTCGACGTGCTGCGCGGGCGGGGCGTGGACGTGCGCCGGATCTTCCTGCTCGGCCCGGCCGCCGAGCTGCCCGCCGTACAGGCATCGGCGCCCTCGCTGTTCGGCGCGCAGGTCGTCGTACCGCAGCCCGCGGACTACACGGCGATCGGCGCGGCCCGGCAGGCGGCCTGGGCGCTCGGTGTGTCGCAGGGCACACTCGACCCGCGCACCCCGCCGGCCTGGCAGGGCGCGGCGGCTCAGGTGCTGGAGCCCGGCGAGGAGCTGGCCGTGGGCCAGGCGGTGCGTCAGCAGTACACGGCCGTGCGGGAGCAGACCCATCCGGGGGCCTTCCGCTCGTGAGGACCGGCGGTGGATTAAACAGTTGAGGTAACGCCGGTGGAGTGTCCGACGATAGGGGCCAAGGGCAACCGACCAGCCCCTGTCGCCGACTCCGAGAGACGTAGCGTGCTCATACGACTTCTGCGGACCTATCTCAGGCCCTACAAGAAACCCATCGCCCTGCTGGTGGCGCTGCAGTTCCTGCAGACCTGCGCCACCCTCTACCTGCCCACCCTGAACGCGGACATCATCGACAACGGTGTCGTGAAGGGTGACACCGGTTACATCCTGTCCTTCGGCGCCCTGATGATCGGCATCTCGCTGGTGCAGGTGGTCTGCAACATCGGTGCCGTGTACTACGGCGCCCGGACCGCCTCCGCGCTCGGCAGGGATGTGCGCGGCGCCGTCTTCGACCGGGTCCAGTCGTTCTCCGCGCGTGAGGTGGGTCACTTCGGGGCGCCCTCGCTCATCACCCGTACGACGAACGACGTGCAGCAGGTCCAGATGCTGGTCCTGCTGTCGTTCACCCTGATGGTGTCGGCGCCCATCATGTGCGTGGGCGGCATCGTGCTGGCCCTCGGACTGGACGTGCCGCTGTCGGGGGTACTGGTCGCGGTGGTGCCGGTGCTCGGCGTCTCGGTGACGCTCATCGTGCGCCGGCTGCGCCCGCTGTTCCGCGCGATGCAGGTCCGGCTCGACACGGTGAACCGGGTGCTGCGCGAGCAGATCACCGGCAACCGGGTGATCCGCGCCTTCGTCCGGGACGAGTACGAGCAGGGCCGGTTCGGGGAGGCCAACGGCGAGCTGACCGGCATGCAGCTGGCCACCGGCCGGCTGCTGGCCCTGATGTTCCCGATCGTCATGACGGTGGTGAACCTGTCGTCCATCGCGGTGGTGTGGTTCGGCGCCCACCGGATCGACAGCGGCGGGATGGCCATCGGTGACCTCACCGCGTTCCTCGCCTATCTGATGCAGATCGTCATGTCCGTGATGATGGCCACCTTCATGTTCATGATGGTGCCGCGCGCGGAGGTGTGCGCCGAACGCATCCAGGACGTCCTCGGGACCGATTCGAGCGTCGTACCGCCGGCGGCCCCGGTCACCGAGCTGCGGGCGCACGGGCACCTGGAGATCCGGGGTGCGGGCTTCCGCTACCCGGGTGCCGAGGAGCCGGTGCTGAAGTCCATCGACCTGGTGGCCCGGCCGGGGCAGACGACCGCCGTGATCGGTTCCACCGGCAGCGGCAAGTCGACCCTGCTGGGCCTGGTCCCCCGGCTGTTCGACGCCACCGAGGGCGAGGTCCTGGTGGACGGCGTCGACGTCCGCGAGATCGAGCAGCACCTGCTCGCCCGGACGGTCGGGCTCGTGCCGCAGAAGCCGTACCTCTTCGCGGGCACCGTCGCGACCAACCTGCGGTACGGCAACCCGGACGCCACCGACGAGGAGCTGTGGCACGCGCTGGAGGTGGCCCAGGCCGCCGACTTCGTGCGGAAGCTGGAGGGCGGCCTGGACGCGCCGATCGCGCAAGGAGGCACCAACGTCTCCGGTGGCCAGCGGCAGCGGCTCGCCATCGCCCGCACGCTGGTGCAGCGCCCGGAGATCTACCTCTTCGACGACTCCTTCTCCGCGCTGGACTACGCCACGGACGCGGCCCTGCGCGCCGCGCTCGCCCGGGAGACCGCCGAGGCGACCGTCCTGATCGTCGCCCAGCGGGTGGCGACCATCCGGGACGCGGACCGGATCATCGTGCTGGACGAGGGCCGGGTGGTCGGTTCCGGCCGGCACGCCGAGCTGATGGCATCCAATGAGACCTACCGGGAGATCGTGCTCTCCCAGCTGACGGAAGCGGAGGCCGCCTGATGGCCGGGCCCATGGGACGCATGATGGCCGGGGGCGGCCCCGACCAGCGCTCGATGGACTTCAAGGGGTCGGGCAAACGGCTCGTCGCCCAGTTCAGACCGGAACGCCTCACGATCTACGGCCTGCTGCTGTGCGTGGTCGTCAGCGTGAGCCTGAGCGTGATCGGCCCGAAGATCCTCGGCCGGGCCACCGACCTGGTGTTCGCGGGCATCGTGGGCCGGCGCTTCCCGGCCGGCGCCACCAAGGAGCAGGTCCTGGACTCCCTGCGCGAGCGTGGCCAGGGCCGCATCGCGGACGTGCTCGGGGGCACCGACTTCACGCCCGGCAAGGGCATCGACTTCGACGCCGTCGGGCACGTCCTGCTGCTCGCGCTCGGTGTGTTCCTGGTCGCCGGCCTGCTGATGGCGGTCGCGACGCGGCTGGTCAACCGGGCCGTGAACCGCACGATGTACCGGCTGCGCAAGGACGTGCAGGCGAAGCTGTCGCGGCTGCCGCTGTCGTACTTCGACAAGCGCCAGCGCGGTGAGGTGCTGTCCCGGGCGACCAACGACATCGACAACATCGGGCAGACGCTCCAGCAGTCGATGGGCCAGCTGATCAACTCGGTGCTGACCATCGTCGGCGTGCTCGTGGTGATGTTCTGGGTGTCCTGGCTGCTGGCACTGGTGGCGCTGGTCACCGTACCGCTGTCGTTCGTGGTCGCCACCCGGGTCGGCAAGCGGTCGCAGCCGCACTTCGTGCAGCAGTGGCGCTCCACCGGCCAACTGAACGCGCACATCGAGGAGATGTACACCGGGCACACCCTGGTGAAGGTGTTCGGGCGGCAGGAGGAGTCGGCGCGGCAGTTCGCCGAGCAGAACGAGGCGCTGTACCAGGCCGCGTTCAAGGCGCAGTTCCACAGCGGTGTGATGCAGCCGCTGATGATGTTCGTGTCGAACCTGAACTACGTGCTGGTGGCGGTCGTCGGCGGTCTGCGGGTCGCGTCCGGCGCCCTGTCCATCGGCGACGTGCAGGCCTTCATCCAGTACTCGCGGCAGTTCTCGATGCCGCTGACGCAGGTCGCGTCGATGGCGAACCTGGTGCAGTCCGGTGTCGCCTCGGCCGAGCGGGTCTTCGAACTCCTGGACGCGGAGGAGCAGGAGGCGGATCCGGTGCCGGGCGAGCGGCCCGGGGAGCTGCGCGGGCGGGTGCGCCTGGAGCACGTGTCGTTCCGGTACGACCCCGAGAAGCCGCTGATCGAGGACCTGTCGCTCACGGTGGAACCGGGGCACACGGTGGCGATCGTCGGCCCGACCGGCGCGGGCAAGACCACGCTGGTCAACCTGCTGATGCGGTTCTACGACGTCACCGGTGGCCGGATCACCCTGGACGGGGTCGACATCCGGAGCATGACCCGGGACGAGCTGCGGGCCGGGATCGGCATGGTGCTCCAGGACACCTGGCTGTTCGGCGGCACCATCGCGGAGAACATCGCCTACGGCGCCTCCCGCGAGGTCACGCGCGGGGAGATCGAGGATGCGGCCCGGGCGGCCCACGCGGACCGCTTCATCCGCACCCTGCCCGACGGCTACGACACCGTGATCGACGACGAGGGCACGGGCGTCAGCGCCGGTGAGAAGCAGCTGATCACCATCGCGCGGGCGTTCCTGTCCGACCCGGTGATCCTGGTGCTGGACGAGGCGACGAGCTCCGTGGACACGCGGACGGAGGTGCTGATCCAGAAGGCGATGGCCAAGCTGGCGGCCGGCCGCACGTCGTTCGTGATCGCGCACCGGCTGTCGACCATCCGGGACGCGGACACCATCCTCGTGATGGAGAACGGCTCGATCGTCGAACAGGGCGCGCACGAGGAGCTGTTGGCGGCGGACGGGGCCTACGCCCGGCTGTACAAGGCGCAGTTCGCGCAGGCGGTGGCCGAGGTCGACTAGGGACTTTCGTCCGGATCAGGCCTGATCCAAACGAGAGGCCCTGGGCCCCGGCCACGGGGGGCCGCTGCGCGGCGGCGGCCCCCTCAGTCCAGGTAGCCCCGCAACTGGTCCGCGAACGCGTGGTCCCGGAGCTTGTTCAGCGTCTTGGACTCGATCTGCCGTATCCGTTCGCGGGTCACGCCGAAGATGCGGCCTATCTCCTCCAGGGTGCGCGGGCGGCCGTCGACCAGGCCGTACCGGAGCTGGACGACCTTCCGCTCGCGCTCCCCCAGCGTGGACAGCACCGCTTCCAGGTGCTCGCGCAGCAGCAGGAAGGCGGCGGACTCGACGGGGCTCGCCGCGTCGCCGTCCTCGATGAGGTCGCCGAGGGCGACGTCGTCCTCCTCGCCGACCGGGGCGTGCAGCGACACCGGCTCCTGGGCGAGCCGCAGCACCTCGCCGACCCGCTCGGGCGGCAGGTCCAGATGGGCGCCGACCTCCTCCGCCGTCGGCTCGTAGCCGCGCTCCTGGAGCATACGCCGCTGGACCCGCACCACCCGGTTGATCAGCTCCACGACGTGGACCGGCACCCGGATGGTGCGGGCCTGGTCGGCGAGCGCGCGCGACATGGCCTGCCGGATCCACCAGGTGGCGTAGGTGGAGAACTTGTAGCCGCGTGCGTAGTCGAACTTCTCCACGGCCCGGATGAGCCCGAGGTTGCCCTCCTGGACGAGGTCGAGCATGGTCAGGCCCCGGCCGACGTACCTCTTGGCCACGGACACGACGAGCCGCAGGTTCGCCTCGATGAGCCGGCGCTTGGCCATGCGGCCCATGACGACGAGCCGGTCCAGGTCCAGCGCGAGTGCGCTGTCCAGGTCGGGGGTGGTGCCGAGCTTCTCCTCCGCGAACAGGCCGGCCTCCACCCGGCGGGCCAGTTCCACCTCCTCGGCGGCGGTGAGCAGCGGGATGCGGCCGATCTCGCGCAGGTACTGGCGGAACAGGTCGGCGGAGGGCCCGCCGGATTCGACCCGGGCGACGGCCGGGACCTCGACGGGTTCCTCGGGTTCGTCCGCGAGCGCATCGGCGGGCGGCTCCGCCTCGGGATGCAGGCCGGCACGGCTCTGCGGGGGCACGGCCGCGAGGACGTCCGCCTCCGCGTCCGGGTCGTCAGCGGTGATGACGGTGGCGCTGGTGCTGCTGTCGGTCTGGGTGAGGGTCTGGGTCTGCACGGGGGCGACCTCCAGGATGATCGCTGCTGAAGGTGTGCGGCAGCGTGCGCTCCGAGGCTCGGGCACCGCCCCCAGTGTGGAGTACGACACAAGTCCGCCACGAGGGGCGTGCGGTGACTTTTTGCGTCCGGTCCGTCACCGGCCGGTCATCTGTCCCGCCGGACTATGCGACGGGCAACTGCGGGGCACTGGATGACGGAACAGCTCGGGTCGCTCACCGCACGGGCCGGCGCCATCGCCGCCCCCGGCGTCACAGCGCCTCCGCGCCCCGTTCGCGCAGTGCCTGGTCGTACTGCTGGAGGATCCAGAGTTCGTTCTGTACGGCGGCCAGCTGGGCCGGGTCGCCGGCGGTGGACAGGCGGGTCATCTGGGACTGGATGTCGCGGATGCGGCGTTCCACGGCACGGCGGCGGATCTGGACGAGGACCGTGCCGGCGTACGTCTCGTCCACCGTGCGGCGCAGGATCGGCTCGACCGCCAGTTCGGTCACCATCGCGCGCACGGTGTCGTCGGGCGCGGCCTCACGGACGCGGACCAGGTACTCCTGCGGGTCCGGGACGCCGTACTCGGCGCCGCCCGCCTCCGCGACGGCCTGCCGCACGGCGGCGTACGGCGGGGCGGTGAACTCGTCCACGCCGTAGGCGTCGAAGGCCGGGGAGACCAGTTCGGGGCGCTGGAGGGCGAGTTTGAGCAGTTCGCGTTCGGCGGCGAAGACCGGGTTGCGCAGGGTCAGGGCGGGCCCGGAGCGGGCGGGGCGCGGCGTCTGTGTCCACTGGTCGTCGGCCGGGCGGCGCCGGTCCTGCTGCTGGGGGCCCTTGCCGTCGCGGGCCCAGCGGGCCAGCTGGGCCACCCGGCGGACCACGAACTGGGTGTCGAGGATGCCGAGCATGCCGGCCAGCTCGACGGCGACCTCGTGCTGGGCGCCGCTGTTCTTGATCCGGGCGACGATCGGCGCGGCCTCGTCCAGCGCCGCCGCGCGGCCCGCCGGGGTGTCGAGGTCGTAGCGGCTCACGATCTGGCGGAGCGCGAACTCGAAGAGGGGCGTGCGCGGTTCGACGAGGTCGGCCACGGCCTCGTCGCCCTTGGCGAGGCGCAGTTCGCAGGGGTCCATGCCGTCCGGGGCGATGGCGATGTACGTCTCGGCGGCGAACTTCTGGTCGTCCTCGAAGGCGCGCAGGGCGGCCTTCTGCCCGGCCGCGTCACCGTCGAAGGTGAAGATCACCCGGGCCGAGCCGTTGTCCATCAGCAGCCGGCGCAGGATCTTGATGTGGTCGCCGCCGAAGGCCGTGCCGCAGGTCGCGATGGCCGTGGTCACACCGGCGAGGTGGCAGGCCATGACGTCGGTGTAGCCCTCGACCACCACCGCGCGGCTGCTCTTGGCGATCTCCTTCTTCGCCAGGTCGATGCCGTACAGCACCTGGCTCTTGCGGTAGATCGGGGTGTCGGGCGTGTTGAGGTACTTCGGGCCGGTGTCGGCCTCGTACAGCTTGCGGGCGCCGAAGCCGACGACGTCGCCGCCGATGTCCCGGATCGGCCACATCAGCCGGCCCCGGAACCGGTCGATGGGTCCCCGGCGGCCCTCCTGGGCGAGGCCGGAGAGGACCAGCTCCTTGTCGGTGAAGCCCTTGCCGCGCAGGTAGCGGGTCAGGTGGTCCCAGCCCTGGGGGCTGTAGCCGACACCGAAGTGGACGGCGGCGGCCTGGTCGAAGCCGCGCTCGGCGAGGAAGACCCGGCCGGTCTCGGCCTCGGGGCTGGTGGCGAGCTGCTCGGCGTACCACTGGGCGGCGATCTTGTGCGCCTCGACCAGGCGGATGCGCTCACCGCGCTGGTGGGCCGGGTTGTACCCGCCCTCCTCGTACCGCAGCGTGATGCCGGCCTGCGCGGCCAGCCGCTCCACCGCCTCCGAGAAGGAGAGGTGGTCCACCTTCATCACGAAGGTGATGGTGTCGCCGCCCTCCTGGCAGCCGAAGCAGTGGAAGAGTCCCTTGCTGGGGCTGACCTGGAAGGACGGCGACTTCTCGTCATGGAACGGGCACAGGCCCTTGAGGTTGCCGCCGCCCGCGTTGCGCAGCTGGAGGTACTCGGAGACCACGGCGTCGATCGGGACCGCGTCCCGTACCGCCTTCACGTCCTCGTCGTTGATCCGTCCTGCCACGCGTGAATTCTACGGGGGCGCGGTGACAGTCCCGGTGCTCGCGGAGGTCACGGGACGAGGCTGTCGAGGGGGACGTGCGGGTCGGAGAGCGCCTCGACGTTCACCTGGGCCCGGGAACGGATGAGCTTCTGGACGGGCTCTGTGACATCCCACACGTTCACGTTCATCCCGGCCAGCACGCGTCCCTCCTTCACCCAGAACGCGATGAACTCCCGCTTCCCGGCGTCGCCCCGGATCACCACCTCGTCGTACGACCCCGGCGGCGCCCATCCGCTGTACTCCATGCCCAGGTCGTACTGGTCGGTGAAGAAGTACGGCACCCGGTCGTAGACCGCCTCGTGGCCCAGCATCGCGCGTGCCGCCGCCGGGCCGCCGTTCAGCGCGTTCGCCCAGTGCTCGACGCGCAGCCGGGTGCCGAACAGGGCGAGCGGGAAGGACGCCACGTCGCCGGCCGCGTGGATGTCGGGGTCGGACGTGCGCAGCCGTTCGTCGACGGCGATGCCGCCGCCGTGCGCCCGGTCGGCGATCTCCAGGCCGGCCGCCTCGGCGAGGGCGACCCGGGGTGCCGCGCCGATCGCCGCGAGGACGGCGTGCGCCGGGTGCTCCTCGCCGTCGTCCGTGCGGGCCGCGAGGACCACGCCGTCCTGGCCGACGATCTCGGTGAGCCGCGCCCCGAAGTGGAAGCGGACGCCGTGCTCGCGGTGCAGCGCGGCGAAGACGTTGCCCAGCTCGGGGCCGAGCACGCCGTGCAGCGGGGTCGGCGCCGGTTCGATCACCGTGACCTCCGCGCCGTAGCCCCGGGCCGCCGCCGCCACCTCCAGGCCGATCCAGCCGGCGCCGGCGATCACCAGGTGCCCGTTGTCCCGGCCGAGGTGCTGAAGGACGCCCTTGAGGCGCTCGGCGTGCGCGAGGCGGCGCAGGTGGTGGACGCCCGCCAGATCGGTGCCGGGGATGTCCAGGCGGCGCGGTTCGGCGCCGGTGACCAGCAGCAGCTTGTCGTAGCGGACGATCGTGCCGTCGTCACCGAAGCGGACCGTCTTCGCCGTACGGTCGATCCGGTCCACGGTCTGGCCGAGGTGCAGCTCGACGTCGTTGCGCGCGTACCAGGACGGCTCGTGCACGAAGACGCTGTCCCGCTCCTCCTTGCCGAGCAGGTAGCCCTTGGACAGCGGCGGGCGCTCGTAGGGGTGGTCGCGTTCGTCGCAGATCAGTATCACCCGCCCGGTGAAGCCCTCCGCCCGGAGCGTCTCGGCCGCCTTGGCGCCGGCGAGACCGCCTCCCACGATGACGAATGTCTGGTCCGCGTCGACCACTTGATGCCTCCTCGTAAGGGTGCCGCCACATGCGAGCGTCCCGCACGCGGCGTGCTGCGGGAAGAGGGTGTGACCCGATCAGGCCATGGAGGGTCATGTTCCTCTCACATATGCCCCCTAAGTCTCGCGTGCAGCGAGAGCGCCGAGGCGTCGGTCAGGGAGGCGATCTGGTCCACGATCACCCGCTTGCGCGCCTTGTCGTCGTCCGCCGCGTCGAACAGCGCCCGGAACTGGGGGTCCAGGCCCTCGGGGGCGCGGGCGGTCAGCGCCTCGGCCAGCTCCGCGACGATGACCCGCTGGTCGGCGCGGAGCCGCTCCTGCTCCGCGCGCTGCATCACGAACCGGTCCGCGACCGCCTTGAGGACCGCGCACTCCATGCGGGTCCCCCGGGGTACGACGAGTTCGGCGTCGTAGCGGGTCAGCGGCCCGGTGCCCCAGGCGGCGCGGGTGGCGCCCTCGGCGGCCAGGCAGAACCGGCCGATGAGCTGACTGGTGGCGTCCTTCAGCCGGGCCTGGGCGACCGCCGTGCCGTCGTAGCCGTGCGGCCACCACTCCTCGTCCTGGAGGCGGTCGAGGGCGGCGGCGAGTTCGGCGGGGTCGGTGTCCACGGGGACGTACCGGCCGAGCGCGGCCTCGAACACCGCCCGGCGTTCCGGCTCGGCGTGCAGGCAGTCGGGGTCGATGTGGCCGGCGTGCAGGCCGTCCTCGACGTCGTGGACCGAGTAGGCGACGTCGTCCGACCAGTCCATGACCTGTGCCTCGAAGCAGGTGCGGGTGCCGGGGGCGTGCCGCCTCACCCAGTCGAACACCGGGCGGTCGTCCTCGTACACGCCGAACTTCCGTGACCCCGGGTCGGTGGGGTGACAGCCGCGCTGCCAGGGGTACTTGGTGGCGGCGTCGAGGGTGGCGCGGGTCAGGTTGAGGCCGACGGAGCCCTCGGGGGTGAACCGTTTGGGCTCGATGCGGGTGAGGAGCCTGAGGGACTGGGCGTTGCCCTCGAAGCCGCCGCAGTCGTCGGCGAACTCGTTGAGCGCGGTCTCGCCGTTGTGGCCGAAGGGCGGGTGACCGAGGTCGTGGGCGAGGCAGGCCGCCTCGACCAGGTCGGGGTCACAGCCGAGTGCCGCGCCCAGTTCCCGGCCGACCTGGGCGCATTCGAGGGAGTGGGTCAGGCGGGTGCGGGGGCTGGCGTCCCAGGCCTGGCTCCTGGTGCCCGGGGTCACCACCTGCGTCTTGCCGGCGAGACGCCGCAGGGCGGCGGAGTGCAGGATGCGGGCGCGGTCGCGCTGGAAGGCTGTGCGGCCCGGGCGTTTGTCGGGTTCGGGGGCCCATCGCTCGACTGACGTCGGGTCGTATTCCGTGGGGAGTCCGGTGCCTTCCATGGGTCGACAGTAAGCCCAATCGGGCGCCGGGTCGGGTTCCGCCGGCGGGCGCGGGCGCGGTGTGGTCTTTCAGGCGGCCGCCGTGGACCTTTCCGTCAGGCTCTCGTCGTAGCGGTGCAGGACCAGCCGCGCCATCGCGTCGTGGGCGCCCAGGGGGGCCGACGCGATCCAGGGGGCCTGGGCCGCGCACCGGGTCGCGAAGCGGCCCGGGGCCATGAAGGACGACGCGACCGCCACCTGGTGCCGGCCGCGTGCCGCCAGTGCGCGCAGAGCCGCGGGAACCGTCGGAGCCGCCGCCGACGCGTACGCGGGGAGCACCGGGACGCCCAGGCGGGCGGAGAGGAGCCGGGCCGTGTGCCGGGTGTCCGTGGCCGAGTCGGGGTCGCGGGAGCCGGCCGCGGCGAGGACGACCGCGGCCTCGCGGCGGGCGGTGCCGTCCAGGGCCGCGGGCCAGCCGGCCTGGAGGAGGCGGGCGTGCAGGGCCTCGGCGAGGAGCGGGTGGGGGCCGAGCGGGGCGGCCACGCGTGCGCGTACCGGTGCCTCCGCCGCCATCTCGGGGATGTCCCGCTTGACGTGGTAGCCCCTGCTGAGGAGGAGCGGGACGAGGACGGCCGGGGTGTCACCGAGGGCGGCGAGGGTGCCGGGGAGCAGGGGCTCGTTCAGCTCGATGTGGCCCAGGTGGACGGGGAGGCCGGGGCGCAGCGCGCGGACCCGGTCCATCAGGGCCCGTACGGTGGTGAGCGCCCGGGGGTTCCGGCTGCCGTGGGCCACCAGCACGAGGGCCGGCGGGGCCGGGCGGCGGCCGGGCGGGGCGAGGAGCCGGCTGCCGGTGCGGAGGGGGATGGACGCCGTCATGGAAACGATCCTGACCGGGAGACGTTGCGTGCCCGTTGCACGGCCGTCACCGGTGTTTTCCCCGGGTTCACGGCGTACGGATGCACGGTGTGAGGCGAACCGGGACGGCGCCTGTGGCGTCCTCCTTGGTCGGGAGCGAGCACAGGGGGCCGTATGAGGATGCGCCGACCGCGATGGCCGCGCACGCGGACCGGGCAGCGGCGGCTGGTGCAGGCCGTGATGGCCGGGTGTGTACTGGCGCTGCTGCCGTCGGCCTGGCTGTACGTGTCGACGGCGGACCGGCTGCGGACGACGGCGGACGTGCCGCGCACCGAGGTCGCGGTGGTGTTCGGGGCGGGGCTGTGGAAGCAGGGGCAGCCCTCGCCGTACCTCGCGCACCGGCTGGACGCGGCGGCCGCGCTGTACCGGGCGGGACGGATCGAGGTGGTGCTGGTCACCGGGGACAACAGCCGGGAGGACTACGACGAGCCCGACGCCATGCGCGCCTACCTCACGGAGCACGGGGTGCCGGACGCGCGGATCGTCGGCGACTACGCCGGGTTCGACACCTGGGACTCCTGTGTCCGGGCGAAGAAGATCTTCGGGGTGGACCGGGCGGTGCTGATCAGCCAGGGCTTCCACATCCGGCGGGCGGTGGCCCTGTGCGAGGCGGCGGGGGTCACCTCGTACGGGGTCGGGGTCGACGCCGTGCACGACGTGACCTGGTACTACGGCGGGACGCGCGAGGTGTTCGCGGCGGGCAAGGCGGTGCTGGACGCCGTCTTCCAGCCGGACCCGACGTTCCTGGGGCCCAGGGAGCCGGGGGTGGCGCGGGCGCTGGCCGCCGGCCGGTGACCGCGGCCTCACGGCCGGCCGGCCGGCGCGGGGAGGTCGCCGTGCCGGGCGTGTAACCGGAGGCGGCCCGGGGCCGTAACACGTACGACGCACGCTGGGCGGCATGGAGAACACCTCGACGCCCACCCACTGCCCGTACTGCGCCCTGCAGTGCGGGATGAACATCACGTCCCTGCCCCGGGGGGGCGTCGAGGTCACCGAGCGCGCCGACTTCCCGGTGAACCGGGGCGCGCTGTGCGGCAAGGGCCGTACGGCGGCCGAGGTGCTGTCGCCCGCGGTACGGCTGACCGTGCCGCTGGTGCGCGACGGCGGCCGGCTGGTGGAGGCGGACTGGCCCCAGGCGCTGGACCGGATCGCCGAGCGGCTCGGGGCGACGCGGGAGCGGTACGGCGCCGACGCGCTGGGGGTGTTCGGCGGGGGCGGGCTCACCAACGAGAAGGCGTACGCGCTCGGCAAGTTCGCCCGGGTGGTGCTGGGCACCTCGCAGATCGACTACAACGGCCGGTTCTGCATGTCGTCGGCGGCGGCGGCCGGTACGAAGGCGTTCGGCCTGGACCGGGGACTGCCGTTCCCGCTGGAGGACGTCCCGAGGACCGGGTGCGTGATCCTCGTCGGGTCCAACCTGGCCGAGACCATGCCGCCGTCGCTGCGGTTCTTCACGGAGCTGCGGGAGAACGGCGGCACGCTGATCGTCGTCGACCCGCGCCGTACGCGGACCGCCGAGCAGGCGGACCTGCACCTCGCGCCCCGGCCCGGGACCGATCTCGCCCTCGCGCTGGGGCTGCTGCACCTGGTGGTGGCCGAGGGGCGGACGGACGAGGAGTACATCCGGGAGCGGACCACCGGGTGGGAGGAGGCCCGGGCCGCGGCGATGGCGCACTGGCCGGAGTACGTGGAGCGGATCACCGGGGTGCCGGTGCCGCGACTGCGTGAGGCGGTGCGGATGTTCTGCGAGCCGGAGGCGGCGATGGTGCTCACCGCGCGCGGGCCGGAGCAGCAGTCCAAGGGCACGGACACGGTGGGCGCCTGGATCAACCTGTGCCTGGCGACCGGCCGCGCGGGCCGTCCCTTCTCCGGGTACGGCTGTCTGACCGGGCAGGGCAACGGGCAGGGCGGACGCGAACACGGCCAGAAGGCCGACCAGTTGCCCGGGTACCGCAAGCTGGACGACCCGGCGGCGCGGCGGCACGTGGCCGGGGTGTGGGGCGTGGACCCGGACGGCCTGCCGGGTCCCGGGCGCAGCGCGTACGAACTCCTCGACGCCCTCGGCACGGACGTCCGGGCGCTGCTGCTGATGGGGTCCAACCCGGTGGTGTCGGCCCCGCGCGCGGCCCACGTCGAGCGGCGCCTGCGCTCGCTGGACTTCCTCGCGGTGGCCGACGTCGTCCTGTCGGAGACGGCGGAGCTGGCGGACGTCGTGCTGCCGGTGACCCAGTGGGCGGAGGAGACGGGCACGACGACCAGCCTGGAGGGCCGGGTGCTGCTGCGCCGGCAGGCCGTCGCCGCCCCGCCCGGCGTCCGCAGCGACCTGTACGTCCTGCGTGAACTGGCCGCCCGCCTCGGCGTGGAGAAGGGCTTCCCGGCGGACCCGGAGGAGGTCTTCGAGGAACTCCGCCGCGCGAGCGCCGGCGGCCCGGCGGACTACTCCGGCATCACCTACCGCCGCCTGGCCGAGGAGAACGGCGTCTTCTGGCCGTGCCCGCAGGGTCCGGGTGGGACGGGGGGTACGGGGGCGGCCGACGGCGAGGACGCGGTCCTGGACGCGCTGCCGGACGACCCGGCGGCGGACCCCGGCGACACCGCCGACGTGCCGCCCGCCCCCTTCACGGCGGATGCCGGGACCACCGGGGACGCCGTTTCCGGCCCGGCCGTCGTGCACCCCGGCACCCCGCGCCTGTTCCTGGACCGTTTCGCCACCCCGGACGGCCGGGCCCGGTTCGTGCCCGTGGTGCACCGGGCCACGGCCGAGGAACCGGACGCCGAGTACCCGCTGCTGCTGACCACCGGGCGGGTGGTGTCGCAGTACCAGTCGGGGGCGCAGACCCGGCGGGTGGCGGAGCTGAACGCGGCGGCGCCCGGCCCGTTCGTGGAGCTGCACCCGCGGCTCGCGGCCCGGCTGGGGGCGGCCGACGGCGACCGGGTGGCGGTGGTGTCCCGGCGCGGCCGGGCCGTCGCGCCCGCGCGGATCACCGGTGCCATCCGGCCGGACACGGTCTTCATGCCCTTCCACTGGCCGGGCGAGGGCCGCGCCAACACGCTCACCAACCCGGCCCTGGACCCGACGTCCCGGATGCCGGAGTTCAAGTCGTGCGCGGTGCGGGTGGAGGTCCTGGGGCCGGCGGACCGGTGAGATCCGTCCGCCGGCCGAGGCACGAGGGGGTGACGTTCGCATAGGTTCGGGGTATGTCCGACACCGATTCGAGCGAGCGGAGCGAGGCGTACGACCTCGACGCCTACCTGGAGCGCATCGGCTGGAAGGGCGAACGGCGGGCCGATCCGGCCACCCTGCGCGGGGTGCACCTGGCGCACGCGCTGTCGCTGCCCTTCGAGAACCTGGACCCGGTGCGGGGCACGGCCCCCTCCCTCGCGCCCGCCGACCTGATGGCCAAGATGATCCACGGCCGGCGCGGCGGCTACTGCTACGAGCAGAACATCCTGCTCCGGCTGGCGCTGGAGGCGCTCGGTTTCCGGGTGGCCCTGCTGGCCGGCCGGGTCGTGGTGGGCGCCGAGACGCCGGAGAGCCGGCCCCGGACGCACGCGATGCTCCGGGTGGAGGTGCCCGGCGAGCCGCTGCCGTACCTCGCGGACGTCGGCTTCGGCGCGCCCGGCGCGCTGCTGCTGCCGGTGCCGCTGGTGACCGGCATCGAGTTCGAGGGCGCCGGCCGCCGGCACCGGCTGGTGCGGCTGCCGCACGACGGGCCGCTGGAGCTGTGGGAGCTGCAGGCCCACGACCCCCGCGGCGGACCGGGCGAAGGGGCGTGGGCGGGTCAGTACGCGTTCACCCAGGAGTTGTTCGCCGCGTCCGACCTGGAGGTCTTCAACTGGTTCGTCGGCACCCACCCCCGGTCCCCGTTCACCCGCCGCCCCTACCTCCAGCGGACCACCGCGGATCGTCATCTCGCCCTCGACGGCGCCCGGTTCACCGAGACGCGCGCCGACGGCACGGTGAGCGGGCGCACGCTGGCCGAGGAGGCGGAGGCGCGGCGCCTGGTGGAGGAGGAGTTCGGCATCGAGGTGCCCGAGGGGGTCACCCTGCTGTCCTGACTCAGCGGCGGGAGAACCAGTCGCCGTCCGTGATGCGGGTGCCGGTGGCGCGCAGCCGGGCGGCGACGCGCGGGGCGGCCAGGTAGACCCAGGCCCGGACGGTGCCGCCGGCCGTGCGTACGACGTCCCGGGCGAGGCGTTCGTAGAGGTTGCGGGGGCCGTCCGGCTCGTACTCCTCCAGCCGGTCGAGGGCGGTCAGCAGTTCCCCGTACGCCTCGGGGCGGGCGGTCACCAGTTCCCCGCGCACGGTGCCGCCGGGCTCCTCGACGGCGTAGGGGTAGCCGGGGCCGTCGTACAGCACGGCCCCGATGAGGCGCGCCGGTTCCTCGGCGAGGGTGCGGCCGCGCAGGTAGAGGTCGTGGTTGGCCTCGCCGGGGCGGAGGGTGCCGTAGACGAAGAAGGGCAGGGGGCGGGGGTCCTCGGCGATCACGGAAACGATTCTGGACCCTCCCCGGCTCCCCACACATCTCCCCGAAGATCCATGAACGCGCTATGGACATGACATGTCATGCCCTCTTAAATCTCGGTGACACGTCAGCGCCACCCCCACCCCCAGCCTGGCGCCTCCCCGAGGAGACAGATGAGCCGGATACGGCAGCACGTCCGAGGAACCCGCCGCACAGCCACCGCCGGTGTCGCCCTGACCACCGCGACCCTGCTGGCCGCCGCCCTCTCCCCCGCCGCCCACGCCGACGCCGGACCGACCCGGGCCACCGCGGTCGAGAACGCGGCCTCGGCCCTCCTGGCCCACGCGACGACCCTGGGCCTCAGCGCGCCCCAGGACACCAGCGTCCGGGACGTGGTCGTGGACAAGGACGGC
The DNA here is from genome assembly GCF_040704595.1 of Streptomyces sp. NPDC046870. Lineage (NCBI taxonomy): Bacteria > Bacillati > Actinomycetota > Actinomycetes > Kitasatosporales > Streptomycetaceae > Streptomyces > Streptomyces sp. NPDC046870. Next base: position 368,937 of record NZ_JBEYXM010000001.1, read on the forward strand.
ACCCAGCACGTCCGCTACGACCGCACCTACCGTCAGCTCCCCGTCCTGGGCGGCGACTTCGTCGTCCACCTCGCCCCCGACGGCGCCTACCGCGGCGCCGACCGCGCCACCCGGCAGGCGATCTCCGTGCCCTCCGTCACCCCGCGGGTCTCCGGCCCCAAGGCCGCCGGCCTCGCGGTGAGCGCCCTGCGCGCGGCCCACCCCGGCACGACGCTGAAGCAGGCCAAGGCCAAGCCGGTGCTGGTGGTCGACGCCCTGCACGGCAGCCCGAAGCTGGCCTGGCGCACCGACGCGGCCGGCCTGGACTCGCTCGGCAACCCCGTCGCCCGCACCGTGCTGACCGACGCGCGCACCGGCGCGCAGATCGACGCCTGGGACAGCATCGAGACGGCCACCGGCGACGGCAAGGGCCTCTACAGCGGCACGGTTCCGCTGGAGACCACCCAGTCGGGGACCTCGTACCAGCTCAAGGACCCGACGCGGGGCAACACCTACACCGGTGACGCCGAGGGCAAGACCGACCTGTGCGTCTTCGGCATCTGCTTCAGCCGGGCCCCCGCGACCCTGTTCACGGACGCCGACAACCACTGGGGCTCGGGCACCACCGCGGACCGCGCCTCGGCCGCCGTCGACGCCCAGTACGGCACCAACGAGACCTGGGACTACTACAAGAACATCCACGGCCGCAACGGCATCGCGGGCGACGGCAAGGGCTCGTACAACCGCGTCCACTACGGCAGCAACTACAACAACGCCTTCTGGGACGACAGTTGCTTCTGCATGACGTACGGCGACGGTGACGGCACCACCTTCGGGCCGCTGGTCGCCCTCGACGTCGCCGGGCACGAGATGACGCACGGCGTGACGTCCAAGACCGCCGCGCTGACCTACTCGGGCGAGTCCGGCGGGCTGAACGAGGCCACCTCCGACATCCTCGGCACGATGGTGGAGTGGTACGCGAACAACTCCTCCGACACCGGTGACTACCTCATCGGCGAGAAGATCGTGAAGCCCGGCTTCGGCAAGGCGGCCCTGCGCTTCATGGACAAGCCGTCCAAGGACGGCAGTTCGGCCGACTACTGGAGCTCGTCGGTCGGGAACCTGGACGTCCACTACTCCTCGGGAGTCGCCAACCACTTCGCCTACCTGCTCGCCGAGGGCAGCGGCGCCAAGACCATCAACGGCGTCGGCTACGACTCGCCGACGTACAACGGCTCCACGGTCACCGGCATCGGCCGGGACAAGGTCGGCAAGATCTGGTACCGGGCGCTGACCGTCTACATGACCTCCTCGACCAACTACGCGGGCGCGCGCACGGCCACCCTCAACGCCGCCAAGGACCTCTACGGCGCGGGCAGCACCGAGTACAACGCGGTGGCCGCCGCCTGGAGCGCGGTCAACGTGAACTGAGCCCGCGCGGCCTCCCCCGGCGGGTGGGGGCCAATCGTGTGCTCTTCGTACCGGGCCCCTCACACGGCTCCGACCTGCCGGAACACGCTCCGGCTAGGCCGTGTGGGGGGCCTTTCGCGCCACCCGTTCACCGCATTCCCGGCACCGCCCCGGGAAGCGGATCCCCGCGACTGCGACTTACCTCGGTAGGGCAGGGGCGCACCCCTGGACGAGTCGGACAAGCCCTGGGGAGCACCATGCGACGCACTGCCCGTCTGCTGGCCGGTACCGCGCTCGCCGTGACCGCCGCGGCACCCGCCCACGCGGCCGGGACCGGCCGTCTGGACCTGTACCCGGCGACCGTGGCACCCGGCGGCCAGGTCACGGTGAACACGGCCGCGTGCGGGGACACGGGACCCGCGACCGGGGACGCGGGCGCGGTCGGTGCCGGCACGTTCCTGCTGGCGCCCACCGCGCACGAGGGCGAGGCGATCGGGCAGTTCCGGGTGCCGCCCGGCGCGCAGCCGGGGACCTACGAGATCGTCGCCCGGTGCGCCGAGGGCGACCGGCAGGTGGCGGGCGACCTGGTGGTGGCCCTGAGCGCGGTGCACCAGCAGGTGCTGCCGCGAGGAAGCGTGAAGACGGGGGTCGGCGGCGGACTCGGCCCCGACCCCGTGCAGACCGCGGCGGGCGTGGCGGCACTGGCCGTCGCCGCCGCGGGCGGTACCTGGCTCCTGCATCGCCGGGCGAGAGGCGACGGGATCTGACGGACACCCTCCGCTGTCCGTCCGCCGGTACCGCACATCCCGCCCCCTCCGGGTCCGACGCCCCTCGCGGCCCGGAGGGGGAAGGGGCCCTTCGGGGGCACGCCCCCGGGAGAGGGGATTGGCATGCGCAAGGCCGCCGGGAACCGCGGGACGGCTCGCGGCGCCAGGGCCGCCCGGCTCGGCGACACCGCCATAGCCGCCGTCACCGTCGTCGCCCTCGGCTCCGGCGTGTGGCTGCTGGGCGGCGGCACCGGCCCGCACACCCCACCGCAGCCGTCCGCCGCCGAGGGCCGCCCCGACCCGGGCGGTACGCGGGCCGGGGCGCCCGGCCTCGCGCCGTCCCCGCCCCTGCGCATCCGCATCCCCGCGATCCGGGTGAACGCGCCCCTCGTGGGCCTGGCCCTGACCCGCTCCGGCAGCCTGGACGCACCGCCCGCCAAGGAGAAGAACCTGGCCGGCTGGTACGAGGCCGGCACCACCCCCGGCGAGACGGGCACCGCGATCGTCGCCGGCCACGTCGACAACACCGAGGGCCCCGCCGTCTTCTACGACCTGGGCGCGCTGAAGCGGGGCGCCCGCATCGAGGTGGACCGCCGGGACGGCTCGGTGGCCGTGTTCACCGTGGACGCGGTGGAGGTGTACTCGGCCCACGACTTCCCCGACGAGAAGGTGTACGGCGCCGCCCCCCGCCCCGAACTCCGCGTCATCACCTGTGGCGGCGGCTACTCCAGGACCACCGGCTACCAGGGCAACGTGGTGGTGTTCGCCCATCTGACGGGCAGCCGCTGAGAGCCGGGGTCTTTTCGGGCGGGGCGCGGTGCCGGGGCCCGCGAGCCCGGCATGATCCGGACGGGAGACCCTGGACCCCTGGACGGCTCAGTGCGGCGCCGGTGCCCCGCCCAGGACGTGTCGCCTGCCCCAGTTGCCGAGCGGCTCCAGCGCCTCGTTCAGCTGCAGGCCGCTCCGGGTCAGCGTGTACTCGACGCGGGGCGGCACCTCGTCGTACTCCTCGCGGTGCACGACCCCGTCGGCCTCCAGTTCGCGCAGCTGCGCGGCGAGCACCTTCTCCGTGACGCCGGGCAGCCGCCGGCGCAGCTCACCGAAGCGGCACGTACCGCGTTCGCCCAGCACCCACAGGATCGACACCTTCCACTTGCCGTCGATGATGTCCATCGCCGCGTCGGTTCCGCACAGGTACGCCCCCGGCCGCCGTCCCACCGGCATGGTCCTCCCCCTTCCGACCCGCATGCTTTCCCGCTGGTAACCACCCACTCGGAAGTACGTACTTCTGCGCGGCGGCTCCACGGGCGAGCCTAGTCGCCATGACCGACACCTCCCTTTCCTCCGCGTCCCCCACTCCCCTGACCCTGCTCGGCACCGGTGCGATGGGCACCGCGCTCGGGCGGGCCTGGCTCGCCGCCGGGCACCCGCTGACCGTGTGGAACCGCACGCCCGGACGGACGGCCGCGCTGACCGCCGAGGGCGCGGTGGCGGCGGGGAGCGCGGCCGAGGCGGTGGCCGCGAACCGGCTCGTCGTGGCCTGTCTGCTGGACGACGCCTCGGTGGGCGCCGCCCTGGACTCCGCCGAGCTGGCCGGCCGGGACCTGGTGAACCTCACCACCGGCACCCCCGCCGACGCCCGGGAGCGCGCCGCCTGGGCGGAGAAGCGGGGCGCCCGGTTCCTGGACGGCGGGATCATGGCCGTACCGCCGATGATCGGCGCGCCCGGCGCCTTCGTCCTCTACAGCGGCGACCCGGAACTGTTCGAGGAGCACCGGGCCGCCCTCGCCGTCCCGGCCGCCACCGAGTACGTCGGGGCCGATCCCGCTCTCGCCGCGCTGCACGACGTGGCGCTGCTGAGCGCGATGTACGGCATGTTCGCCGGGGTCACCCACGCGTTCGCGCTGCTGCGCGGGACGCAGGTGGCGCCCGGGGACTTCGCCGCGCTGCTCGTGCCCTGGCTGAACGCGATGGCCGGCACGGCTAAGGAGACGGCCGGCCGGCTGACGTCCGGTGACTACACCACCGGGGTCGTCTCCCACCTGGGCATGCAGGTCGCCGGCAGCGGGACGCTGCTGCGCACGGCCGCGGAACAGGGCGTGAGCGCGGAACTGCTCACCCCCTTCCTGGACCTGATGCGCGAACGGGTGGCGGCGGGCCACGCCACGGAGGACACCACCGGCCTGGTGGACCTGCTGCGCACCCGCTGACCGCGTCCGGGCGCCAGCCGGGCCGGCCCCAGGCCCCCCGGCGGCCCCGCCTCACACCCCTGCCCGGCCCCGCGCGACCCCCTCACACCCCCCGCCCCGGTCCGCTGAGGGCAGCGTTCCTCCCGGGAAACAGACGTGATGCTGCCGGGTAACGTCGGGGACGCACGCTCGGGACATGACCTCGAATACGCGTGTGGTGGTGATCGGCGCCGGCCTCGCGGGCGTACGGCTCGCCCGGCGGCTCGGCGAGCTGGGCACGCCCGCGCTGCTCGTCGGCGAGGAGGAGCACGCGCCGTACAACCGGGTGCTGCTGGCCGAGGTGCTGGCCGGCCGGTACGCCCCGGAGGTGATCGCCCTCCCGCCGCCCGCCGGCCTGCTGCGCACCCGGGTCACCGGCATCGACCGGGCCGCCCGCGCCGTCACCTGCGCCGACGGCACGCGCATCGCGTACGACGCGCTGGTGCTGGCCACCGGCTCCAACCCGGTGCTGCCCCCGCTGCGCGGCCTGTTCACGCCCGGCCACCAACTGCCCGAGGGCGTCCACGCGTTCCGCACCATGGACGACTGCCTCGGCCTCGCCGAGGCCGTGCGGCCCGGCGTACGGACGGTCGTCATCGGCGGCGGGCTGCTCGGCGTCTCCGCGGCCCGCGCGCTCGCCGTGCGCGGCGCCCAGGTGGTGCTCGCCCAGCAGGCCGAGCGGCTCATGGAGCGCCAGCTCGACCCCGACGCCTCCCGGCTGGTGCTGCGGCACCTGACCGAGCTGGGCGTCGAGGTGCACACCGAGTGCCGGGTGCGGGACGTGCGCTGCGTCGCCGGCGCGGTCCGCTCGGTGGAGCTGGCCGACGGGTACGCGCTCGACGCCGACCTCGTGGTCCTCGCCTGCGGGGTACGGCCCCGCACCGGCCTCGCCGAGCAGGCGGGCCTCGCCGTCCGCAAGGGCGTCCTCGTGGACGACGAGCTGCGCACCTCCGACCCGCGCGTGCACGCCATCGGCGACTGCGCCCAGCACGACGGCACGGTCTACGGCCTGGCCGCCCCGGCCCTGGAACAGGCCGACGCGCTCGCCGAGCTGCTCGCGGGCGACGCCCGTGCCCGCTACACCGGCACCCGCTCGCTGACCCGGCTGACCCTCACGGGTCCCGACTCCCCCTTCGACCTCGCCGCGTTCGGCGAGACCGAGCCGCTCCCGGGTGACGACGTCGTACGGATCGCCGACGCCACCCGCGGCACCTACCGCAAGGTCGTCGTCCGCGACGACCGCCTGGTCGGCGGGGTCCTCGTCGGCGAACTCGGCACCGTCGGCGCGCTCGCCCGCGCCTGGGAGGGAGCGGAGCCGCTCCCCGACGACGGCCCCCTGCTCCACCTGCTCACCAACGATGGAGGCTCCTGAATGACCGCCACCCCGGGGGCCACCCCCACGATCGTGCTCGTCGGCCACGGCATGGTCGGCCAGCGCTTCCTCGAGGCGCTCGCCGAGCGCGGCCTGACCGCCACGCACCGCGTGGTCGTGCTGTGCGAGGAGCCGCGTCCGGCGTACGACCGCGTCCAGCTGACCTCGTATTTCTCCGGCAGGACGCCCGAGGACCTCTCCATGACCGACATGCGGTTCATCGAGGACCACGGCATCGAGCTGCACCTCGGCGACCCGGTACAGACGATCGACCGCGAGGCGCGCACGGTGACCGCCCGCTCGGGCCTGGCCGTGGACTACGACGTCCTCGTCCTGGCCACCGGCTCCTACCCGTTCGTGCCGCCGGTGCCGAACAAGGACGCCACGGGCTGCTTCGTGTACCGGACCATCGAGGACCTGCTGGCGATCGAGGAGTACGCGAGGACCCGGGCGGCCACGGGTGCCGTGGTCGGTGGCGGTCTGCTCGGCCTGGAGGCCGCCGGCGCGCTCAAGGGGCTCGGACTCGACACGCACGTCGTGGAGTTCGCGCCGCGCCTGATGCCGGTGCAGGTGGACGACGGGGGCGGCGCGGCGCTGCTGCGGACCATCCGGGACATGGGCCTGACCGTCCATATCGGTGTGGGCACCCAGGAGATCGTGACGGACGACTCCGGTGCCGTCACCGGCATGAAGCTCTCCGACGGCTCCGAACTCGCCACCGACATGGTGGTGTTCAGCGCCGGTGTCCGCCCCCGCGACCAGCTGGCCCGCGACGCGGGCCTGACGGTCGGCGAGCGCGGCGGCATCGCGGTGGACGAGCAGTGCCGGACCGTCTCCGACCCGCACGTGTTCGCGATCGGCGAGTGCGCGCTGGCCGCCGACGGCCGGGTCTACGGACTGGTGGCACCGGGCTACGAGCAGGCGGAGACGGCCGCCGCGACCATCGCGGCCGACGAGGCCTCCTTCACCGGCGCCGACCTGTCCACCAAGCTGAAGCTGCTCGGCGTCGACGTGGCCTCCTTCGGCGACGCGCACGGCACCACCGAGAACTGCCTGGACGTCGTCTACTCCGACTCCCGCGCCGGCCTGTACAAGAAGCTGGTCATCGGCGCCGACGGCACGCTGCTCGGCGGCATCCTGGTCGGTGACGCGGAGGCGTACGGCACCCTGCGCGCGCTCACCGGCTCGGTGCCGCCCGTCTCCCCCGAGTCGCTCGTGCTGCCCGCCGGGGCCGATCCGGGGGCACAGCTGGGCGCGGCCGCGCTGCCGGACGACGCGATCATCTGCTCCTGCAACAACGTCCGCAAGGGCACGATCCGCGAGGCGGTCACCGAGCACCGGTGCACCACGGTGCCCGAGGTGAAGAAGTGCACCAAGGCCGGCACCACCTGCGGCAGTTGCGTGAAGGTGCTGGGCCAGCTGGTCGACGCCGAGCTGGAGGCGTCCGGTGTCGAGGTCGACAAGGGCCTGTGCGGCTGCTTCGCCCAGACCCGCGAGGAGCTGTACGAGATCGTCCTGGCCCTGCGCATCACGTCGTACCAGGAGCTGCTGGACCGCCACGGCCGCGAGGGCGCCCGGGGCGGGGACGGCTGCGAGGTGTGCAAGCCCGCCGTCGGCTCGATCATCGCCTCCCTCGCCCCGGTGATCGGCGCGAGCGGCTACGTCCTGGACGGCGAGCAGGCCGCGCTCCAGGACACCAACGACCACTTCCTCGCCAACCTCCAGAAGAACGGCTCGTACTCGGTGGTGCCGCGCATCCCCGGCGGGGAGATCGCACCGGAGAAGCTGATCGTGATCGGCGAGATCGCCCGCGACTTCGGCCTCTACACGAAGATCACCGGCGGTCAGCGGATCGACATGTTCGGTGCCCGTGTCGAGCAGCTCCCGCTGATCTGGGCCCGGCTGGTGGACGCCGGCTTCGAGTCCGGCCACGCCTACGGCAAGTCGCTGCGCACGGTGAAGTCCTGCGTGGGCTCCACGTGGTGCCGCTACGGCGTGCAGGACTCGGTCCGGATGGCGATCGACCTGGAGCTGCGCTACCGGGGCCTCAGGTCCCCGCACAAGCTGAAGTCGGCGGTGTCAGGATGCGCCCGGGAGTGTGCGGAGGCCCAGTCCAAGGACTTCGGGGTGATCGCCACCTCGGGCGGCTGGAACCTGTACGTCGGCGGCAACGGCGGCGCCACCCCGCGCCACGCCGACCTGCTGGCGCAGGACCTGTCCGACGCGGAACTGGTCCGGCTGATCGACCGGTTCCTCATGTTCTACATCCGTACGGCCGACCGTCTGGAGCGCACCAGCACCTGGCTGGAGCGCATTCCGGGGGGCCTGGAACACGTACGGGACGTGGTGGTGCACGACTCGCTCGGCATCTGCGACGAGCTGGAGCAGCTGATGCGGGCGCACGTCGCGAACTACCGCGACGAGTGGGCGGAGACGGTCGACGACCCCGAGAAGCTGGCCCGGTTCGTGTCCTTCGTGAACGCCCCGGACACCCCGGACCCGGTCGTCTCCTTCGTCCCCGAGCGCGACCAGATCAAGCCCGACCTGCCGCTGCTGAGCATCGGCCTGCGGCCCGCCGACGACGTCCTGGAAGGAAGCGCCCAGCGATGACCCTGGCAGTTGAGACGACCGACCTGAAGGTCCAGCTCCAGCTGGCGGACGACTGGTTCACGGTCTGCGACCTGAGCCTGCTGGTCCCGGGCCGCGGAGTGGCGGCCCTGCTGCCGGACGGCCGCCAGGTGGCCCTCTTCCGCGACCGCGCGGACCGGCTGTACGCCGTCGACAACCGCGACCCCTTCACCGGCGCCGCCGTCCTCTCCCGCGGCCTGACCGGCACCCACCGGGGCCGCCCGTTCGTGGCGTCCCCGCTGCTGAAGCAGCGCTTCGACCTGGTCACCGGGGAGTGCCTGGACGACGAGTCGGTGCGGGTGACCGCGTACGAGGTGCGGGCGCTGTAGCGCCGGCGGAGACCGCGGGGCGCACGGACCGGGACGTCGGCCGCCGGGCCGGACCAGGTCAGGCCAGGTCCGTGCGCAGCACGAGCCGGCGGCCCCGCAGCGCGGCGGCGCCCAGCTCTCGCGGCGGCGAGTTCGACGGTCGTCGCGTGCGAGAGGCGCTGCGGGCGCTGTAGCGCCGGCGGAGACCGCGGGGCGCACGGACCGGGACGCCGGCCGCCGGGCCGGACCAGGTCAGGCCAGGTCCGTGCGCAGCACGAGCCGGCGGCCCCGCAGCGCGGCGGCGCCCAGCTCTCGCGGCGGCGAGTTCGACGGTCGTCGCGTGCGAGAGGCGCTGCGGACGCTGTAGCGCCGGCGGAGACCGCGGGGCGCACGGACCGGGACGCCGGCCGCCGGGCCGGACCAGGTCAGGCCAGGTCCGTGCGCAGCACGAGCCGGCGGCCCCGCAGCTCTCCCCTCTCCATCCGCGCGTGCGCCTCGGCGGCGGCGCCCAGCGGGAGCACCTCCACGCTCCGGGGCCGCAGCAGCCCCTGCCCGAGCAGGTCGTTGACGGCGCTCGCGGCGGCGGCGAGTTCGACGGTCGTCGCGTGCGAGATGACGAAGCCCACGACGGAGCCGCCGTTCATGTACAGCGGTCCGGCGGGCAGCACGGGCCGGGTCCCCGCGCCGGCGAGCAGCACCACCCGGCCACGGCGGGCGAGCAGACCGACCGAGGTCTCCAGGTCGTTGACGCCCGCCGTGTCCAGGTACACGTCGACACCGGCCGGCGCCGCCCGGCGGATCCTCCCGGTCAGCTCCGGGTCGCGGTAGTCGAACACCTCGGCCGCGCCGGACTCGGCGCAGTACGCGGCGTCCCGGGCGCCGGCCGTGGCGAGGACCCTGGCCCCCGCCCGCGCGGCGAACGTCACCAGGGCGCTGCCGACGTTGCCCGCGGCGCCCGCGACCAGCACGGTCTCGCCGAGGCGGAGGCGGCCGTGGACGAACAGGGCGAGGTACGCGGTGGCGGCCGGGTGCAGAGCGGCCACGGCGAGGAACGGGTCGACGCCGTCGGGCAGCGGGTAGAGCCGGTCGGCCGCCACCACCGCCTGCTCGGCGGCCGCGCCCTGCCGTCCCTCGTGCCCGAGGCTGTTGCACCACACGCGGTCACCGGCCCGGAAGCCGGTCGCACCGGGTCCGGTCTCCGCGACCGTCCCCACCAGGTCCCGGCCGATGACGAACGGGAAGTCCACGGCCGTACGGAAGACCCCCGACCGGACGAGGGCGTCCACCGGGTCCACGGCGGTGGCGAGCACGTCCACCAGGACGTCGGTCGGGCCGGGGCGGGGCGCGGGCAGCTCGCCGTACCGGATGACGTCCGGGGGACCGAGCTGCTCGATGTACGCGGCACGCATGGCCCTCCATGCTGCCACCGGGGGCCGGGACGCGCGCGGCGCCTTCGCGAGCACCTCCTCGGCCACCGCTTTTCTTGACCGCTCGGTTCAGACAGCCCTAGGCTTCCCCCATGGCCAGACCCAAGGAATTCGACCCCGACACGGCGCTCCAGTCGGCCCTGGAGCTGTTCTGGCGGCGCGGCTACGAGGCGACGTCGATGGCCGACCTGGTCGGGCACCTGGGCATCGGCAAGGCCAGCCTGTACGCCACCTTCGGCAGCAAGCACGAGCTGTACCTGCGGGCGCTGGACCGGTACGGGCAGACGCAGGACCCGGTGCTGACGCGGGAGCTGTCCCGGCCCGGCCCGGTGCTGCCGGCCGTGCGCGGGCTGGTCCGGCGGTTCGCCGCCGAGGCCGCCGCCGAGGCGACCCGGGAGCAGGGCTGCCTGGTCACCAACACGGCGGTCGAGCTGGCCCCGCACGACCGGGAGGCCGCCCGCCGGGTGGAGCGCAGCTGGGACACCGTCGAGACCCTGCTGCACTCCGCCCTCGTCCGCGCCCAGGCGCAGGGCGAGCTGGCCGGGCACCGCGACCCGCTGGCCCTCGCGCGCATGCTGCTGGTCCTGCTCCAGGGCCTGCGGGTGGTGGGCAAGGCCTCGACGGACCCGGCCAGGGTCCGGGACGCGGCGGAGCAGGCCCTGGCACTGCTGGACACCTGAGCAGGGCCACGAAGAACGCGCTTCCCGAACGCGCTCGTCGCGGCAGGCGCCTTCCTGAGGCGTGCTCTTCTCACTTCATACCGAACCGCTCGGTCTAGAAAAGGGAACCTCCTATGACGCACCGCTTCTCCGGCCGGACCGCCCTCGTCACCGGCGCCGGCTCCGGCATCGGCCGCGGGGTGGCCCTCGCCCTGGCCCGGGAGGGCGCCCGGGTCGTCGTCGCCGGCCGGCGCCGGGAACCGCTGGACGGGACCGTGGCACTGATCGAGGCCGAGGGCGGCAAGGGGCTCGCCGTCACCGCCGACGTCTCCCGCGCCGACGATCTGCGCGCCCTGGTGGACACCACCGTGGACCGGTTCGGCTCCCTGGACGTGGCCGTGAACAACGCCGGGGTGCTTCAGGGCCGGGGGCGGTCCGTGGGCGACCTGGCCGAGGAGGACTGGCGCCGGATGCTCGACATCAACGTCACCGGTGTCTTCCTCGCCCTCCAGGCCGAGATCGCGCGGATGCGCACCCAGCCGAACGGCGGCGCCATCGTGAACATCGCCTCCCGGATCGGCGTGCACAGCAGGCGGCCCGGCACCGGCGGCTACGCCGTCAGCAAGGCGGCCGTGTCCGTCCTCACGCGCGCCGCCGCCCTGGACCACATCGCCGACGGTGTGCGCGTCAACGCCGTCAGTCCCGGCCCCACCGCCACGGACATGTCGTTCCGGGACGGGGAGACCGAGGCCGGACGGGCCGCGCGCATGCGCGACGAGGTGCCGCTCGGCCGGGTCTCCACCGTCGCGGAGGTGGCCGCCGCCGTGCTGTACCTGGCCTCGGACGACGCGGCCTCGGTGGTCGGCGCCGACCTGGTGATCGACGGCGGCTCCACGGCCTGAACTCCGGCCGCGTCAGTCGATCCCGGACCGCTCCACCCCGGCCACGATCCACCGCTGGAAGCACAGGAACACCAGGAGCAGCGGCAGGATCGACACGGCCGCCGCGACGAACAGTTCGTGCAGCCGTACGACCTGGGCGGTGGTGAACGAGGACAGGGCCACCTGCACCGTCCAGGCGCTCTGGTCCTGCCCGATCACCAGCGGCCACAGGAAGGAGTTCCACGCGCCGAGGAACACGATCGTCCCGACCGCGGCGAACACCGGACGGGCGCCCGGCACGACGACGAGCCAGTACGTCCGCCAGTACCCGAGCCCGTCCACCTGTGCCGCGTCCTCCAGCTCCCGGGGGAAGCCGAGGAAGTACTGCCGGAACACGAAGCAGGCGAAGGCCGGGAACAGGGTCGGCACGATCAGTCCGCGCAGCGTGGAGACCCAGCCCAGCGACGACACCAGCACGAAGCTGGGCACGAAGGTGACGGCCGCCGGGATGAGCAGGGTGCCCAGGACGGCGTAGAAGACCTTGTTCGCGTGGCGGTAGGGGATGCGGGCGAGGCCGTACCCCGCGAGGGAGGCGAGGAGCAGGGTGCCGAGGGTGGTGGCGACGGCGATCAGCGCGGAGTTGAGCAGCGACCGGGCGAACGGCACGGACGGGTCGCCGAACAGTTCGCCGACGTTCCCCCAGCGCAGGTGGCGGGGGAAGAAGGTCCACTCGGGGGACGTGATGTCCTTCTCGTCGGCCAGCCCGTTGCGCACGAGCAGGTAGAAGGGGATCAGGAAGAGCAGGGCGAGCGCGATCAGCAGCACCAGCCGCAGCGCCCGCCCGGCCCGTACCAGGGCGTCATCCATCGCCGTCCGTCCTCCCCAGCCGCAGCCAGCGCGCCTGCCCCACCGTGACGACGGCGATGACCAGCGCGAGGATCACCGCGCCCGCGCTGCCGAGCCCGAGGTTCTGCCCCTGTCCGAGGGCGGTGTAGTAGAGGTAGACCAACGGCGGCCGGGCGTACGGCGGATAGCCCCGGGCGTCGGACAGCAGGTTGTAGAACTCGTCGAAGGCCTGGAAGGCGTTCACGACGAGCAGCAGCACCACCGCGGCCGAGGTGGCCCGCAGCTGGGGCAGGGTGATGTGCCGCAGCACCGTCCAGCCGGGCCGGGCCCCGTCCACCGCCGCCGCCTCGTACAACGCCGGGTCGATCCGCTGGAGCCCGGCGAGGAACAGGATCATGTAGAACCCGGCCTGGAGCCACAGCCGTACGGTCACGATGACCAGCCAGTACCAGGGCGGATCGGTGGTGGACAGCCAGGCGACGGGGTCGCCGCCGAACCATCCCAGCACGGTGTTGGCGAGCCCGAACCGCACCCCGTTGAACAGCGACATCTTCCAGATGAGCGCGGCCACGACGTAACTGCACGCGGCCGGCAGGAAGAACACGGACCGGAAGAAGGCCCGGGCGGCCCTGAGGCGGTTGACCATCAGGGCGAGCGAGAGGGAGAAGACGTAGGTGACGGGCACGATGAAGGCCGTGAAGACGACGAAGGTCTTCAGGCTGTCCACGAACGCCCGGTCCCGCAGCATGGCCGTGTAGTTGTCCAGCCCGACGAAGCGCGTCGGCGTGACCGTGTTGTGCGCGTCGAAGAAGCTGAGCGCCACGCTCCACAGCAGCGGGACGTACGTGAACAGCGCGAGCCCGAGCGCGAAGGGCCCGACGAACACCCAGAACCAGAGCGCCCGGCGCCGCCTCACGACGTCTTCTTCACACGGTCGAGTTCGGCCGACACCTTCCGTACGACGGCCCGCAGTTCCCGCTCCGGACCGGCCCCGTCCCTGATGATCCGGCTGAGCGCGTCCTGGTAGGCGGTCTGGCTGGCCGGGGTCCACAGCAGCGGCTGGGCGTAGCCGTGGTCGGTGGTGAAGCGGACGGCGTCGGCGGCGGGACCGTCCTTGAGCGCGGTGGCCTTCTCGGCGAGGGAGATCCGGGCGGGGATGTGGAACCCGTAGGAGAGCGCGAAGTCCTCCTGGTGGTCGGTGCGTTCGACCCAGAGCCACTTCACGTACTCCTTGGCCGTCTCCTTGTGCCGGCTGCGGGCGCTGACGGCGGCGCCGTACGCCCCGACGGGCACGGAGGGCCGCCCGTGGCTTCCGTCCCGCGGGAAGGGCAGCACCCCGAAATCGTCACCGAGTTCCTTGCGGACCTGCGGCAGCGCCCACAGCCCGGTCCACTGCATCGCGGTCAGCCCCTGTACGAAGGCGGACGGATCCGACCAGTCGCTGGGCGCGCCGAGGAGCAGGGACTTGTCGGCGTACAGCCGGTGCAGCTTGCCGAGGGTGCGGGCGGCGGCGGGGTCGTCGAAGCCGGGCTTGCCGTCGTCGCCGACGAACCGGAACCCGGCCGCGTACAGGGGGGTCCCGCCGAGCACGCCCGCTCCGCCGTCGTTCCCGAGGAAGAGCCCCTTCACCTTGCCGGTGGTGAGCCGGTGCGCGGCGTCGACCAGGGCGTCCAGGGTGGCGGGCGGCTCGACACCGGCGTCCTCCAGCAGGCTCTTGCGGTAGTAGAGCATCTGCATGTCGATGACCTGCGGAATGCCGTAGACCCTGCCGTCGTGGGTCTTCGGCGCGAGCACGGCCGGATTGAAGTCGTCCTTCACCTCCTGCACCAGGTCGGTGAGGTCGAGCACCTGCCCGCCCCGGATCTGGTCGAGGGTGGGCCCGTTGACCTCGAAGACGTCGGGCCCGGAGTCGGTGAGCAGTGCGGCGGCGGTCTGCTGGTCGTAGTTCCCCGGCCGCCACTGCACCGAGACACGCGCCCCGCGGAAGCCGGCGGCGTAGCGCCGTACGGCCCGCTCGGTGCCGGGCTCGCCGTACTGGTGGTACCACTGCGTCAGCTGCGGCCCCGAACCTCCGCCGCCGCGGCCGGTGTTGGAGCCACAGGCCGTGAGCACTCCGGCGCCCACCCCTGCGGCCAGCAGATCCCTGCGGCTGATCGTCATCGTGTGCCCCCTGACGTCCGTCATCGATGCACGGCCCAACGATCAACCATGCGCCCCGATTACGAAAGACGAGTTGCGGCCGTGTGTCACCGCTCCCGGCAGAGGTCCCACGGCCGGCCTCCGGCCGTCCACCACCGCGCAGAGGGGCGGCACCCCCCGCACTGGGGTGCCGCCCCTCCTCTTTCGTGCGCCGGGGCCGCCGCCGATCGGTGAGGGTCGGGGACCGACGGCGGCTCCGGGGACCGGGTGGGTCAGCGGTGGTCGCTGCCCGCCGACTGGGTGGCCGCGCGGCCCGCCTCCAGCCGGGCGACCGGGATGCGGAACGGGGAGCAGGAGACGTAGTCCAGGCCGGCCTCGTGGAAGAAGTGGACCGACTCCGGGTCACCGCCGTGCTCGCCGCAGACGCCGAGCTTGAGGTCGGGGCGGGTGCGACGGCCCGCTTCGGCGGCCGCCTTCACCAGGGAGCCGACGCCGTCCTTGTCGATCGTCTCGAACGGGCTGACGCCGAAGATGCCCTTCTCCAGGTACGCCGTGAAGAAGGAGGCCTCCACGTCGTCCCGGCTGAAGCCCCACACCGTCTGCGTCAGGTCGTTGGTGCCGAAGGAGAAGAACTCCGCCGCCTCGGCGATCTGGCCGGCCGTGAGGGCCGCCCGCGGCAGCTCGATCATCGTGCCGATCGCCAGCTTCAGCCGCGTACCGGTCGCCGCCTCGACCTCGGCGACCACCTGGTCCGCCTCCTCGCGGACGATCTCCAGCTCCTGGACCGTACCGACGAGCGGGATCATGATCTCCGCGCGCGGGTCGCCCTTGGCCGCCTTCCGCTCGGCCGCCGCTTCCGCGATGGCCCGCACCTGCATGGTGAACAGGCCGGGGATGACCAGGCCCAGGCGCACGCCGCGCAGGCCCAGCATCGGGTTCTGCTCGTGCAGCCGGTGCACGGCCTGGAGCAGGCGCAGCTCGTTCTCGTGCGGCTCCTGGCGGGACTCCGCGAGGGCCACGCGGACGGAGAGTTCCGTGATGTCGGGGAGGAACTCGTGCAGCGGCGGGTCCAGGAGGCGGATGGTCACCGGGAGGCCGTCCATCGCCTCGAAGAGTTCGACGAAGTCCTTCTTCTGCAAGGGCAGCAGGGCCTTCAGGGACTCCTCGCGCTCCTCCTCCGTGTCGGCGAGGATGAGGCGTTCGACCAGCTCACGGCGGTCGCCGAGGAACATGTGCTCCGTGCGGCACAGGCCGATGCCCTGGGCGCCGAAGCGGCGGGCCCGCAGCGCGTCCTCGGCGTTGTCCGCGTTGGCGCGCACCCGCAGACGGCGCTTGCGGTCGGCGAAGGCCATCATGCGGTGGACCGCCTCGACCAGCTCGTCGGCGTCGTCGGCGCCCGGGTGCATGCGGCCCTCGAAGTACTCCACCACCGGGGAGGGCACGACCGGGACCTCGCCCAGGTACACCTTGCCGGACGAGCCGTCGATGGAGATCAGGTCGCCCTCCTCCACGACGTGTCCGCCGGGCACGGTCATCCGCCGGCGCTTGGTGTCGACTTCCAGCTCCTCCGCGCCGCAGACACAGGTCTTGCCCATGCCGCGGGCGACGACGGCCGCGTGGGAGGTCTTGCCGCCGCGGGAGGTGAGGATGCCCTCGGCCGCGATCATGCCGTCCAGGTCGTCGGGGTTGGTCTCCCGGCGGACCAGGATCACCTTCTCGCCCGAACGGGACCACTTCACCGCGGTGTACGAGTCGAAGACCGCCTTGCCGACCGCTGCGCCCGGCGAGGCCGCGATGCCCCGGGCGACCTGCTCGACCTTCGCCTGCTCGTCGAAGCGCGGGAACATCAGCTGGGCGAGCTGGGCCCCGGTGACGCGCTGGAGCGCCTCCGTCTCGTCGATGAGGCCCTGGTCCACCAGCTGGGTGGCGATGCGGAAGGCCGCGCCCGCCGTGCGCTTGCCGACGCGCGTCTGGAGCATCCAGAGCTGGCCGCGCTCGATGGTGAACTCGATGTCGCAGAGATCCTTGTAGTGGTTCTCCAGGGTCTCCATGATCTGCATGAGCTGGTCGTACGACTTCTTGTCGATCCGCTCCAGCTCGGCGAGCGGCACGGTGTTGCGGATGCCCGCGACCACGTCCTCGCCCTGGGCGTTCTGCAGGTAGTCGCCGTAGACGCCCTGGTGGCCGGAGGCGGGGTCGCGGGTGAAGGCGACACCGGTGCCGGAGTCGGGGCCGAGGTTGCCGAAGACCATCGAGCAGACGTTGACGGCCGTGCCCAGGTCGTGCGGGATGCGTTCCTGGCGCCGGTACAGCTTGGCGCGGTCGCCGTTCCAGGAGTCGAAGACCGCCTTGATGGCGAGGTCCATCTGCTCGCGCGGGTCCTGCGGGAAGTCCCGGCCCGCCTCCTTCTTGACGATCTTCTTGAAGGTGGTGACCAGCTTCTTCAGGTCCGCGGCCTCCAGGTCGGTGTCGACCGCGACCTTCTTGGCGGCCTTCGCCTTGTCGAGGGCCTCCTCGAAGAGGTCGCCGTCGACGCCGAGGACGGTCTTGCCGAACATCTGGATGAGGCGGCGGTAGGAGTCCCAGGCGAACCGCTCGTCGCCGGCCTGGGCCGCCAGGCCCTGCACCGACGTGTCGGACAGGCCGATGTTCAGGACCGTGTCCATCATCCCGGGCATGGAGAACTTCGCGCCGGAGCGGACGGAGACGAGCAGCGGGTCGTCGGCCTGGCCGAGCTTCTTGCCCATCTTCGCTTCGAGGGCCGCGAGGTGCGCACTCACCTCGTCACGGAGTGCCGCGGGCTCCTCGCCGCTCTCCAGGTAGACCTTGCAGGCCTCCGTGGTGATCGTGAAGCCGGGAGGGACCGGCAGACCCAGGTTGGTCATCTCGGCGAGATTGGCACCCTTGCCGCCGAGCAGGTCCTTGAGGTCCTTGTTGCCCTCGGTGAAGTCGTAAACGAACTTCGCTGCCTGGGGTTCTTTGTTTTCCGACACGGGTCTCGACTCCTTGAGGCCACGGTGGCTGCCCTGATGGCGAGGAACATACCCAGATCGAAGGTGCCTGGGTACGTCCACTTGCGCGTCATGCGCCTGTAACCACCCGTCCGCCAGTGGATCGAAAGTCAAGGCTTGGCAAGCGAAGCCAGCCGTATGTTTTCACCTCTTGAAGACAGCAGTGCCCACAGGTGCAGTTTTATGCTCATCTGAGCGGGTCGCGGCACGACTGATTTCGATCGATGAACGATCAAGGGGTGGCACGCAGTGCCACCCCTTGAGGAAGTGCAGCCGTGCTTGATCCGCTCATCTGAGCGCAACCCTTATCAAGGGTGGCGAGAATCACGCTGCCACAGACTGCCTCGTTCCACCATGCGGACCGCCCGGCGGACACCGGCCAGGAGCGGCGAACAGCCCTGTCACACACCCATCTCCGACAGCCGCTGCTCCACCCGGTCCGGCGCGTACAGGTGCTCCACCACCAGCGCGCCGGCACCGATCAGCCCGGCCCGGTCGCCGAGCCGCGAGGTGACGACGTCCAGGTGGCCCGTGGAACGGGGCAGCGCCCGCTGGTACAGCAGCTCGCGCACCCCGGTCAGGAAGGGGGTCCCGGCCAGGTCGCCCGCGATCATCAGCACACCCGGGTTGAGCAGGGTCACGACCGTCGCCAGCACGTCCCCGACCTCCCGCCCGGCCTCCCGGGCCAGCGCGGCGGCCTCCGGGTGCCCGGCGGCCAGCAGATCCCGCACGTCCGAGCCGGAGGCGGCCGGCACCCCCGCGGCGGCCAGCCGGCGGGCCACGGCACCGCCGCTCGCCACCGCCGCGAGACAGCCGTACGAGCCGCACCGGCACAGCGCGTCGGCGCCCACCCGGATGTGCCCGATGTCGCCCGCGCCGCCGTCGACGCCCCGGTAGAGCGAACCGTCCACCACCACCCCGGCACCGATGCCCGTCGACACCTTGACCAGCACGAAGGCCCTGCAGTCGGGGTGTCCGGTGCGCTGTTCGCCGTACGCCATGAGATTGGCGTCGTTGTCCACCAGGACCGGGACCGCCGGGGCGCCGGTGCGGTCGGTGAGGGCGCGGGAGAGCCGGCCCGGTATGTCGTAGCCGTCCCAGCCCGGCATCATCGGCGGCTGGACCACCCGGCCGGTCTCGCTGTCCACCGGGCCCGGCACCGCCAGCCCGATGCCGCACACCTCCCCGGCGCCCCGCTCCGCCTTGGCCAGCAGCTCGGCGAACCAGTGGCCCAGCTCGCCCAGGACCGCGTCGGGGCCGTCCTCGACCACCAGCGTGCCGGCCTGCTCGGCGAGGATCTCACCGGTCAGGGTGAGGACGGCCGCGCGGGCGTGCCGGGTGTCCAGGTCGGCGACGAGGACCACGGCGTGGGAGTCGTCGAACTCCAGGGTGATGGAGGGGCGTCCGCCGAGCGGCGAGTCGACCGGGCCGCCGGCGCCCTCGCGCAGCCAGCCCGCCCGGAACAGCCGGTCCAGGCGCTGGCCGACGGTGGCCCGGGACAGTCCGGTCGCCCGCTGGAGCGCACCGCGCGTCACGGCCCGCCCGCTGCGCACCAGTTCGAGCAGATCGCCGGCACCCGCCTGGCCCCCGCTCTTGCCGGCCCTTCCCGGACGTCCGGTCATGCGCACCCCCTTGTGCTTCTCAAGTTTGCCTTACATATTGAGTTTTGCGTGTTAAATAGGCGTAACCCTACGGTGGCCGGGGCGGAACCGCGTCGGCCGGACGTCTTCGGGGAGCCCCGAGTGGATCGCACCGCCCAGCTCACTGCCCGTTCCACCCCGTACGAGACGGCATACGATCCACCGGCCACGGCCGCCACCCCGGTCACGGCGTCCCTGCCCGCGAGGGCCGCCGGGGTGCTGGAGGCGAACTGGACCGGCGCGTCGACGGTGCCCTCCCGCGCCCTCTACCCGCACCAGTGGTCCTGGGACTCGGCGTTCGTCGCCATCGGGCTGCGGCACGTCTCGCCGCGGCGGGCCCAGACGGAACTGGAGACGCTGCTCGCGGCCCAGTGGGCCGACGGCCGCGTCCCGCACATCGTGTTCAACCCCTCCGTACCGCTCGACGCGTACTTCCCGAGCCCCGACTTCTGGCGCTCCTCCACCGCGGGGCGCACGGCGGGCGCCCCGCGCACGCTACAGACCTCCGGCATCGTGCAGCCACCGGTGCACGCGCTGGCGGCCTGGCTGGTGCACCGCGCCGATCCCCGGCTGTCCCGGGCCCGCGGCTTCCTGGCCCGCGTCCACCCGCGACTGGCCGCCTGGCACCGGTACCTGCTGCACCGCCGGGACCTCGGCGGCGCCGGGCTGGTCTCCGTGGTCCACCCCTGGGAGCAGGGCATGGACAACAGCCCCTGCTGGGACGCCCCGCTGGCCCGGATCACCCCGGCCCCGGCCCGCTCCTTCCGCCGCGCCGACCTCGAGCACGGCGCGGCCGGGGACCGGCCGACGGATCTGGACTACGGGCGGTACGTGCGGCTGGCCGCGGACTACCGGGACGCCGGGTACGCGGACGGGGGCGGCGAGTTCGCCGTGGAGGACCCGGCGTTCAACGCCCTCCTCATCGCCTCCGAGCTCGCGCTGGCCCGGATCGCCGAGGAACTGGGGGCGCCCGGCTCCGCCCGCAGGACCCGCGCGCACCGGCTGACGGCGACGCTGGTGGAGCGGCTGTGGGACGCGGACGCGGGAATGTTCCTGTGCCGGGACCTGCGGGCCGAGGACGCCGCACCCGGGCGGGGCGCCTGCGGTACCGGACCCGCACCCCTCCCCTCCCACGGGCTGGGCGGCCCGGGGCGATCCCGCCTCCTCCCCGAGCGCGCCGTCTGCGGTCTGGTGCCGTTGATCCTGCCCGGGCTCCCCCGCGACATCGCCGCCACCCTCGTCCGCACCCTGCGCGGGCCGCACTTCTCGGTCGGTGACCGCACCCGGCTCGTGCCCAGTTACGACCTGCTCGGCGCGGCCTTCGACCCGCACCGCTACTGGCGCGGACCGGCCTGGTTCAACACGGGCTGGCTGCTGGAGCGGGGCCTGCGCACGCACGGTGAGACGGCGGCGGCCGAGGCACTGCGCCGGGCGGTGCTGGACCTCGCCGGCGCCTCCGACTTCGCGGAGTACGTCGACCCGTACACCGGCGCGCCCTGCGGAGCCACCGGCTTCAGCTGGACGGCGGCCCTCGCACTCGACCTGTGCCACCGGCCGGCCGCGCACCACGAGCGTCAACATCTGGACAAGAGCGGACAAAGAGTCGTACCCCCCACGGACACCGGAACGTTCGACAGGAGTGACAGAGGAGGGGACCGGGGATGACGGACCGGCATCATCTGCTCGTGCACGGCGCCACCTTCGCCGCCGTGGGCGACCGTGGCGACATCAGCGGGGTGCGGGGCGGCAGCTCCCCGGACGGGTTGTTCGTCCGGGACGCCCGGCACCTCAGCCGCTGGCAGCTCACCCTCGACGGCGCGGTGCCCGAGGTGCTCACACCGGTCACGGACGGGGACGAGGCCCGCTGTGTGCTGGTCCCGCGCGGCGGCCGGCAGGAGCCTCCGGCGTACACCCTCTTCCGTGAACAGGCCGTCGGGGACAGCTCGTTCGTGGAGTCCGTGAAGGTCACCAGCAACCGCCCGGTGCCCACCACGGTACGGCTCGCGCTCACCGTCGACGCCGACTTCACCGACCAGTTCGAGCTCCGCTCCGACCACCGCACCTACGCCAAGCCCGGCGCCCTGCGCTCCCGCGACGTCCTGCCCGACGGGATCGAGTTCACCTACCGCCGCGCCGAGTGGCGGTCCTGTACGACCATCACGGCCGACCCGGCCCCCGACGCCGTGGAGGAGACCGGCACCGGCGCCCGCCGCCTGGTGTGGACCCTCGACCTGGCACCCCACGGCACGACCGAGCTGCTGCTGCGGGTGATCGCCCGCCCGTACGGCGAGAAGCGCGCCCTGCGCGTGCCCCGCGACCCCGCCGCCGTACGCGAACACCTCCTCGCGGAGGAAGCCCGCTTCATGGAGGGCGTGGCCTTCCCGACCGGCTGGCCGGAACTGGCCGCCGCCTGCGCCCGGGGCCTCGCCGACCTGGCGGCGCTCCAGGTCCCGGCCACCGGGCCGGACGGCGAGGACCTGCGCGTACCGGCGGCAGGCGCCCCCTGGTTCCTCACCCTGCTCGGCCGCGACGCGCTCCTCACCTCCCTGTTCGTCCTGCCGTACCACCCCCGGTCCGCCGCCGCCACGCTCCTCGCCCTGGCCGCCACCCAGGCCACCGGCACCGGCCCGTCCCCGGTCGCCCAGCCCGGCAAGATCGTGCACGAGGTACGCCACGGTGAGCTGGCCCACTTCGGCCAGGTGCCGTTCGGCCGCTACTACGGCTCGGTCGACGCCACCCCGCTCTTCCTGATCCTGCTCGGCGCGTACGTCGAGCGGACGGGCGACACGGAGCCGGCCCGGCGCCTGGAGCCGCACGCCCGGGCCGCCGTCGGCTGGATGCTCGACCACGGTGGCCTGACCTCGCGCGGTTACCTCGTCTACCGCGCCGACGAGGGCGGCCTCGCCAACCAGAACTGGAAGGACTCCCCCGGCGCGATCTGCTGTGCCGACGGCACCCGGCCCACCGGCGCGGTGATGGCGGCGGGCGCCCAGGGCTACGCGTACGACGCGCTGCGCCGCACGGCCGGGGTGGCGCGGACGGTGTGGGGGGACGAGACGTACGCCGCGCTGCTGGAACAGGCGGCGGCCGACCTCCGGGACCGGTTCCAGCGGGACTTCTGGATGCGCGAGCGGTCCTTCCCGGCGCTGGCCCTGGACGGGCGGGGCCGGCAGATCGACGCGCTGGCGTCCGACGCCGGGCACCTGCTGTGGTCGGGGCTGCTGGACAAGGAGTACGGCGAGGTGGTGGGCCGGCGGCTGCTGGAGCCCGACTTCTTCTCGGGCTGGGGCGTCCGCACACTGGCCTCCGGCCAGGCCGCGTACCACCCGCTGTCCCACCACCGGGGGTCCGTCTGGCCCCATGACAACGCGCTGATCGCCCTGGGCCTGGCGCGGTACGGGCTGCACGACGAGGCCCGCACGGTCGCCCATGCCCTGATCGACGCGGCGACGGCGGGCGGGCACCGGTTGCCGGAGGTGCTGGCCGGGTACGGGCGCGCTCCGCACGGTTCGCCGGTGCCGTATCCGCACGCGTGCGGGCGGGGGGCCAGATCCGCCGCCGCGCCGCTCGCCCTGCTGACGGCGGTGGGGGGCGCCTAGGGCCTGTCGTTCGCGGCGCCGGACACCGGGCGGCGGCCTCCTCGGAAAAAAGTCGCGGGCCGCTGTCGATCCGGCCGCGTCCCGTTCGACGTCATGGTGTGCGGCGCCCCGCCGCGCGATGACGCGACAGGATCCGAGGAGGACAGACGTGGATCAGCTGCTGAGAGTGATGAACTTCAACGTCTCGAGTGAGGGAATCGGTGCCGGTGAGCACCAGAGTCTCGAGCGGCCGTTCGGTCTCGACCATCCCGAGAGGCTGTTCGCCTGGGCCGGAGCCACGGCGAGCTGGCCCATGCGCACGGAACCCGGCGGCAGCCGTGGCCTCGACGACTACTTCACGCGGGACTTCGCACGCGACATCGGTGCCGAGATCATGGGCCGCAACAAGTTCGGCCCCCAGCGTGGGCCCTGGCAGGACCACGAGTGGCGCGGCTGGTGGGGGGAGGAGCCCCCGTTCCGCACTCCGGTGTTCGTCATGACCCACCACGAACGTCCGTCCTTCACGCTCTCCGACACCACGTTCCACTTCGTCGGCGGCGACCCGGCCACGGTCCTCGCACGTGCGAAGGAGGCGGCGCGGGGCCGGGACGTCCGACTCGGCGGCGGGGTCACCACCATCCGGCAGTTCCTCGACGCCGGCCTCGTCGACACCCTGCATGTGGCGGTCTCGCCGGTGAAGCTCGGGTCCGGACTGCGTCTTTGGGAGTCTCCCGACGAGCTGCTCGACCGGTTCCACCTGGAGGTCGTGCCCAGCCCGAGCGGTGTGACGCACCACCTGTTCTGGCGAAGGTGAGGCGAGGGCCACTCATGTCCAGGCCGCGATGTGGTCGTACCGCCGGCCGTGTTGACCAGGTGTTTGCCCGGCTGCCCTGAACGGTGCTTCCCCGCGGGCCGTACGGGAGGGCATGAGCGCGCTCCAGCCTGCCTCTGCCGCTGCCTCTGCCGATTCCTCCGCCGAGGGCGTGGCCGAAGAGGTCACCGAACCCGCCGCCCGCACGTTCCGCCGTCCCTGGGCCGCCTGGTCGGCCTGGCGCGGGCGCTGGCGGGAGGGGCATCCGGAGGCCGCGCGGGCCCTGTCCGTCACCGTCACCGTGCTCGCCGCCGCGCTGGTCGTCGCCGCACTGGTGATGCCGAACACGGTCGTCCGGCTGGGGCCCGCGAAGTTCCTCCGCATACCCGCCGAGGCCGTCATCGGGGCGGCCGTGCTGCTCGCGCTGCCGCGGCGGCCCCGGGTGGTGCTGGCGGCGGTGTCCGGGGTGCTGCTCGGGGCCATGACCGTGCTCAACGCGCTGGACATGGGGTTCGGCCAGTACCTCGGCCGAAACTTCAACGTCGTACTGGACTGGGGTCTGTTCGGGGACGCGGAGTCGTACCTGGAGGACTCCCTCGGCCGGACGGCCACCCTCGCCGCCGTGGCCGGACTGATCGTGGCCGTCCTGCTGCTCTTCGTGCTGCTGGCCCTGGCGATGGTCCGGCTGGGCAACCTCCTCGCCCGGCACCCCGGCACCGCGACCCGCGGCACCCTGGTCGCCGGGGTCGTCTGGATCACCTGTTCCTCGCTCGGGCTCCAGGTGGCGGGCGTGCCGATCGCCTCGTCCCGCACCGCGAACGCGCTGAAGGTCCAGGCCCGCCGGGTCTCCGACACGCTGAAGGACGAGGCGGAGTTCCGGAAGGTGGCCCGGGTCGACGCGTTCGGGAACACGCCGGGCAGCCAGCTGGTCCCCGACCTGCGCGGCAAGGACGTGATCTTCACCTTCATCGAGAGCTACGGCCGCAGCGCGATCGAGGACCCGATCATGGCGCCCGGCGTGGACCGGACCCTCGACGTGCGCACCAAGGCGCTGGCCAGGGCGGGCTTCCACGCCAAGAGCGGCTGGCTGACCTCGGCGACGTACGGGGGCAGCAGCTGGCTCGGCCACTCCACCACCATGTCGGGCCTGTGGATCAGCAATCAGCAGCGCTACCGCACGGTGATGGCCAGTGACCACCTCAGCCTGACGGAGGCGTTCCGCAAGACCGGCGCGTTCGACACGGTGGGGGTCATGCCGGGGGTGCAGAAGGGGTGGCCGGAGCAGAAGTGGTACGGCCTGGACAAGGTCTACAACGCCTTCCAACTGGGTTACCGGGGGCCGAAGTTCAGCTGGTCGACCATGCCCGACCAGTACGCCCTCCAGCAGTACCAGGAGCGGGTGCACAGCAAGCCGCCGGCCGCCGGCAAGGCACGGATGTCCCTGCTCATCCTGACGTCGAGTCACCAGCCCTGGGCGCCCATCCCCAAGAGGGTCGGCTGGGACCGGCTCGGCGACGGCTCGGTCTTCAAGGGCATCCAGGCGGCGGGGAACAAGCCGGCCGACGTCATCGCCGACACCACCAGGTCCCGCGAGGAGTACGGCAAGTCGGTCCAGTACTCGGTGACCGCGCTGACCGAGTGGCTGGAGCGGTACGGCACCGAGGACACCGTGCTGGTCTTCCTCGGCGACCACCAGCCCATCGCCCGGGTCAGCGGCAACCACGCCAGCCGTGACGTGCCGGTGTCGATCGTCGCCAAGGACCCCAGGATGCTGGACAAGATCGCCGACTGGAACTGGACGGACGGGCTCCGCCCCGCCCACGACGCCCCGGTGTGGAAGATGAGCTCCTTCCGCGACCGCTTCCTGACGGCCTACGGCTCAACGCCCCACCCGAAGAACGGCTGACGGGACCCGGGGGCCAGGGGCGCAGCCCCGGGGGCGCTCACCCACCCGACGTGTCGAGCTCCGCGTCCTCGGTGATCCCGGAGCAGTCGTACGGGTCCTTCAGCCACCCGTCCGGCAACACCACCCGGTTGTTGCCGGACGTACGGCCCCGAGGCCCCTCCGCACCGACCGGCCACGCCTGGTCCAGGTCCAGCTCGTCCAGCCCCGCCCGCAGTTCCTGGAGCGACGACGTGATCGCGAGCCGCTTGCGCATCTCGGACCCGACCGCGAACCCCTTCAGGTACCAGGCGACGTGCTTGCGGAAGTCGACCACGCCCTTGGACTCGTCCCCGAGCCACTCCCCGAGCAGGGTCGCGTGCCGCACCATGACGTCGGCGACCTCCCGCAGCGTGGGCCGCAGGAAGTCGTCCCGCCCCTCGAACGCGGCGACCAGGTCCGCGAAGAGCCAGGGCCGCCCCAGGCACCCGCGCCCCACGACCACGCCGTCGCACCCGGTCTCCCGCACCATCCGCAGCGCGTCCTCGGCCGACCAGATGTCACCGTTGCCGAGCACGGGGATCTCCGGCACGTGCTCCTTCAGCCGCGCGATGGCGTCCCAGTCGGCGGTGCCGCCGTAGTGCTGGGCGGCGGTGCGGCCGTGCAGGGCGATGGCCGTCACGCCCTCCTCGACGGCGATGCGGCCGGCGTCGAGGTAGGTGATGTGGTCGTCGTCGATGCCCTTGCGCATCTTCATGGTCACCGGCAGGTCACCGGCCCCGGACACCGCCTCCCGCAGGATCGCCCGCAGCAGGTTCCGCTTGTACGGCAGCGCGGACCCGCCGCCCTTGCGCGTCACCTTCGGCACCGGGCAGCCGAAGTTCAGGTCGATGTGGTCGGCCAGGCCCTCTTCCGCGATCATGCGGACGGCCTTGCCGACGGTCGCGGGGTCGACGCCGTACAGCTGGATCGAGCGCGGCTGCTCGCTCGGGTCGAACCTGATCAGCTGCATGGTCTTCTCGTTGCGCTCGACCAGCGCCCGAGTGGTGATCATCTCGCTGACGAAGAGCCCCTTGCCGCCGCTGAACTCCCTGCACAGGGTACGGAAGGGCGCATTGGTGATCCCCGCCATGGGTGCGAGCACGACGGGCGGTGTCACGGCGTGCGGGCCGATGGAGAGCGGGTGGGTCATCGTCAGGACTCCGGACGGATCTACGGCACGGGACGGACAGGGGAACGCTGGGCAAGGACCCATTGTCCCTCACCCGCCGGGCGGCTCGTCCGCCGGAGCCACCGGCCGACGCCCGGAGACCATGTACGAGTCATTAGTTAGACGCACTATTGAGTTCGGCGTACGATGAGACCCATGCCAGAGCTGAGCCCTCGCCGACGCCTGCTCGTGCTCCTGATCTGCTGCATGAGCCTGCTGATCGTGAGTCTCGACAACACCGCGCTGAACGTGGCCCTCCCCTCCATGCAGCGCGACCTGCACGCCACCACCTCCGGCCTGCAGTGGACGATCGACGCCTACACACTGGTCCTGGCCTCGCTGCTGATGCTGGCGGGCTCCACGGCCGACCGGATCGGCCGCAAACGCGTCTTCATGGCGGGCCTGGTGGTGTTCACCGCCGGCTCCGCGCTGTGCTCCCTCGCCCCCAACCTGGAACTGCTGATCGTGTTCCGCATGGTCCAGGCGGTGGGCGGCTCGATGCTCAACCCGGTCGCCATGTCGATCATCACCAACACCTTCACCGACGCCCGGGAACGCGCCCGGGCGATCGGGGTGTGGGGCGCGGTGGTCGGCATCTCCATGGCGGCGGGCCCGCTGGTCGGCGGGCTGCTGGTGCAGTCGGTGAGCTGGCGGTCCATCTTCTGGGTCAACCTCCCGGTCGGCCTCGCGGCCCTGCTGCTCACCCTCCGCTTCGTCCCGGAGTCCCGCGCGCCCAAGGCCCGCCGTCCCGACCCGGTCGGGCAGCTGCTGGTGATCGCCCTGTTCGGCTCGCTGACGTACGCGATCATCGAGGCGCCGGAGTCGGGCGCCGGCCCGGTGGCGCCGTTCGCCGTGGTCGCCGTGGCCGCGCTGCTGGCCCTCCTGTGGTACGAGCCCCGCCGCGACGAACCCCTCATCGACCTGCGCTTCTTCCGTTCGGCCCCGTTCAGCGGCGCCACCGTGATCGCGATCAGCGCGTTCGCGGCCCTCGGCGGCTTCCTGTTCCTGTCCACCCTGTACCTGCAGAACGTGCGCGGCCTGGACGCCCTGCACGCGGGCCTGTGGATGCTCCCGATGGCCCTGCCGACGTTCCTGTGCGCCCCGCTGTCCGGCCGCCTGGTGGGCAGCCGCGGCCCACGCCTGCCGCTGCTGGTGGCGGGTGCGGCGATGACCGCGAGCGGTGTGCTGTTCGCCGCGTTCGAGGCGGAGACCTCCGATACCACCCTCCTGATCGGCTACGTCCTGTTCGGCATCGGCTTCGGCTTCGTGAACGCGCCGATCACCAACACGGCCGTCTCCGGCATGCCGCGCACCCAGGCCGGTGTCGCCGCAGCCGTCGCCTCCACCAGCCGGCAGCTGGGCCAGACGCTCGGCGTCGCGGTCATCGGCGCCGTCCTGGCCTCCGGCATCGGCTCGTCCCCGTACCGGCAGGTGTTCGTCTCGGCGGCCCGCCCCGGCTGGTGGATCCTCACCGCCTGCGGCCTGGCCGTCCTGACCCTCGGCTTCCTGACCAGCGGCCACTGGGCCCGCCGCACCGCCGACCGCACGGCGGAGAGCCTGCGGTCACCGGAGGTACGCCAGGTCGTGGAAACCGCGAAGCGGACGTAGCGGCGGGGGCCCGGCGGGCCGCCGTTCAGGAAGCCGGGCGGCGCGTCAGCCTGCGCAGGCGATCTCGTGCAGCTTCTCCAGCCGCTGCCGGGTCTCCTCGTTCCTCGGTGTGTACGTGACCATCCGGGCGCCCACCTCGGGGGCGAGCCACAGGTCCGTGTGCTCCAGGCTGAGGAGGCCCACGTGGGGGTTGAGGAACTCCTTGGACTTGGAGCGGGTGTCGACCACCTCGTAGCGCCGCCAGTTCTCGCGGAAGGCGGGTGACTCGTCCAGCCGCTTCAGGAGCACCTTCCAGGCGGGCTCGCCGAGATGGCCGGCGAGGGCGGCGCGCAGCCGGGCGGCCATCAGACGCTGGGTCTTCTCCAGGTGGACGACCGCCGCCTGCCACTCCTTGTTGGTGTGGACGAGGAGCATGCAGTTGCGGTCCTCGGGCGGGACCGCGTCCAGGTCGCCCAGGAGGCGGGCGTAGGTGCGGTTGTAGGCGAGGATGTCGTACCGGCTGTTCTGGATGCAGGCCGGGATCGGCTCCAGCCCGGTCAACATGGCGCGCAGCGCGGGGGTGACGCTCGGGCAGTTCGCCGCCGGGGTCGGGTCCGTCGCGCCGGCCAGCTGGAAGAGGTGGGCGCGTTCGCTGGCGTCCAGGCGCAGGGCGCGCGCGAGGGCGTCGAGGACCTGGACGGAGACCTGGATGTCACGGGCCTGTTCGAGCCAGGTGTACCAGGTGACGCCGACCGCGGAGAGGTGGGCGACCTCCTCGCGGCGCAGCCCGGGGGTGCGCCGGCGGACCCCGCGCGGCAGGCCCACCTGCTCCGGCGTGATGCGCTCGCGTCTGCTGCGCAGGAACGCGGCCAGCTCGTGCCGACGGATCTCCGCTCCCCGGGCGGGCGCCCGGGTTTCCTGGACCGAGGTCGTCATGCGTCCAGGGTGCCGGTCCGGCCAGCCTGTTTCCAGGTGCTTCCAGTACCAGGACAAGGGCCGCCGACCACCAGCATGACCCGGAGCCGGCGCGGAGACCGGCGCGGAGACCGGCCCGGCCCCCGGGTGGTTCCGGGTAGTCCCGGTACCAGGATGAGGAGACTCTGGTACCAGCCTGGGCGGTTGTCCAGGCTCGGGAGCATGAGTGAAACCGTCACCGCCCCCGCCGTCCGGCCGACGGCGGCGCCGCCCGCGCTGACCGGGCCCGGGCTGTTCACCGTCCTGCTGGCCGCGGCGCTGCCGCTGGTCGACTTCTTCATCGTCAACGTCGCGCTGCCGACCATCGGCGCCGATCTCGCCGCGGGCGAGGCCGTGCTGGAGCTGGTCGTCGCCGGGTACGGGGTCGCGTACGCCGTGCTGCTCGTGCTCGGCGGGCGGCTCGGGGACCTGTTCGGCCGGCGCCGGCTGTTCCTCGCCGGGATGGCCGCCTTCGGGCTCACCTCACTGGCCTGCGGGCTCGCGCCCGGCGCCTGGAGCCTGGTCGGGGCCCGGGTCGCGCAGGGCGCCTCGGCCGCCGCGATGCTGCCGCAGGTGCTCGCCACCATCCAGTCCGCCACGAGCGGCACGCGCCGGGCCAAGGCCATGAGCCTGTACGGCGCCACGGCCGGGCTGTCCATGGTCGCCGGGCAGATCCTCGGCGGGGTGCTGGTCGCCGCCGACATCGCCGGGACCGGGTGGCGGGCCATCTTCCTCGTCAACGTGCCGGTGGTCGTGCTGGGGCTCGTGCTCGCCGCCCGGTTCGTGCCGGAGACCCGGTCGCAGCACCCCGAGCCCGTGGACGGGCCGGGCACCGTGCTGCTCGCGGTCTCCCTGCTGACGCTGCTCGCGCCGCTCACCGAGGGGCGGGCGGCCGGCTGGCCGCTGTGGACCTGGCTGTCGCTGGCCGCGTTCCCCTTCGCGGCGGGCGCGTTCTGGGTGGTGGAGCGGCGGGCGGACCGGTCGGGGCGGACCCCGCTGGTGCCGCCGAGCCTGTTCCGGGTGCCGTCGATGCGGCGCGGTCTGGAGCTGATGGTGCCGTTCTCCATCGGCTTCAGCGGGTTCATGTTCATGATCGCGCTGGCGTTGCAGCAGGGTGCCGGGCTCGGTCCGGTACCGGCCGGGCTGGCGCTGGCGCCCATGGCCGTGGCGTTCCTGCTCGTCTCGCTCGCCGGGCCCCGGCTGATCGCCCGCTTCGGCACCCGCGTGGTCACGGCCGGGTCCGTGCTGCAGGGGGTGGGCGTGCTGCTGATCGTGCTGGCCGCGTGGCGGGACTGGCCGCGGCTGGACATCGTCTCCCTGCTGCCGGGCGCGGCGGTGGCCGGCGCGGGGCAGGCGCTGCAACTGCCCAACATCATGCGGCTGGTGATGTCCGAGGTGCCGCCCGCGCGGGCCGGGGTCGGCAGCGGGGTGATGGTGACCACGCAGCAGTCGGCGCTGGCGCTGGGGGTGGCGACGCTGGGCACGCTGTTCCTGACCCTGGTGCCGCATCTGGGCATGCGGGACGCGCTGGTCAGCACGTTGCTGGTGCAGCTGGCCGGGATCGTGCTGACCGGGCTGCTCAGCCTGCGGCTGCCGCGGACGGTGGGCTGAGCGGGGGCCGGCCCGGCCGGTCGGCTCAGCCCCGGCCGCCGGCATGGAAGACGGCACGGGCCGCGACGGCCGGGTCGGACAGGCGGAAGACCCCCGCCTCCACACCCGCGGCGATGATCCGGGTCAGCCGGCCGGGATCGTGCTGACCGGGCTGCTCAGTCTGCGGCTGCCGCGGACGGTGGGCTGAGCGGGGGCCGGCCCGGCCGGTCGGCTCAGCCCCGGCCGCCGGCCGTACGCAAGCCCCGCACCAGCAGGTCCACCACCGCCTCGAACTCCTCGTCGACGCCGGGGGCGGTCCACTCCCGCGCGTAACCGGGATCGTGGAACCGGCCGGTGGCATGGAAGACGGCACGGGCCGCGACGGCCGGGTCGGACAGGCGGAAGACGCCCGCCTCCACACCCGCGGCGATGATCCGGGTCAGCTGGCCGGTGAGGTCGGCTATGTGCTCCCGGACCACGCCGCCGAGTTCCCCGGCCAGCACGGTGTAGGTGGCGAACAGCTCGGGATCGTCGCCCGCCTTGTGCCGCTTGGCGGCGAAGAGGGCGGCGAGCCAGTCCCGCAGCCGCTGCTCCGGTGCCCGGTCGTCGGCGCCGGCGATGCCGGCGAGCCGCTGCGAGGTCCGGTCCAGCCAGCGCTTGGTGACCGCTTCGCGCAGCGCCGCCTTGGTGCGGAAGTGCCGGTAGACGCTGCCGTGGCTGACGCCGAGCGCGCGGGCCACGTCGACCACGGTGGCCTTGGCGGGCCCGTGGCGGCGCAGCACCTCCTCGGTGGCTTCGAGGATGCGCTCGGCGGTCAGGATCTCGCTGGTCGGTGGCATGCCTAGACGGTACCCGGCGTGCTGGTCACCGCTCGCTGTCGAGCAGGGCCATCTGTTCCGAGGCGTACCGCTCGCCGGCCGCCGCGTCCGCCGGTACGGCGCGCTCGATGGCGGCGAGGTCGTCCGCGTCCAGCGTCACGTCCAGCGCGCCCAGCGCTTCGCCGAGCCGCTCGCGGGTGCGGGCTCCGACCAGCGGCACGACGTCCTCGCCGCGCGACAGCACCCAGGCGATGGCGATCTGGGCGACCGTGACGCCCTTCTGCTCCGCGACCTTGCGCAGGGACTCGACGAGGGTGAGGTTGTGCTGGAGGTTGTCGCCCTGGAAGCGGGGCGAGTGGGCGCGGAAGTCGTTCGCGGCGAACTGCCGGCCGGCCGTGACGTGACCGGAGATCAGCCCCCGCGAGAGCACGCCGTACGCGGTGACGGCGATGCCCAGTTCCCGGAGGGTGGGCAGGATCTCCCGCTCGGGGCCGCGGGAGATGAGCGCGTACTCGATCTGGAGGTCGGAGATCGGGGCGGTGGCGGCGGCCCGGCGGATGGTGTCCGCGCCGACCTCGCTGAGGCCGATGTGCCGGACCCAGCCCTTCTCGACCAGTTCGGCGATCGCGCCGACGGTCTCCTCGATCGGCACGTCCGGGTCGAGCCGGGCCGGGCGGTAGACGTCGATGTGGTCGACGCCGAGGCGCTGGAGGGAGTACGCGGCGAAGTTCTTCACGGCGGCCGGGCGCCCGTCGAAGCCGGACCAGCCGCCGTCCGGGTCACGCAGGGCGCCGAACTTCACGCTCAGCAGCGCGTTGTCGCGCAGGCCGGCCGGGGCGGAGCGGAGCGCCTCGGCGATCAGCAGCTCGTTGTGTCCCATGCCGTAGAAGTCGCCGGTGTCGAGCAGGGTCACTCCGGCGTCGAGGGCGGCGTGGAGGGTGGCGACCGACTCGGCGCGGTCCGCCTCGCCGTACATGCCGGACATGCCCATGCAGCCGAGGCCGAGGGCGGAGACCTGGGGGCCGGTGGTGCCGAGGGTTCGGGTTCGCATCGTCATGACCCACTCTGACATGACAGCTGACAGATTTCAATATCTGTCACTCCAATGTTGTCAGTGACTCCAGCGGCGCCGCTCGGCACCACTCGCGATCGATTGGTCCAGACCTATTGACGAGAGGTCTGGACCACCCGCACTGTCATGGCTACGACACCTCACCGCACCCCCACCGGGAGGCACCGCATGATCAGACGACTGCTCGCCACCGCGCTCACCGCGGCGTTCCTCGTCCCCCTCGGCATCGCCACCGCGCCCGCCGCCTCCGCCGCCGACACCTGCGCGGTGAAGCCGAAGCCGGCGGGCAAGGTGCTCCAGGGGTACTGGGAGAACTGGGACGGCGCCGCCAACGGGGTCCACCCGCCCTTCGGCTGGACCCCGATCACCGACTCCCGCATCGCCGCGCACGGCTACAACGTGATCAACGCGGCCTTCCCCGTGATCCGCTCCGACGGCACGGCCCTGTGGGAGGACGGCATGGACGCCGGCGTGAAGGTGGCCACGCCGGCCGAGATGTGCGCGGCCAAGGCGTCCGGCCAGACGATCCTGCTGTCCATCGGCGGGGCGGCGGCCGGGATCGACCTCAGCTCCTCCGCCGTGGCCGACCGCTTCGTGGCGACGATCGTGCCCATCCTGAAGAAGTACAACTTCGACGGCATCGACATCGACATCGAGACCGGCCTGGTCGGCAGCGGCAGCATCGGCCGGCTCTCCACGTCCCAGGCCAACCTGATCCGCATCATCGACGGCATCCTCGCGCAGATGCCGTCCGGCTTCGGCCTGACGATGGCCCCGGAGACGGCGTACGTCACCGGCGGCAGCGTCACCTACGGCTCCATCTGGGGCGCGTACCTGCCGATCGTCAAGAAGTACGCGGACAACGGCCGCCTGTGGTGGCTGAACATGCAGTACTACAACGGCAGCATGTACGGCTGCTCCGGCGACTCCTACGCGGCCGGCACGGTGCAGGGCTTCACCGCCCAGACCGACTGTCTGAACAAGGGCCTGGTGGTGCAGGGCACCACGATCAGGGTGCCGTACGACAAGCAGGTGCCGGGCCTGCCCGCCCAGTCCGGCGCGGGCGGCGGCTACATGTCCCCGTCGCTGGTCTCCCAGGCGTGGAAGCACTACGGCACGTCGCTCAAGGGCCTGATGACGTGGTCGGTCAACTGGGACGGCGCGAGGAACTGGACCTTCGGCGACAACGTCAAGGCGCTCCAGGGCCGCTGAACCGGGGGCGGACACACGGATGCCGGGCGGCCCGCACTGGCGGGCCGCCCGGCATCCGGTGGTGTGACTAGGCGCCGACGAGACGCTGGGCCAGGTAGCCCTCGATCTGGTCGAGCGACACGCGCTCCTGCTTCATGGAGTCACGCTCGCGGACGGTGACCGCGTTGTCCTCGAGGGTGTCGAAGTCGACGGTCACGCAGTACGGCGTGCCGATCTCGTCCTGGCGGCGGTAGCGGCGGCCGATGGCACCGGCGTCGTCGAACTCGATGTTCCAGTTCTGCCGCAGCGCCTGGGCGAGGCCCTTGGCCTTCGGGGACAGCTCGGGGTTGCGGGACAGCGGCAGGACCGCGACCTTCACCGGGGCCAGGCGGTGGTCCAGGCGCAGCACCGTGCGCTTCTCCATCTTGCCCTTGGCGTTGGGCGCCTCGTCCTCGACGTAGGCGTCGAGCAGGAAGGCCAGCATGGTGCGGCCGACACCCGCCGCCGGCTCGATGACGTACGGCGTCCAGCGCTCGCCGGCCTCCTGGTCGAAGTAGGAGAGGTCCTGGCCGGAGGCCTTGGAGTGCGCCGAGAGGTCGTAGTCGGTGCGGTTGGCGACACCCTCCAGCTCACCCCACTCCGAGCCGCCGAACTGGAAGCGGTACTCGATGTCGGCGGTGCGCTTGGAGTAGTGGGAGAGCTTCTCCTTCGGGTGCTCGTACCAGCGCATGTTCTCCTCGCGCAGCCCCAGGCCGGTGTACCAGTTCCAGCGCTGCTCCATCCAGTACTCCTGCCACTGCTCGTCCTCGCCCGGCTTGACGAAGAACTCCATCTCCATCTGCTCGAACTCGCGGGTGCGGAAGATGAAGTTGCCCGGCGTGATCTCGTTGCGGAAGGACTTGCCCATCTGGGCGATGCCGAACGGCGGCTTGCGGCGCGAGGTGGTCTGCACCTGGGCGAAGTTGGTGAAGATGCCCTGGGCGGTCTCGGGGCGCAGGTACGCGACCGAGCCGGAGTCCTGGGTCGGGCCGAGGTGCGTGGAGAGCAGACCGGAGAACTGCTTGGGCTCGGTGAACTGGCCCTTGTTGCCGCAGTTCGGGCAGTTGATGTCCGCGAGGCCGTTCGCCGGGGCGTGGCCCTTCTTCTCCTCGTACGCCTCCTCCAGGTGGTCGGCGCGGAACCGCTTGTGGCACGCGGTGCACTCGGTCAGCGGGTCCGTGAAGGTGGCGACGTGGCCGGAGGCCACCCAGACCTCGGGGGCCAGGATGACGGACGAGTCGATACCGACGACGTCCTCGCGCGAGGTCACCATGTAGCGCCACCACTGGCGCTTGATGTTCTCCTTGAGCTCGACACCGAGCGGTCCGTAGTCCCAGGCGGCACGCTGTCCGCCGTAGATCTCACTGCAGGGGAAAACGAAGCCACGGCGCTTGCTCAGGCTGACGATGGTGTCGATCTTGTCGGCGGCCACGGTGCTCTCTTCATTACGACGACGGGCGTTGAAGCGAGATGCTTCCAGCGAATGATTCAGGTTACCGGCGCATGCTCCCCCACGGCCAAATCGGCCCCTGCCCAGACCGCCTGACGAGCGTTGTTGACAACGGTTTCCATCTTTGTTGAAAATGACTGTCATGAACGTACGACGACGCACCCGGTCCCGCGCGCAGCGCCTCATACCCGCCGCCGCGGTCGCCGCGGTCACCGCCCTCGGGATCGGCACGCTGTCCGCCTGCTCCGGCGACAAGGCGGTCGCGGCCAACACGAGCAAGTTCGACGTCGTCGCGTCCTTCTACCCGATGGCCTTCCTCGCCGAGCGGATCGGCGGGGACCACGTCCACGTCACCACCCTCACCTCGCCCGGCCAGGAGCCCCACGACCTGGAGATCAGCCCCCAGCAGATCGCCTCGCTGGAGGAGTCCGACGCGGTGCTGTACCTGAAGAACCTCCAGCCGTCCGTCGACGACGCGGTGGCCCAGTCCCCGGTCGGCACGAAGATCGACGCGGCCTCCCTGACCACGCTGGAGAACCACGGCAGCGAGGTCGGCGGCCACGCGGCCGGGCACGAGGGCCACGAGGACGGGGAATCCACCGGCAAGGACCCCCACATCTGGCTCGACCCGGTGCGCTACGCCCAGGTCGCCGAGGGCGTCGGCAAGGCCTTCGAGAAGGCCGACCCGGAGCACGCCGCC
Organism: Streptomyces sp. NPDC046870; assembly: GCF_040704595.1. NCBI lineage: Bacteria > Bacillati > Actinomycetota > Actinomycetes > Kitasatosporales > Streptomycetaceae > Streptomyces > Streptomyces sp. NPDC046870. The sequence goes on from NZ_JBEYXM010000001.1 coordinate 405,114, forward strand.
GACTACGAGAAGAACACCGCGGCCCTGGTCAGGCAGCTGAACGAGCTGAACACCCGGTTCAAGGACGGCCTGACGGACACCCGGACCAAGGTCTTCATCACCACGCACGCCGCCTTCGGCTACCTCGCCGAGCGCTACGGCCTCACCGAGGAGGCCGTGAGCGGCCTCGACCCCGAGTCCGAGCCGAGCGCCGCCCGCGTCCGGGACCTGGAGAGGATGGCCAGGGCGGACGGCGTCTCCACGGTCTTCTACGAGACGCTCGTCAGCGACAAGACCGCCCGGACCATCGCCCGGGACACGGGCCTGAAGACCGACGTCCTCGACCCGATCGAGGGCATCACCGGCAAGTCCCGCGGCAAGGACTACTTCGCGGTCCAGCGGGCCAACCTCAAGGCGCTCCAGCAGGCGCTGGGCGCCAAGTGACAGGAGACGAGATGACCAGCGAGCCTGTCATAGCCCTGCGCGGCGTGACCGCCGAACTCGGCGCGCGCCCCGTGCTGCGCGGCATCGACCTCACCGTCGGCCGCGGCGAGGTCGTCGCGCTGCTCGGCGCGAACGGTTCCGGCAAGTCCACGGCGATCCGCGCGATCATCGGCCAGGTGCCGGTGAGCGGCGGCACGATCGAGCTGTTCGGCACCCCGCGCCGGTCCTTCCGGGACTGGGCGCGCGTGGGCTACGTACCGCAGCGGACGACGGCCGCGGGCGGGGTCCCGGCGACGGTCACCGAGATCGTCTCCTCGGGCCGCCTGTCCCGCACCCGCTTCGGCGTCTTCCGCAGGAGCGACCGGGAGGCCGTGCGCCGGGCCCTGGAGCTGGTCGGCATGGCGGACCGCGCCAAGGACTCCGCGGGCGCCCTCTCCGGCGGCCAGCACCAGCGGGTGCTGATCGCCCGGGCGCTGGTCGCCGAGCCCGAGCTGCTGATCATGGACGAGCCGATGGCGGGCGTCGACCTGGCCAGCCAGGAGATCCTGGCGCGCACCCTGGAGCAGCAGGTCGAGGCCGGTACGACGGTCCTGCTCGTGCTGCACGAACTGGGCCCGCTGGAGCCCCTGATCGACCGGGCCGTCGTCCTGCGCGACGGCTGTGTGCTGCACGACGGCCCGCCCCCGCGCGCGGTCGGCCAGCACGCGCTGCCCGGCCACGACCACGTACACCCGCACGCACCGGCGGGCACCGAACCGATCCGCACGGGACTGCTGAGCTGATGGACTTCCTGAACTACGCCTTCATGCAGCGGGCGCTGCTGGCCGCCGTGCTGGTCGGCATCACCGCGCCCGCGATCGGCATCTACCTGGTCCAGCGGCGCCAGGCCCTGATGGGCGACGGCATCGGGCACGTGGCCATGACCGGCGTCGGCCTCGGCTTCCTGCTGTCCACGTCCCCCGTGTGGATGGCGACGGCCGTCTCCGTCCTGGGCGCGGTCCTGATGGAACTGATCCGCTGGTACGGCCGGACCCGCGGCGACATCGCCCTGGCCATGCTCTTCTACGGCGGTATGGCCGGCGGCGTCATGCTGATCAACCTGGCGCCGGGCGGTTCCACCGCCAACCTGACGTCGTACCTGTTCGGCTCCCTGTCGACGGTGTCCGAGTCCGACGTCACCGCGATCTGCGTGCTCGCCGGGTTCGTCCTGCTGGTCACGCTGGGCGTGCGCCGGCAGTTGTTCGCGGTCAGCCAGGACGAGGAGTTCGCGCGGGTCACGGGCCTGCCGGTGCGCGCGCTGAACCTGCTGACGGCGGTCACCGCGGCCGTCACCGTGACGGTCGCCATGCGGGTCGTCGGCCTGCTGCTGGTGTCCGCGCTGATGGTCGTCCCCGTGGCGGCGGCGCAGCAGCTCACCCGCAGCTTCACCGTCACCTTCGTGATCGCGGTGGCGATCGGGGTGGTGGTGGCCGTCAGCGGCACGGTCACGTCGTACTACCAGGACGTCCCGCCCGGCGCCACGATCGTCCTGCTGACCATCGCCGCGTTCCTCGCGCTGACCGCGCTGGCCGGACCGCTGGCCCGGCGACGCGCCCGCGCGGCCGCCGCGGCCCAGCCCGCCGGGGACCCGGCGGAGTGCGTGATTCCGGCCGCGCGGGGCGTCGGAGACGAGGTCGGCGCCTGACCGCCGACGGCCCGGACTGGCACAATGGCCCGGGCAGCAGCAGACGTGAGGAGGCAACGGTGACGACCGCTGGACCGCCCGTGAAGGGCCGCGCGACCCGCCAGCGTGCGGCCGTGGCGGCGGCCCTGGACGAGGTCGACGAGTTCCGCAGCGCGCAGGAACTGCACGACATGCTCAAGCACAAGGGCGACTCCGTCGGCCTGACCACGGTCTACCGCACCCTCCAGTCCCTGGCCGAGGCCGGCGAGGTCGACGTCCTGCGCACGTCCGACGGCGAGTCCGTCTACCGCCGCTGCTCCAGCGGCGAGCACCACCACCACCTGGTCTGCCGCGCCTGCGGCAAGGCGGTGGAGGTGGAGGGCCCGGCGGTGGAGAAGTGGGCCGAGGCGATCGCCGCCGAGCACGGTTACGTCAACGTGGCCCATACGGTGGAGATCTTCGGCACGTGTGCCGACTGCGCCGGCTGCGCCCAGGGCTGACCGCCGGGGCGCCCGCTCCGGCTCACCTCCGCCCGAAGCAGCGCTCCAGCTCGTCCAGGTCGTAGAAGGCGCTGCCCTTCGCGACCGGACGGCAACCCGCCTTGAACGCCGTCTCCTTCTCGTCGTAGAGCATCCGCACCAGCCAGCGGCTGCCCCCGCGGTAGACGTCCCACTGGATGTTGGCGCCCAGCGGGGAGACGGCGGCGCCCCGCCACGGGTTGTCCGCGTAGGTGTACGGCTCCCCCGGCGTCGCCGGCTTCGTGCTGCCCGGCAGACCCATCAGCGCGGCCAGCGGGATGATCTCCTCGGCGTGGGTGAAGCGCAGCTCGGCGCCGAGCCGGCCGGTGCCGGCGCGCTTGGCCTCGACCTGCCGGAACAGGTCGTCCAGCAGGACGTCCGCCATCCTGTAGGTGATGTCGCTGTCGGCGAAGCCGGGACCCTTCTCGTAGAAGTCCTCCGCGTCCCCGAGGTACCCGAACCAGGCCGCGTCCTCGCGGGAGACGAACCGCTCCATGCCCCAGCCCGCGCCGCCCGGGCTCTCCTCGGTCATCGCGGGGGCGATGGCGTACAGGTTGTAGACGGCCTCCGCGGCACCCACCCGGTCGGCGATCCGCTCCACGAAGGCGTCCTTGAAGATCTTCCGCAGCACGCCGCGCGCGGCCTGCCGCGTCCGGGGCTGACCGGTGATCCGGCTCAGGGTGTCCTTGAGGCGCTGGTCGCCCGCGATGTAGTCGCGGTAGGCGGCACCGCCCGCCGCCTTGTGGAAGTACAGCAGGTCCTTGTCGGTGCGGGCCGGCCCGATGAGCGGCTCCAGCGCCGGGTCGGCCCCGGCGAGGGCGTCCGTGAACGCGGTGCCGCTGTCCACGGCCCGCCCCTGCCCCGAGCTGACGACGTCGATCCGCTCCCCGGCGTCCGCGATCTCCTTGAACAGGGCGGGCAGCCGCCGGTGCATGCGGACGGCCGTGTCCGCCAGTTCCCGCTTGCCGCGCCCGCTGAGGTTGCCGTAGCCGACCTCGGCCATGGCGGCCTCCAGGGCGCGGACCGTCGGGCCGAACTCCTCGCCTCTGCGGGTGAGTTGTCCCTCCGCCTCGGCCTGGTCCCACAGCGCGAGGACCAGCTCCCCGTCCTCGCCGTCCGTGGCCGCGCGAGAGCCGTGCCGGGAGACGTTCTCGGTGAAGACCGGCTCGAACCCGGCCGGGGGCCGCTGGTAGCCGTGCGGGTCCCGCTGCGGCGCGTAGGGCGCCTTGGTGCCGTAGCTCTCGCGGTGCGCGGGCCCTTCCACCGCGTGCGCGGGCAGGGCGGCGAGCAGCAGGGCGCCGAGGGCGAGGACAGGGGTCAGACGTCTCATGAGTCCCGTATCCTCGGCGGCCCGCGTGAACCCCCGGTGGCTACGAGGTGGAGTCACCCTTCATGGCGGCTTCCATGGCGAGCAGTTCCTCGTTCGGCACGGCGCCGCCGAAGCGGCGGTCGCGGGAGGCGAACTCGACGCAGGCCCGCCACAGGTCACGGCGGTCGAAGTCGGGCCACAGCACGTCCTGGAAGACCATCTCGGCGTACGCGCTCTGCCAGAGCAGGTAGTTGGACGTGCGCTGCTCACCGCTCGGCCGCAGGAACAGGTCGACGTCCGGCATGTCCGGGTAGTACAGGTACTTCTGGAGGGTCTTCTCGTTGACCTTGGACGGGTCGAGCCGGCCCGCCTTCACGTCCTCGGCGAGCCGCTGCGCCGCGTCGGCGATCTCCGCGCGGCCGCCGTAGTTCATGCAGAAGTACAGGGTGAGCAGGTCGTTGCCCTTGGTCTGCTCCTGGGCGACCTGGAGCTCCTTCGCCACCGACTTCCACAGCTTCGGCATCCGGCCCACCCAGCGCACCCGCACGCCCAGTTCGTCGAGCTGGTCGCGGGTCTTGCGGATGAAGTCGCGGTTGAAGTTCATCAGGAAGCGGACCTCATCGGGCGACCGCTTCCAGTTCTCGGTGGAGAAGGCGTACAGGGAGATGTTGCGGACGCCGACCTCGATGGAGCCCTGGAGCACGTCCAGCACGCGCTCGGCGCCGACCTTGTGCCCCTCGGTGCGCGGCAGCCCCCGCTCCTTGGCCCACCGCCCGTTGCCGTCCATGACGATCGCCACGTGGTTCGGGACCAGCTCACCCGGGAGCTTGGGCGCGCGGGCACCGGAGGGGTGCGGCTCCGGCGCCTTGTACTCGCGCCGCTGGCGCCCCAGGATCCCGCGTACGACCATGTGCTTCTCGTCTCCTCGAACGTGCCGTGGTTACTTCTCTACGTACCGCAGGGAGCGCAGTCCCCGCTCCAGGTGCCAGTGCAGGTAGGCGGACACCAGCCCGCTGCCCTCGCGGACGTACCGTGCCTCGCACGCGTCCGCCGTCTCCCAGTCTCCCGTAAGGAGCGCCCCCAGCAGCACCAGGGTCTGCGGGGACGGTACGACACTGCCGGGCACCCGGCAGTCGGCGCAGACGGAGCCGCCGGAGGCCACGGAGAAGAACCGGTTGGGGCCGGGCATCCCGCACTTCGCGCAGTCGCCGAAGCTGGGCGCGTAGCCGTTGACGGCGAGGGAGCGCAGCAGGAAGGCGTCGAGGACGAGGTGCGGCGCGTGCTCGCCCCGGGCGAGCGTCCGCAGGGCCCCGACCAGCAGCAGGTACTGCTGGACGGCCGGCTCGCCCTCGTGGTCCGTGAACCGCTCGGCCGTCTCCAGCATGGCGGTCCCGGCGGTGTAGCGCGCGTAGTCGGTGACGATGCCGCCGCCGTAGGGCGCGATGGTCTCGCTCTGCGTGCACAGCGGCAGTCCGCGTCCGACCAGCTCGCTGCCCCGCGCGAAGAACTGCACGTCGACGTGGGAGAAGGGTTCGAGCCGGGCGCCGAACTTGGATTTCGTACGCCGCACGCCGCGGGCGACGGCCCGCACCCGGCCGTGGCCGCGGGTGAGCAGCGTGATGATCCGGTCCGCCTCACCCAGCTTCTGGGTGCGCAGCACGATGCCGTCGTCGCGGAACAGACTCATGGACCCATTCTCGCCCATGCCGGGGGCGGCGCCGTCGCGCGCGGGGGCGGGCAGGCCGGAACCGGTGCGGGGGCGGCCGGGCCGACGGGGCGCAGGATCGGCACGGCCGGGGTGAAGAGGAGCGCGTGGAGCCCGCCGGACAGCTGGGCCGGAGCCCGCCGGCCGCGCCGGAGCCGGCGACCGGCACGGGCAGGCCGGCAGCGGCGCCGGCCCGCTGCCCGCCGGCGGCCGGGCCGGACGCGAGCCGCATGCGTCGGTGCGCGGTCGCGCGGCCGGTGGCGCGGGCCGGCAGGTCGCGCAGGACCGTCCGCTCCTCGGCGGGTGCCACGGTGGGCGGGAACACGGGCGAAGATCCGGCGGGAAGGCCGCCGACACCCAGCCGCCTGCGCCGGCGGGGGCCCTCGCCCCTGGCCACCCGGGACGCGACGCCGGCGAGGCCCCCCGGACGCCCGGCGAGACGCCCTCCGGCGCCCAGCCGCCGCACGGCCCTCGCCCGGGCGGGGTCCGGTGTCGATCCCGCCTCGCCGGCCGACCATGGGTGCGGCCTCTGGCGGGTGCGCCATTCGTGTGTGCCGTCTTGACCGGTTCCGGGGGCGCTCCTATGGTCGCGCTACCGGTCGGACGTAGGACGTAGGACGTCGTATCCCCCCGCCCTCACCCTCCCCACCCACCCGCTGGAGGACCCGTGCGCGACGACGACGTGAACCCCGGCGTACCGGCACCGCTTCGCCGGCAGTTCCTGAAGTACTCGGGCGCGCTCGGCGCGACCGCCGCCCTGGCCGCCTGTTCCGCCGGTCCGGAGTCGACGAACGACACCGGAGGCGGTGGCAGCGGCAAGGACCGCACGCTGACCGCCGTGATCGGGTACGGCAACGACGGCAGCTGGGACCCCACACAGACCGCGTCGGCGTTCGCGATGGCCGCCAACAACCACATCTACGAGGGGCTGCTGGACACGGACCCGATCACCCGGGAGCCGTATCCGGCGCTGGCCACCGCGATCCCCCGCGACCCGTCCGCCACCACCTGGCGCTTCTCGCTGCGCCCCGGTGCCACCTTCCACGACGGCAAGCCCGTCACCGCCGACGACGTCGTGTTCGTCTTCGACCGGATCCTCGACCCGGACACCCAGACGCTCGCCAAGGGCTTCTTCGCCCCCTGGCTGGACACCGTGCGCAAGATCGATGCCCGGACGGTCGAGCTCGTCCTCAAGTTCCCCTTCCCGGACGGTCTGTCCCGGCTCACCCTCGCCAAGGTCATGCCCCGGCACGTCTTCTCCCGGCCCGGGGCCTGGGACGACGCGGTCAAGGGGCTGGCGGTGGGCTCGGGGCCGTACCGGCAGACCGCGCACCACCCGAAGTCGAACACCACCTTCGAGGCGTTCGCCGCCTACAACGGACCCCGCAGGCCCGCCTTCCGGAGGATGAACTGGCTGACGATCGTGGACGCGGCACCCCGCGTCGCGAAGATCTCCGGGACCGGCGCCGGCGCGCAGATCGCCGACAACATCCCCTACGCCAACATCCCCCGGCTGGAGCAGGGCGGTCTGAAGGTGGCCGGCGGCGCCGGGATGAACAACCTCTTCCTGATGTTCAACACCCGGCGCGAGCCCTTCGACGACGTCCGCGTCCGCCAGGCGCTGCACTACGCCATCGACACCGAGAAGATGGTGCGGGTCGCGCTGAAGGGCCACGGCAGGCCCGCGTCCTCGTTCCTCAACGAGGGCAATCCCGGCTACCGCCGGGCCAGGACCGTCTACGACCACGACCCCGACAAGGCCAAGGCCCTGCTGAGGGCCGCCGGGGTCACCGACCTCAGCATCGAGATCCTCGCCGTCAACGTCAGCTGGATCGTGGACTGTCTGCCGACCATCAAGTCCTCCTGGGACGCGATCGGCGTGCGGACCACCCTGGCGCCGCAGGAGACCACGGCCGTCTTCACCAAGATGGACCAGAAGCAGGACTACCAGGTGGTCGCGGCGGCCTCCAACCCCAACCAGTTCGGGCGCGACGCCGACCTGATCATGCACTACAACTACGGGCCCGGGAACCTGTGGATGCGGTACACGCGGTGGGAAGGCCACCCCGTCGCCCGGCGGCTCTTCAAGGACATGGACCGGGCGACCCGGGAGCCGGACCCCGCGAGGAAGAGGGCGATGATCCAGGACTACGTCGACGTCGTCGCCGAGCAGGCGGTGCTCTACCCGGTCGTCCACAACGAGCTGATGACCGCCTGGGACCCGCGCGAACTCAGCGGGATACGGGCCCAGCCGTACCCGGGCCTCAACCTGCTCCAGGCCAAGTGGGCCTGACGGCATGACCGCCGTCGTACGCATCCTGCTCCGCCGCATCGCCCTGCTCGTGCCCCTGCTCCTCGGCATCGTGCTCTTCGTGTTCCTGGTGATGCGGTTCTCGGACGCCGACCCGGCGTCCGCGTTCTTCCAGGGCGCCAACCCGACCCCCGGACAGCTCCACGAGTTCCGGGAGCGCAACGGGCTGCTGGACCCGCTGCCCCTGCGGTACGTCCACTTCGTCGGCGACCTGCTCCACGGCGACCTCGGCACCAGCGCCCTCACCCGGGCGCCCGTGGCCGACCAGGTCGGCACCGCGCTGCCGCTCACCCTCCAGCTGACCTTCCTCGGTCTCGCGCTCGCGGTCGTACTGGCGCTGGCGGGCGGGGTGACGGCGGCGGTGTACCGGGACCGGCTGCCGGACCAGGTCATCCGGGTCGTCTCACTGGTCGGGGTGGCCGCGCCCGGCTTCTGGCTGGCGCTGCTGATGATCCAGTACCTGGCCGTGGACCGGGGCTGGTTCCCGACCGGCGGCTATGTCAACCCCGCCGACTCCCTCACCGGCTGGCTGAGGACCATGGCCCTGCCCGCGTTCGCGCTGTCCCTGCCGGTCGCCGCCCAGCTCACCCGGATCGTCCGGACCTCCGTGGTGGAGGAGCTGGACAAGGACTACGTCCGGACGGCGATCGGGAACGGGCTGCCGCCCCGGGTCGTCGTCGGCCGCAACGTGCTGCGCAACGCGCTCGTCAATCCCCTCACCGTGCTCGGGCTGCGGGTCGGCTACCTCCTCGGCGGTGCCGTCGTCATCGAGACGATCTTCTCGCTGCCCGGCATGGGGAAGCTGATGATCGACGCCGTGCAGAACGGCGACCCGGCCGTCGTGCAGGGGGTCGTACTGACCACCGCGACCGGGTTCGTCGTCGTCAACCTCGTCATCGACATCCTGTACCTGCTGGTCAACCCACGTTTGAGGGCGGCCTGATGATCACGCCCGCGCATCTCGCCAAGCGGCTCTCCCGGCCCGGCGGCGTCCGGCTGCGCGGCCTGCGCCGGCTGCCGCCGCTGTCCAGGGCCGCCGTCTGCTTCCTGGCCGTCGTCATCGTCGTCGCGGTCCTCGCCCCCGTCCTCGCCCCGCACGACCCGCTCGACCAGCAGGACCCGGCCGGCGGGACCGGGGCGCCGTCGGCCGCGCACTGGCTGGGGCAGGACAGCCTCGGCCGGGACGTCCTGAGCCGGCTGATGTACGGCGCCCGCTGGTCCCTCGCCATCGGGCTGGGCGCCACCGCGCTCGCGCTCGCCGCCGGCGCCGTCCTCGGCGCCCTGGCCGCCACCTCCCGCAAGGCGGTGGACGAGACGCTGATGCGCTGCCTGGACGTGGTGATGGCGTTCCCGGGCATCGCGCTCGCGGCCGTGCTGGTGGCCGTGTTCGGCGGCGGCATCGGCGTGCTGATCTGTGCCATCGCGTTCCTCTTCACCCCGCCCGTGGCACGGGTCGTACGCGCCAACGTGCTGGACCAGTACGGCGAGGACTACGTCACCGCCGAGCGGGTCATCGGTGCCCGCACCCCGCACATCGTGCTGCGGCACGTGGCCGTCAACTGTGCCGCGCCGGTGCTGGTGTTCTGCACGGTCCAGGTCGCCGAGGCCATCGTGTTCGAGGCGTCGCTGTCCTTCGTCGGCGCGGGCGTGCGGCCCCCGGACCCGTCCTGGGGCAGTGTCATCGCCGACGGCAGGAACATGGTGCTGACCGGCGGCTGGTGGGCGACCGTCTTCCCCGGGCTGCTGATCCTGCTCACCGTGCTGGCGCTGAACATCCTCTCCGAGGGCGTCTCGGACGCGTGGGCGGCGCCCGCGCCCCGCGAGGTGGACGCACCCCCGGCGGACCGCCTGGAGAGCCCGGAACCCGGCACCGGCGAGGTGCTGCCGCTGCCCGGTCTCACCGAGGCCGCCCGGCGGCTGCGCTCCCGGGCCCGGCCGCTGCCGGACCGCGGCGGGCCGGCGGTGCTCGCCGTGGAGGACCTCTCCATCGGCTTCCCGGACCGGCACCGGGGCGTGGACATCGTGGCCGGGGTCGGGTTCGAGGTGTACCCCGGTGAAGTGCTGGGGCTGGTGGGCGAGTCGGGCTGCGGCAAGTCGCTGACCGCGCTGACCGTGATGGGGCTCCAGCCGAAGGGCGCCCGGGTCGGTGGCCGGGTCCTGTTCCGGCAGCGGGACCTGCTGGCCGAGCCGGCGCGGGTGCGGCGGCGGCTCCTCGGCCACGAGATGGCCATGGTGTACCAGGACGCCCTGTCCTCCCTGAACCCGGCCATGACCGTCCGGGCCCAGCTGAAGCAGCTCGTCCGGCGCGGCGGCAGGCGCGGTCCGCGCGAGCTCGTGGAGCTGGTGGGCCTGGACCCCGACCGCACCCTGCGCAGCTACCCGCACGAGCTGTCCGGCGGGCAGCGCCAGCGCGTGCTGATCGCGATGGCCCTCTCCCGCGACCCCCGGCTGATCGTCGCCGACGAGCCGACCACCGCGCTGGACGTCACCGTGCAGGCCCAGGTCATGGAGCTGCTGTTGCGGCTGCGGGCCGAGCTGGGCTTCGCGCTGATCCTGGTCTCGCACGACCTGGCGCTGGTCGCCGACGTCACCGACCGGGTGGTGGTGATGTACGGCGGGCAGATCGTGGAGACCGGGGTGACCGCCGGCCTGGTGGCGGCACCGGCCCACCACTACACGCGCGGGCTGCTCGGCAGCGTGCTCTCGCTGGAGTCGGCCGAGGAGCGGATGACCCAGATCCGGGGGGTCGTTCCGGCCCCGGCCGACTTCCCGGCGGGCTGCCGGTTCGCCGACCGCTGCCCGCTGGCCACCGAGGTCTGCCACACCACCGCCCCGGTCCTCACGGGCACCCCCGCCCACACGGCCGCCTGCCACCACCCGGCGGTCGACCTGGCATCGGCGCGGAGCGGGGAGGCGCTGCGGTGAGCGCCGTCGTGGAGGTGCGGGAGGCGCACGTCGTCCACCGGGCGCGCAGCGGCGGCCTGTTCCGCCGGGACCGGGTGTACGCCCTGACCGGCGCCGGTCTGTGCGTCGCGCCCGGTGAGACGGTCGGAGTGGTCGGCGAGTCGGGGTGCGGGAAGTCGACGCTGGCGAAGGTGCTGGTGGGCATCGAGCGGCCGGTGTCCGGGACGGTGGCGTTCCGGGGCCGGGACCTGTGGACGATGCCGGCCGCCGAGCGCAGGGCCACGGTCGGCGCGGGCACCGGCATGGTCTTCCAGGACCCGTCGGCCGCGCTGAACCGCCGGCTGACGGTCCGCCGGATCCTGCGGGACCCGCTGGACGTCCACCGGCGCGGCACGCGGGCGGAACGCGAGGAACGGGTGCGGGAGTTGATGGCCCTCGTGGGCCTGCCCCGGGCGCTCGCCGACGCCCTGCCCGGGCAGCTCTCCGGCGGACAGCGGCAGCGGGTCGCCATCGCCCGCGCGCTCGCCCTCGAACCGGACCTGGTCGTCGCCGACGAGCCGACCAGCGCCCTGGACGTCTCGGTCCGCGCGCAGATCCTCAACCTGCTGCTCGATCTGAAGGAGCGCCTCGGTCTCGCCCTGGTGTTCGTCTCGCACGACATCCAGACCGTACGGCGGATGAGCGACCGCGTGATCACCATGTACCTCGGCCGGATCGTGGAGGAGACCCCGGCGGACCGGGTCGGCGACGCGGCCCGGCATCCCTACACCCGTGCCCTGTTCTCGGCCACGCCGGGTCTGCTGGACCCCGTCGACCCGATCCCGCTGACCGGGCCCGTCCCCTCGGCGACCCGGCCGCCGAGCGGCTGCCCGTTCCGCACCCGCTGCTGGAGGGCGGACGAGGTCTGCGCCGCGTCGATGCCGGACTTCTCGGCCGCGTCACGGCCCGGACACCGCTACCGGTGCCACCATCCTGTCCAGGAGGACCAGCCGATCCGAGACCCAGCGCCCCAGGAGCCGTGAATGAGCCTTCCGACCCCGCTCACCGGTGTCGTCCCGCCCGTCTGCACGCCCCTGACGCCGGAACGCGAGGTGGACGTGCCCTCGCTGCTGCGCCTGGTGGACTTCCTGGTGGAGGCCGGGGTGCACGGGCTGTTCCTGCTGGGCTCGACGTCGGAGGCGGCCTTCCTGACGGACGCGCAGCGCGAACGGGTGGTGGCGGCCGTGACCGCGCACGTGGGCGGTCAGCTGCCCGTGCTCGCCGGGGCCATCGACATGACCACCCCGCGGGTCCTGGAGCACGTCGCGGCGGTCGCCTCGGCGGGCGCGGAGGCCGTCGTCGTCACCGCGCCGTTCTACGCCCGCACCCACCCGGCGGAGATCGTCCACCACTACCGCCGGATCGCCGCCGCCAGTCCGGTCCCGGTGATCGCCTACGACATCCCCGTGGCCGTGCACACCAAGCTCCCCGCGGACCTGCTGCTGGGGCTCGCCGGGGACGGCGTACTGGCCGGGGTCAAGGACTCCAGCGGGGACCTGGCGGCCTTCCGGGAGGTGGTCACCGGCGCCCGCGCCCACCCCGGGTTCAGCGTGCTGACCGGCTCGGAGCTGATCACCGACGCGGCGCTGGCGCTGGGCGCCGACGGGGCCGTGCCGGGTCTGGCCAACGTCGACCCGCACGGCTATGTGCGCCTGTACCGCCAGTGCCGGGCGGGCGACGCGGAGGGGGCGCGGGCCGAGCAGGAGCGGTTGTGCGCGCTGTTCGGGATCACCGGTGTCGGTGACCCCGCGCGGATGGGCGGCAGTTCGGCGGCGCTGGGCGCGTTCAAGGCGGCGCTGCATCTGCGCGGGATCATCGACTGCCCGGTGACCGCCGAGCCGCAGGTCCCGCTGACCGGCGCGGAGGCCGAACAGATCGGCAAGCTGCTGGCGGCGGCGGGCCTGCTCGGCCTCGACGGCTAGGGTCTTCCGTCTGGATCACGCCGGGCTCTCGGGCCCTGGTGCCGCGCCGCGCCGCCGGGGCCTGGAGCAGCGAGGCGGAGTCTGCGGAACCGAAGGGACTCGTACGGGCCCCGGACGCCGGTCTCGTAGAGGACGCCGATCGTGCCGGGGGCGAGCTGGACCAGGTCGGAGTAGGCGGCCGGGTGGTCGGAGAGGGTGAGCAGCCTGCGGAAGGTGCGGCCGGCGTCCGTGCTCGCCCAGAGCGCCAGGGCGCGCCGTGCGGCCGGCACGGAGGGCGCGGAGAACAGCAGGGGCGCCCCCGCTTCGCGCGGCTGGAGGACGCTGCCCTGGACCACCGGGACGGCGTCCAGGGCGGGCTGGACGGCGTAGGGGCGGTCCAGGGTCAGGCCGCCGTCGCCGGAGTAGGTGTCGAGGCGGTTGCCTGGGGCGGTGCCGTTCTGGTCGCGGGAGCTGAAGTAGACACGCCCGTCGGGGAGTTGCGCGGCACTGGTCTCGTTGGCGTTGGTCACGCCGTCGTACCCGGCGTCCACGGCCCCCAGGTGCCAGGTGCGGCCGGAGTCGTCGCTGTAGAGGGCGTGTGCGCCGTAGTACCTGGCCTCCTGGCCGGTGTCCCGGGAGCCGGCGGGCGGGGCCGCGGAGTGGTCGGCGGGGACCAGCAGGCGGCTGGGGGCGCGCCCTTCGGGGGAGTGCGGGCCGCGGGTGAGGGCGACGGCGTGGCCGGGACCGGTGGCGTACCAGCGCCAGCCGGGCCGGGTCACTTGGGCCGTGATGTCCCGGGGGGCGGTGAAACGGCGGCCGTCGTCCGAGCTGCGTTGCACGAAGACCCGGCGGCCCTGTTCCGGGGTGACCTCGCCGCGCATGATCCGCGCCTCCGTCACGGTCCCGCCGTTGGCGCAGGTGACCAGGACGACCGCGCCGGTGCGCGGGTCGACCACGGGCGCCGGGTTGCCCCGGGTGCGGCCCCGCCCGGCGGCCACCACGGTCAGCGGGCCCCAGGTGCAGCCGCCGTCGGTGGAACGGCGCAGGACGACGTCGATGTCACCGGTGTCTCCCGCGCCGTCGCGCCGGCCCTCGGCGAAGGCGAGGACGGTGCCGCGCCGGGTCTTCACCACGGCCGGGATGCGGTAGACGGCGTATCCGCCCCGCCCGGACACGTACGGCACCGAGGAGGCGCAGCCGGCGGGTGCCGCGTGGGCGGGCAGGCCGGTGGTGAGCGGGGCGAGGAGCGCCAGGCTGGCGAGGAGGGAGCGGCTGCGCGGGGTCACGCCCTGATGCTCCCCAGGATCACCGGGGCGGTCTTACTCCGTCCGGGTGATCGGGGCGGTCCGGCCGGGGCGGGTGGTCAGGACGGGGTCCGGGCCGCGGCCAGGAGGCGGGTCACGTCGTCGGAGCAGATGGTGAGGGCGGCGCCGACGGTGGCGAGGGCGTCGCGTTCGGCGGGGGTGTAGGGGCCGTCGGCGAGGGCGATGCGGGCGGCCTGGAGCAGCAGGGACTCGCGTCCGGCCGGCGCCAGGTGCGGGGCGAGCGGGTCCAGGGACTCGTGCAGCTCTATGGTCAGCCCGGCCCCGCACGGCTGCTCGAAGTACCGGCCGGTGTCGGCGGCGAGGGCGTCGACCAGGGCGGCCAGCTGGTCCTCGGTGCACTCGGCGAAGCCGGCCGCGCGGACCGTGGCGGCGGCCGTCTCCAGGGCCGTACGGGAACAGGTGCCGCCCGCGGCGAGCACGGCGAGGGCGACGGTGTGCACGGCGTCCCGGAGCATCGCGGAGAAGCGGCGGGTGGTGGGGTGGTCCAGCACCTCGGTGCCGAAGTGGTGCTCGCAGGCCGCGCACTCCACGACCGGTCCGGCCGTCCCGCGCGGCAGCACGGGCACGCCGAGCAGGGTGAGCCGGCGTCGTCCGGTGAGCCGCTGGTAGTTGCGGTCGCCGCCGCAGCCGGGACAGAAGAACTCGCCGTCCCCCACGGCCGTCCACGCGGTGCGGGTGCCCAGGATGCGCGCAGCCCTGGCGGCACGGCCGTCTCGTCCCCGTACTGGCAGCACGTCGCACCTCCGTAACCGCACGGCAACATCGCCGCGCTGGCGTGATGTTAGCCACATCACCGAGGCGGAGTCAGTACCCCGTAAGAGACCTTTCTGTGACCTGGGGGGCGCGTTGGCCGGAAACAGGCGGTCCCCGCCCACCGGTGCACGGTGGGCGGGGACCTGTGGACGCCGGGCGGGGCAGTGTCCCGAAGGGGCGCGGGGAAGGGCGTGACCAGCCACGACGGCGCCGCCCCCGTCCGCCGGCCGACGCTCCTGGTCCGCTGCCGGCGAAGCGCTAGCGTGTCGCGCGGTTCACCGCGGAGACGACCGCCTTCAGCGACGCACGCGTCGTGTTCGCGTCGATGCCGATGCCCCACAGGACCTTGTCGTCGATCGCGCACTCGATGTAGGAGGCGGCCTGCGCGGAGGCTCCCTCGCTCATCGTGTGCTCCTGGTAGTCCAGCAGGCGTACGTCGATGCCGATGGACTGCAGGGCGTCGAAGAAGGCCGAGATCGGACCGTTGCCGGAACCGGTCAGGACCCGGTCCTCGCCGTCGACGGTGGCCTCGACGGTGAGGGTGTCCACACCGTCGGTGTCGGTGGTCGACTGGCCGGTCCTGACCTGGACGCGGCCCCACGGGTTCGCCGGGTTCGGCAGGTACTCGTCCTGGAAGACCTCCCAGATCTCCTTCGGCGTGATCTCGCCGCCCTCGGCGTCGGTCTTCGCCTGGATGATCTTCGAGAACTCGATCTGCATCCGGCGCGGCAGGTCGAGCTTGTGGTCGTTCTTCAGGACGTAGGAGATACCGCCCTTGCCCGACTGGGAGTTGACGCGGATGACGGCCTCGTAGGAGCGGCCGACGTCCTTCGGGTCGATCGGCAGGTACGGCACCGCCCACTCCAGGTCGTCCACGGTGACCCCGCGGGCCGCCGCGTCGGCCTCCATGGCGTCGAAGCCCTTCTTGATGGCGTCCTGGTGGGAGCCGGAGAAGGACGTGTAGACCAGGTCGCCCACGTACGGGTGGCGCGGGTGGACCTCCATCTGGTTGCAGTACTCCCACGTACGACGGATCTCGTCGATGTCGGAGAAGTCGATCTGCGGGTCGACGCCCTGGGAGAACAGGTTCATGCCCAGGG
Source organism: Streptomyces sp. NPDC046870 (assembly GCF_040704595.1). NCBI lineage: Bacteria > Bacillati > Actinomycetota > Actinomycetes > Kitasatosporales > Streptomycetaceae > Streptomyces > Streptomyces sp. NPDC046870. Next base: position 421,065 of record NZ_JBEYXM010000001.1, read on the forward strand.
TGACCAGGTCGACGTTGCCGGTGCGCTCGCCCTGTCCGAACAGGCAGCCCTCGACGCGGTCGGCGCCGGCCATCAGCGCCAGCTCGGCGGCGGCCACGGCCGTGCCGCGGTCGTTGTGCGGGTGGACGGACAGACAGACGTACTCGCGGCGGGTCAGGTTGCGGTGCATCCACTCGAAGCGGTCCGCGTGCGTGGACGGCGTCGAACGCTCCACGGTGGCGGGCAGGTTGAGGATGATCTCGCGGCCCGGGCCCGGCTGGTAGACGTCCATCACCGCCTCGCAGACCTCCAGCGCGAAGTCCAGCTCGGTGTCGGTGAAGATCTCCGGGGAGTACTGGTAGCCGAACTCGGTCTCCGGGCCCAGCAGCTTCTCGGCGTACTCCATCACCAGGCGGGTGCCGTCGACGGCGATCTGCTTGATGTCGTCCTTGGAGCCGCGGAAGACGACCCGGCGGAAGACCGGGGCGGTGGCGTTGTACAGGTGGACGGTGGCACGGCGCGCGCCCTTCAGGGACTCCACCGTCCGCTCGATCAGGTCCTCGCGGGCCTGGGTGAGGACGGAGATGGTCACGTCCTCGGGGATCGCGCCCTCTTCCTCGATGATCGAGCGCACGAAGTCGAAGTCGGTCTGGCCGGAGGCGGGGAAGCCGACCTCGATCTCCTTGTAGCCCATCTTGACCAGCTGGTCGAACATGCGCCGCTTGCGCTCGGGCGACATGGGGTCGATCAGGGCCTGGTTGCCGTCGCGCAGGTCGGTGGAGAGCCAGCGGGGCGCAGTGGTGATCCGCTTGTTCGGCCAGGTGCGGTCCGGGATGTCGACCTGCTCGTAGCGGCCGTACTTGTGGATCGGCATGGGGCTGGGCTGCTGGCGGTTGGCCATGATGGCGTGGGCTCCTCAGGATGTCTTGGATATCCGAGTGGACGGCCGACGACGCAACGCCAAGCTCCGCGGGGAGGGAGTCGGCCTCGACTACAGGCCCTCGCCGCGGCAGCTAAGAAGAAGCAGCCAGGAACGCATGATGCTCCGCAGCCTAGCCGAGCCGTTCCGGGTGCGCGGGCCTGTCCCAGTATGCGGGACCGCACGGCAAAAAGGGACAAAACGTGCGACGTACCACATCGCTCTACCACACGGTCACGATGCGTCGCGGTGGGTGTCCTGGTATTTCACCAATCATGGTGGCAGGTAGTGACAGTGGAGTCACTCAGTGCAATGGTGCGGAACATGACGACCACCGGGGGCTTCCAGCCCGTCTTCTGCACGATCGTGCCGCCGCACGTCCTCGACAGGCTCGCCCGCAACGAGGACCCCGCGCTGTCCGGTCCGGCCCGCCGGTCCCTGGAGCACGACGCCTACCAGCGCACCAAGCGCCGCCTGACCACGGTGATCGGTGCCGCCTCCGCCGCCCCGCCCGCGGGCGCCGCCGCCGACCAGCCGCACCGCACCGTCTACGACGCCGAGCACACCCAGGACCTGCCCGGCACCAAGGTCCGCGAGGAGGGCTCCGAGCCCGGCTCCGACGCCACGGTGAACCGCGCCTACGCGGGCCTCGGCGCCACCTTCGAGCTGTACCTCAAGGTCTACGGCCGGCACTCCATCGACGACAGCGGGATGCCGCTCGACGCCACCGTGCACTTCGGCGAGAACTACGACAACGCCTTCTGGAACGGCGAGCAGATGGTGTTCGGCGACGGCGACAACGAGATCTTCCTGGACTTCACCATCCCGGTCGACGTCATCGGGCACGAACTGACCCACGGCGTCACCCAGCACACCGCGAACCTGGAGTACTACGGCCAGTCGGGCGCCCTGAACGAGTCGGTGTCGGACGTCTTCGGATCGCTGATCAAGCAGTACACCCTCGGCCAGACCGCCGCCGAGGCCGACTGGCTGATCGGCGCCGGGCTCCTCGCACCGCGCGTCACCGGCACCGCCCTGCGCTCGATGAAGGCCCCGGGCACGGCGTACGACGACGACGTCCTCGGCAAGGACCCGCAGCCGGCGAAGATGGAGGACTACGTCCGCACGGGCCGCGACAACGGCGGCGTGCACATCAACTCCGGCATCCCCAACCACGCCTTCTACCTGGCCGCCACCGCCCTCGGCGGCTACGCCTGGGAGAAGGCCGGGCAGATCTGGTACGACGTGCTGACCGGCGGCGAACTGAAGGAGGACGCCCTCTTCGCCGACTTCGCCACGCTGACGGTGAAGGCGGCCAGGGAGCGGTACGGCGCCGGGGACGAACTCCAGGCCGTACAGAAGGCGTGGGAACAGGTCGGGGTGCGGACGCTGTAGTTCCGTACTACACAGAGACCCATGCGTATTCGAGTGCGGCGCACGGGCGGTTTCGCGGGCATCGAGCGCCGGGCCGAGGTGGACACCTCGGGCCGGCCCGACGCCATGGAGTGGCGGTCCCTGGCCGAACGCGCCCTCGCGTCCGGCCGGGACACCCCTCCGGCGGGCGTCCCGGACGGCTTCAGCTACGAGATCACGGTGGACGGCCGCACGGTGTACGCGGCGGACCCCCTGCTGACCGAGGCCCAGCGGGAACTGGTCTCGCGGGTGCTGAAGGAGGGCGCGTAACGGCCGTCCCGCGCACGGGCGTTGACTTCCGTTACCGCCGGTACGGATGATCCGGCCATGGCGACTGACACAGGCACGGCGATCCCCCGGTTCCCGCCCGGCTTCCTGTGGGGCGTGTCGACCTCCGCCCACCAGATCGAGGGCGCGGCCGAGGAGCGGGAGCCGTCCGTGTGGGACGTGTTCACGGCCGGGCCCGGGCGGGTGAAGGACGGCTCGACGGCCGCGGTGGCCTGCGACCACTACCACCGCTACCGGGAGGACGTGTCCCTCCTCGCCGGTCTCGGCGTGGACGCCTACCGCTTCTCGGTCTCCTGGCCCCGGGTGAACTCCCCCGGCGGCGCGGACTTCTACGACCGCCTGGTGGACGAGTTGTGCGCGGCCGGCGTCCGGCCGGTGCCGACCCTCTTCCACTGGGACCTGCCGGCGCACCTGGACTGGCTCGACCGGGACACGGCGGCCCGGTTCGCCGACCACGTGGCGTTCGTGGCGGACCGGCTCGGCGACCGGGTGCACCAGTGGATCACCCTCAACGAGCCCGCCGAACACACCCTCCTGGGACACGCCATCGGCGCCCACGCCCCCGGCCGGCGACTGCTCTTCGACGCCCTTCCGGTCGCCCACCACCAGCTCCTCGCCCACGGCCTCGCGGTCCGGGCGCTGCGCGCGGCCGGCGCCACGGACATCGGCATCGCCAACTCCCACGGCCCGGTCTGGCCCGCCTCACCGGAGCCGGCGGACGTGGAGGCGGCCGGCTTCTACGACCTGCTGCTCAACCGCCTGTTCGCCGAGCCGGTCGTCCTCGGGGCGTACCCGGAGGGCATGGCCGAGTTGATGCCGGGGGACGTCGAGGCCGACCTGGAGGTGATCGCCGAGCCGGTCGACTGGTACGGCGTCAACTACTACGCCCCGACGCGGGTGGGCGCCCCGCAGGGCACCGACACCACGTTCGGCGGACTGACGGTCCCGGCCGGACTGCCCTTCTCCGTGCGGGAGATCGAGGGCCGGCCGGTGACCGACTTCGGCTGGCCGGTCGTACCGGAGGGACTGACGGAACTGCTCACCGGGTTCCGTGAGCGCTACGGCGACCGGCTCCCGCCCGTCATGATCACCGAGAACGGCTGCTCCTACGAGGGCGTCGACGACCAGGACCGCATCGCCTACCTGGACGCCCACGTCCGGGCCCTGCACCGGGCGATCGAGGCCGGGGCCGACGTGCGCGGCTACTTCGTGTGGTCCCTCATGGACAACTTCGAGTGGGCCGAGGGCTACGCCCGCCGGTTCGGCCTGGTGCACGTGGACTTCGAGTCGCTGGAGCGCACGCCCAAGGCCTCCTACCACTGGTTCCGGGAGCTGCTGCGGGCCCAGCGCCCGCCCTCATAGGGCGCCGGCGTCCCGCGCGGCCCACAGGGTCGGGAAGTGGGGCCGGTACCCCAGTTCGCGGCGGGCGCGGTCGGTGGAGGCGATGCCGTACCAGGGATCGGGGTCGGGTCCGTCCGCCGGCGGTTCCGCACCGAGGAGCTGGTGGATCTCCAGCACGGTGACCGGGGCGTCGTCGGCGATGTTGTAGACGCGGCCGCCGGCGCCGGGGGCGTGCAGCAGGCGCAGCAGGCCCTGGGCGGTGTCGGCGACGTGCACCAGGTGGTGCCGCTTGGTGGCCGGCTGGGTCGCGGTCCAGCGGGTGATGCCCGGCAGGTGCGGGTCGCCCTCGCCGTAGACGAAGGCGAGGCGGCCGATCCTGACGTCCAGCCCCTCCAGCGCGAGCAGCCCGTGCTCGGCCTCCAGCTTGGACTCCGGGTACGTCATCCACATGGGGCCGCCCGGCACGGACGGGTCGTCCTCGACGTGCGGCCGGCCGCGTCCCGTGCCGTACACCAGGATGGTGCTGGCCTGCACGAACCGCCGTACCCCGGAGGCGACGGCCGCCCGGCCCAGCTCCACCGCGGCGTCCCGGTTGACGGCCCGCATCTCCTCGTCCGGCACGCCCCGGAAGGAGGCGGCGATGTTCACGACGGCGTCCGCTCCGGTGAGCGCCTTGCCGAGGACGTCGGTGTCGCGCAGGTCGCCGACGACGACCTCGGCGCCGCGCTCGGCGAAGGCGGCGGCGCGGGTCTCGTCGCGGACGATCACCCGCACCCGCTCGCCGGGCCGGGCCTGGGCGAGCAGGCGGGGGACGAACCCGCGGCCCACCTGTCCGGTGGCGCCGGTGACCAGGGTCAGCATGGTGGTGCTCCTTCTCGATCGGGTCTCGTTCGGTGCGCCCAGCCTCCGCGGTGGGCGGCGCCTTTGGGAGAGACCTCCTGATCGGGGGATCGGCAGTCCCTGGATAAGCCGGCCGGTCTGCCGCAGCCTGGAGGGGTGAACCGAGCCGAACTCGCCGACTTCCTGCGCCGTGGCCGCGCCCGTCTGGAACCGTCCGACGTGGGCCTGGCGCCCGGCGCCCGCCGCCGCACGCCCGGACTGCGCCGGGAGGAGGTGGCGGCGCTGGCCGGGATGTCGGTCGACTACTACACGCGCCTGGAACAGTCCCGGGGCCCGCGTCCGTCCCGTCAGATGCTCACGGCGCTGGCGCGGGCGCTGCGGCTGACGGACGACGAACGGGACCACCTGTTCCACCTGGTGGGCGAGGAGCCGCCGCGCCGTGACGCGGCCTCCGCCCATGTCCGGCCGGGGCTGCTGCTGGTCCTGGACCGGCTGTACGACTCACCGGCGCAGGTGGTCACGGACTTGGGGGCGGTGCTGGCACAGAACGCGCTGGCCAAGGCGCTGGTCGGCGACGCGCTCAGCCTCCCGCCGCGCGAGCGGAACCTCACCCGCCGGTTCTTCCTGGATCCCACGGCTCGCGCGCTCTTCCCGCCGGAGGACCTTCCGGCCCACGCCCGGGACCACGTGGCCAACCTCCGCGCGGTGGCCGCGGCCCGTCCCGACGACCCCGAACCGGCGGCCCTGGTGGCCGAACTCCGGGCGGGGAGCGAGGAGTTCGCCCGGCTCTGGGAGCAACACGAGGTGTCCCTGCGCCGCCCGGGCACCAAGCGCTTCCTGCACCCGGTGGTGGGCCTGCTGGAACTGGACTGCGAGGTCCTGCTGAGCCACCACAGCCGCCATCACCTGATCATCCACACGGCCCGCCCCGGCACGGAGTCGCACGAGAGGCTGGAACTGCTGCGGGTGGTGGGAACGCAGGACATGGCCCCGACGGGAGCCGTCGGCTAGAACCGGTCCGCCACAGGCGGCGCGGCGGGTCAGAAACCGAGCCTGCGCAGCTGCTTGGGGTCGCGCTGCCAGTCCTTGGCCACCTTGACGTGCAGGTCGAGGAAGACCGGCGTTCCGAGCAGTGCCTCGATGTGCTTGCGGGACTTGATGCCGACCTCCTTCAGGCGCTTGCCCTTGGGGCCGATGATGATGCCCTTCTGGCTGGGGCGCTCGATGTAGAGGTTGGCGTGGATGTCCAGCAGCGGCCGGTCGGCGGGCCGGTCCTCGCGGGGCAGCATCTCCTCGACGACGACCGCGATGGAGTGCGGCAGCTCGTCCCGGACGCCCTCCAGCGCGGCCTCCCGGATCAGCTCGGCCACCATCACCTGCTCGGGCTCGTCCGTCAGGTCGCCCTCGGGGTAGAGCGCGGGTCCCTCCGGCAGCAGCGGTACCAGGAGGTCGGCCAGGAGGTCCACCTGCTTGGAGCCGACCGCCGACACCGGCACGATCTCCGCCCACTCGATGCCCAGCTCCTTGCCCAGCTGGTCGACGGCGATGAGCTGCTCGGCGAGGGCCTTGGAGTCGACGAGGTCGGTCTTCGTCACGATGGCGACCTTCGGAGTCTTCTTGATCCCCGCCAGTTCCTTCGCGATGAACCGGTCGCCCGGGCCGATCTTCTGGTCTGCCGGCAGGCAGAAGCCGATCACGTCGACCTCGGCCCAGGTGGTGCGGACCACGTCGTTGAGGCGTTCGCCGAGCAGCGTGCGCGGCTTGTGCAGCCCCGGGGTGTCGACCAGGATCAGCTGGGCGTCGGGCCGGTGCACGATGCCCCGTACCGTGTGCCGGGTGGTCTGGGGGCGGTTGGAGGTGATCGCCACCTTCTGCCCGACCAGAGCGTTCGTGAGGGTGGACTTGCCCGCGTTGGGGCGGCCCACGAAGCAGGCGAAGCCGGCGCGGTGGGCGGTCTCGGCCGGCTGCTCGGAAGTCTGGGTGCGAACGCTCATGCCGCCCATTCTCCCTGATCCACAGAGCGGCGCCGCACCACGTCCGCCGCGCGGCCCGGGCCGTGAGCTTCCGGAAACCCGCGCGCAACGAAACGTCACGGAAACACACCCGTACGCGACCGGAAACGCACACCGGTGACCCTCTGACGCAGCCCCCACCCGTTGGAGACGCCCGTGACCCACGCCGCAGCCCACGTGAACACCGGCGACACCGCCTGGCTGCTCGCCGCGACCGCCCTCGTCCTGCTGATGACCCCCGGCCTCGCCCTGTTCTACGGCGGCATGGTCCGCACGAAGAGCGTCCTCAACATGCTGATGATGAGCTTCGTGTCGATCGCCCTGGTCACGGTGGTGTGGCTGGCGGCCGGCTACTCCCTCGCCTTCGGCGACGACGTCGGCGGCGGGCTGATCGGCGGTCTCCACGAGGCCGGGATGCGCGGGCTGGGCCCGGACAGCGTGCACGGCACGGTCCCGGCCGTCCTGTTCGCCACCTTCCAGCTGACCTTCGCGATCGTCACGGCCGCCCTGATCAGCGGCGCCGTCGCCGACCGCACGAAGTTCTCGGCGTGGCTGGTCTTCGTACCGCTGTGGACGCTCCTCGTGTACGTCCCGGTCACCCACTGGGTGTGGGGCCCGGGTGGCTGGATCCTCGGCAGGCTGGGCGCCCTGGACTTCGCGGGCGGTCTGCCCGTCGAGATCACCTCCGGCGCCTCCGGGCTGGCGCTGTGCCTCGTCCTCGGCCCCCGCCTGGGCTTCAAGAAGGACGCCATGCGCCCGCACAACCTGCCCATGGTCGTCCTCGGCGCCGGTCTGCTCTGGTTCGGCTGGTTCGGCTTCAACGCCGGCTCCGCGCTCGGCGCGAACGGCCTGGCCGCGGCCGCGTTCCTCAACACCCTCGCCGCCGGATGCACCGGCCTGCTCGGCTGGCTCTTCGTCGAGCAGCGGCGCGACGGCCACCCGACCACCCTGGGCGCCGCCTCCGGCGCGGTAGCCGGCCTGGTCGCCATCACCCCCTCGTGCGGCACGGTCTCCCTGCTCGGCGCCCTGGTCGTGGGCCTCGCCGCCGGTGTCGTCTGCTCCTACGCGGTGAGCTGGAAGTTCCGGCTGAACTACGACGACTCCCTGGACGTCGTCGGCGTCCACCTGGTCGGCGGCGTCATCGGCACCCTGCTGATCGGCCTGTTCGCCGAGAAGGCGATGACCGGCGGGACGCAGGGATTGCTCTACGGCGGCGGGCTCGCCCCGCTCGGCAAGCAGCTGCTCGCCGTGGTCGTCGTCGCGGGGTACGCCTTCTCGGTGACGTACGGGCTGGGCAAGCTGCTCGACAAGGCGCTGGGCCTGCGGGCGAGCGAGGAACAGGAGCACACCGGCCTCGACCTTACGGTGCACGCCGAGACCGCATACGATCACGGCGTCCTGGGCCACGGCGCCCCGGTCGGCTCGTCCCTCCTCTCCCCCTCCGCCCAGAAGGTCAAGTAGCAGGCATGAAGCTCATCACCGCGATCGTCAAGCCGTACCGGCTGGACGAGGTCAAGACCGCCCTGCAGGAGCTGGGGGTGCACGGGCTGACCGTGACCGAGGCGAGCGGCTACGGCCGGCAGCGCGGCCACACCGAGGTGTACCGGGGGGCCGAGTACCGCGTCGACCTGGTGCCGAAGGTGCGCATCGAGGTGGTGGTGGAGGACGCCGCGGCCGACGACGTGATCGACGCGGTCGTCAGGGCCGCGCGGACGGGGAAGATCGGGGACGGCAAGGTGTGGGCCGTCCCCGTGGAGACGGTCGTCCGGGTGCGGACCGGCGAGCGCGGACCCGACGCGCTCTGACCGGCAGCGCGCAGGCGGCGACGGCCAGGGCACCGCGGGGAGCCGGCGCTCGCCGGCTCCCGGGCCGGGTGGGCGGGCGGACCGCTCAGCCGGCGGAGACGGTGACCCGCACGCTGCCGTCGGGTGAGGCCAGCAGCACCGGCGTCCCGGGCCCGCCCAGGTCGGCGACAGCGGCCAGGTCCTCCGCCGGCAGGGACTCCGCTTCGCTCACCACGGCCGCCGCCTCCAGCGACCGGGCCCCCGAGGCCACGGCCATGGCGACCGCCGTACGCAGCGCGCTCAGCTTCAGCGAGGCCAGCTCCACCGACCCGGCGACATAGGTGCGCCCGGTCTCGTCCCGCACGGCCGCCCCCTCCGGTACGCCGTTGCGGGCCCGCGCGGAACGGGCCAGGGTGACGATCTTGCGGTCCTCGGGATCAAGCGCGGTGCTCTCGGTCATGCCCCGAGCATACGAAGCCCCGGCGGGCCCGCCCGGCACGGGTGCGCTCACGGACGGTCGAGCCGCAGCCGCTCGGCCCGCGGCAGCCCGGCCACCACCAGGTCGTACGAGTCCTCGACCAGCTCCCGGACCAGCCGGTCCGGCAGCCCCCCGTCGACCGTCACGGTGTTCCAGTGCCGCTTGTTCATGTGCCAGCCGGGGACGATCAGCCCCTCGTGCTCACCGCGCAGCCGGACGGCGTCCTCCGGGTCGCACTTGAGGTTGACCGTCAGGGGCCGCGCGTCCAGGTGGGTCAGGGCGAACATCTTGCCCAGCACCTTGAAGACCGAGATCTCGGGGCTGAACGGGAAGTCCTCCACGGCCGCGTTGAAGGACAGGCACAGGGCGCGCAGCTCCCGGGGCGTCACTCGGCCGTCTCCTCCTCGGCGACGGGCACGGGCACGGGCTCCACCAGCACCGTGACGATCTTGTTGCGGCGGCCGGCCGCGGCTTCCGCCGTCAGCTTCAGCCGGCGCTCGTCGGGCAGCTCGACCTCGGCGGAGGCCCCGGCGATGGGGACGCGGCCGAGTGCCTTGGCGAGCAGCCCGCCGACGGTCTCCACGTCCTCGTCGTCGTACTCCTCCAGGCCGTACAGCTCGCCGAGGTCGGTGATGTCGAGGCGGGCGGTGACCCGGAAGCGGTCGTCACCGAGGTCCTCCACGGGCGGGATCTCCCGGTCGTACTCGTCGGTGATCTCGCCGACGATCTCCTCCAGGATGTCCTCGATGGTGACGATCCCGGCCGTGCCGCCGTACTCGTCGATGACGACGGCGACGTGGTTGCGTTCCTTCTGCATCTCGCGCAGCAGGTCGCCGGCGTTCTTGGTGTCGGGCACGAACATCGCCGGGCGCATCGCCGTGGACACCAGGTCGCCTTCCGCCTCCCGGCTGATGTGCGTCTTGCGGACCAGGTCCTTCAGGTACACGATCCCGACGATGTCGTCCTCGCTCTCGCCGGTGACCGGGATGCGGGAGAAGCCGGAGCGCAGGGCGAGGGTGAGGGCCTGCCGGATGGTCTTGAAGCGCTCGATGGTGACCAGGTCGGTCCGCGGGACCATGACCTCGCGCACCAGCGTGTCGCCCAGTTCGAAGACCGAGTGCACCATCCGGCGCTCGTCGTCCTCGATCAGCGACTCCTTCTCGGCGAGGTCGACCAGCGCGCGCAGCTCCGCCTCGGAGGCGAAGGGCCCGCGCCTGAAGCCCTTGCCGGGCGTGAGCGCGTTGCCGATGAGGATCAGCAGGGAGGGGACGGGGCCCATGATCCGGGCCAGCGGCAGCAGCACGTAGGCCGCCGCGGTTGCGGTGTTGACCGGGTGCTGGCGGCCGATGGTGCGCGGGGACACCCCCACGGCGACGTACGACACGAGGACCATCACCCCGATGGCGACCAGCAGGGCCTGCCAGGTGGCGGCGAACTCCTGGAGGCAGGCGTACGTCACCAGGGCCGCGGCGGCCATCTCACAGGCCACGCGGACCAGCAGGGCCACGTTCAGATAGCGGGTGGGGTCGGCGGCGACCTGGGCGAGCCGGGCGCTGCCGCGCCGGCCGGACTTCACGGCCTCCTCGGCGCGGAAGCTGGAGACGCGGGCGAGGCCCGCCTCCGCGCAGGCGGCGAGCCAGGCCACGACGACCAGCGCGATCGCGCCGATCACGATCTGCGGAGACATACGGCCCCTACGAGACGGTCGGCGCCGGGGACGGCCCGGTCAGACCGTGCTCGGCCCGCCATCCGTCCACGATGGCGGCCTGGAGCCCGAACATCTCGGCCTTCTCGTCGGGCTCCTCGTGGTCGTACCCGAGCAGGTGCAGCACCCCGTGGACGGTGAGCAGCTGGAGCTCCTCGTCCATGGAGTGCCGCGTCGGGGCCTCCGCCCCCTGCTTCGCGGCGACCTCCGGGCACAGCACGATGTCGCCGAGCAGGCCCTGCGGCGGCTCGTCGTCGTCCTTGGACGGCGGGCGCAGCTCGTCCATCGGGAACGACATGACATCGGTGGGGCCCGGCAGGTCCATCCACTGGATGTGCAGCTGCTCCATGGCGTCGGCGTCCACGACGATCACCGAGAGCTCGGAGAGCGGGTGGATGCGCATCCGCGCGAGCGCGTAGCGGGCGATGTCGAGGATCGCCTGCTCGTCTACCTCGGTGCCGGACTCGTTGTTGACGTCGATCGACATGGTCGTGCTGGTCTACTTCCCCTTGGTGCCCTTGGCGGCGCCGGACGTGCCACGGACGCCCCTGGGGGCGCCGTTCTCCGTGCCGTTCTTGCTGTCGTACTTCTCGTACGCGTCGACGATACGGCCCACCAGCTTGTGCCGTACGACATCGTGGGACGACAGCCGGGAGAAGTGGACGTCCTCGACGCCCTCCAGGATCTCCTGCACCTGCCTGAGGCCCGACTTCTGCCCGTTCGGCAGGTCGACCTGGGTGACGTCACCCGTGATCACGATCTTCGAGTCGAAGCCGAGGCGGGTGAGGAACATCTTCATCTGTTCGGGGCTCGTGTTCTGGGCCTCGTCCAGGATGATGAAGGCGTCGTTGAGCGTGCGGCCGCGCATGTAGGCGAGCGGCGCGACCTCGATCGTCCCGGCGGCCATCAGCCGCGGGATCGAGTCCGGGTCGATCATGTCGTGCAGCGCGTCGTAGAGCGGGCGCAGGTACGGGTCGATCTTCTCGTAGAGCGTGCCGGGCAGGAAGCCGAGCCGCTCGCCCGCCTCCACCGCCGGACGGGTCAGGATGATCCGGTTGACCTGCTTGGACTGCAGGGCCTGCACGGCCTTGGCCATGGCCAGGTAGGTCTTGCCGGTACCGGCGGGGCCGATGCCGAAGACGATCGTGTGCTTGTCGATCGCGTCGACGTACCGCTTCTGGTTGAGGGTCTTCGGACGGATCGTACGGCCGCGCGAGGACAGGATGTTCTGCGTCAGTACCTCGGCCGGGGTCTCCAGGCCGTCGCTCGTCCCTGCCTCGCTCGCCTTCAGCATGGCGATCGAGCGTTCCACTGCGTCCTCCGTCATCGGCTGCCCGGTGCGGAGCACCAGCATCATCTCTTCGAACACGCGCGAGATGAGGGCGACGTCGACCGGGTCGCCGACCGCGCTGATCTCATTGCCCCGGACGTGGATGTCGGCTGCCGGGAAAGCCGTCTCGATCACGCGCAGGAGGGAGTCGCCGGAACCCAGGACGGTCACCATGGGGTGCTGGGCGGGGACGGTGAACTGCGCTCTCGCCTGCTCCTGCGCGGGGGTGTGAGCTGTGGGTGTCTGTGTCATGGGCCGGCTCTTAAGGCCTGCGCTTCCTCCTCGTCACGGCCGCGTAGCTGAGGGCGGCCTCGCACTGTCCAGAGTACGACGGGGGGCTGACATCGCCGTAGGGCTTTTCATACGAGTCACACGCAGCGGGCTTCCCAGCCGCGCCTCCAGCCACGCGAGCCCACCCCGCCGGCCGCCTCACCCCCGACCGGGTCACGCCCCGTGAGGCGCCTCTCAGGGGGCCGGGCCGGGTGGGCGGGTGGGAAGGAACCGCGAACCCGGCGGAGCCCCCGGTCAGCCGGAGCGGCGGAAACCGATCGTCGGGACCGCCCGCCGCAACGGCCAGGGCCGGTCCAGTTCCTCCGGCACCAGGCCCTCGAGGAACTCGTACCGCCGGAGCGCCGCCGGCGACTGTCCCGGCAGGGACTGCACGCGCCGCCACCAGGCCCCGATCTCCGACCACCCCGGGGCCGACAGGGACCCCCCGAACTCCTGCACCGACAGCGCGGCCGTGAGCCCGGCGAAGGCCAGCCGGTCGGCCAGCGGCCACCCCGCCAGGGACCCGGTCACGAACCCGGCGACGAACACGTCCCCCGCCCCGGTCGGATCCAGCGCCTCCACCTCGATGGCCGGCACCTCCGCCGTCTCCCCGGTGCGCCGGTCCACCGCGTAGGCGCCGTCCGAGCCCAGCGTGACCACGGCCACCGGCACGTACTCGGTCAGGGCGTGCGCGGCGAGCCGCGGACAGTCGGTGCCGGTGTACCGCTTGGCCTCCTCCGCGTTGGGCAGGAAGGCCTCGCAGTGCTCCAGATCGGCCAGCCCGGCCAGGTCCCACGCGCCCGTCTCGTCCCAGCCGACGTCGGCGAAGATGCGGGTCCCCGCGCGGGCGGCCTGCGCGATCCAGGGCGCGCTGCGGCCGGGCGTGAGGGAGGCGACGGCGGCCCGCGCGCGGGGCGGCCGGACGGTGGCCTCCTCCTGGAGGAGCACGGCCTCCGCCGGCGGCTCGTGCCCGTGGGAGACCATGGTCCGCTCGCCCTCGTAGGCCATGGAGACGGTGACCGGCGAGTGCCAGCCGGGCACGGTCCGCGAGGCGGACAGGTCGATGCCCTCGCCCTGTTCCAGCGCGTCCCAGCAGTACTCGCCGTAGTGGTCGTCGCCGAAGGCCGCGGCGAGCGCGGTCCGCAGGCCGAGCCGGGCCAGGGCGGCGGCCATGTTGGCGACCCCGCCGGGGCTGGAGCCCATGCCCCGGGCCCAGGACTCGGTGCCGCGCACCGGCGCCGAGTCCAGGCCGGTGAAGATGATGTCGAGGAAGACCGTGCCGGTGAGGTAGACGTCCCAGGGCGGGTCACCGGGGGCGCGCAGCGCGGCGAGCGGGTCGACCTGGATCTGGCAGCGCGCTGCCTGGGTGAGGTGTTCCGGTTCCTCTCCGGTGAGGGTGTGCGACGGCGTCACGGTGCGCTCCCTGGCGTGGTGCGGTTCTGGCCAGTGTGCACCAGGTCACGCACCGGGAAGCCGTGCGGTGCCGGGTCACCAGCGCGGCATCGCCGGTGTCCGCCAGTCCGGTTCGGCGGTGCGCATCGCCGCCGCGTCGTCGCGGTCGCGCAGCGAGCCGTCGTCCTCGGCCCACCGCCGGTGCAGCCGGGCCAGTTCGTCCCGGTCCAGTTCGACGCCGAGGCCCGGCGCGTCGGACACCGCGACGCGGCCGGCGTCGAAGGCGATCCGTTCGGTGAGGACGTCCTCGGACTGCCAGGGGTAGTGGGAGTCGCAGGCGTGGTGGAGGTTGGGGACCGTGGCCGCCACCTGGGTCATCGCGGCGAGGCTGATGCCGAGGTGGGTGTTGGAGTGCATGGACACCCCGACCCCGAAGGCGGCGCAGATCGCCGCGAGGTGCTGGGTGTTGCGCAGTCCGCCCCAGTAGTGGTGGTCGGAGAGGACGACCTGGACGGCGTCCTTCGTGAACGCCTCCTTGATCTCGCCGAAGGTGGTGACGCACATGTTGGTGGCCAGCGGGACCTCCGTGCCGGCGGCCACCCGCGCCATGGCGGGTGTGCCGAGCGTCGGGTCCTCCAGGTACTCCAGTACGTCGCCGAGTTCCTTCGCGACCTTCAGCGAAGTCTCCACCGACCAGGCGCCGTTGGGGTCGAGCCGCAGCGGGTGTCCGGGGAAGGCGGCGGCGAGCGCGCGGACGGCGGCGATCTCCTCGTCGGGCGGGAACACCCCGCCCTTGAGCTTGAACGAGCCGAATCCGTACCGCTCCTGGAACCGGCGCGCCTGTTCCACCACACCGGCCGGGTCGAGTGCGGCGCCCCACTCGTCCGGCTCGGCGGGGACGCCCGCCGGGTGCCGGTCCCACTTGTAGAAGAGGTAGGCGCTGTACTCGACGGCGTCCCGCACCTTCCCGCCGAGCAGCGCGTGCACCGGCAGGCCGAGCGCCTTGCCCTGGGCGTCGAGGCAGGCGACCTCGAAGGCGGACAGCACGGACAGCCGGAGCTTGTCGGCGGTCTGCACCCCGCGCAGCCCGCCGGCGTCCGCCTGCCCCTCGACCCGGGAGGCGTCCACAGCGAGGTCGATCCCGAAGAGGCCGTTCACGTCCGTGACCGACCGTCCGGTGAGCCGGTCGGCCAGCGGCCGGGCCAGTTCGAGGTACTTGGTGTCGCCGTAGGTCTCGCCGAGCCCGGTGGTCCCGTCGGCGGTGACGATCTCCACGATCAGCCGGGGGGTGTACGGCTGGTGCACGCCCTGGGTGTTGAGCAACGGCGGGTCGGCGACCAGGATCGGTGTCAGCCGCACCTCGGCGATGGTCAGGTCACGGGTCACGGGGCGCTCCTACGAGGTCGGGTCCGGCGGCGAGGAGGGCCTTCGGGCCGGCGAGGCCGACGGGCGAGGGGTCGGCGAGCCTCCCTCCAGCCATCTCCCCTTATGAATCGCATCCACATATGAGAACGGAGGCTAAAGCCTCCTACCCGCGCGCACCACCCCCAAACGCCGTCGTGATCCGGATCACACCCACCGGCCTTCTTCGGGAACCACGTGCTTGATACAACTTGCTCGCGCGTTCCTGTCCGTCGACGGCCGCAGCCCCCCTTTTCCGAGCCGCACCTCGCGCCTGCCCTGGGAACGCCCGTGTCCGCCCCCCGCACCCTGCCCTGGCCCCTCGTCGCCCTGTTCGCGACCGGGTACCTCGCCCCCTACCTGCTGCCCACGACCGTCGGCAGACTCGACAGCGGACTCCCGCTCAGCGCGACCCAGGCGGGGGCCGTCGGCAGCGCCCTGCTGCTGAGTTCGGCGACCGCCGGCTTCCTGCTGGCCTCCCGGGTCGGCCGGACCGGCCCCCGCGTCCTCGCCCGCGCCGGCCTCGCGCTCGCCGCCCTCGGCTACGGCGGCGCCGCGCTCACCGGCGCCGTACCGGCCGTCGTCGCGGGCGCGGTCGTCGGCGGCCTGGGGTCCGGCACGGTGACGGCGGTGGCCGCGAGCGGCATCGCCGGCCAGCGTGACCCGCACCGGGTCACCACCCTCGGTCTGCTCGGCGTCTCCGCCCTCGCGGGCGCCCTGTACCTGACGATCCCTCAACTGGGCCCCGGCCACGGCCTTCCGCTCGCCGCCCTCGCGCTGACCGCGCTCGCCGCCTGGCCGTTCACCGGCCGCCTGCCCGGCCGTGGCGCCCCGGCCCGCCCGGCCGCCGGGTACGACCGGCTCCCCCACCCGCGCTCGGGAATGCTGCTGGCCGCCGCGATGCCCTGCTGGTCCCTCGCCCAGAACGCCCTGTGGGGCGTCAGCGGCCGGATCGGCCTCGAACAGGCACACCTCACCGAGGTCACCGTCGGCGCGGTCTTCGCGGTCGCGCTCGGCGCCGGACTCCTCGGCGTGGTGGGCGCGGGCGCGCTCGGCCCGCGACTGGGCCGGGCCCTGCCCATCGGCGCCGGGACCGCCGTCATCGCGGGGTGCGTCGCGCTCGGCGCGGCGGCCACGGACCTGCCCGCCTTCGCGGCGGGCGAGATCGCCTGGAACCTGCTCTACCCGGTCGTGCTGTCCTACGTCATCGCCCTGGCCGCGTCCCTGGACCCGCGCGGCCGCTGGACGGTCCTGGTCGGCTCGGCGTCCTCGCTGGGGACGGCGGCGGGGCCGCTGGCGGGCAGTGCGCTGGCGGCCGGGGCGGGCTTCCCGGCGATGGGACGGGTGCTCGGCGCCGGGCTGCTGCTGGTCGCCGTACCGATGACGGCGGTGGCACTGCGGACCGGCAGGCGCCCCCTGCCGGTCGCGGAAGTACCGGCCGTGGAAGTACCGGCCGTGGACATCGCGGTCGTCGAGGTCCCGGTGGAGACGGCCGCCGTACCCGCCCGGCGTGCCTACGAGACGGCGTCCCCGAACTCGTACGCGTCGACCTCGGCGAGATAGCGGGCCCTGCGCTCCTCGTCGTCCTCCAGGAAGGAGGCGAGGAAGGAGTTGCGGGCCAGGTCGCGCAGCCGGTCCCGCGACAGTCCCAGGGCCTCGTGCACGGCCGCGAAGTTGTCGCCCGCGTACCCGCCGAAGTACGCGGGGTCGTCGGAGTTGACCGTGCAGAGCAGGCCGGCGTCGAGCAGGGCGGGCAGGGGATGGTCGGCGAGGGCGTCGACCGTCCGCAGCCGGACGTTGGACAGCGGGCACAGGGTGAGCGGGATCCGCTCCCGCACCAGCCGCTCGACCAGCGCCGGGTCCTCCACGCAGCGCAGGCCGTGGTCGACGCGCTCCACCCCGAGCACGTCCAGCGCCTCGGTGATGTACTCGGGCGGCCCCTCCTCACCGGCGTGCGCGACCCGGCGCAGCCCGAGCGCGGCGGCGGCCTCGTAGACCTCCCGGAACTTCACCGGCGGGTGCCCGACCTCGGCGGAGTCCAGGCCGACCCCGGTGATCCGGTCCAGGTACGGCTTCGCGGCCTCCAGGGTGGCCAGCGCCGACTCGGCGGACTCGTCCCGCAGGAAGCACATGATCAGCCTGGTGGAGACGCCGTGGGCGGTCTCGCTGCTGCCCAGCGCCCGCCACAGCCCCTCCACGACCGTGCCCATGGCCACGCCCCGGGCCAGGTGGGCCTGCGGGTCGAAGAAGATCTCCGCGTGCCGCACGCCCTGCGCGGCGGCCCGCGCGAGGTAGGCGTTCGCCAGGTCGGCGAAGTCCTGCTCGGTGCGCAGGACGGCCATCAGCTCGTAGTAGAGGTCGAGGAAGGACTGGAGGTCCTCGAACCGGTAGGCCTCGCGGAGGGCGTCGGTGTCCGCGTACGGGAGGTTCACACCGTTGCGGGCGGCGAGCTCGAAGGCAAGCTCCGGCTCCAGGGTGCCTTCGATGTGGAGGTGCAGTTCTGCTTTCGGGAGGGGCATCAAAGCATCGTACGGGTGTTTTACCGGCGTTTCGGAACCGGCACCCGCAGCAGGTCGTAGGCCACGGTCAGCTCCCCCGCGAACCCGGCCGCCCGCGCCTGCCGCTCGAACTCCCCGGGGTCGGTGTAGCGCTGGCTGAAGTGGGTGAGCACGAGGTGGCGCACCCCGGCGTCCCGGGCCACGGCGGCGGCCTGTCCGGCCGTCAGGTGACCGTGCTCGATGGCGAGTTGGACGTCCTCGTCGAGGAAGGTGGACTCGATGACGAGCAGGTCGCAGCCCTCCGCGAGCGCGTGCACGCCGTCGCACAGCCGGGTGTCCATGACGAACGCGAACCGCTGCCCGCGCCGCACCTCGCTGACGTCCTCCAGCGTCACGTCCCCGAGCCGGCCCTCGCGCTGGAGGCGGCCCACGTCCGGTCCCCCGACGCCGTGCGCGGCGAGCCGGTCGGGCAGCATGCGGCGGCCGTCGGGTTCGATCAGCCGGTAGCCGTAGGACTCGACCGGGTGCGAGAGCCGGCGGGCCTCCAGGGTGTACGACCGGGTCACCGCGAGGATGCCGTCGGCGGCGACCGGGGCCTCGGTCACACCGACGGTCTCGCGGTAGGCGGTCGCGTAGCGCAGCCGGTCGAAGAAGCGCTGGCCCGAGCGCGGGTAGTGCGCGGTGACCTCGTGCGGCACCTGGTCGAGGTTGATCCGCTGGATGACCCCGGCGAGACCGAGGGAGTGGTCACCGTGGAAGTGCGTGACACAGATCCGGTTCAGGTCGTGGGCGGCGACCCCGGCGCGCAGCATCTGCCGCTGCGTGCCCTCGCCGGGGTCGAACAGGAGGCCCTCGCCGTCCCACCGCAACAGGTAGCCGTTGTGGTTGCGGTGCCGGGTCGGCACCTGGCTTGCGGTGCCGAGGACCACGAGTTCACGGACGGACACGGCTGCCTATCCGGGCGGCCACTGCAGGCCACGGCCGCCGAGGACGTGGGCATGGGCGTGCCAGACGGTCTGGCCGGCGCCGCTGCCGGTGTTGAAGACGAGACGGTAGCTGTCGAGCTTCTCGTCGTCGGCGACGGCCTTGGTCTCGGCGAGCACGTCGGCCGCGATCCGCGGGGCGCCTGCGGCGAGTTCGGCCGCGTTCTCGTAATGGGCCTTGGGGATCACCAGGACGTGCGTCGGGGCCTGGGGGTTTATGTCCCGGAAGGCGACGGTCGTCTCCGTCTCGCGGACGATCGTCGCCGGGATCTCGCCCGCCACGATCTTGCAGAACAGGCAGTCGCTCTGCGGCTCTCCGGCCATGGGTGTGCCTCCTGTGATCAATACCGTGGGCATCGTAGTCGGTCAGACGGGCATGTCCGGCGGTGTTTTCGCGGGCCTGCTCTCCAGCGCCTCCAGCGCCAGCCTGATCGCCTCGTCCAGTTGGGCGTCCCGGCCGGCCACCCAGTCCTGCGGGCGCTGGACGACCTCCACGTCGGGGTCCACCCCGTGGTTCTCCACGTCCCAGCCCACGCCCTCCAGCCACATCGCGTACTTCGGCTGGGTGACCAGGGTGCCGTCGAGCAGGTGGTAGCGGCTGTCGATGCCGATGACGCCGCCCCAGGTCCGGGTGCCGACGACCGGGCCGATGCCCAGGGCCTTGATCGCCGCGTTGACGATGTCGCCGTCGGAGCCGGAGAACTCGTTGGCGACGGCGACGACCGGGCCGCGCGGTGCGTCCAGCGGATAGCTGGTGGGACGCATGCCGCGCGGGAGGTCCCAGCCGATGATCCGGCGGGCCAGCTTCTCGACCACGAGCTGGGAGGTGTGGCCGCCCCGGTTCTCCCGGACGTCGACCACGAGGCCCTCGCGGGCGACCTCGACGCGCAGGTCACGGTGGATCTGCGCCCAGCCGGGGGCCTGCATGTCCGGGACGTGGAGGTAGCCCAGGCGGCCCGCGGAGGCCGCGTGGACGTGGGCGCGGCGATCGGCGACCCAGGCGTGGTAGCGCAGGGCCTCCTCGTCGGCGACGGGGACGACGACCGTGTGCCGGGGTTCGCCGCCGCCGGCCGGGGAGACGGTCAGCTCCACCGGCTGGCCTGCCGTGCCGACGAGCAGCGGGCCCGGGCCCGTCACCGGGTCGACCTGGTGGCCGGCGACCGCGATGATCGCGTCTCCGGGCCGGACCGCGACGCCGGGCGCGGCGAGCGGGGAGCGGGCCTCCGGGTCCGAGGTCTCCGACGGCAGGATGCGGTCGATGCGCCAGCTGCCGTCCTCGTACCGGGAGATGTCGGCGCCGAGCAGACCCTGCCGGGCGCGGCGGCCGGAACCGCCGCGCGGGATGACGTAGGCGTGCGAGGTGCCCAGTTCGCCGTGCACCTCCCAGAGCAGGTCGACCAGGTCGCTGTGGGTGGCGAGGCGGGCCAGGAGCGGGCGGTAGCGGGCGAGGACGCCGTCCCAGTCGGTGCCGCCGAGGTCGGGGCGCCAGAAGTGGTCGCGCATGAGGCGGCCGGTCTCGTCGTACATCTGCCGCCACTCGGCGGCCGGGTCGACGGTCTGCCGGACCCGGGCGAGGTCGACGGTGACGCTGGTGTCGCCGTCGTCGTCGGTGCCGGTACGGCGGTCGCTCGGGACGACCCGGAGCCGGCCGTCGGCCCACAGCAGGACGCGTCTGCCGTCGCCGCTGACCTCGAAGTGGTCGGCGTCGGAGGCGAGGTGCTCCAGACGGCGCTGGGCGAGGTCGTAGCGCTCCAGCTCGGTGTGCGGGTCGGGGTCCTCGGGGTGGGCGCGGGAGGCGCCGAGGACACCCTGCACGGGGTGGCGCAGCCACAGGACCCCGTCCTTGGCGGCCCGGAGCGTGGAGTAGCGGCCGGCCTCGACCGGGAAGGGGACGATGCGGTCGGCCAGGCCCTCCAGGTCGATGCGGGTGGCCGGCGTGCCCTCTCCGTCGGGGGTCTCGTCCTTGTCGGAGGTCTCGAAGGGGCGGCCGTGGCGCTGCGGGCCGAACGGCGAGGGGGTGGTGGCGGCCAGCGTGATCAGGTGCGGGCGGGCGCCGACCACGAACGCGAGGTCGAAGACGTGCTCGTCGTAGACCGGGTCGAAGGCGCGGTTGGAGAGGAACGCGAGGTGTTTGCCGTCCAGGGTGAAGGCCGGCGCGTAGTCCTGGAAGCGCAGCGGGGTCGCCTCGGTCACCGACAGGTCGGTGGTGTGGGCGACGCGCAGCTGGGACAGCGGGCGGGGGCCGGGGTGGGACCAGGCGAGCCAGGCGGAGTCCGGGGAGAAGGCGAGGCCGGACACCTCGCCGTCGGCGCTGCGGTCGACCTCGCGGACCTCGCCGGTCTCCCGTTCGACCATCAGCAGTCTGCCGTCGTGCGCGGCCACGGCGGCCCGGCTGCCGTCGGGTGCCATGGCCAGTTCCAGGACCCGGCCGAGCTGCCCGGCGGCGAGCCGGCGCGGCGGGGCGCCGGGCACGGTGCCGGTCGCGGGCGCGAACTCCAGCGCGTCGTCGCCCTCGGCGTCCGTCACCCACACCACCCACTCCTCGCCGTCGGCGCGGAAGACGCGCGGCGTCCGGGCGCGCACGCCGGGGGTGGCGGCCAGGGCGCGGGCGGGGCCGTTGCGGTGGGTGACCCAGTGGATGCCGCCGCGCACGCAGACGGCGCTGCCGCGCGCGGTGTGGTCGGGGGCCGCCTCGCCGAGCCAGCGGGAGGCGTTGACGGGGTACGGCCGCAGGTCGACGCGGGGTCCGCCGAGCCGTACGTCCAGCCGGCGCGGCTCGGCGCCCTCCAGGTCGTCCAGCAGCCAGAGTTCGCCGGCCGAGCTGTAGACGACACGGGTGCCGTCACCGGCCGCGTGCCGGGCGTAGAAGCTGTCGAGCGGTGTGTGCCGGCGCAGGTCGGAGCCGTCGGCGAGGGAGGAGTAGAGCGCTCCGGTGCCCTCGTGGTCGGAGAGGAAGGCGATGCGGTCCCCGGCCCACACCGGGCACTCGATGTTCCCGTCGAGGTCCTCGTGCAGCCGGACGAACTCGCCGGCATCCTCCCCGCCTCCGGCGGCACGGTCGATCCACAACTTGCCCGCCGTGCCGCCCCGGTAGCGCTTCCAGTGCGCGGCCTCACGGCCCATCGGCGCGGACAGCAGCACGGTGGCCGGACCGAGGGCCACGTCGCCGACCGGGCCGTACGGCAGGGCCTCGGCGGGTCCGCCGTCCAGCGGGACGGCGTGCGCCCAGGTCTGCCGGAGGCTGTGCCGGCCCTGCGCGCCGAGCGCGAGCACCCGCCCGTCCGGGGTCCAGCCGCGCACCTCGGTACGGCTGTTGCCCCAGTACGTCAGCCGCTCGGCGGGACCGCCGTCGACCGGGGCGACATGCACCTCGGGGGCGCCGTCCCGGGTGGAGGTCCAGGCCAGGTGCCGGCCGTCCGGCGATATCCGGGGCCGGGTCACCGGCACGTTGTCGGCGCTGACCCGCCAGGCCCGGCCGCCGTCGACCGGCGCGAGCCAGACGTCGTCCTCGGCGACGAAGGTCACCAAGTCCCCGTGGACATGGGGGAATCGGAGATAGGCGGTCTCTGCCGTGGTTCCCGTCGAAGCAGCCTGAGTCACCCCGTCACTCTACGCAGCGACCGGGTGCCTCCGCTCCCGGTTTCGGATCACTTGCCCGGCACGGGCCAGACGGTGCGGGTGACGGTGACGGTCACGGTCGGCCGTCCCCCGGTGGGCGGCCGGTACGTCGGCCCGGCCGGGGCGGAGCAGTTGCCGAGCCCGTCGACGCGGAACACCCGTCTGCCGCCGACCTCGGCGGTCAGGTCGCCGCGCACGCAGGCACCGTCGACGGCCTTGGTCACCAGCCCTGTGACGACGATCTTCCGCCTGTCGTCCGTCTCGCCCTGGCAGTCGACGGAGACGACGGTGGTCTCGCTCGGCGCGGGCGAGCCCCGGCGCGCGCCGTCGTCATCGCGGTAACCGCCGGTGCACGTGAGCCAGGCGACGTTCACGTGCCGGTGTTCCAGCGCGGCGGTCGCGGTCTGGTCGGTGGTGAAGGCGACGCTCGCGGACCCGAGCCCCCCACCGGGCTGACAGGCCACGACAGCCAGGCCGCCCACCACGACGAGTCCCGCCACGGCCACCGCTCGCGCCCGACCCCGTGTCCGCCTCGAAGCCCCCATACACGGCAGCGTGCCACCGGCCCCCGCCGCGCGGAAGCCCGGATACGGCCACTCACCCGTTCGGGGGCCCGGCCGTCCACGCCGGCCGTGCGCGCAGTCATCACAGGCTCGGACGGCTCGTGGCGGCGGACGTCAGCCGCGCAGCAGCAGCCACTCCTGGAGTTCGACGAGGTTGCCCTCCGGGTCCTTGACGTGGGCCACGCGCATGCGGTCGGTCATGGGGGCCGGTCCGTGCAGCAGGGTCGCCCCCCGGGCGGTGATCTGCGCGCAGTAGGCGTCGAGGTCGTCGACGCGCAGGACGACCAGGGAGCGGTGACCGGTGGCGGTGTCGCCCAGCTCGGCCGGCAGCCCGGCCGTCATCGCGCGGTCCTGGAGCGCGATCCCGGCCGAGCCGGCGTGCGGGCTGAACTTCTCGTACGGCCCCTCCACCGCGCCGGACTGCGGCTTGAGGCCGAGGACGTCGGCGTAGAAGCGGTAGCAGGCGGTGAAGTCGGTCACCAGGAGCCGGACCTGGACGAGTTCCACGGTGTCTCCCGGGGTCAGGACCAGCGGCCGGTGCGGCCCAGCAGCAGGGCCACGGCGGCGGTGCCGGCGGTGGAGGTGCGCAGGACGCTGGGGCCGAGGACACAGGCCCTCGCGCCCGCCTCCTCGAAAAGCGCCAGCTCGTCGCGGGACACACCGCCTTCGGGACCCACGACCAGCACGATCTCGCCCTCGGTGGGGAGTTCGGCGGTGGCCAGGGGCTCGCTGACGTGGTCGAAGTCGGAGTGGAGCACGGCGGCGAAGTCCGCCTCGGCGAGCAGCGCGGCGACCTGCCTGGTGGCCGCCAGGTCCGCGACCTCCGGGAAGCGCAGCCGGCGGGACTGCTTGCCGGCCTCCCGCGCGGTGGCACGCCACTTGGCGAGCGCCTTCAGCCCCCGGTCACCCTTCCACTGGGTGATGCACCGTGCGGCCTGCCAGGGCACGATCGCGTCGACGCCGGTCTCCGTCATCGTCTCCACGGCCAGCTCGCCCCGGTCGCCCTTGGGCAGGGCCTGGACGACGGTGATACGGGGGCGGGGTTCGGGCTCCACCGGGAACTCGAACGGCTCGACCACCAGGTGGTCCTTCCCCGACACGCCGACGACGACCCCGGCCGCGCCCCGGCCCCTGCCGTCGGTGAGCACCACGTTCTCGCCCGGCTGCAACCGTCGTACGGAGACCGCGTGCCGTCCCTCGGGGCCCTGGACGTCGACGACCGAGCCGGGGCCCACGCCCTCCAGGGAGTCGACGACGAACACGGGCGCGGTCATCGGGGACCACCCCCGGCCGACAACGCTGTCCGGGCCTCGGCCAGTTCGGCCGCCAGCACCTCCACCAGCCGGCCCGCGGGCAGTTCCCGGGCCATCCGGTGACCCTGCCCGGCCCACATCGCCATGCCCTGCGCGTCCTCGGCCTTGGCGGCGGCCTTGCGCAGCGGCGCGGTCAGGTGGTTGACCTCGGGGTAGGCGGCGGGGGCGTATCTGCCGTGCTCGCGCAGGAAGCGGTTGACCAGCGCGCGGGCCGGGCGGCCGGTGAAGGCGCGGGTCAGCTCCGTGCGCGGGAACAGCGGGTCGGTCAGCGCCCGCTTGTGCAGGGGGTGCGCGCCGGACTCGTGGGCGGCGACGAACGCGGTGCCCAGCTGGGCCGCGCTCGCGCCCGCCGCGAGGACGGCGGCTATCTGGCTGCCGCGCATGACGCCGCCGGCGGCGACGACCGGGATGCGCACGGCCTCGCGGACCTGCGCGAGCAGCGACAGCAGGCCGACGCCGGCGCCGTCGTTCTCGGGGAGGTCACGGTGGGTGCCCTGGTGTCCGCCGGCCTCCACGCCCTGCGCGATCACCGCGTCGGCCCCGGCCCGCTCGACCGCGCGGGCCTCCTCGGCGGTGGTGGCGGTGACCAGGGTGAAGGTGCCGACGCGGTGGAGCTTGTCGAACACCTCGCGGGGCGGCACCCCGAAGTGGAAGGAGACCACCGGCACCGGGTCGTCGAGCAGGACGGCGAGCTTGGCGTCGTAGCCGTCGTCCCGGCCGCTGTCCGGGTCGCCGAGCTCTGTCTCGTACCAGGCGGCCTCGCCGGCCAGCTGGTGCGCGTAGAGGTCGACGGCCCCGGACTCCGCGTGCTCGGGCTGCGGCATGAAGAGGTTCACGCCGAAGGGGCGGCCGGTGAGCCCGCGCAGCTGCTTGATCTCCTGGTACATGCCGTCGGCGGTCTTGTACCCGGCGGCGAGGAACCCGAGGCCGCCGGCCTCGGAGACGGCGGCGGCGAGCTGCGGGACGGAGACACCGCCCGCCATGGGGGCCTGCACGATCGGGTGGGGGAAGAGATCGGTCAGCGCGGAGGACATGACCGCATGTTGTCACGTCCTTCGGACAAGTCCGAACCCGGGCATCCACCGGCACATGCCCACGGCATACGGGGTGCCGGAGCACCCCGTCCGTCACCGCTCAGCGCCCGTTGAAGGCGTCCTTCAGCCGCGAGAACAGCCCCTGCCGACCCGGCTGACCGTGCCTGCCCGGGGGACGACCCCCGGACCCCCGGCCACTCCCGCGGCCCACGTCAGCGCCCGTTGAAGGCGTCCTTCAGCCGCGAGAACAGCCCCTGCTGACCCGGCTGGAACTGGCCCTGGGGCCGTTCCTCGCCGCGCAGCTTGGCCAGCTCGCGCAGCAGCCGCTCCTGCTCCGGGTCCAGCTTGGTCGGCGTCGTCACCTCGACGTGCACGATCAGGTCGCCCCGGCCGCCGCCGCGCAGATGCGTGACACCCCGGCCGTGCAGCGGGATCGACTGGCCGGACTGGGTGCCGGGCCGGATGTCGACCTCCTCCAGGCCGTCCAGCGTCTCCAGCGGCACCTTCGTGCCGAGGGCCGCCGCCGTCATCGGGATCGTGACCGTGCAGTGCAGGTCGTCGCCGCGCCGCTGGAACGTCGGGTGCGGCAGCTCGTGGATCTCGACGTACAGGTCGCCGGCCGGGCCGCCGCCGGGGCCGACCTCGCCCTCACCGGCGAGCTGGATGCGCGTGCCGTTGTCGACGCCGGCCGGGATCTTCACGGTCAGCGTCCGCCGCGAGCGCACCCGGCCGTCGCCGGCGCACTCCGGGCACGGCGTCGGGACGACCGTGCCGAAGCCCTGGCACTGCGGGCACGGCCGCGAGGTCATGACCTGGCCCAGGAAGGACCGGGTGACCTGGGAGACCTCACCCCGGCCGCGGCACATGTCACACGTCTGGGCGGACGTGCCGGGCGCCGCGCCCTCGCCGTTGCAGGTGTTGCAGACGACGGCCGTGTCGACCTGGATGTCCTTGGTGGTCCCGAAGGCCGCCTCGTCCAGCTCGACCTCGATCCGGATCATCGCGTCCTGGCCGCGCCGGGTGCGCGAGCGCGGCCCGCGCTGCGACGCCGTGCCGAAGAACGCGTCCATGATGTCGGAGAAGTTGCCGAAGCCGCCGGCCCCGAAGCCGCCCGCGCCCGCGCCGCCCGACTGGGAGAGCGGGTCGCCGCCGAGGTCGTAGACCTGCTTCTTCTGCGGGTCCGACAGCACCTCGTAAGCGGCGTTGATCTCCTTGAACCGCTCCTGGGTCTTCGGGTCCGGGTTGACGTCCGGGTGCAGCTCGCGCGCGAGCCGACGGAACGCCTTCTTGATCTCATCCTGCGACGCGTCGCGGCGCACGCCGAGAACGGCGTAGTAGTCCGTGGCCACTTACGACTCCGCCAGGATCTGTCCGACGTACCGTGCCACTGCGCGTACCGCTCCCATCGTTCCCGGGTAGTCCATGCGGGTCGGTCCGACCACGCCGAGCTTGGCAACCGCCTCGCCGCCCGAACCGTAGCCGACCGACACGACGGAGGTGGAGTTGAGTCCCTCATGGGCGTTCTCGTGCCCGATACGCACGGTCACGCCCGGATCCTTCGCCTCGCCGAGGAGCTTGAGGAGCACGACCTGCTCCTCCAGGGCCTCCAGGACGGGCCGGATCGTGAGGGGGAAGTCATGACCGAAGCGGGTCAGATTGGCGGTGCCGCCGATCATCAACCGCTCCTCGTTCTCCTCCACGAGTGTCTCCAGAAGAGTGGAGAGCACCGTGGAGACCGTACCGCGGTCCTCCGGCTCGAAGGCGTCCGGGAGGTCCTCGACCAGCTTCGGCACGTCCGTGAACCGGCGGCCGGCGACCCGGCTGTTGAGCCGCGCCCGCAGGTCGGCCAGCGAGGCCTCGCCGAACGGCGCCGGGCAGTCGACCATCCGCTGCTCGACCCGGCCGGTGTCCGTGATCAGCACGAGCATCACGCGCGCGGGAGCCAGCGAGAGCAGCTCCACGTGCCGGACGGTGGACCGGGTCAGGGACGGGTACTGCACGACGGCGACCTGCCGGGTGAGCTGCGCGAGCAGCCGCACGGTCCGCGCCACGACGTCGTCGAGGTCGACGGCGCCCTCCAGGAAGTTCTGGATCGCCCGCCGCTCGGGCGCGGTCATCGGCTTGACGCCCGCGAGCTTGTCCACGAACAGCCGGTAGCCCTTGTCGGTGGGGATCCGCCCCGCGCTGGTGTGCGGCTGGGCGATGTACCCCTCGTCCTCCAGGGCCGCCATGTCGTTGCGGACGGTCGCCGGGGACACGCCGAGGTTGTGCCGCTCGGTGAGCGCCTTGGAACCGACCGGCTCCTCGGTGCCCACGTAGTCCTGGACGATGGCGCGCAGTACCTGAAGCCTGCGTTCACTCAGCATTCGCGCGCACCTCCAGCACGTCGTCCCCTCGTCCGCCCGGGTCGTCCGCCTGGCACTCCACCCATGCGAGTGCCAGCGTTCCCCGGCCAGTGTACGGCTGCCGGGTACACCCTGGGCAAGGTCGGGCCGCCGTACCGGCTCGTACCGCTAGCGTCGCGGGTATGACCGTGACTTGGGAAGAGCTGGGGTGGGAGCGGCTGGCCGCGGGGGTGGGCCGGTGCCGGCTGCCGGGCTGGGACTGCACGGCGGGGCTGGTCCTGGGGGAGGGTACGACCCTGCTCGTGGACGCCGGTTCGAGCCTCGCGGAGGGGGTCCGGCTGCGCGGGCAGGCCGAGGCGCTGGCGGGCGGCCGTGTGACCCATCTCGCGCTCACCCATCCCCACTTCGACCACGTCTTCGGCGCCGCCGCCCTCGCCGGGGCGGAGGTGTACGGAGCGGTGGGGCTGGACGCGGTGTTCGCGTACGAGCGCGCGGACCTGCGGCTGGACGCGATCCGCAACGGGCTGCCGGTGGCCGACGCCGACGAGGCGGTGGACGCGCTGGTGCCGCCCCGCCACGCGGTCTCCGGCGAGTGGACGCTGGACCTCGGCGGCGGTCGCCAGGCGCTGCTGGCCAACCTGGGCCCCGGCCACACGGCGCACGACCTGGCCGTGCTGGTCCCGGGCGATCCGGAGGTGGTGTTCTGCGGCGACCTGGTGGAGGAGTCCGGCGAACCGCAGGCGGGCCCCGACGCGGTCCCGTCCCGCTGGCCGGACGCGCTGGACCGGCTGCTGGCGCTCGGCGGCGAGGACGCGCTGTACGTGCCCGGTCACGGAGCGGTGGTGGACGCGGGGTTCGTCCGCCGTCAACGCGACGCCCTGGCAACGCGGTTCGGCGTGATCTGAGCGGCTCTTCCCGGCCGGCCCCGGCGTGTCGTACGCCTCACCGCACGGCTTCTCCTATCGTCATCCGAATGCGCCCACCCGTCTCCCGCCACCGCCCTTCCCACGAGGGCCCTTCGGGCCCGCGCCCTCGTGTGTACTCTTCCGACCTGACCCCACCCTGGAAGAAGCAGAAGCCCGCCCCCGAGGTCCCGGCGGAGCCGGGTCTGGTGGTGGAGGAGCCCGGCACCGGGTTCTGCGGCGCGGTGATCCGCTGCGAGGCGGGCACGGTGACCCTGGAGGACCGCTTCGGCAAGCACCGGGTGTTCCCGCTGGAGCCGCGCGGCTTCCTGCTGGAGGGCCGCGTGGTGACGCTCGTCCGCCCCGCCTCCTCGGCGCCGGTGCGTCCCGCCCGTACGGCGTCCGGCTCGGTCGCCGTCCCCCAGGCACGCGCGCGCGTGGCCCGCGCCGGGCGCATCTACGTGGAGGGCCGGCACGACGCCGAGCTGGTCGAGAAGGTGTGGGGGGACGACCTGCGGATCGAGGGCGTGGTCGTGGAGTACCTGGAGGGCGTGGACGACCTCCCGGCGATCGTGGAGTCCTTCGCCCCGGGCCCCGACGCCCGCCTGGGCGTCCTGGTGGACCACCTGCTGCCGGGCACGAAGGAGTGGCGGATCGCCCAGTCGGTGACCAGCGAACACGCGCTGGTCGTCGGCCACCCGTTCATCGACATCTGGCAGGCGGTGAAGCCGGCGTCGCTGGGCATCCCGGCATGGCCGGCGGTGCCGAAGGGGCAGGACTGGAAGACGGGCGTGTGCCGGGCGCTGGGCTGGCCGGCGGAGAACACCGGGGCGGTGTGGCAGGCGATCCTGAAGCGGGTGGGCTCCTACAAGGACCTGGAGCCGGAGCTGCTGGGGCGCGTGGAGGAGCTGATCGACTTCGTCACGGGTAGCGGTGGGGCCTGACGTCGGGGAACGTTCCGAACTCGGTCGTGTCCAGTTCGACCCCGAGAACCTCCAGGGACACCGGATCGCCGAACTTGACGATCTCCTGGCTGAGGTAGTCGGCGTCCTCCCCCTGGCCCGCCGGCTTCGTCAGCAGAACGCAGTGGGCCATGATCGGATCGACGACGAGGTAGGCAGGGATCTTCCCCGCCGCGTAGATCGAGCGCTTGACCACGCCAGCGGCCGTGGCCTCCACATCCGCCGCGTCCCATCGGCGGCAGCCTACGAACCAGGTTAGGGACCGAACCGGCGTTCCGGGGGGATTCACCCCGCCGGGGTGATCAGTCCACCAGGTCCCGCACCACCGCGTCCGCCAGCAGCCGCCCGCGCAGGGTCAGCGCGGCCCGCCCCTCCTCGTACGGACCCTCCTGGAGAAGCCCGTCCGCCAGCGCGCGCCGGGAGGCCGCAAGGCCCTCCTCCTTCAGCAGGGACAGCGGGACCCCTTCCCGCAGCCGCAGCTCCAGCAGGACGCGCTCCACGCGCCGGTCCTCGTCGGACAGCAGCTCCCGGCCCGCGCCCGGCGACCTCCCCGACGCCAGCGCCGCCGCGTACGCGCCCGGGTGCTTGACGTTCCACCAGCGGACCCCGCCCACGTGCGAGTGGGCACCGGGCCCCGCGCCCCACCAGTCGGCGCCGCGCCAGTACAGCTCGTTGTGCAGGCAGCGGCCCGCCTCGGAGGTGGCCCAGTTGGAGACCTCGTACCAGTCGAAGCCCGCCGCGCTCAGCATCTCCTCGGCGATCAGGTACCGGTCGGCGTGGACGTCGTCGTCGGTCATCGGGATCTCGCCCCGGCGGATGCGGCGGGCGAGCTGGGTGCCCTCCTCCACGATGAGCGCGTAGGCGCTGATGTGGTCGGGTCCGGCGCCCAGGGCAGCCTTGAGGGACGCCCGCCAGTCGTCGTCGCTCTCCCCCGGCGTGCCGTAGATCAGGTCGAGGTTGACGTGCTCGAAGCCCGCCGCCCGCGCCTCCGCGACGCAGCGCTCGGGGCGTCCGGGGGTGTGGGTGCGGTCCAGGATCCTCAGCACGTGCTGCTTGGCGCTCTGCATGCCGAAGGAGATCCGGTTGAAGCCGCCCTCGCGGAGGGTGGCGAGGTACGCGGGGTCGACGGACTCCGGGTTCGCCTCCGTGGTGATCTCCGCGTCCGGTGCCAGCCCGAACTCGTCCCGGATCGCCCCCAGCATCCGTACGAGGTCGTCGGCGGCCAGCAGTGTCGGCGTGCCGCCGCCGACGAACACCGTGCGGACCTCGCGCGGGTCGTCGCCCAGCACCTTCCGGGCCAGCCGGACCTCCTCGGTCAGCGTGTCCGCGTAGTTGTCGCGGGAGGCCAGCACCCCGCCCGTGCCGCGCAGCTCGGTCGCGGTGTAGGTGTTGAAGTCGCAGTAGCCGCAGCGGGTCGCGCAGTACGGGACGTGCAGGTAGAAACCGAGCGGGCGGGTGGCGGCCCCGGCGAGCGCGTGCGCGGGCAGCGCGCCGTCGGTGGGGACGGGCTCGCCGTCGGGGAGTGCGGAAGGCATGCCTTCCATTGTCCAGCACCGTGGGCCTTACTCCGCCTGGAGCACCAGCAGGGCCAGGTCGTCCTCGGGCAGGCCGCCGCCAAAGTCGTGGACCAGGCGGCGGATCCTTTCAGCGATCAGCTCGGCGCCGAGCCCGGCGCAGCCGGACAGGGCGCGGGCGAGGCCGTCGCCGTCGTCGAACTGGCGGGTGCCGGAGCGCCGCTCGGTCACGCCGTCGGTGACGCAGAGCAGGCTGTCGCCGGGGCGCAGGTCGAGGGTCTCGCTGGTGTAGGTCTCGTCCTCGACCACGCCGAGCAGGGTCTGCGGGCGGGCGGCGGTGCGCACGGTGCCGTCGGGGCTGAGGACGAGCGGCAGCGGGTGGCCGGCGGAGGCGAGGGTGCAGCGGACCCCGCCGTCGTACGGCGTCAGCTCGCCGTAGAGGAGGGAGAGGAAGCGGGTCTGCGGGCCCTCCCCGGTGGCCAGCGGCCGGCCGCCGACGGCGACCAGGGCGCGGGCGGCGGCGTCGGCGGCCTCGGTGGCGTCGTCCAGGAGGAGCTGGTTGAGGCGGTCCAGGACGTCGGCGACCCGGTAGCCCTCGCGGGCCAGCAGGCGCAGCCAGGGGCGGGCGAGACCGATCACCACGGCGGCCTCCGGGCCCTTGCCCTGGACGTCGCCGACGGCGAAGCACCAGCGGCCGTCGCCCGCCGGGAACAGGTCGTAGAAGTCGCCGCTGGGGCCGCCCTTGTCGCAGGGCTCGTAGACGAGCGCGCTGCGCACGCCGGGGATCTCGGCGACGGCGCCGGGCAGCAGGCCGCGCTGGAGGACGGCGCTGATGGTGGCCTGGCGGGCGTACTGGCGGGCCGCGCCGATGGCCAGGGCCACCCTGCGGCCGAGGTCCTCCACCAGCCCGGTGATCTCGTCCGGGAAGCCCGTCAGCCCGCACCGGCCGATGACCAGCGTGCCGAGCGGCCGGCCGCCCGCGACGAGCCGGTACGACAGCGCCGTCCCGTCGGCGCCCTGCGGGCCGAGCGCGTGGCCGGGCCAGGGGTAGGGCTCGGGGCCGGAGCGCAGCCCGCCCGGCGGGCACGGCGGCTCCTTCTCCAGGGCGCACCGCAGCTCCTCGATCCGGGCCTCGCTGGCGTGCCAGACCCGGGCGGGTCCGCCGCCGGCGCCGCCCCGGACGGTCGCCTCGTCCTCCAGCCAGACCGCGCACCAGTCGGCGAGCCGGGGCACGATCAGCTGTCCGGTGAGCGCGGTGACCAGATTCTCGTCCAGCTGTCCGGCGAGCAGGTCGGAGGCCTCGGCGAGGAAGGACAGGGCGCCCCGGCCGAGCCAGTCCCGGTCGCCCTCGGCGCGGTGCGGCTGCGGGGCGAGGTCCTCGGCGACCTCCAGGGCGGGCTCGGGGCCGGGTCCGTCCAGGGCCTCGCTGCCACCCGGGGGCAGCCGCGCCCAGACGGTCTTGGCGCCGGTGCGGTAGGTGACGCCCCACGACTCGGCGAGCGTGGCGACGAGCCGCAGGCCACGCCCGTACTCGGGGGTGTCGTACGGCCCCTCGCCGCTCGTGGCGTCCCGTGGGGCGCGGGACGGGTGCTGGTCGCGCACCTCGACCACGAGCGCGCCGGTGTCCTCCAGCCGCCACTCGACCTGCACCTCGGTGCCGGCGTGCACGACGGCGTTGGTGACCAGCTCGCTGACGACGGCCATGGCGTCGTCGGCGAGCCGCGCGCAGACCCCGGGCATCTGGTCCAGCGCGGCCCGCACGAGCGCGCGGGCCGAGCCCGGGGCGAGGGGACTGCCGGGCAGCGTGGCCCGGCCCCGCGTCTCACCGGGCTGCGTGCCGCTCTCCCGCTGCGTGGGTATGGCCGCCATATCCATGCGGCCAGGGTGACAGACGGGGGGCGGCTATAAGCGGTGAGTTACCGAAGTGACCAGAAGAGGGAACGTTTCGGGCGCGGGTGAGCAGGAACAGGGGCGCAGGACCCGTCGGCAGGGACCGCGCTACGCCTCCTTCGTCCCCGCGTACATCTCCTCGATGAGGTGCTTGTACTCCCGCTCCACCACCGGCCGCTTCAGCTTCAGGCTCGGCGTGATCTCCCCGTGCTCCACGTCGAGGTCCCGCGGCAGCAGCCGGAACTTCTTGATGGTCTGCCAGCGCTGGAGGCCGGCGTTGAGCTCCCGGACGTACCCGTCGACCATCTCCACCGTCTGCGGCGCGGCGACGATCTCGGCGTACGGCCTGCCCTCCAGCCCGTTCTCCTTCGCCCACTCCTGGATCGCGATCTCGTCCAGGGCGATGAGGGCGGTGCAGTAGTTCCGGTCGGCTCCGTGCACGAGGATGTTGGAGACGTACGGGCACACCGCCTTGAACTGCCCCTCGACCTCCGCCGGGGCCACGTACTTGCCGCCGGACGTCTTGATGAGGTCCTTCTTGCGGTCGGTGATGCGCAGGTAGCCGTCGGGCGACAGCTCACCGATGTCCCCGGTGTGGAACCAGCCGTCGGACTCCAGCACCTCGGCGGTCTTCTCGGGCAGCTTGTGGTAGCCCTCCATGACGCCGGGGCCGCGCAGCAGGATCTCGCCGTCGTCGGCGATACGGACCTCGGTGCCGGGCAGCGGCTTGCCGACCGTGCCGGTGCGGTAGGCCTCGCCGGGGTTGACGAAGGAGGCCGCGGAGGTCTCGGTGAGGCCGTAGCCCTCCAGGATGTGGATGCCGGCGCCGGCGAAGAAGTAGCCGATCTCCGGGGAGAGCGCGGAGGCCCCGGAGACGCAGGCCCGCAGCCGGCCGCCGAAGGCCTCGCGGAGCTTGCCGTAGACGAGGGTGTCGGCGACCTTGTGCTTGGCGGCGAGCCCGAACGGCACGGAGGCGGTGCCGGTGCGCCGGAAGTTGTCCTGGCTGGCCTTGGCGTACTCGCGGGCGACCTCGGCGGCCCACTGGAAGATCCGGTACTTGGCCGCGCCGCCCTCGCGGGCCTTGGCCGCGACACCGTTGTAGACCTTCTCGAAGATCCGCGGCACCGCCGCCATGTACGTCGGCCGCACCACCGGAAGGTTCTCGATGATCTTGTCGACCCGCCCGTCCACGGCGGTGACGTGCCCGACCTCGATCTGTCCGGAGGTGAGCACCTTGCCGAAGACGTGCGCGAGCGGCAGCCACAGGTACTGCACGTCGTCCATGGTCACCAGGCCGGTCGCGGCGATGGCCTTCGCCATGTAGGCCCAGTTGTCGTGCGGCAGCCGCACGCCCTTGGGGCGGCCGGTGGTGCCGGAGGTGTAGATGAGGGTCGCGAGCTGGTCCTTGGTGATCGCGCCGACCCGCTCCTTGATCAGCTGCGGGTGCTGTTCCAGGTAGGCGGCACCGCGCCGCTCCAGCTCGGCGAGGGTGATCACCCACTCGTCCGTCTCCACGCCGGCCGGGTCGATGACGACGACCTTCGTCAGGTCCGGCAGCTCGGCGCGCTTCTCGACGGCCTTGGCGAGCTGGGCGGCGTCCTCGGCGATCAGCACCCGGCTCTGCGAGTCGGAGAGGATGAACGCGGACTCGTCGGCGTTGGTCTGCGGGTAGACGGTGGTGGTGGCACCGCCGGCGCACATGATGCCGAGGTCGGCGAGGATCCACTCGACGCGGGTGGAGGAGGCGAGCGCCACCCGCTGCTCGGGCTCCACGCCCAGGTCGATGAGCCCGGCCGCGATCGCGTACACCCGGTCGGCCGCCTGCGCCCAGCTGAGCGACTTCCAGTCGTCGGGGCCCTGCCCGGCGGACGGCGGGACGGGGTAGCGGTAGGCCTCGGCGTCGGGTGTCGCCGCCACGCGCTCCAGGAAGAGGGCCGCCACGGACGGCGGACGGTTCTCGATCAGGGTCTGTGTGTCGCTCACGACATCCTCCGGGGCCCGCGACGGTGCGGCTGACTCGGTGCGGCTGGGTTAACTCACTGTGGGGGTTCGGTCTGTTGTTTAACTCACGAGTAACTATCGAGCAGGGATCAGGGTAAGGGGCGACCGCCCGCTGCGTAAGGGGCCTCGGCCTGTCACTTTCCACTCAGAGCGACGTTACGCACGCGTAGGGCCCGCCGCACTTTCGCACGACGGGCCCTCACATGCCCGGTTTACGGGCGTCGCCAGTAGTTACCCCTGGTTACTTCTTGCCCTTGGCCGACCCCGCGCTGTCATCGCTGGACAGCACGGCGATGAAGGCTTCCTGCGGAACCTCCACGGAACCCACCATCTTCATCCGCTTCTTGCCTTCCTTCTGCTTCTCCAGCAGCTTCCGCTTACGGGAGATGTCACCGCCGTAGCACTTGGCGAGGACGTCCTTGCGGATGGCGCGGATGGTCTCGCGGGCGATCACCCGGGAGCCGATGGCGGCCTGCACCGGCACCTCGAAGGCCTGCCGCGGGATCAGCTCCTTGAGCTTGGCGACGAGCCGCACGCCGTACGCGTACGCCTGGTCCTTGTGAGTGATCGCGGAGAACGCGTCCACCTTGTCGCCGTGCAGCAGGATGTCGACCTTGACCAGGCTCGACGTCTGCTCGCCGGTGGGCTCGTAGTCCAGCGAGGCGTAACCACGGGTCTTGGACTTCAGCTGGTCGAAGAAGTCGAAGACGATCTCCGCGAGCGGCAGCGTGTAGCGGATCTCGACCCGGTCCTCGGAGAGGTAGTCCATGCCGAGCAGGGTGCCGCGCCGGGTCTGGCACAGCTCCATGATCGAGCCGATGAACTCGGTGGGCGCGAGGATGGTGGCTCGTACGACCGGCTCGAAGACCTCGTTGATCTTGCCCTCGGGGAACTCGCTCGGGTTGGTGACCGTGTGCTCGCTGCCGTCCTCCATGACCACGCGGTAGACCACGTTGGGGGCGGTGGCGATCAGGTCGAGGCCGAACTCGCGCTCCAGCCGCTCCCGGATCACGTCCAGGTGCAGCAGGCCGAGGAAGCCGACACGGAAGCCAAAGCCGAGGGCCGCGGAGGTCTCCGGCTCGTAGACCAGCGCGGCGTCGTTGAGCTGGAGCTTGTCCAGCGCCTCGCGCAGCTCCGGGTAGTCGGAGCCGTCCAGCGGATACAGGCCCGAGAAGACCATCGGCTTCGGGTCCTTGTAACCGCCGAGCGCCTCGGTCGCGCCCTTCTGCTGGCTGGTGACTGTGTCACCGACCTTCGACTGCCGGACGTCCTTCACACCGGTGATGAGGTATCCCACCTCACCCACGCCGAGGCCGTCCGCCGGCAGCATCTCGGGCGAGCTGACGCCGATCTCCAGCAGCTCGTGCGTGGCGCCGGTCGACATCATCTTGATGCGCTCGCGCTTGTTGAGCTGGCCGTCGATGACACGGACGTACGTCACGACACCGCGGTAGGAGTCGTACACCGAGTCGAAGATCATCGCGCGGGCGGGCGCGTCGGCGACCCCGACCGGTGCCGGGATCTCCTTGACGACCTTGTTCAGCAGCGCGTCCACGCCGAGCCCGGTCTTCGCGGAGACCTTGAGCACGTCCTCCGGATCACAGCCGACCAGGTTCGCCAGCTCCTCGGCGAACTTCTCCGGCTGGGCGGCCGGCAGGTCGATCTTGTTCAGCACCGGGATGATCGTGAGGTCGTTCTCCATCGCCAGGTAGAGGTTGGCGAGGGTCTGCGCCTCGATGCCCTGGGCGGCGTCGACGAGGAGGATGGTCCCCTCGCAGGCGGCGAGCGACCGCGAGACCTCGTAGGTGAAGTCGACGTGCCCCGGGGTGTCGATCATGTTGAGGATGTGGGTCGTGCCCTGGTCGGGGCCCTCGGTCGGGGCCCAGGGCAGCCGCACCGCCTGGGACTTGATCGTGATGCCGCGCTCGCGCTCGATGTCCATCCGGTCGAGGTACTGAGCACGCATCTGCCGCTGCTCGACCACACCGGTCAGCTGGAGCATCCGGTCGGCGAGGGTGGACTTGCCGTGGTCGATGTGCGCGATGATGCAGAAATTGCGGATCAGAGCCGGGGCGGTACGGCTCGGCTCGGGCACATGGTTAGGGGTCGCGGGCACGCAGGGTCCTGTCTCTTGAGGCGCCTTATGCCTCGGGTCGGATCGTTACGTAGTCTCCATGGTCCCACGCGCAGGGACCGGGGGCCGTTTTGGGCCGTCCGGAGGGCCACTGGTACTGTAGATGGCTGTGCCTCATGCCCTCTCAGCGCGAGGCACGGCAGATAATTTTGGATCACCGGCACGGGACCCACGCGGCCCCGCGCCTGAACCTGAAAAGGCTCCTTCGTGGCGAACATCAAGTCCCAGATCAAGCGGATCAAGACCAACGAGAAGGCCCGGCTGCGCAACAAGGCCGTCAAGTCCTCCCTGAAGACCGCGATCCGCAAGGCCCGCGAGGCCGCTGCCGCGGGTGACGTCGAGAAGGCCACCGAGCTGCAGCGCGCTGCCGCGCGTGCGCTCGACAAGGCCGTCTCGAAGGGCGTCATCCACAAGAACCAGGCCGCCAACAAGAAGTCGGCGCTTGCTTCCAAGGTCGCGTCCCTCAAGGGCTGAATCCCTTTCTGATCTGACCGCCGGAAGGACCCAGAGCGGGCCCTCTCTCATCCGCTCCCGCCCGGCACCCCGAGCCTGTTCGCGGCCTGCGTTCGCCACGCGGGAACGGGCTCACCAGCTTGAACCGAGGACCCCGGTTCCCCCGCCCTTCCCCAGGGCGGGGGGCCGGGGTTCTCGTGTGTCTGCTGCTGGAAAACGGCCTCGGGACAGGGCCCGGGTGTCCCGGGACCGGCCCGGGGGCCCGCGACCGGCCCGCGTGCCCGGAAGGCGGGCGGGGTGTGCGGGACGCGGACCGAGGGCTGGTCGCCCTTTTCCGCACCCCATTCGTGCGGGGTTCGGTCCCGGCGCCGCTTACCCGCGTCCGCGGGAGCGGGCGGCCCGGGCGATCGTCACGACCGCCTTCTCCAACGCGTACTCGGGGTCGTCGCCGCCCCCCTTCACGCCGGCGTCCGCCTCGGCGACCGCCCTGAGCGCCACCGCCACCCCGTCCGGCGTCCAGCCCCGCATCTGCTGCCGGACCCGGTCGATCTTCCACGGCGGCATGCCCAGCTCACGCGCCAGGTCGGCCGGCCGGCCGCCCCGCGCCGAGGACAGCTTCCCGATCGCCCGCACGCCCTGCGCCAGCGCGCTGGTGATCATCACCGGCGCCACGCCCGTCGCCAGCGACCATCTGAGCGCCTCCAGCGCCTCCGCCGTCCGGCCCTCCACGGCCCGGTCGGCGACCGTGAAGCTGGACGCCTCGGCACGCCCGGTGTAGTACCGCCTGACGACGGCCTCGTCGATCGTCCCTTCCACGTCCGCGACCAACTGCGAGACCGCCGAGGCCAGCTCCCGCAGATCGCTCCCGATGGCGTCGCACAGCGTCTGGCACGCCTCGGGCGTGGCCGACCGCCCGGACGAACGGAACTCCCCCCGCACGAAGGCCAGCCGGTCCGCCGGCTTGGTCATCTTCGGGCAGGCCACCTCCCGCGCCCCCGCCTTGCGCGCGGCGTCCAGCAGCCCTTTGCCCTTGGCGCCGCCGGCGTGCAGCAGCACCAGGGTGATCTCCTCGGCGGGCGAACCGAGGTACCCCTTCACGTCCTTGACCGTGTCGGCGGACAGGTCCTGCGCGTTGCGTACGACCACGACCTTGCGCTCGGCGAAGAGCGACGGGCTGGTCAGCTCGGCGAGTGTGCCGGGCTGCAGCTGGTCCGGGGTCAGGTCACGTACGTCCGTGTCGGCGTCGGCGGCCCTGGCGGCGGCCACCACCTCCCGCACGGCACGGTCGAGCAGGAGGTCCTCCTGGCCCACGGCGAGGGTCACCGGGGCGAGAGGGTCGTCATTCGCAGTCTTCCTGGCCATCACTGACAGCATCCCACGCGGCACTGACAACGAAGCGCTCACGGCACCCTGACCGGGCCCGGAGCGGCCCCTGAGCGCGGCTCGGGGGCCGGCCCCGACGCCGGCGGCGCGCCGGGCCCGGGGTCACGGCTCCTCGCGCCAGCCGTCCCACTCCCCCGCGAACGCGTCCAGCTCGGCGGGATCGAGCCGCTCGTCCTCGTCCCGCAGCACCACCAGCCACTGGGCGTCCTCGGCGTCGTCCTCGCCGGCCAGCGCGTCCCGGACCAGCCGGGGTTCCTCGTGGATGCCGAACCGCTCCCCGAGCGCCTCGGCCGCCTCCTCGGCGGCGTCGCGATCCGGCAGCACCAGCACATGTCTCACATCACTCACGGGGCCATTCTCCGGCACCGCGGGAGAGGCGAAGGGGCAGGTCACTGCGGGGGAAGCGGGACGTGCGCCGAGGCTCTGCCCGGGCAGGGCGCTCCACACGGCGGCCCGCCGGCGTGCTCACGCTCCACGGCGTGGGGAACCGCCGCACGTCCCGGACACGGACCTATGTCACCGGGAATCCGGCACATGCGCCGGAACCGGCAGAGTCAGTGGTTCGGGTCGGGGTCGCGCACCGCCGGCACACGGCTCAGCTCGATGCCGAAGCGCTCCCGGTAGACCGTCAGCACCTCCTCGTCCGTCTCCAGCTCCCGCGTCTCCTGCGTGCCGCCCCCGGTCGTCGTCCTCAGCCTGCGCCCGCTGAGCGTGATCCTCTCCCCGTCCTCCGTGAGCCGCGAACAGACCAGCGACCGGGTGAAGTGCGACCGCGGCGACGTGCTGTGCCACCAGGCGCCGGCCGCGAAGTCCCCGAGCGCCCGGGGGCGGGTCTCCAGCCGGTACTGCGGCGTCCCGTCCCGCACGACGTCCAGATCCCCGGTGCCCGGCGCGGCACCACCACGCGCCCCGGCCGGATCCGGCCCGGCGTCCACCACCCGGAAGCTCCCACCGGGGTCGTCCTGCTCCCCGCGTTCCGCATAGGCGAGCGGCCAGTGGCTGTGCGTCCCGAACCCGACGTCGGCGAGCCAGGTGTCCCCGTCCGCCGTCCGCACCCGCAGCGCCAGATGGTCGTAAGGGATTCCGAGTCGCCCCTCGTCGCCGTACACACGTCCGGCGAGCAGCTCGACCTCGTAGCCGAGGGCGGCGAGCAACGTCCCGAACGCGCCGTTCAGTTCGTAGCAGAAGCCGCCCCTCCGGGCCTCGGTCACCTTGTCCAGCAGCCGCTTCTCCTCCAGGGTGATCTCCTCTCCGAGGTGGACCGACAGGTTCTCGAAGGGAACGGTCCGCAGATGGCGCAGGTGCAACTCTCGCAGTGTCTCGCTGGTGGGCCGCGGCGGGTGTGTGAGGCCGAGTCGGCGGAGGTAGGCGTCGATCTGTACCGAGGTCATGGGCTCAGTCTGCTGCAGCTCCGTTCGCCCTCACCGGGCAGGGACGTCCCCCTTCCGTCCGGGTCAGCCCTTCCCCCTTCCCCCCTTTCCCCGTGGCCTGTTGCCCCGGTGTCCGTCTTCCTCGTCAGTCGTCCCTCGACACCCCTATCCGCCCGTTCCTCCCGCCGGTCCCGGTGACCGCGAGCGCCCCGTCCCGGTCGGTGCGCAGGACCACCGTGCCGCCGGCCCGCAGCGCGGCCATGGTCACCGGAGCCGGGTGACCGTAGGGGTTGCCGACGCCGGCGGACACCAGCGCCACCCGGGGAGCCGCGAGGCGCAACAACTCAGGCTCCTGGTAGGCCGAGCCGTGGTGAGCCACCTTCAGGACGTCCACTCCGGCCAGGTCGGCCGCCGCCGGGGACCGCACCAGCGCCTGCTGGGCGGGGGGTTCGAGATCTCCGAGCAACAGCAGCCGCAGCCCGCCCGTGCGTACGAGCAGTGCGACACTGGCGTCGTTCGGGCCCTCCGGCTCCCACCCGGCACCCGCGCC
Source organism: Streptomyces sp. NPDC046870 (assembly GCF_040704595.1). Classification (NCBI taxonomy): domain Bacteria; kingdom Bacillati; phylum Actinomycetota; class Actinomycetes; order Kitasatosporales; family Streptomycetaceae; genus Streptomyces; species Streptomyces sp. NPDC046870. The sequence goes on from NZ_JBEYXM010000001.1 coordinate 461,730, forward strand.
CTGCCCCGGCGGGGGTACGCGCGGCCTCTGCGACGGCGAGAGCGGTGGTGATGGCGGTGACGTGGGCTGTGCCGGCGGCGATGGCGGTGGCCACAGCACCCGCCAGGTGAGCGGTCCGGTGCGCCGTTCCTCTCCCGCGACGGCGGTCGTGACCGGGATGTGCCGCTCGGCCGCCTCTCTTCGGACGAACTCCGCCTGCTCCGCGGGTTCCGCGAACGCCGTGGTCTCGATCGCGGCCACCGCGCGGCCCCGCAGCACGCCGGGCAGTCCGGCCACGTGGTCGGCGTGGAAGTGGGTGAGGACGAGGAGAGGGACACGAGTGATGCCCAGCCGCCGCAGGCAGTCGTCGACCAGTGCCGGATCGGGTCCGGCGTCCACGACCACGCCGGCGCCCTCGCCCGCCGCCAGCACGGTGGCGTCACCCTGGCCGACGTCGCACATCGCGAACCGCCAGCCCGGTGGTGGCCAGCCCGTGATCACCCGGGTCAGCGGAGCCGGACGCGTGACCAGCAGCACGAGCAGCACGCCGAGCAGCCCGCACCACCCCGGGTGCCGCAGCAGTCTCCGGCCGGCCAGGACGACGGCCACGGTGAGCACCGCCAGCGCCAGCGCTCCCGGCCAGCTCCCGGGCCAGTCCACTCCCGCGCCGGGCAGTGCCGCCCCGGTCCGGGCGACGCCGGCGATCCACCGCGCCGGCCAACTCGCGCACCAGGCCAGCATCTTGGCCACCGGCATCGCCACCGGCGCCGCCGCGAGCGCCGCGAACCCCAGGACCGTCGCCGGCGCCACCGCCACCTCGGCCAGCAGGTTGCACGGCACCGCCACCAGGCTCACCCTGGCCGACAGCACCGCCACGACCGGAGCGCACACGACCTGCGCGGCGGCGGCCGTCGCCAGCGCCTCGGTGAGCCGCGGGCGCACCCCGCGCCGCCGCAACGCCTCGCTCCAGCCCGGCGCCAGCACCAGGAGCGCACCGGTGGCCAGCACGGACAGCAGGAAGCCGTAACCGCGGGCCAGCCACGGGTCGTAGAGCACCAGCAGCAGGACGGCCGTGGCCAGTGCCGGCACCAGTGATCTACGGCGCCCGGTGGCCAGGGCGAGCAGCGCGACCGCGCCGCAGGCGGCGGCTCGCAGCACGCTGGGGTCGGGCCGGCAGACGACCACGAAGCCCAGTGTCAGCGCCCCCGCCAGCAGGGCCGTGGCCCGCAGGGAGAGGCCCAGGCGTGGCGCCAGGCCTCGGCGCTCGGCGCGTTGGGCCAGGCCGGGTGGTCCGATGAGCAGTGCGAGCAGGACGGTGAGGTTGCTGCCGGAGACGGCGAGCGTGTGCGCCAGGTCCGTCTCCTGGAAGGCGTGGTCCAGCTCGGGCGTGATCCGCGAGGTGTCCCCGACGACCAGCCCTGGCAGCAGCGCCCGCGCGTCCCCCGGCAGGTCTTCGGTCGCTTCCCGCAGACCGGCTCGGAGCCGACCCGCCAGACGTTGCGGCCCGCTCGGCCCGGCCACGATCCGCGGCTCCGGACGGCCGCGCACCCGCAGCACGGCCGCGATCCGGTCACCGCCGGTCAGCGCGGGCGCCAGCCGCCCTGCCACCCGCAGCCGCGTGGACGGCAGCAGACGGAGCAAGGCGGCTCGCCCAGCCGGCACACTCTGTCCGGCGCGCTCCGGTGGCGGGCCGTTACTCCGGCTTTCCGCGCGGCCCTCCGCCGGTGCCGGGACATCCGGGTCGACGATCAACAGCACAGGTGTCCGCGTCCGCACACGTCTTCCGTCGGCCTCCTCGACGCTCCGCACCTCGGCCCGGGCCAGCACCGCCACGGGTGCCGCGTGATCACCGCGCACGTGCGGCCTGCTCAGCCGGGGATCGCCGCTCAGCTCGACCTCGGCGGTCACGGTCGCGAACCGCCGGGCCAGTTCGGGCACCGGTCCGCGCCGCACATCGGCCCCGTGCAGCCCGGCGGAGGCGGCTGCCGCGGCGGCACAGAGCAACACCGCGGCGACGGCGGCACGCGCCCATCCGAACCGGGCGCGTACCCACCGGGCGCGCTCTACCCACCGGGCCCGGTGGGTACGCTCCGCCCCGGGGGTCCACTCGGCCCGGCGGCCCTGCCCCGTCACCGCCGTTCCCATCCCTGCCGTACCCCTTACCGCGGTCCCCCTCACGGCCGGCCACGTCGCCGCCGGCCATGCCACCGGCGTGCCTGTCGACGCCGCGCGAGGAGGAGCACCGACCGCGTCCAACGGCGGGTCCGTCTCTGCCCGTCCGGCCCCGCCCGCCCTTCCCGGCCGCCGCACCGACAGCAGGAGCACCCCTCCGACCAGGCAGACGACGGCGGTCACCGCGGTCCAGGCCCCCGGTGCGTCAACCGTCAGGGCCGCCGTGGCCCAGGCCGCGCATGCGGGCGGTACCAGGCGCAGGTCCATGGGGCCGCTCCGGTCGGTGCGCGCGCTGCCGTCCTCCTGGGGATCGGAACGCGGCCCGGTTCCGTCGAGTGCGCGGCTCATGGCCGTACCAGGTCGCGCAGATCGGAGAACCGGCGGTCGCCGATGCCGTTGACCTCGCGCAGTTCGTTCACCGAGCGGAAACCGCCGTGCTGGGTGCGGTAGTCGATGATGTGCTGGGCCAGTACCGGGCCTACTCCGGGCAGGGTGTCGAGCTGATCCACCGTGGCCGTGTTCAGGGAGACCGGTGCCGGCGGGCCCGTGCCGGTGGATCCGGTGAGCGACCCTCCTGCCGGGGCGGGCGGAGCGGCTGCCCCGGCGGGGGCGCCCACGACGACCTGTTCGCCGTCGACGAGGAAGCGGGCGCGGTTCAGTCCTTCCGTGTTCACGCCCGGCCGGACCCCGCCCGCCGCCCGCAGCGCGTCGGCCACCCGGGCGCCGGCCGGCAGCCGCCGGATCCCCGGCTCGCGGACCTTGCCGCTGATGTCCACGACGATCTCCGCGCCCGGTGTCGCCGGCGTGCTCACGGCCGGTCCGGCGGTCGCTCCCTCACCCTTCTTGGCGAAGGGCGCCTGGGCGCGCACCACCTGAGGAGCGCTCACCTGCTGGGGCCGGCCCGCCCAGAAGTGCTGCACGGCGAAGACAGCGGCGGCCACGAGCACCACGGCGAGCGCCACGGCTCCCCGTCGCTCCATCCCGTACCGGGTCTGGAGCCACACCGGCATCCGCTCGCGCAGCGCCAGCCCAGCCCGCTCCCACCGGCCAGGGGCCCTGGGCCCCGTCGGCACCGGCTCCGATTCCGGCTGGGACTCAGGCTCGGGCTGCGGTGACCGCAGCGCACCGCCCGGTTCAGGCGCGGCGACGGTCGCTGACCGTTCCCGGGTCCCGCCGGACACCGACGTGACCGCTGTCACCGTCCGCCCGGAGCCCGAACGCGCACTCAGGCCGGGCGCGAGGCCCGTCACCGTTGCCGTCGGTGTGTCCCCGGTGCCGCCCGGGACCGGTGGCGCGTTCCCCGACTCCCGCCACTGCACGGCCCGTTCACCGAAGAGGAGTTCCGCTCGGCGGCGCAGTTCCTCCGCCGGTGCGGACGGGCGACGGTGGGCAGGGCGGCGGCCGGGGGAGCGGCGCTGCCGGACCCGGCCGTCGGAGGCGGGGTCGCGGCCGGGGCCGCTGGTCGCGGTCGCTGTGCGTGAGCGCGATCGAAGTGTCATGCCACGAGGATGGGGCTTTCCGCCCGATCGCGATGATCTTGGTGAATTCCCGTGGACGACCGCCCGGTTGTGGAAAACTCCGTCACTCACCCGGGTGAAGCCGGCCGGCCCTCACATCGGCGGAACGGGCCGTACCCGGGGTGGCCGCCCCGGTCAGCGGGGCGAGACGACCGCGCCCAGCAGCCCGGGTCCGGTGTGCGCCCCGATGACCGCTCCGACCTCGCTGACGTGCAGGTCGGCCAGGCCCGGGATGCGCGCCCGCAGCCGGTCGGCGAGCGCGGCGGCACGGTCGGGAGCGGCGAGGTGGTGGACGGCGATGTCGACCTCGGCGCCGCCCGCCCGCTCGGCGGCCAGCTCCTCCAGGCGCGCGATCGCCCTGGACGCCGTACGGACCTTCTCGAGCAGGTCGATGCGGCCGCCGTCCAGCTGGAGCAGGGGTTTGACGGCGAGCGCGGAGCCCAGCAGTGCCTGCGCGGCACCGATACGGCCACCGCGGCGCAGATAGTCGAGGGTGTCGACGTAGAAGAAGGCGGACGTACCGTCGGCGCGCTTCTCGGCTGCGGTGACGGCTTCGTCCACCGTGCCGCCCGCTTCCGCGGCCTGGGCGGCGGCGAGCGCGCAGAAGCCGAGCGCCATCGCGACCATCCCGGTGTCCACCACCCGCACGGGCACCGGTGCCTCGCGCGCGGCGAGGACCGCCGCGTCGTAGGTTCCGGACAGCTCGGCGGACAGGTGCAGGGAGACGATGCCGCACGCGCCGGACTCGGCGACCTTGCGGTACGTCTCCGCGAACACCTGGGGGCTGGGGCGGGAGGTGGTGACGGGACGTCGCTTCTGCAGTGACTGGGCCAGGGAGCGGGTCGAGATCTCGGTGCCCTCTTCCAGGGCCTGGTCGCCGAGGACCACGGTCAGCGGGACCGCGGTGATGCCGTGACGCTCCATCGCCCGGGGCGGCAGGTAGGCCGTTGAATCGGTAACGATCGCGACATGGCGGGACATGAGCTGGAGGTTACCTGGCGTAGTGCTCACTCGGCAGCCCGGCCCCTGTCCCGCGGTCCGGGTCGCTCATGTGGTGCTTTCGGGGCGGGGCTTCTTCTGCCAGCGGGCGGTGGGGCGCCAGGACGGCGGGGCGATCGCCTCGGGAGGCTGCCCCTCGGCCGTGGGAGTCCCGGGCGCCTGGGGCCAGGTCTGTTCGGTGGTCCGGCCGTCGGCCGTGGCGGGCGCATCGGGCCACGGCGGGGGCGCCTGGCCGGGCTCGACCCGCGTCCAGTGGCGCAGGGCGTCCGCTTCGACGTGGATCTGCGCGCTGAGGGTGCCCAGATCGTCGTCGGCGAAGCGGCGGGCTCGGTCGCGGACCGCCCAGCGCAGGGAGTCCGCGGACTTGGTGATCCGCTCGGTGCGGCTGCGCAGTTCGGGCAGGCGCGCGGTGAGCGTGGCCCGGTCCGGCTCGGACTCCAGACGCTTGAGGTCGGCGTCCAGCTCGTGTCCGTGCGCGCTGAGCCGTTCGAAGAGGCCGAGGGACTCCTTCAGCGACTCGTCCTCGGCCGCGCCCGCGTGCAGCGCGTCCTGTGTGGCGCGCATGGACGTGCGCAGCGCGAGCCTCAGCTGGGCGATCTCGCCGGCGGGTCCGGTCTGCGCGAAGGACTTGGCACGCAGGGTGTGGTCCTCGACGGTGCGGCGGGCCTGCGCGATGGTCCGGTCCACGCCCCGCTTGGCGGCGCCGACCGCCTTCACCGTGGCGTACGCGCCCAGGGCGACGAACAGCAGGAAGAGCAGGGCGAACACGGTCAGCACGACTTCCATGGCGCTCCTCCTCCGGCCGGTGCGGCACGAGCCGCTGTGCTCTCCACGGTAAACGCAGCGGGCAGGTCCGGAGTTCCGGGAGAACCCCGAACCTGCCCGTAGGGGACTACCCCGAGCCGGTGAGAAGACCCCGGTCGTTACGCCGGGACGATGTTGACCAGCTTCGGCGCCCTCACGATCACCTTGCGGATGCCCGCGCCGTCCAGCGCCGCGACGACCTTCTCGTCGGCCAGCGCCACCTTCTCCAGCTCCTCCTCGGAGATGGTGGGCGGCACCTCCAGCCGGGCCTTGACCTTGCCCTTGATCTGCACGACGCAGGTCACGGTCTCGTCCACGACGTAGGCCGGGTCGGCCACCGGGAAGTCCTGGTGGACGACCGAGCCGGTGTGGCCCAGCTTGCGCCACAGCTCCTCGGCGATGTGCGGGGCCAGCGGGGCGACCATCAGCACCAGCGGCTCGGCCACGGACCGCGGCACGGCGGCGCCGGCCTTGGTCAGGTGGTTGTTCAGCTCGGTGACCTTGGCGATGGCGGTGTTGAAGCGCAGGCCCTCCAGGTCCTGGCGCACGCCGTCGATCGCCTTGTGCAGGGCGCGCAGGGTCTCCTCGTCGGGCTCGGCGTCGGTGACGGTGACCTCGCCGGTGTTCTCGTCGACGACGTTGCGCCACAGCCGCTGCAGCAGCCGGAACTGGCCGACCACCGCGCGCGTGTCCCACGGGCGGGAGACGTCCAGCGGGCCCATGGCCATCTCGTACAGGCGCAGCGTGTCGGCGCCGTACTCGGCGGCGATCTCGTCCGGAGTCACCGCGTTCTTCAGGGACTTGCCCATCTTGCCCAGCAGCCGGCTGACCTGCTCGCCCTGGTAGTAGTAGGCGCCGTCGCGCTCCTCCACCTCGGCGGCCGGCACCGCGATGCCACGGCTGTCACGGTAGACGTAGGCCTGGATCATGCCCTGGTTGAACAGCTTGTGGAACGGCTCCGCGGAGGAGACGTGCCCCAGGTCGTACAGCACCTTGGACCAGAAACGCGCGTACAGCAGGTGCAGTACGGCGTGCTCGGCGCCGCCGACGTACAGGTCGACGCCGCCGTGCGGCCGGCCCTCGCGCGGGCCCATCCAGTACCGCTCGATCTCCGGGTCGACCAGCTTCCGGTCGTTGTGCGGGTCCAGGTAGCGGAACTCGTACCAGCAGGAACCGGCCCAGTTGGGCATGGTGTTGGTCTCGCGGCGGTACTTCCTGGGGCCGTCGCCCAGGTCCAGGGTGACGTTGACCCATTCCTCGTTGCGCGACAGCGGCGTCTCGGGCTTGGTGTCGGCGTCGTCCGGGTCGAAGGTGCGCGGGCTGTAGTCCTCGATCTCGGGCAGCTCCAGCGGCAGCATCGACTCGGGCAGCGCGTGGGCGACGCCGTCCTCGTCGTAGACGATCGGGAAGGGCTCGCCCCAGTAGCGCTGGCGGCTGAACAGCCAGTCACGCAGCCGGAAGTTGACCGTGCCCTCGCCGATGCCCTCGCGCTCCAGCCATTCGGTGATGCGCGCCTTGGCCTCGACCACGCCCAGGCCGTTCAGCCGCACGTCGTCGCTGTCGGAGTTGACGATCTTCGCGTCGTAGGAGACGAAGGCGTCGTCCCAGGTGGACGCGTCGGTGCCGCGGCCGTCGGTCGGCTCGACCACGCAGCGGACCGGCAGCTCGAAGGCGCGCGCGAAGGCGAAGTCGCGGCTGTCGTGCGCGGGCACGGCCATGATCGCGCCGGTGCCGTAGCCCATCAGGACGTAGTCGGCGATGAAGACCGGGACCTGCTCGCCGTTGACCGGGTTGGTCGCGTACGCGCCGGTGAAGACGCCCGTCTTGTCCTTGGCCTCGGCCTGCCGCTCGACGTCGGACTTCGAGGCGGCCTGCGCGCGGTAGGCGGCGACGGCCTCGGCCGGGGTGGCGTGGCCGCCGGTCCACACCTCGTGCGTGCCCTCGGGCCACGCCTCGGGGGTGAACTTCTCGACCAGCGGGTGCTCGGGCGCCAGCACCATGTAGGTCGCGCCGAACAGGGTGTCCGGGCGGGTGGTGAAGACGGTGATGCGCTCGCCGTCGATCGGGAAGTCGACGCGGGCGCCCTCGCTGCGGCCGATCCAGTTGCGCTGCTGCAGCTTGATGGCCTCGGGCCAGTCCAGCTCCTCCAGGTCCTCCAGCAGCCGGTCGGCGTAGGCGGTGATGCGCATGTTCCACTGGCGCAGCTTGGCCTTGAAGACCGGGAAGTTGCCGCGCTCGGAGCGGCCGTCGGCGGTGACCTCCTCGTTGGCCAGCACGGTGCCCAGGCCCGGGCACCAGTTGACCGGCGCGTCGGAGGCGTAGGCCAGCCGGTACTCGCCCAGGACGTCGGCGCGCTCGGTGGCGGTCAGCTCGCTCCACGCGCGCGTGGTGCCCGGAATCGCGCGCTCACCGGACTCGAACTGTGCGATCAGCTCGGAGATCGGGCGGGCCCTGCGCGCCTCGGCGTCGTACCAGGAGTTGAAGATCTGCAGGAAGATCCACTGGGTCCACTTGTAGTAGTCCGGGTCGATCGTGGCGAACGACCGGCGCTTGTCATGGCCCAGGCCCAGCCGGCGCAGCTGGGACTTCATGTTGTTGATGGCGGCCTCGGTGGTGATCCGCGGGTGCTCGCCGGTCGTGACGGCGTGCTGCTCGGCGGGCAGGCCGAAGGCGTCGAAGCCCAGGGTGTGCAGGACGTTGTGGCCGGTCATGCGCTGGAACCGGGCGTAGACGTCGGTGGCGATGTAGCCCAGCGGGTGGCCGACGTGCAGGCCCGCACCGGAGGGGTACGGGAACATGTCCATGATGAACTTCTTGGGCTTGGCGACCAGCTCCGGATCCCCCGCCAGGTCGCCCGTGGGGTTCGCCGCCGCGTAGGTGCCGTCCGCGTCCCAGAAGTCCTGCCAGCGTGCCTCGATCTCGGCTGCCATGGCGGCCGTGTAGCGGTGCGGCGCGGCCTCCGCCGACGCGGCGGTGGCAGCGGGGTTCGTCTCGCTCATGATCCTCAAAGCTCCATCGATCGTCTCTGCCTGCGGCTGTGACATCCAAAGAAACGAAAAAACCCCTCGCACAGGAGGGGACGCCGCGCCGATGCCGACCTCACGGGTGGACCGGGGTCGGTACTGATCAGCGCGGCCCGCTAAGCAGAAGGCGTACGGCACGCATGGCGTTAGGGTACCGCAGCCCTTGAGCAAGCGGCGAGGCGCTTCCGTATCCCTGGTGGACATGTCACGAAGCCCGCCGGAACTGAACGAAGGTCAACGATTACTTCGCGTAACGTCCCCTACAGGACACCTCCCCCAGTCGCATGGTCCGTTGATAACAACGCAATAACTCAAACCCCGTACTGATCGGTATGGCGCCACCTAGAGTGCGGCAGCGGGACCGCTTTCCCGAAACTGCTCGGAGTTGCCCCCATGAACCCTCGTCGTAGTACCAGCTCGCTCCCCAAACCGGGCCGCTCGGCCTATGGGGTGGCGTCCGCTGTCGTCCTGCTGCTCATACCCGTGGTCGTGCTGGTCGGAGGCAGCCAGTTCCGCGAGTTCCTGAACTTCGGAGCGGGCGTGCTGTCCCTCGTCTCGCTGAGCTGCTCGGTGATCTGGGGCCTGTTCGCCCAGGACCGGATCTTCCTCAACACGCGGCAGCGGATCATCGGCCAGGCGGTGCACCGGACGACCGCGGTCGCCTCGATCGCGTTCCTGTTGCTGCACATCACCACGAAGATCGCGCTCGGCCACACGAAGCTGATCGCCGCGATCATTCCGTTCTCGCTCGGCCTCACCGGAATCGCCGGCCTGATCGGACTGGGCTCGCTCGCGGGCCTGCTGATGATCTTCGTGGGCGTCACCGGCGCCCTGCGCAGCAATTTCGCCACCCCGGCCCCGGTCGCCGCCCGCTGGCGGGCCATGCACATGCTGGCCTACCCGGCCTGGTGCGCCGCGCTCGTCCACGGCCTCTACGCGGGTCGCTCGGCCAAGCCGGTCTTCGTGATCCTCTACAGCCTGTCCCTGCTCGGCGTGATGGGCGCCCTCGCGCTGCGCGCCGCGCCGCGCCCGGTCAAGCGGAAGGTCGCCGACCGGCTGGTGGCCCTGTTCGGCAGCTCGGAGCGACCGGGGCTCGACGAGCTGGACGCGAGCCGCTCGCGGGTGGCCGAGTCGGCGCTGCCCGGCTTCGCGAGCCGGCGTGACCCGCGCATGGCCTCCGCGGACACGATGACGTCCCCGCTCTACCAGACCCCGGCCGCCCCCGCCGGCGAGCCCGGCCCCGGCTTCGCGGCGGCCTACCGCGCGGTCTCCACCCCCGGCCGCCCCCAGCAGCCGTACACGGCCGACCAGACCGCCCGCATGGACGTGCCGGTGGATCTGCGGCCCACGGAGGCCGTCCCGCGCGTGGACGGCCCCTCCAGCACCTCGGGCAGCTGGCCGATCCCGTCCCCGCCGCCGGTCGGCGAGGCCCCGCCGTCCGCGTACGACCCGCTCCAGGACACCGGATACACCATCCCGGTCTACGGCAATCCGGGCACACCCGGATACGGCGGAAGTGACGTGTACGACACCGGTGAGACAAACGGCCTCTATGGCGCGTACAACCCGGGTGACACGTTCGACAGCGGTCCCGCCACCGAAACGCTGCCCGGCTCGTCCTACGAGACGCCGGGCTCGGGCGAACCCTGGAACACGCCTTCCGGAGGCTTTAAGTGAACGAGGCCCTGCCCGACGTCCCCGAAGTCCGCGTGGTCGGGCTTCCCCAGCTCACGTCGGGCTTCGACCTTGTGGAGCGGCTCGATCTGGCCATGCACCTGAAGGTGCACGGGCCGCTCGACCCGCTGGGCGGCGAACAGCTCGCCCAGCTCGCCGAACGCATCAACCTCAGGGGCCGCGGCGGCGCCGGCTTCCCCTTCCACAAGAAGCTGCGCTCGGTCGCCGAGTCGGCGATCAAGCGCGGGGTGCGGCCGGTCGTCGTGGTGAACGGCAGCGAGGACGAACCGGCCTGCCGCAAGGACACGGTGCTGATCAACCGCGCACCGCACCTCATCCTCGACGGCGCGCTGCTGTGCGCCGAGGCGCTCGGCGCGCGCACGCTCGTCATCGGCGTCACCCGGGAGTCCACACAGCGCTCCATGGAGGCCGCACTCGCCGAGCGCGGCCTGAGCAACAGCCGTAGATCGGCGCTGCGCGCGTGGGTGCAGCGCAATCCGGTGCGCATGGTCACCGGCGCCGCCGCCTCGCTGATCCGCTCCGTCGACGGCGGGCCGGCGATCCCGCCCGGCCGCAAGATCAGCGCCTCGCAGAGCGGCGTCGGCGGCGCGCCCACGCTGCTGTCGAACGCGGAGACGTTCGCGCAGCTGGCCATCGCGGCCCGCATCGGCCCGGAGCGCTACGGCAACACCGGTCTGTACGACGAGCCGGGCACCGTGATGCTCACGGTGTCCGGCGCGGTGGCCCGTCCGATGGTCATCGAGGTCCCCACGGGCGTGCCGCTGCGCTACGTGCTGCAACTGGCCGGCGCCCCGCCGGTGCCGCAGGGCGTGCTGACCGGCGGCTACCACGGCAAGTGGATCGACGCGGCGACCGTCAACGAGGCGATCGTCTCCCGCAACTCGCTGGACGCGGTGGGCGGTTCGCTGGGCGCGGGCGCGATCCTGCCGATCAGCCAGGAGACGTGCCCGCTGGGCGAGTCGCTGCGGGTCGCGCAGTGGCTGGCCGAGGAGAGCGCGGGCCAGTGCGGGCCCTGCTACCTGGGACTGCCCGCCGCCGCGCGCGGGATGGAGGACATCCTGAACGGCGGCGGACCGGCCGCCCTGGAGGCGCTGAAGCAGGTCGCCAAGAACGTGAAGCGGCGCGGGGCCTGTTCACACCCGGACGGCTCGGCGATGTTCCTGGAGTCGACCATCAAGGCGTTCACCGACGACCTGGCCGCGCACGTCCTCGGAAACGGCTGCGGACGGCCCGTGGAGGGCGTGCTGCCGCTCTTCGAGGGGGGCAGGGCCCCCACGGGCGTGCCGGGCGGCGCAGAGCCCGCGGAGACCGGCGCCAGCCGCCAGAAGATCTACGTCGACTGGACGCTCTGCCGGGGCCACGGGCTGTGCGCGGACATCCTGCCCGAGGTCTTCGAGCTCGGCGCCGACGGCTTCCCCACGGTGGCACAGGCACAGGTGCCGCGCTACGCGGAGGCCAAGGCGCTGCGCGCGGTGCGCCGCTGCCCGGCGCTGGCCCTGCGCATCGAGGAGGACACCCGCGGGCAGGCGCCGTCGCGCAACCTGCCGGTCCTCTCCCAGGGCCGCGGCCGGCGCGCGCTCGGCCGCTGAGCACACGCGAAGGGGCGGGTCACCGTAACGGGTGGCCCGCCCCCTTCGCCCGGCCGCGCCGTGTCGCGACACGCCGAAGGCGGACCATCCGTCAGGATGATCCGCCTTCGACTTCTGTGGAGCTAAGGAGAATTGAACTCCTGACCTCCTGCATGCCATGCAGGCGCTCTACCAACTGAGCTATAGCCCCTTGTTCTGTTGTTTCGCCCGGTTCCCCCGGCGACGACGTAAACATTACAGGGAGGAGGGCGCAGCACAAAATCGGTTTCGACCCTGCACCGATTCGCCCGCTAATGTCGGTTTTCATGGCCATGGTCGCGTCGCCCTCAGTCCCTCGCAGGGCCCCGGTCGCGCTGGGCGTGTGCGTGGTGTCCTTCGCGGCCTTCTGGGCCGCTCAGCGGGCCGCGCACGTGTCCATGATCGATCTGATGGTCTACCGCGCGGAGGGCGCCACCGTGCGCGCCGGCGGCGACCTGTACGCGCTGCGCGCGACGGCCGCGCGCCTGCCCACCACCTACCCGCCGTTCGCGGCCCTGCTGTTCACGCCGCTGCCCCTGCTGGACACCGCGCTGCTGCGGGAGGTGGCGACGACCGGGAACCTCGCGCTGCTGGTCGTCCTCGTCCGGCTGTCGCTGAAACTCGTCGGCCACGCGCGCGTGGAGACCGTGTGGTGGGTCGCGGCCTGCGCCGTGTGGTGCGAGCCGGTGTGGACGACCGTGCGCTACGGCCAGATCAACCTGCTGCTGGCCGTCCTGGTGCTGTGGGACCTGACCCGCCGCCCCTCCGGCGGGTCCGACCGCTGGACGGGAGTGGGCCTCGGGCTGGCCGCGGCGGTCAAGCTGACACCCGCGCTGTTCCCGGCGTTGCTGCTGGCCACGGGGGTGACGGCCCGCCTGAGGGGCGGTCAGGGGGAGCCGTGGCTGCGCCACGCGCGCGGGGCGGCCGTCGCGTTCGCGGGGGCGACGCTGCTGGCCGCGGCCGTCCTGCCGCACGACTCCTGGCGGTTCTGGACGGGGGCGCTGTTCCGCGCGAGCCGGGTCGGGCGTGCCGAGGACACCGCCAACCAGGCCCTGCGCGGCGTTCTGGCGCGCCTTCTGCACACGCCCGCGCCGGGAGCGCTCTGGACGGCCTGTGCGGCCGTGGTGGCCGTCCTGGGCCTCGCCCTGGCCGTCCGGGCGGAGTTGCGGGGGGAGCGGGCCTGGGCGGTGTGCGTCTGCGCCGTCACCGCCCTGCTGATCAGCCCGGTGTCCTGGACCCACCACTGGGTGTGGTGCGTGCCGCTGGTGCTGCTGCTGTGGACGCGGGGGCAGCGGGCGGCGGCCGTGGGCACCGCGCTGGTGTTCTGCTCGTACGCCCCGTGGTGGGTGCCACACGGGGCCGGACGGCCGGAACTACACCAGTCGCCCGCGGAGTTGGCGCTGTCGGCCGGCTACGCGGGCGCGGGCGCGGTGCTCCTCGCGCTGGCCCGGACATCGTTGCCGAAGGCCGGGCCGGGCGGGGTCCGCGTCAAGCCGTGACGAACTGGTAGAACCTCTTGAGCGTGCAGTGCTCCTCCAGGAGGCGGCCGTAGATCGGCTCGCCCTCCAGCTCCCGGTACGTCTCGATCGGGTCGCCTTTTATGATCAGCGCCCGCGCGCATTCCTCGCACCAGTACTGGTAGTCGGGATTGATCGGCTCCATGTCCCGCACGATCGGGGTACCGCTCCCGCACCAGTCGCACTTTCGCCTGTGTGCACCCATCGATCAGCTCCAGCTGTGGCCGCAGGCCGTGCACACGTAGGAGATTCCGCCGTTGTCGCCGAGGACCTGCGCCACATGCGCGGAACCGCAGGAAGGGCAGCTCAGCCGGGTGGTCGTGTCCCGTATCAACGCCGCACCGAGGAGGTGGCCGACCTCCTCAAGGATGCTCGCAGGCATCGCTACTCCCTCCCGTCGGGCCGCGCCCCCTTCCGGCCGTTTGATTCTGCCACGACCGGACCGATACGGTCAGCGACGCCTCAGTACCAGTCCGGACACGGCTCCCGCCGCGGCCGTCGCGGCCAGCGCCCAGGCGCAGACCGAGAACGCCTCCGCCGAGGGATACGGGCCCACCGCCCCGAACGACTCAAGCCGGTTCAGGAACAGTGTGCCGAAGGCCGCGACGCCGATCAGCTGACCGAGTTGCGTGACCGTCGCCAGCAGGCCGCTGGCGTCCGCCGCGTCCTCGGTCCGCACGGTGGCCAGGGCCCCGGTGAGCGTCGGGCTGAAGGCGAGCGCCAGCCCGGCACCCGTGCCCACGTACCCCGCGTACAGGACCGCTCCCCCGTCACCGCCGCCGTGGAAGGCGAGCCCGACGGCGGCGACGGACACCGCGGTGAGCGTGAACCCCGCCGGCACGAGGGCCCGCTGCCAGGCGGCCGGCCACTTCCGCCAGGTGAGGCTGACGGCACCGAAGACGGCCGCGGTCGGCGCGAAGCCCAGTCCGGCCCGCAGGGCGCTGTGGCCGAGGCCGCCCTGGACGTGCAGGGTCAGGGCGAACAGGAAGCCGGCGTTGACCGACATCACGGCGAGGATGCGCACGACGGCGAGGCCGATGCCGGGATGACGCAGCAGCCGGGGCGTGAGGAGCGGGGCGCCGCCGCGCCGGGCCAGCCGGGACTCGTGGCCGCAGAACAGGGTGAACAGCACGGCGGCCGTGGCCAGCGACAGCCAGGACCACAGCGGCCAGTCCTCCTCCTGCCCGAGCACCAGCGGCACCGTCAGCAGCGACACGGCGGCGCCGAGCAGCACCAGTCCCGGCAGGTCGAGCGCCCGGGCCCGCTCGCGTCCGCCCGCCCGGCCCAGCGGCAGGACCCGCCGGCCCAGCACCAGCAGCAGCGCGCCCACCGGCACGTTGACCAGGAACACCGGTCGCCAGCCCATGCCGAACAGGTCGGCGCTGACCAGCAGCCCGCCGGCGACCTGCCCGGCCGCCGCGCCGACGGCCAGGACCGCCGAGTAGGCGCCGAGCGCCCGGGCCCGGGCCTCTCCGGTGAAGGTGCGCTGGACGAGGCTGAGCACCTGCGGGATCATCAGCGCCGAGCCGGCGCCCTGCACCAGCCGGAACACGATCAGCCCGGTCGATCCCCGCGCCAGTCCGCAGGCGAGCGACGCCGCGGTGAACAGGGCCAGTCCGGCGAAGTGGACCCGGCCGTGGCCGAGCCGGTCGCCGAGCCGGGCCCCGGTGACCAGGAGCACGGAGTAGGTGATGGTGTAGCCGGCGATGACCAGTTGCAGGTCGGCCCCCGAGGCGTCCAGTCCGGAACCGATCGTGGGGGCGGCGACGTTGACGATGAAGACGTCGAGGGCCGCCATGAACAGGGCGGCCAGCAGCACGCCGAGCAGCAGCCGGGGCCGATTGTCAGTGGCGGGTGCTTCACTGTCCGTGATGGGTGAGTCGGCCCGGCGGACGCCGGTGACGTCACTGTCGGTGGCGGGTGGTTCACTGATCGCAGCGTTCGGTACGGGCCCGGTGCCCGGACCGGTACGGGATGTCGTCGTCATGGCGTCGAGCGTGACGACGGGCCGGTACGGGTGCCGAGTGCCTGCCGATGCTGGTACTGCCAGCACCTGGCAGGAGCGGTGCCGGGTGCCGACGATGAGCGGGGACGACGGGGTACGACGGGGGATGTCGATGGGGACGAGGACACAGCGGCGCAGGCCCGAACTGGCGGCCTTCCTGCGCAGCAGGCGGGCCCGGGTCACACCGGCCGACGTGGGGATGCCGCCGGGCCTGCGGCGGCGCACTCCCGGGCTGCGCCGGGAGGAGGTCGCCCAGCTCTCGGGCGTGGGCGTGACCTGGTACACATGGCTGGAGCAGGGCCGGCCGATCAACGCCTCACCGCAGGTGCTGGACGCGGTCGCGCGGACGCTGCGGCTGGACCCGCCGGAGCGGGAGCACCTGTACCGGCTCGCGGAGGTGCCGTTCGAGCCGGACCCCGAAGGGCTGACCCGGCGGATCAGCCCGCAGGTGCAGGGCGTCATCGACGCCCTCGACCCGATGCCGGCGACGGTCTACAACGCGCGGTACGACGTCCTGGCCACCAACGCGGCCTACCGGGACCTCTTCCTGGTCCCCGAGACCCTCGCGACCGGTGTGCCGAACGTGCTGTGGACGCTGTGCACCCTGCCGGATCCGCTCAGTCCCCTGGTGCACCGGGAGAAGGAGCTGCCGCTGATGGTGGCGACCCTGCGGTCGGCCTACGGCAGACACGTGGGCGAGCAGGTCTGGGAGGAGTACATACGCGGGCTGTCGGCGGCGAGCCCCTGGTTCGCCGAGCTGTGGGCGAGCGGTGAGGTGGTGACTCCCGGCCCCCGGGTGAAGGTGTTCCGCCACGCGGCGGTGGGCGAGATGCGGATGACCTCGCAGTCGCTGTCCATCGACGGGATGCCCGAGTGCCGGATCGTGGTCTACACGCCGGAGGACGAGGAGACGCGGGAGAAGATCGCGGTGCTGCGGGAGCGGAGAGAGCGGCTGTGGCCGCCGGCCCGGAACAACTGATGGCAGCCGAAAGCAGAGAATCCCGCCCCCTGCGGGGACGGGATCCTCATCAACCGATCTTTGACAACTCAACAGAGTGTCGATCAGTGGAGCTAAGGAGAATTGAACTCCTGACCTCCTGCATGCCATGCAGGCGCTCTACCAACTGAGCTATAGCCCCTTGCGTTCTTCCCGCTCGGCGGGGCGAACAAGAAGAACTTTAGCCTGTGACCTGCCGGAAAGTGAAATCCGGGGCCGGGGGGCTCGGCACGGTCAGTCGTCGTCGCCGAGGACGGGCTCCGGGAGGGTGCCCGCGTTGTGCTCCAGCAGGCGCCAGCCGCGGGCGCCCTCGCCGAGCACGGACCAGCAGCAGTTGGAGAGTCCGCCGAAGCTCTCCCAGTGCCGGGCCTCCAAGCCGAGCAGCCGGCCGATCGTGGTGCGGATGGTGCCGCCGTGGCTGACGACGACGAGCGTGCCGTCCTCGGGCAGCTTCTCGGCGTGCCGCAGCACCACGGGGGCGGCTCGGTCGGCGACCTCGGTCTCCAGTTCGCCGCCGCCGCGGCGGACCGCCTCGCCGCGCTTCCAGGCGGCGTACTCCTCGCCGTGGCGGGCGATGATCTCGTCGTGCGTCAGCCCCTGCCAGACGCCCGCATAGGTCTCGCGCAGCCCCTCGTCGCGGGTGACGTCCAGGCCGGTGAGGGCGGCCAGCTCGGCGGCCGTGTGCGCGGCCCGCCGCAGGTCCGAGGAGACGATCGCGTCGGGCCGCAGGGAGGCGAGCAGCCGGGCGGCGCGACGGGCCTGGCCGATGCCCGTCTCGGTCAGCTCGACGTCCGTGGTGCCCTGGAAGCGGCGCTCCACGTTCCAGGAGGTCTGGCCGTGCCGCCACAGGATGATGCGGCGGCCCCGGCCCTTGCGGTCGGTCACCTCGCCGGTGGCGCTCATCACCAGGCCCCGTCCGGTTCCTGGTCGGCCTCGGCGGCCTGCGCCCTGGCGTGCTCCTCCGCCTTGCCGCGGGTGGCCTTCGCGTCGGCGGGCAGCTCCAGCTCGGGGCAGTCCTTCCACAGCCGCTCCAGGGCGTAGAAGACACGCTCCTCGCTGTGCTGGACGTGGACGACGATGTCGACGTAGTCGAGCAGGATCCAGCGGGACTCCCGGTCGCCCTCGCGGCGGACCGGCTTGGCCCCGAGGTCCTTCAGGAGGCGCTCCTCGATCTCGTCGACGATGGCCTTGACCTGGCGGTCGTTCGGCGCGGACGCCAGCAGGAAGGCGTCCGTGATCGACAGTACGTCGCTCACGTCGTAGGCGATGACGTCGTGGGCGAGCTTGTCGGCCGCCGCCTGGGCGGCGGTGTGGATGAGCTCAAGGGAACGGTCGGTGGCGGTCACTACATGGCTTTCCGTCGGCGGTCTTTTGTCATCAAGGGTCTCACGGACCGCCGGGCGCACCCCACGTGATGACGGCATCACGTGGGGTGCACCCGGCCGCGCTCCCGTCCGGAGGCGGCCCGGGGTCAGGAGGAGGACGGCTTGTAGTCGCCGCCGAGGATCACCGAGACGTCGGCGCCGGAGGAGACGCTGCCCTTGGCCACGGAGCCGGCGGGCAGCCCCAGGGTCTTCGCGACCTCGGCGGCGTTCTCCTTGTCGGCGGCGTCCGCGTAGAGCACCTTCGAGGCGGCCTGGGTTCCGGAGGCGGTGCCGCCCTCCAGGAAGGTGAAGCCGCCGTTGAGGAGGACCACGCGGGCCTTCTCCGTGTCGTCCTTCACACCGGTGGCGTTCTGGACGGAGACCCGGACCGAGGAGCCGGCGTCGGGGCTCTTGGCGGTGCCGCCGAGGATGTCCTTCACCACGCTGTCGCTGGTCTGCGCGGTGAGGGTGCCGTCGGACTGCACGGGCAGCAGGGCGGTCCTGTAGTCGCCGCTCTTGGCGAGGTCGGCGAGCTTGGCGAGGAAGCCGCCGAGGTCCTTGTCGGTGAGCGGCGGGTCGAGGATCTGCGCGAGGGTCTGCACGGTGGTGGTGGCGGACGACGGATCGGAGGACATCTTGCGCAGCACGCCCTGCATGACCTGGCCGAACCGCTCGAGCTGGGCGTTCTGGGACTCGCCGGCGGCCCGGTAGGTGGCGTAGGCGACGGCCATCTTGCCGCTGAGGGTCTGGCCCTTGCCCTTGTGGACGAGCGGGCCGGTGCCCTTCTTCTTGGTGCTCGGGTCGGGCACGTCGGTGTCGGTGTCGATCTCGATGTTGCCGACGAGTTCGACGAGGTTCTGCAGGTAGGGGGTGTCGAGGCGCCAGGTGCCCTGGATGCTGGTGCCGAGGACGGTGTCGAGCTGGTCGCGGGTGCCGGAGGCGCCGTCGTCGTCCACGGACTTGGCGAGGGTCGTGGTGGAGCCGTCGTCGTCGGTCAGCGCGAGGGAGTTGGGCAGCAGGACCGTGGTGCCCTGCTTGGTGGTGGTGTTGTCGACCAGCAGCGCGGTGGAGGTGCCGCTCTTGCCGGTGTTGTGCAGGTGGACGACGATCACGTCGCGTTTCTGGGCGGTGACCGGTGTGGCGGTGCCGCTCTTGCCGCCGGACGAGGACAGGCCGGGCAGTTTCCCGGCGAACCAGAGGTAGCCGACACCGCCGACCACGACGAGGGCGAGGACGACGAGAAGGGCGATGATCCGGCTGCGGGCGCGGCGGCGGGCCTCCTCGCGGCGCTCGGTGCGGTTCTCGGTGAACTTCAGCCAGTCGATGACGTCCTCGGAGTCGCCGTCGGGCTCCTCGACGAAGGCGAACTGCTCGGTGTGGTAGTCCGCTTCGCCCGTGGCCCGCTCGTCGTCCCCCGGCGTCCGGATGTCCTGCGGGATCCGGGTGTCCTCCGGGACGTGGGTGTTCTCCGGGACGTGGGTGTTCTCCGGGACGTGGGTGTTCTCCGCGGGGCCGGCCTGCTGCGGGATGTAGGCGCTCTGCCCGGTGACCCGGGGCTGCTGTCCGCTGCTCGCCGACTGCCCGTAGGGGTCGTAGCCCGTGGTCTCCTGGGTCCCGGTGGCGTACGGGTCGTAGGGGGCCTGGGTGCCGTACGGATCGTAGGCCTGCGGTTGCTGGAACGAGCCGTAGGAGGGCGCCTGCGGCTGCCCGCCGGTGGCGTAGGGGTCGTAGTCGTAGCCCTGCTGCTGGGCGTACGGGTCGTAGGTCGCCTGCGGGGACTGCGGAGCCTGCTGTGCCGGGACCTGCCCGTACACGGGCCGGCCGTACTCGTCGTAGCCGACGACTTCGTACGGGCCGCCGCCGTAGCCTGCGTCACCCGCGTCGTATCGGTCGTTCACCGGTGCCCCTCTCGGCTCACTCGCCGCGGTACAGCTCGCGCTTGTCGATGTAGCGCACGACTCCGTCCGGCACCATGTACCAGATGGGGTCTCCCTTGGCGACTCTCGCACGGCAGTCTGTGGACGAGATGGCGAGGGCGGGCACCTCGACGAGCGAGACCCCGCCTTCCGGCAGGCCCGGGTCGGTGAGGTTGTGGCCGGGGCGGGTGACGCCGATGAAGTGCGCGAGGGAGAACAGTTCCTCCGAGTCGCGCCAGGTCAGCAGTTGGGCGAGGGCGTCGGCGCCGGTGATGAAGAAGAGGTCGGTGTCGGGGTTGAGGGCGCGCAGGTCGCGCAGGGTGTCGACGGTGTAGGTGGGACCGCCGCGGTCGATGTCGATGCGGCTGACGGAGAACTGGGGGTTCTCGGCGGTCGCGATGACCGTCATCAGGTAGCGGTCCTCGGCCGGGGAGACCTTGCGGTGGGACTTCTGCCACGGCTGGCCGGTGGGGACGAACACCACCTCGTCCAGGTGGAACTGCGCGGCGACCTCACTGGCCGCCACGAGGTGCCCGTGGTGGATCGGGTCGAACGTTCCGCCCATGACGCCGAGACGCCGTTTGCCCGTGTGGGCGGGGCCGTTGCCCGGTCCGTGCTGCGGGTGCTTCACCGTGTCGTCGGCGGTCTCGTGCGCCGGACCGGTAGGCATGTCCTGCTCTCCCATGCGTGCAGACCCTACCGGCCCGGTCTCGGACGTCCGTCCGGGGACGGGTTCCCCGGCTCAGCGGTCGCGGTTGAAGCGCGTGGTGATCCACAGCAGCAGGAGCAGGATGAACAGGGCGCCGCCGCCGGTGAGGGCCGGGTTCAGGCTTTCATGGTTTCCGCCGTGCTGCTCGCCCTCGGCGGCAAGGGTGACCAACTGGGCTGCTGCGCTGTGGAAGCTCATCTTCGGCAGGACCTATCGCGTGTGGGCGGAATAAAGATGTCGGCCCATCGTAAGCGGGCGGCCGTGCGGCGATCACGCCGACTCCGCCGTTGGCACCGGAGGGCGCCGGCGGCTCGCGCGGAGGAACGGGGCGATGCCCGGCGGCGGGGAACCTTCGCCGCTCGTCAGTCGTCCTTCCGCTTGTAGCCGCGCAACAGGAACCATGCGGTCAGTACACAGCCGAGGACCATCACGATCAGTATGACGCGGAGCAGGTTTCCTGACCCGTGCTGCTGGACGGCGCTCGAGGCGGCCTCGGTCAGCCAGGCGGCTGCGGGGTGGTGCTCCATGACGTGGACTCCTTCGGGTGTACTGCCCGTCCAAGGTATCTCCGCCTAGGCTGGGCCCCGCCTCGGGGGCACGGTGGGCACTCACACGCATGGGGGAAGACATGTCCGACGACGGCCACCAGCACGCGGGGCACGAGCGGGTGCCGAGCAGGCAGCGCAGGCGCTTCCCTGAGATCTCCACGCGCGCGTACGAGCACCCGGCCGACCGCTCGGCCCTGGTCGCGCTGCGTAAGCTCAGCGGGTTCGACACCGTCTTCAAGGCGCTCAGCGGGCTGCTGCCGGAGCGGAGCCTGCGGCTGCTGTTCCTGTCCGACTCGGTGCGGGTCTCCGAGCGGCAGTTCTCGCACCTGCACGACATGCTGCTGGACGCCTGTTACATCCTGGACCTGCGGAAGGTCCCGCCGATGTACGTCACGCAGGACCCGCAGCCGACCGCGATGTGCATCGGTCTGGACGAGCCGATCATCGTGGTCAGCACGGGGCTGGTGGAGCTGCTCGACGAGGAGGAGATGCGGGCGGTCGTCGGGCACGAGGTGGGGCACGCGCTGTCCGGGCACTCGGTGTACCGCACCGTCCTGCTGTTCCTGACGAGCCTCGCGCTGAAGGTCGCCTGGATCCCGCTGGGCAACCTGGCGATCACGGCGATCGTCACGGCCCTGCGGGAGTGGTTCCGCAAGTCGGAGCTGTCCGCCGACCGGGCGGGCCTGCTGGTGGGCCAGGACGTCCGGGCCTCGATGCGGGGGCTGATGAAGATCGCGGGCGGCAACCATCTGCACGAGATGAACGTGGACGCGTTCCTGGAGCAGGCCGAGGAGTACGACTCCGGGGGCGATCTGCGCGACTCGGTGCTGAAGATCCTGAACGTGCTGCCCCGCTCGCACCCGTTCACCACCGTGCGGGCCGCCGAGCTGAAGAAGTGGGCCGAGTCCCGGGACTACCAGCGGATCATGGACGGGCACTACGCACGGCGCGGCGAGGACGGGGACGCCTCCGTCAGCGACTCCTTCCGCGAGTCGGCGGCCAGCTACGCGAGCGATGTGAAGACCTCCAAGGACCCGCTGATGAAGCTGGTCACGGACCTCGCGGGCGGCGCGGGCGACCTGGGCGGCCGGGTCCGGCGGGGCTTCGACGGCTTCCGGAGCCCGCCGCCGGCCAAGGGGGACGCTCCCGAGGGCGGCGAGGAGTAGGCGCCGGGCCCGGCGGGGGAACCACGGCCTGAGGAGCCGGCAGAGGGAACCCCGGCCTGGGCCCTGGCAGGGGAACCCCGGCCCGGGGGCCCGTTCCCCTTTCCGCCCCTCAGACCTTCGGCTGGGCCCCGGGAGCCAGCGTCCCGCACAGGGCCGTGGCGCTGTCCGTCTCGTAGGGGTTGGTGCCCGCGGGGCCGCCCGACCGGGCCGTCTGGCCGGCCAGCAGGGGGCGGAGGTAGGCCGAGGCGTCCTCCGCGCAGGCGAGGGGGCCCGCCTGGACGTAGGACACGATCAGCTGGACCTGGTGGGTGCGCAGGTCGTCACGGTCGAAGTGGAAGGTCACCTCGCGGCGGACCGTGAAGAGGGAGGCGGGGGCGCCGGCGGCGGCACCGGTGGGGCGCAGGGCGTAGACGAAGGTGTGGTCGGCGGTGACCTCCAGGGTCGCCGGATCGGCTTCGGCGGCGTGCAGGCTGCCGAAGACGCGGATCCTGTCGTCGGCCAGCCGGGCCCGGGCGGGGTCGATGCGGACCACCCAGCCCGTGGCCGCGTGCCGGCCGTCCGCCGCCGGGTGGTCGACGCTCTGGTCGAACTGTTCGAGCTGGTCGGAGTCGATCAGGGCGCGGGCGGGGCGGACCTCGCGGCCGCTGAGCACCTCGGGGTAGAGCGAGGAGCGGACGATGTAGTCCTTGGCGGTGGTCAGGGCGGCCACCACCTGGCTGTCGGAGAAGTGGGCGGTGCCGCGCGAGGCCGGCAGGGGGATGCCCTCGGCGCCGGCCTCGTACGGGGCGGCGGGGCTGCGCGCGTAGAGCCTCTCGGGGTCCGTGGCACCGGGCACCTTGCCCTGGGGGGCGAGCGGGATGACGGTCATCCGGAGGGATTCCACGGGCCGCCGGGTCTGCGGGGAGCCGTAGGGGTGGCGGACGCCCATGTAGATCGCGGTGGCGAAGGCGACGACGATCAGCAGGACGAGGACGAGGGCCTGCCGGGTGAGGCCCCGGTGCAGGGGCGGGCGGCGACGGACGGCGGGGGCGTGGTCGGCCATCCGTTCCTCGGCGGAGAACTCCTGGAGGCGGGCAGCGCGGACGAACGACTCGTCGAAGACGACGGATCGGTATTCGTCCTCCGCACCGCCGGGGCCGCCCTCGGGTGTCCCCTCCGGTGGGTCTCCAGGCCCGCCCATACCTTCAGGGTAGGTCTCGTGAGCCCCGGGTAAACGCCTCGCTGCGCGACAACTTCTGACAGGTTCTCACCAAGAACGGGCGGGGCGCTCAGGGGGAGGGCGGGATGGCCGAGACGGCCGGCCGGGAGTGCTCGGTGGCGGAGCCGGGGGCGGGCGCGCCGCCCTGTTCCAGGCCGGTGGAGGCGGGCGCGGGAACGCGGTCGCGGGTGCCCGAGGAGCCTCCCCGGTAGACGGCGGCGAAGGCCAGGGCGACCATGCCGATGCCCATCACGACGGCGAGGAGCCAGGCGACGGGCCGGTGCCAGCGGACCTGCTTGCCGTAGGCACCGAAGAGGCCGTGGCGATCGCCGAGGACGTAGGTGTCGTCCAGCTCGTCATCGTCGTGGTCCCGGCCGAAGGCGGTGCCCTCGGGGCCGTAGCCGTCGTCGAAGCGCTCGCCCCGGGCGCGGGCGCGGCGGGCCTCGGCCTCCGAGGCCTCGGCTCTGGCCTGGGCCGCGGCCAGGAGGCGCTCCACGGCGGTCGGCTCGTGGAAGGTGGCCGCCCGCACGAAGGCCTCGTCGAAGACCACGGAGGCGAACTCTTCGTCCGACACCCCGCGGTCGTGGTCGTCGTCGGGCTCCCAGCCGTCAGGGAACGGCGTGCCCCCCACGTCCTCCGGCACGGGTCCAGAGTAGACCTGGGGGGTCAATTTGGGCAGACGGTATGGAAATTCGTCTGCCTGGTGAGACGCCTCGGGGGCCTGGGCCGCGGGACGGTTCCCGGGACCGGGTCCGGGCGGCGGGCCGGCGGCCGGACGGGTGAACCTCAGCGGCGGACGTGCCCGTCGCCGGTGACGATGTACTTGGTGCTGGTCAGCTCGGGCAGGCCCATCGGGCCGCGGGCGTGCAGCTTCTGGGTGGAGATGCCGATCTCGGCGCCGAAGCCGAACTGGCCGCCGTCGGTGAAGCGGGTGGAGGCGTTCACGGCGACGGTGGTGGAGTCGACCAGCTGGGTGAAGCGGCGGGCGGCCTGCTGGGAGGTGGTCACGATGGCCTCGGTGTGGCCGGAGGTCCACAGCCGGATGTGCTCGACGGCCCTGTCCAGCGAGTCCACCACCGCGGCGGCGATGTCGTACGACAGGTACTCCGTCTCCCAGTCCTCGGTGGTCGCCTCGACGACGGTGGCCTTGGAGTCCTTGGCGTAGGCCATGACCCGCTCGTCGGCGTGGACGGTGACGCCGGCCTCGGCGAGGGCGTCCAGGGCGCGCGGCAGGAACTCGGCGGCGATGTCCTGGTGGACCAGGAGGGTCTCGGCGGCGTTGCAGACGCTGACCCGCTGGGCCTTGGAGTTGATCAGGATCTCGACGGCCGTGTCGATGTCGGCCTGGGCGTCGACGTAGACGTGGCAGTTGCCGGTGCCGGTCTCGATCACGGGGACCGTGGACTCGTTGACCACGGTCTGGATCAGTGAGGCGCCGCCGCGCGGGATGAGGACGTCGACCAGACCGCGGGCGCGCATCAGCTCGCGGACGGAGTCGCGGCTCTCCCCGGGCACGAGCTGGACGGCGTCGGCGGGCAGCCCGGCGCCGCCGACGGCGTCGCGGAGCACCCGGACGAGGGCGGAGTTCGACTCGTAGGCGGAGGCCGAGCCGCGCAGCAGGACGGCGTTGCCGGACTTCAGGCAGAGGGCGGCGGCGTCCACGGTGACGTTCGGGCGGGCCTCGTAGATGATGCCGACGACGCCGAGCGGGACGCGGACCTGGCGCAGGTCGATGCCGTTGGGCAGGGTGGAGCCGCGGACGACCTCGCCGACCGGGTCGGGCAGCTTCGCGACGTCGCGGACGTCGGAGGCGATGGCGCGGACCCGCTCCGGGGTGAGGGTGAGCCGGTCGACGATGGCCTCGCTGGTGCCGTTCTCCCTCGCCTTGGCCACGTCCTTGGCGTTGGCCTCGACGATCTCGGCGGTCCGGACCTCCAGGGCGTCGGCGATGGCGAGCAGCGCGTCGTCCTTCACGGCGCGCGGGAGCGGCGCGAGGTCGGCGGCGGCGGCCTTGGCCCGGTAGGCGGCCTGGGTGACCGGGGACATCGAGTCGTACGGCGAGAGCGTGGTCATGAGGGAAGGGTAGTGCGCGGGGCGCGGCGGTTCAGCGGTCGTCCCACACCCCGAGACACCCCAAATGGGGTGAACCTTCCCCGGCCGGGGGTGGCCCGGGAGCTCGCCCCGGCACAGCGCACCCTCCCGGCACCCGCCCCCTCCGGCACCCGCTCACCCGGGCCCGGATCGCCGCGCCCCGGGCCCGGCCCGGCTCAGAACGGGTGCACTCCCACCGGGGTCGCCGGGGCGGGGCCGTAGCCCTCGGCGATGCGGTGGTGGTAGGTCTCGCGGTCGATGACCTCCAGGCCGACGATCTCCCAGGGCGGCAGGCCGGCGCTCTGCCGGTGCTCGCCCCACAGGCGCAGCGCCACGGCGGCGGCGTCGTGCAGGTCGCGGGCCTCTTCCCAGTACCGGATCTCGGCGTGGTCGGTCGCGTATCTGCTGGTCAGCAGGAAGGGGTGGTCGTGGGCGAGCTGTTCCAGGGCCCGCCGCAGCTCGGGCAGGGGGACCTTCTCCCCGGAGACGCTGAGGGTGACGTGCCACAGCCTGGGCAGGTCCTTGGGCTCCTCGTAGGTGTCCCCGGCCGCGACGCTCGTCAGAGCACCGCGGGACGCCGCCCCCGGGCGCACTCGTCTCACGACGGCCTCCTTCACGCACGGCACGCGCGGCTCGCATGCTCGTATGGCTCGCTCGGCCCCTTGACGGAACCCGTCCCTTCAACATGTCCCCCAGACAAAGTTGAGCAGGCCGCCGGGCTCCGCGTGGTGGTTTTACGGAACGTCCCCCACCGGGGTCGTTCCGTACACCCCGTTTCGCGAGCGGTTCCGCGGGCCTTCAGGTGTGCAGGAGGACCAGGTCGTCCCGGTGTACGACCTCGCGTTCGTACTCCGGGCCCAGCTCGCGTGCCAGCTCCCGGGTCGAACGCCCGATCAGCAGGGGGATCTCCTTGGCGTCGAAGTTGACGAGTCCCCGGGCCACCGCGCGGCCCGTGGTGTCCCGCAGCTCGACGGGATCGCCCGCGCTGAACTCGCCCTCGACGGCGGCGATCCCGGCGGGCAGCAACGACGTGCGCCGCCTGACGACCGCGTCGACCGCGCCGTCGTCCAGGATCAGGGCGCCCTGCGGGGTGGAGGCGTGCTGGAGCCAGAGCAGCCGCTCGGCGGAGCGCTTGCCGGTGGCGTGGAAGTAGGTGCCGGTGTCGCCGCCGGCCAGGGCCTCGGCCGCGTGGACGGTGCTGGTCAGCACCACCGGGATGCCGGCGGCGGCGGCGATCCGGGCGGCCTCCACCTTGGTGACCATCCCGCCGGTGCCGACGCCCGCCTTGCCCGCGCTGCCGATCTCGACGCCGGCGAGGTCCTCCGGGCCCCTCACCTCCGCGATCCGGGAGGTGCCGGGCCTGCTGGGGTCGCCGTCGTAGACGCCGTCGACATCGGAGAGGAGGACCAGCAGGTCGGCGTGGACGAGGTGGGCGACGAGGGCGGCGAGGCGGTCGTTGTCGCCGAAGCGGATCTCGTCGGTGGCGACGGTGTCGTTCTCGTTGACGACCGGGAAGGCACCCATCGCGAGCAGCTGGTCGAGGGTGCGGGAGGCGTTGCGGTGGTGGGCGCGGCGGCTCATGTCGTCGCTGGTGAGCAGGACTTGGCCGACGCGGACCCCGTAGCGGGCGAAGGAGGCGGTGTAGCGGGCGACGAGCAGGCCCTGGCCGACGCTGGCGGCGGCCTGCTGGCGCGCGAGGTCCTTGGGGCGGCGGCGCAGGCCGAGCGGGGCGAGGCCGGCGGCGATGGCGCCGGAGGAGACCAGCACGATCTCCTTCTCCCCACCGCTGCGGATCTTGGCGAGGACGTCGACCAGCGCGTCGACGCGGTCGGCGTCCAGGCCGCCCGCGGCGGTGGTCAGCGAGGAGGAGCCCACCTTGACGACGATCCTGCGGGCCTCGCCCACGGCCTGCCTTGCCCTTGCCACCTGCGGTCCGTCTCCTTCACGTGCGCGTTCCGGCACCGTGCTTCCCGGCGTCCTCAATCTACGGGAAGCCGGGTGCGGCGTGCCCGCGCTGCCCAACCGCCGGACAGTCCCGGGCCGGCCCCCGCCGGGGTCACCGCGGTGCGAGGACCGCCCGGGACGGCCGCCGAGCCGGGTTCGCCCTCGTCCTCACCGCGTGGACGTCACGTCCGGCCGGTCCGGCGCCGTCGCCGCGGCCCTCGACGGTGTCGTCGGGACCGGCACCCGGACCCCCTCACCGCCGTCGCGCAGCCTGCCGGCCCCGCCCGGTCCACCACCCCCAACCAGGGTGTCCGCGCGGTGGTTTGGCCGATGCCGGACAGGGCGGTACGGCCGCGTTCGCGGCGGTCTGCGACCATGGACCCCATGCGGAGAAGAGGTTCGGCACGGGCAGGGTTGAGCGCGGTCATCGGTGGGCTGCTGGTGATGTCGGCGGCGGCGTGCGGCGGTTCGGACCACGGCAGTGCCGCGCCGCGGGACAAGTCCGACGACACCCAGCCGCGGAAGACGGCCCTCAAGCGCGTCCCCGGCATCGGCGACCGGCTGTGGCGGCAGGTGCCGGCCGGCTCCCGCCAGGTGGTCGCGGTGTACGGCGCGGGGAAGAACTCCCCCGACTCCACCGTCGCCCTCTTCACCAAGCACGGCGCCGTCTGGAAGCAGGAACGCTCCTGGGCGGCGCACAACGGGCGGAAGGGCTGGACGACGGACCATCACGAGGGCGATCTGCGCAGCCCGGTGGGAGTGTTCACGCTCAGCGACGCGGGCGGCGTCCTCGCCGCCCCGGGGACCAGGCTGCCGTACACCCGGTCCGCGGCCTTCCAGGCGCCCCGCTACTGGAAGAAGGCGTACTGGCACGACTTCGACTACGTCATAGCCATCGACTACAACCGGGTCAGAGGGACCGCGCCCAACGACCCGACCCGGCCGCAGGGCCAGTCGAAGGGCGGCAGCATCTGGCTGCACATGGACCACGGCAGCGGCACGTCGGCGTGTGTGAGCCAGTCCGAGTCGGCGATGCGCTACCTGCTGCGCACCCTCGATCCCCGGCTGCACCCCGTCGTGGTGATGGGCGACAAGGCCGACCTGAAGGCCTGACAGGGGCTCAGGGACGCGAGCTCTGGGCGAGCGGGGGAGCCGGGCCGCGGGTCTGCGCCCGGCCTCACCCCCGGCCGCTCGGACTCAGGCTCAGGCGTGCCGGTGACGCCACCCCAGCCACGCGGACTCGATCATGTCGTCCAGGCCGAGACGGGCCGTCCAGCCCAGTTCCGCCCGGATGCGGTCCGCCGACGCGACCACCCTCGCCGGGTCCCCGGGCCGGCGATCGGTGACCTCGGGCGCCAGCCGCTCGTTGCCGGTCACCTTCAGGATGCGGTCCACCATCTCCCGGACCGAGCTGCCCTCGCCCCGGCCGATGTTGAGGACGAGCGAGGTTCCCTCCGGGGCGTCGCGCAGACGCGCCGCGGCCGCCTGGTGGGCGGAGGCGATGTCCTGGACGTGGATGTAGTCACGTACGCAGGTGCCGTCCGGCGTGGCGTAGTCGTCGCCGAAGATCCGCGGCGCCTCGCCGGCCTCCAGCCGCTCGAACACCATGGGGATGAGGTTGAAGACGCCCGCGTCGGACAGCTCCGGGGCGGCGGCACCGGCCACGTTGAAGTAGCGCAGGGACACGGCGCGGATCCCGTGGGCCCTGGCCGCGGCGGCGATCAGCCACTCGCCGACCAGCTTGGTCTCGCCGTAGGGGCTCATGGGGACGCAGGGGGTGTCCTCGGTGACGAGGTCGACGTCCGGCATGCCGTAGACGGCGGCGGAGGAGGAGAAGACGACCCGGCCGACGCCGGTGGCCGTCATCGCCTCCAGCAGGGTCTGCAGTCCGGTGACGTTCTCGCGGTAGTAGTGGAGGGGCCGCTCCACCGACTCCCCCACCTGCTTCTTGGCCGCGATGTGCACCACACCGGTCACGGCGTGGTCACGGATCGTCCGTTCCAGGAGCTCCTGGTCCAGCACGCTGCCCACGACCAGCGGGACATCGCCGGGCACCCGGTCGGCACTGCCGGTCGACAGGTCGTCGTAGACGACCACGTGCTCGCCGTTCTCCGTCATGGCGCGCACCACATGCGCACCGATGTACCCGGCGCCGCCCGTGACCAGCCAGCTCATTCCCGTGCCTCCTCGGTCTGTGTCGGTAGGAGAGCAGACTCGTCCATGGGCTACGGAAAATCGAATCGGGTGAATTCGGGCAACTGCGGCGAAAACCCTGTGCGGTGAGGCGGGGTGGAATCGCCCGCGCATCAGGGTGGGACAATGTTCCGAGCAAGTAAAGGTCCGGCCTCCGCGGCTGTTCCGCGCCCCGACCGCCCCGCTACCTTGCTCACGGAAACATCAAGTGAATCCTTTACTCTGATGCGACGGCGCGCTGCGCCGCCGGCGGGCGGAGCGTGCTCTGGCCTCGGCCCACGCTCTCGTGATCAGTCTCGGAACAGGTTGTAAGGATGCCCAGACTCTCTCTCGTCATCCCTGTCTACAAGGTGCAGGGCTACCTCACCGAGTGCCTGGACTCGGTGCTCGGGCAGGACTACACGGACTTCGAGGTCATCGCGGTCGACGACTGCTCACCGGACGGTTCGGGCGCCATTCTCGATGAATACGCGGAGCGGGACGCGCGCATTCACGTGATTCACCTCACGGAGAACGTGGGGCTGGGGCGCGCGCGCAATGCGGGCATGGAGAAGGTTCAGGGTGATTACGTACTTTTCCTGGACAGTGACGACACTCTGACCGACGGCGCGCTGCGGGCGATAGCCGACCGGCTGGAAGCGGCCGGGGACCCCGAGATCCTCGTCTACGACTACGCCCGCAGCTACTGGGACGGCCGGGTCCGCCCCAACCAGCGCGCCGAGCTGCTCCAGCCCGACGGGCCGGAGGCCTTCCCCCTCGCCGAGCGGCCGAAGCTGCTCGACCTGCTGCAGATCGTCTGGAACAAGGCCTACCGCCGGGACTTCGTCCTGCGTCACGAGCTGACCTTCCCGCCGGGCTACTACGAGGACGCCCCCTGGACGTTCTGCTCCATGATCAGTGCCGAGCGCATCGCGGTGCTGAACCGGGTCTGCGTGATGTACCGCCAGCGCCGCGAGGGCGGCAACATCCTGAAGACGGTCAGCCGCAAGCACTTCGACGTCTTCGACCAGTACCGCCGCGTCTTCGACTACCTGGACGCCCACCCCGAGTTCGCGCAGTGGCGCGCACCGCTGTTCCGCAAGATGGCCGACCACTTCCTGACCATCCTGGACCGGCCCGACCGGCTGCCGGCCGACGCGCGGGCGGAGTTCTTCCACCGCGCCTCCGCCGACTACCGCGCCCGGCTCCCCGAGGGCTTCCAGCGTCCGGGCGGCGGCCGCGGCCACAAGTACGCGATGCTGGAGAAGGACGCGTACGCCGCGATGGCCGGTGCCACCGCCGCCGTGAAGCTCCGCAAGGCGGTCAGGACCCGCACCCGTACGGCCGTCAACCGGTCCAAGCGCAGCGCGATGGGCGTCTACTACCAGTCCCAGCTCCGGCTGCCGCTGGACGAGAACCTGGCGCTGTTCTCCGCCTACTGGAGCCGCAGCGTCTCCTGCAACCCCGCCGCCATCGACGCCGAGCTGGCCCGGCTCGCCCCGCACGTCCGCCGGGTCTGGGCGGTCCGGCCGGACGCGGTGGACCGGGTGCCCGAGGGCGTGCGGTACGTCCGGGTCGGTTCCAAGGAGTACTGGGCCGCGCTCGCACGGGCCAAGTACCTGGTCAACAACGTGAACTTCGCCGACAGCGTGGTCAAGCGCGAGGGCCAGATCCACCTCCAGACCCACCACGGCACCCCGCTGAAGACCATGGGCCTGGACCAGCGCAAGTACCCCGCCTCGACGGACATGGACTTCGACAAGCTCCTCGAGCGCTGCGACCGCTGGGACTTCAGCGTCAGCTCCAACCGCTTCTCCACCGCCGTCTGGGAGCGGGTCTACCCGTGCTCCTACGTCTCGCTGGAGACCGGCTACCCCCGCAACGACGTCCTCGTCAACGGCACCTCGGAGGACGTCCGCCGGGCCCGCGCGGCCCTCGGGCTCGCCGACGGCACCCGGGCGTTCCTGTACATGCCCACGCACCGCGAGTACCAGCCCGGCTTCGTGCCGAGCCTCGACCTCGCCCGCCTCGCCGACGAGCTGGGGCCGGACGTGACCCTGCTGGTGCGCGGCCACTACTTCTACGGCGGGTCGGCCCACGTGGCCGAACTGCGCCGCAGCGGGCGGATCGTCGACGTGTCGGCGCACCCCCGGGTGGAGGAGCTGTACCTCGCGGCCGACGCGCTCATCACGGACTACTCCTCCGCGATGTTCGACTACGCCGTCCTGGACCGGCCGATCATCATCTACGCGCCCGACTGGGACATCTACTCCGCCGTGCGCGGCACCTACTTCAACCTGCTCCAGGAGTCGCCGGGCGCGGTGGCCACCTCGCAGGCCGAGCTGATCGACCTGCTCGGATCGGACGAGTACCGCGGGCAGGACGCGGCCGCGCGCCGCGACGCCTTCCGCCGTCGGTTCTGCGAGTTCGACGACGGACGTGCCGCCGAGCGCGTGGTGCGCCGCGTCTTCCTCGGCGAGACGGAGCCGCTGCCCTTCGTGCCGTTCGCAGAGCGTTCCCACGCACCGACCCCCGCCCAGGCGCTCGCAGCCGTCGAGCGGGCCTGACCCCCGAGAAGGAGATCGACAAGCATGGCCCCTCGGCTCAGTGTCATCGTCCCCATGTACGACGTCGAGCACTATCTGCCGGCCTGTCTCGACTCGCTGGCGGCGCAGACGTTCGAGGACTTCGAGGTCCTCATGGTGGACGACGGCTCCCCAGACAACTCGGCGGAGATAGCCGCGTCCTACGCGGAGCGTGACCCGCGGTTCCGGCTGATACGCAAGGAGAACGGAGGGCTGGGGGCCGCCCGCAACACCGGTATCGGCCACATGTCCCCCGAGGCGGAGTTCCTGACGTTCGTCGACAGCGACGACCTCATCCCGCCGGACGCCTACCGCCTGATGGTCGGCAGCCTCGACGAGACCGGTTCCGCCTTCGCCACCGGCAACGTCTTCCACCTCAGGGGCGAGAAGACCTGGCAGGTCCCGCTGATGCGGATGCTCGCGGGCGAGGCACGCCAGCGCACCCACATCTCCGAATACGCCAAGCTGGTCGCCGACCGGATCGCCTGCAACAAGGTGTTCCGCCGGACGTTCTGGGAGAAGCACGGCTTCGCCTTCCCCGAGGCCCGCCTGTACGAGGACATCCCCGTCACCATGCGGGCGCACTACCTCGCCGAGGCCGTCGACGTCATCTCCGAGCCCTGCTACTACTGGCGGCTGCGCGAGGGTGAGTCCGGCCCCTCCATCACGCAGCGCCGCACCGACCCGGGCGCGGTGAGCGATCGCACCACCTCGGTCCTGGAGATCAGCGACTTCCTGGGCAGGCAGTCCGGCGAGACCTTCGCGCGCCTCAAGCGGGAGTACGACGCCCGCGTCCTCACGGACGACCTCCGGCTGTTCCTCAACGTGGTGCCCGACGGTGACGAGGAGTACCGCGAAGAGTTCCTGCGCTCGGCCAACCGCTTCCTTGACCACATCGACCCCAAGGTCGTCATGACGCTGCCGACGCACCTGCGGGTGCAGTGGCTGCTGGTCCGCAAGCACCAGCTCGACGAGCTGATCGCCCTGCTGGCCTCGCAGCGGCGCAAGGAGCCCATCGAGGTCACCGGCCTGGTCCGCAAGTACGCCTCCTTCCCGGCTCTGGCCGACGCCGAGCTGGACGTCCCGCGCAAGGCCCTGCGCATCGATCCGGACCTGCGCATGCGCGCCCCGCTGAAGGACGTCAGCTGGTCCGAGGGCAAACTCGTGCTGGTCGGGCACGCCTGGATCGACAAGATCGATCTTCCGTCGAAACGCTCGTCCGTCAAGGTTCTGCAACTGCGCAAGGACAAGTCCCGCCGGCGCATGGTGCTGCCTGCCCGGAACGTGGAGCGGCCCGAGGCGACCACCGACTCCGGCCAGGAGCGCTACAACTACGACTGGGCCGGCTGGCAAGTAACCATCGACCCGGCGAAGCTGCGCAAGGGCGGTGAGTGGCAGGAGGGCCTGTGGCACGTGGGCCTCGGCCTGTACGCCTCCGGCCTGGTGCGCCGTAGCGCCGTGCAGTCCAGCGGCGGCGCCGCCTGCAACTTCCCGCCGTACCGCTGGCTGGACTCCGACTTCCGGATGCTGCCGTCGGTCGAGCGCGGTGCGCTCAAGCTGCGCATCGAGAAGGTCCGCGCCCTGATCACCGGCTGGACCCTGGAGGGCGACCGGCTGCGCGTGACCGGTGACATCCGCGTCCCGCTGCACGCCGGCGAGCAGGTGGCGCTGCGGGTGAAGAACCAGAAGGGCGCCGAGGTCCACGAGTACCCGGTCGACGTGACCGAGGAGGGCGGCACGCACCGCTTCTCGGTCGAGGTCCCGGTGGCCGACGTGGCGCTGGTCTTCAACGAGGGCGTCGACGCCCTGACCCGGCCCGAGAAGCGCGTCTGGTCCACCGTGCTGGTGGCCACGGACCCCAAGGGCAGCGAACGCCAGTTCAGCACGGTCCTCCAGGAGGGCCTGGCGGACGGGCGGTACGACCTGCCCGCCTCCCTGGGCGAACACGCCGAGCACGGCGAACTGGCCGTGATCGGCGGACACAACGGGTACCTCAAGCTGGCCGGCCGCACCCGGCGGGCCGTGATCGACCGGGTCGCCCTGGAGGACGGCCGGATCGTCATCACCGCGCGCACCGACGCCCGGCTCACCGGTGCCCGGCTGCTGCTCAAGCCCCGCGCCCGGTTCGAGGAGCGCTTCGTGGAGCCGCGCTGGCTCGAGGACGGCCGTTTCGAGGTCGCCTTCGACCCCTCCACCCTCGGCGGCGACGGCAACGTGCCGCTGCGCGCGGGCCGCTGGAACCTCTTCCTGCGCCCGGCCGACGGTGAGGGTCCCGACGTGCCGTTCGTCACCGACCGCCTCGCGGCGGCGCAGTTCCCGCTCCGCGCCGAACTGGGCGGCCGCCGCTACTGGCTGGAGAACCGCTGGGCCGACTTCCCCCAGCTGAACTGCCGTTCGGAGCTGGACGACCTGGAGCGCGGCCCGTACCGCCAGCGGCAGCTGCGCGAGCAGGTGTACGCGCCGCTGCGGCAGCAGCCCCTGAAGGACCAGGTCTTCTACCTCAGCTACAACGGCAAGCAGTTCTCCGACAGCCCGAAGGCGATGTACGAGGAGCTGGTCGCCCGTGGCTCGGGGCTGAAGCACCTGTGGGCCGTGCGCGACGGTCAGGTCCTCCTGCCGGAGGGCGTGGAGCCTGTCCGCATGTGGGGCCGCGAGTGGTTCGAGGCGCTGGCCTCCAGCCGCTACATCGTCACCAACGGCCACCTGCCGTTCTGGATCGAGCGGCGCCCCGGCCAGGTCATCGTGCAGACCTGGCACGGCACGATGCTGAAGAAGATCGGCCACGACATCGACACGCTGCACTTCGACCGCCGGTACCAGGAGAAGCTGGCGCTGGAGGCGAAGCAGTGGAGCCTGGTGGTGTCCTCCAACCGGTTCAGCACGCCGATCCTGAAGCGCGCCTTCTCCTACGACGGGGAGATCCTGGAGGCGGGCTACCCGCGCAACGACTACCTGTACTCGCCGGAGAAGGACGCCATCGCGGAGCGGGTGAAGAAGCGGCTCGGCCTGCCGAAGGGCAAGAAGGTCGTGCTGTACGCGCCGACCTGGCGGGACGACCAGGCGCACAGCCAGGGCCAGTTCCGGTTCGACCTGCGAATCGACATCGAGGACGCGCAGCGGCGGCTGGGTGACGACCACGTCCTGCTGATCCGCCGCCACTCCAACGTGGTGGACCTGGTGCCGGGCGCGGGCAACGGCTTCGTGTGGGACGTGTCCGAGTACCCGGACATCGCCGAGCTGTACCTGGCGGCCGACATCATGATCACGGACTACTCGTCGGTCATGTTCGACTACGCCCACCTGAAGCGGCCGATGCTCTTCTTCACCTACGACCTGGAGCACTACCGGGACACCCTGCGCGGCTTCTACTTCGACTTCGAGCAGGACTCGCCCGGTCCGCTGGTGTTCACCTCGAAGGAGCTGGTCGACGCGCTCCTGGACATCGACGAGGTGTCCGCCGAGTACCAGGACCGCTTCGACCGCTTCCACCACCTGTTCTGCGACCTGGACGACGGCCACGCCTCGAAGCGGGTCGTGGACCGGATGCTGGAGCAGGCCAAGGAGCTCTGAGCGAGCACGGGACAAGGGGCGGGGCCCGGAGGTTCGACCTCCGGGCCCCGCCCTGTGCCGTCCGGGAGGGCGGCGACCGGTCAGCGCCCCCGGCGCAGACGCCGTCCGAGTGCCTTCAGCACACGGGCGGGGGTGTACCGGGCGAGCCGCCGGCTCCGTGCGGACGCCGGCCCGGCGGGAGGCGCGGGCGGCTGCTGCGGCTTCGGCTCCGGCCTGGGGACCAGCGTGGTGAGGGCGGTGAGTTCCTCGACGAGCCCCTGGGAGATCAGCAGGCAGCGCAGCCGGGAGAGCGGCGGCAGCTGGTCCACGAGCGTCTGCGGCATGAAAGCGCGCAGCAGCTCCCCCGCCAGCTTCACGTGCAGGGCGCGGACCTCCTCGGGCAGATCGGCGAAGCGCCCGTCGAAGCGGCCGAGGATCTCCAGGGTGAGCCACCGGTACAGCAGCTTGTCGCGCCGGGCACCGGGCGGGACGTGCGACGTCACGACGGTCAGCACGTCCCGCACGTTCGCGTAGAAGGGGGCCGGGTCCGGGACCTCGTGGGTCAGGTGCGGGAAGTCGTCGCGGCGGACCAGGTAGTAGCAGTCGTAGTCGGACACGACGGAGATCGACCGCGCGTGCAGGTAGGCGGGCACGACGAAGATCTGTTCCTCGGCCAGCCGCAGGCCCTCGGCGAACCGCAGTCCGTGCTCCTCGACCAGCGAGCGGCGGAACAGCTTGTGCGCGGTGAGGGACCAGACGCCCTTGGAGGTGAAGATGTCACCCCCCTCGACGTTCTCCCGGAACGGGGTGACCGGGGCCTTGCGCCCCACGCCCTTGATCTTCCCGAGGACCACGTCGGAGTCGTTGCGCTCGGCGGCGGCGACCAGGCGTTCCAGCGCCTCGGTGCCCAGGTAGTCGTCGGGGTCGGCGAAGAACAGGTACTCGCCCCGGGCCATCCCGACGGCCCGGTTGCGCGGGCCGCCCGGTGCGCCGGAGTTCTCCTGGTGCACCACCCGGACCCGGCCGGGGTGGCGTTCGGCCCAGGTGTCGAGCAGCTCGCCGCCGCCGTCGGTGGAACCGTCGTCCACCGCGATGATCTCGATCTGCTCGAACCCGATCGACTGACCGGCGATGGACTGCAGACACTGCGGCAGATGGTCGACGGCGTTGTAGACGGGAACGATCACGGACACGACAGGACGCTCGGCGGGCGCGGAGCCCATATGTCTTCCCCCCACGGGACACGACGTGCACGCGGCGGGGAGCGCCGGTCAAACGCTCCCCGTCCGCAACGGTCATGTCACCGTAGCGCCCGCCACACTTCGGCTCGGTGTCACCCGTACGACGATCGGCGCGAAGTTGTGTAAAGGTGCTGTAACGAGCCCGCGGCGCCAGGCCCCCGCGCCCGAAGCGGCTCGCCTAGAAGGGCTCGAAGTCGTCGAACTCGCGCTGGGAGTCGTCCCGTTCGGCCTGCCGGTCCCTGCGGCGCTGGGCTGCGGGCCGGGGGGCGTCGAAGCGGTGGTCCTCGCCACGGCGGCCGAGCATCTCCGCGCCGGCCATGGCCGTCGGCTCCCAGTCGAAGATGACCGCGTTCTCCTCCGGACCGATGGCGACGCCGTCACCCGCGCGGGCACCCGCCTTCATCAACTTCTCCTCGACGCCGAGGCGGTTGAGCCGGTCGGCGAGATAGCCGACGGCCTCGTCGTTGTTGAAGTCGGTCTGCCGGACCCAGCGCTCGGGCTTCTCGCCGCGCACCCGGAACAGCGGCTCACCGTCGATCTCCTCACGGGTGACGGTGAAGCCCGCGTCGTCCACGGCCTTGGGCCGGATGACGATCCGGGTCGCCTCCTCCTTCGGCTTGGCGGCACGCGCGCCCGCCACCAGCTCGCCGAGGGCGAAGGTCAGCTCCCGCAGCCCGATGTGCGCCACCGCCGACACCTCGAAGACGCGGTAGCCGCGGGCCTCCAGGTCGGGGCGGACCATCTCGGCGAGGTCCTTGCCGTCCGGCACGTCCACCTTGTTCAGGACGACGATGCGGGGCCGGTCGCCCAGGCCGCCGTACTGCCGCAGCTCCTCCTCGATGACGTCGAGGTCGGAGGCGGGGTCGCGGTCGGACTCCAGGGTCGCGGTGTCCAGCACGTGCACCAGCACGCTGCATCGCTCCACGTGCCGCAGGAACTCCAGGCCGAGGCCCCGGCCCTGGCTCGCGCCGGGGATGAGACCGGGCACGTCGGCGATGGTGTACACGGTGGAACCGGCGGTCACCACGCCCAGGTTCGGGACCAGCGTGGTGAACGGGTAGTCGGCGATCTTCGGCTTGGCCGCGCTCAGCACGGAGATGAGCGAGGACTTGCCGGCGCTCGGATAGCCGACGAGGGCCACGTCCGCGACGGTCTTCAGCTCCAGGACGACGTCCTGGACGTCACCGGGCTCGCCGAGCAGCGCGAAGCCGGGCGCCTTGCGGCGGGCGGAGGCCAGCGCCGCGTTGCCGAGGCCGCCCCGGCCGCCCTGCGCGGCGATGTACGAGGTGCCGTGGCCGACCAGGTCGGCGAGCACGTTGCCCGCCTTGTCCAGGACGACCGTGCCGTCCGGCACGGGCAGGACCAGGTCCTGGCCGTCCTTGCCGGAGCGGTTGCCGCCCTCGCCGGGCTTGCCGTTGGTGGCCTTGCGGTGCGGGGAGTGGTGGTAGTCGAGCAGCGTCGTGACCGACTGGTCGACCGTCAGGATGACGTCACCGCCCCGGCCGCCGTTGCCCCCGTCGGGGCCGCCGAGCGGCTTGAACTTCTCACGGTGGACGGAGGCACAGCCGTGGCCTCCGTTACCCGCGGCGACGTGCAGTTCGACGCGGTCCACGAAGGTGGTCATGGTTCAGTGCCTCCAGAAGGAACGTCCGGGTATGTCTTGTGGGTAACACGCGAAAGGCGGACCCGCCTTCCCGACCGGGAAGTGAGGTCCGCCTCGCGAAAGCTTCCGATCAGCCGACTCAGGCGACCGGAACGATGTTCACGACCTTGCGGCCACGGTGGGTGCCGAACTGCACCGAACCGGCCTGCAGGGCGAACAGCGTGTCGTCGCCGCCGCGACCGACACCGGCGCCCGGGTGGAAGTGGGTGCCGCGCTGGCGGACCAGGATCTCACCCGCGCTCACGACCTGACCGCCGAAGCGCTTCACGCCGAGCCGCTGGGCGTTGGAGTCGCGACCGTTCCGGGTGGACGATGCGCCCTTCTTGTGTGCCATTTCTCCTCAGTCCCTTACTTCGCAGCCGCGGGGATCGACGTGACCTTGATCGCCGTGTACTGCTGGCGGTGGCCCTGCCGACGACGGTAGCCGGTCTTGTTCTTGTAGCGCAGAATGTCGATCTTCTGGCCCTTGTGGTGGTCCACGACCTCGGCCTGGACCTTGATGCCGGCCAGCACCCACGGGTCGCTGGTCACGGAGTCGCCGTCGACAACGAGCAGGGTCGAGAGCTCGACCGTGTCGCCAACCTTGGCAGTGGAAATCTTGTCAACCTCAACGATGTCGCCGACAGCAACCTTGTGCTGGCGACCACCGCTGCGCACGATGGCGTACACGCGGATCTCACTTTCGCTCGAAGAAACGGCACCCCCGCAGGCCAGTCGCCCGGGAAGACCACGGACGACCTCTCCCGGCCCAACCATGTGTCCGGGAGGAAGAGGTTTACGGGGATGTGGCGTGTTCAGTGGACACGCCGACGGTCAAGGTTACGGGCCCGGACCGTAGGGGTCAAACCGGGCCCCGGCTCAGCCGGCGACCTCGGCCACGTAGCCGGCGTACGCCTTCCTGATGCCCTCAGCGGACAGCTCCAGGTGCTCCAGGACCGTGTAACGGCCGGGACGGGTCTGCGGCGCGTACTCCACCGCGCGGACGAACTCGTCGTCGTCGAACCCGATCTCCTCCGCCACCACGGGCAGCCCGTGCCGGCGCAGCGTGCCGGCCATCAGCAGGGCGCGCTCGGTGTCGCCCCGCAGGTGCATGGCGAAGGCGGCACCCAGCCCCACCTGCTCGCCGTGGCTCGCCGCCCGCTTGGGGTAGAGCAGGTCGAGCGCGTGGCTGATCTCGTGGCAGGCGCCGGAGGACGGGCGGGTGTGCCCGGCGATCGACATGGCGATGCCCGACAGCACCAGCCCCTCGGACAGCACGGTCAGGAACTCGTCCTCGCCGCATCCGCCCGGGTGCCGCAGCACGGCCTCGCCCGCCTGGCGTGCCATGGCGGCGGCCAGGCCGTCGATCTTCTCCCCGTTGACGCGGTTGGCCAGCTCCCAGTCCGCGACCGCGGAGATGTTGGACAGGGCGTCACCGATGCCGGACCGCACGAACCGCATCGGCGCCTCGCGGATCACGTCCAGATCGATGAGGAGGGCGATGGGCGTCGGAACCCCGTAGGAGCCACGGCCGGCGTCGTTGTCCAGGATGGAGACGGGCGAGCAGATCCCGTCGTGGGAGAGGTTGGTGGCGACGGCGACCATGGGCAGGCCGACGCGCGCCGCGGAGTACTTCGCGCAGTCGATGACCTTGCCGCCGCCGAGACCGACCACCGCGTCGTAGTGACCCGACTTCATCTCGTCGGCGAGCCGGACCGCGTCGTCCAGGGTGCCGCCGCCCACCTCGTACCAGACCGCGCCGGGCAGCGAGGGGGCGAGGCGCTCGCGCAGCCGGGCCCCGGAGCCGCCGCTGACGGCGACGGCGAGCCGCCCGGAGTGCGAGATCCGCTGGTCGGCGAGGACACTCGCCAGGTCGTCCAGGGCACCCGCGCGGATGTCGACGACGACCGGCGAGGGAATCAGCCGGGTCAGTACTGGCACGCGATCACCCGTCCGCGCGCGAGGTCGTCGTGGTTGTCGATCTCGACCCAGCTCACGTCGCCGATCGGCGCCACGTCGACCTTGAAGCCGCGGTCGACCAGCTCCTGGTAACCGTCCTCGTAGTACAGCTGGGGGTCACGCTCGAAGGTCGTCTTCAGCGCGTCGGCCAGCTCCTGCGCCGCCTCGCCCTCGATCAGGGTGACGCCGATGTACTCACCGGTCGCCTCCGCCGGGTCCATCAGCTTGGTGATCCTGCGGACACCCTTCTCGGGGTCCACGACGACCTTCATCTCCTCGTCGGCCAGGCTCTTCACCGTGTCCAGGGCGAGGATGATCCGCTTGCCGTCACCGCGCGCGGCGAGGAGGGTCTTCTCGACGGACACCGGGTGCACGGTGTCGCCGTTGGCGAGGATCACGCCGTCCTTCAGCGCGTCACGGCCGCACCACAGGGAGTAGGCGTTGTTCCACTCCTCGGCCTTGTCGTTGTCGATGAGCGTGAGCTTCAGGCCGTACTTCTGCTCCAGGGCCGCCTTGCGCTCGTACACGGCCTCCTTGCGGTAGCCGACGATGACCGCGACCTCGGTCAGCCCGACCTCGGCGAAGTTCCCCAGGGTCAGGTCCAGGACCGTCAGCGACTCCTCCGCGCCCTCGGGACCCACCGGCACCAGAGCCTTGGGCAGGGTGTCGGTGTAGGGGCGCAGACGGCGCCCGGCGCCGGCCGCCAGAACGAGGCCTATCATCGCGGTTTCTCTCCTTTGTTTCAGCTGTGCCGAGGCACTGTACGTCTTGACTCGGCTCCGGCGCCCTGAGGAGAACTCGCTCCAAGGCCCCGACAAGGGGTGTGGTCCTGCCCGCAGGGGCAGGACCACACCCGGTGGGACGGGACTCAGTCCTCGTCCGCGGCGGTGGAGACCGTGGCGGTCTTCTTCGCCGTCGACTTCGCGGCGGCCGTCTTGGCGGTCTTCGCCGCCTTCTTGGCCGTCGTCTTCTTGGCGGCCGTCTTCTTGGCCGCGGTCTTCTTGGCGGCCGTCTTCTTCGCCGTGGCCTTCTTGGCCGCCGTCTTACGGGCGGTCTTCTTGGCCGGTGCGGCCTCCTCGGCGGCCGTCTCCCCGGTGACCGGAGCCTCGGCCGCCGGGGCCTCGGCCGCGGTGGCCTCCTCCGCCGTGGCCGACGGGACGACCACGACGGCCGCCTCCTCGGGCGCGGTCGGCGCGGTGGCCTTGCGCACCGCGCGACGGCGCGGGCGGGCCGGTGCGGCGGCGCTCACGGCCTCCGCCGGCTGCCCCTCGGGGGCCTCGGCCGGGGTCACGGCGTCCGCGGCGGGCCGCTCCGCCGGTTCCTCGGCCACGGGCGCCGTCTCCGGCACCGTCACGACGGCCGCCTCGGCGCCCTCGGGCGAGCCGGCCGGGGCCGACACCTTCCGGGTCGCCCGACGGCGCGTACGGCCCTTGGGTGCGGCCTCCTCGGCGGCCGGGACCTCGGCCTGCGGCGCCGGGACCACCTGGTCCTCGACGGCCGTCGGCTCGGCCAGCGCCTCGGCGGCCGGCTCCGGCCGCACCGGGCGCGCCGCCGCCTCCTCGGCGGTGACGTCCTGGGCGGTCGGCGCCTCGGCCTCAGCGGGCTCCGCGGCGGCCTTGCCCGCCCTCGGCGCGCGCTCGGCCCGGGGCGCCTTCTCCGCCTTCGGCGCACCCGCCGGAGCCGACACCCGGCGGCTCGCCCGGCGCCGCGTACGGCCACGGGTGGCCGCCGCCTCCGCCTCGGCGACGCTGCTGTACAGCTCCTCGTCCGGCGCGAACTCGGGCGCGGGCAGGGCCACCGGCTCGGCGGCCTCGGCGGCCACCTCCACGGCGGTCTCCACCTCGGGCTCGACGGCCTCGCCGGTCTCCACGGCCACGGCGGCGGTCTCGTGCACGTGCTCGTGCGC
The DNA here is from genome assembly GCF_040704595.1 of Streptomyces sp. NPDC046870. Classification (NCBI taxonomy): domain Bacteria; kingdom Bacillati; phylum Actinomycetota; class Actinomycetes; order Kitasatosporales; family Streptomycetaceae; genus Streptomyces; species Streptomyces sp. NPDC046870. The sequence continues at coordinate 504,035 of NZ_JBEYXM010000001.1, forward strand.
GGGCTCCGGCGCCTCGGCGCCCCGGCCGCGCTTCTTGCGCTTGCCGCCGCCACCGTTCGCGGTCGCCTGGTCCAGGTGGACGATGACACCGCGCCCGTTGCAGTGGACACAGGTCTCGGAGAACGACTCCAGCAGCCCCTGGCCCACCCGCTTGCGGGTCATCTGGACGAGACCCAGCGAGGTCACCTCCGCGACCTGGTGCTTCGTACGGTCGCGGCCCAGGCACTCCAGCAGGCGGCGCAGCACCAGGTCCCGGTTGGACTCCAGCACCATGTCGATGAAGTCGATCACGATGATGCCGCCGAGGTCGCGCAGCCGCAGCTGGCGCACGATCTCCTCGGCCGCCTCCAGGTTGTTCCTGGTGACCGTCTCCTCCAGGTTGCCGCCCTGGCCGGTGAACTTGCCGGTGTTGACGTCGATGACGACCATCGCCTCGGTCCGGTCGATCACCAGCGAACCGCCGCTGGGCAGCCAGACCTTGCGGTCCAGCGCCTTGGCGAGCTGCTCGTCGATCCGGTAGGTGGCGAAGACGTCGACCTCGGAGGTCCACTTCGACAGCCGGCCGGCCAGGTCCGGGGCGACGTGCGAGACGTACCCGTGGATCGTCTGCCAGGCCTCGTCACCGCTGACGATGACCTTGGAGAAGTCCTCGTTGAAGATGTCGCGCACGACCCGGACGGTCATGTCCGGCTCGCCGTACAGCAGCGTCGGAGCGCTGCCGCCGTTCTTGGCCTTCTTCTGGATCTCCTCCCACTGCGCCTGGAGCCGCTCGACGTCGCGGCGCAGCTCGTCCTCGCTCGCGCCCTCGGCGGCGGTGCGCACGATGACGCCCGCGTCCTCGGGGACGATCTTCTTGAGGATGGTCTTCAGCCGGGCCCGCTCGGTGTCGGGCAGCTTGCGGCTGATGCCGGTCATCGAGCCCTCGGGCACGTACACGAGGTAGCGCCCGGGGAGGGAGACCTGGCTGGTGAGCCGCGCGCCCTTGTGCCCGATCGGGTCCTTCGTGACCTGCACGAGGACGGACTGGCCGGACTTGAGCGCCGCCTCGATCCGGCGCGGCCCGCCCGCCATGCCGAGCGCCTCGAAGTTCACCTCACCGGCGTACAGGACCGCGTTGCGCCCCTTGCCGATGTCGATGAAGGCGGCCTCCATCGACGGCAGCACGTTCTGGACCTTGCCCAGGTAGACGTTGCCGACGTACGAGGTCGACTGCTCCTTGTTGACGTAGTGCTCGACGAGCACGCCGTCCTCCAGGACGCCGATCTGCGTGCGCTCGCCGTGCTGACGGACGACCATCACGCGCTCGACGGCCTCGCGGCGGGCCAGGAACTCGGCCTCGGTGATGATCGGGACGCGTCGGCGCCCCTGCTCACGGCCTTCCCGGCGGCGCTGCTTCTTGGCCTCCAGACGGGTCGAGCCCTTGATGGACTGCACCTCGTCGGACGGCTCGCTGGGCTTGCGCGGCTCGCGGACCTTGACGACGGTGCGCTCCGGGTCGTCGTCGGACGGCTCGGCGTCCACGGAGGTGTCACCGGCCCGGCGGCGCCGGCGACGGCGACGGCGGGTGCTGGAGCTGGAGCCGCCCGACTCCTCGCCGCGCGCCTCGTCGGCGTCCTCTTCCTCCTGCTCGGCGGTGTCCTCGGCGTCCTGCGCGGCCTGCTCGGCGGCCAGTTCCTCCGCGTCGGCGTCCACGCCCTCGCCGGAGTCGCCGTCGCCCGCGTCACCGCGCCGGCGACGGCGTCCGCCGCGGCGGCGGCGACGGCGCGAGCCGGACTCCTCGAAGCCCTCGGCGCCCTCGGTATCGTCGCCGTCCTCGCCCTCGGCGAAGTCGTCGGCGGCCTCCGGGGCCTCGTCGGCCTCCTCGGGCTCCTCCTCGGCGGCGGCCTCGGCCGGCCCGCTCTCCTCGGCGGCGGCGCCACGGCGGCGCCGGCGACGGCGGCCACCGCTCTCGACGCGCTCCTCCGTGTACTCCTCGGTCTCGGCGGCCTCGACGGCCTCGTCGACCTCGACGGTCTCGGCGGCCGCCTCGGCGGCGGCCCGCTCCGGCGTCTGGAACTGGGGCTCGGTGAACACGGGCGCCTGGAAGACGGCGACGGCCGGGCGGGCGGGCCGGCGCGGGGCACCGTCCTCCTCCTGCTCGGCGGTCCGCGGGACGGCGGGCCGCGCGGGCTCGGCGAACCCGGACGCGGCACGGACGACCCGGCGCCGGGTCCGGCGCGGGGCCCCGGTCTCGGCCTCGGCGGCCGGTTCGGGGGCCTGCGGCGCCTGGACGGGCTGGGTGGCCGCGGCCGGCTCGGTGGTGTGCGTGGTCGCGGGGACCTCGGGGGTGTGGGTGGCCACGGCGGGCTCCGCCTCGGCGGCTTCGCCGGTGGCGGGGGCGGCGTCGGGCGCGGACACCCGGCGCGTGGCACGACGACGCGTACGGCGCGGAGCGGCTTCCTCCGCGGCAGCGGCCTCCGGCGCCTCCTCGGCGGCCTCCGGCTCGGCGGCGGGGGTCTCCTCGGCCTTCACGGCCTCCGCGGCTTCCTCGGCGCCGGGCGTGGTGTCGGGCGCGGACACCCGGCGCGTGGCACGACGACGCGTACGGCGCGGAGCGGCCTCCTCGACGGCGGCGGCCTCCGGCTCGGCGGCCGGGGTCTCCGCCGGCGTCTCCGGCTGCGACACGGCCTCCGGCTGCGTCACCGGGGCGGTGGCCGGGGCCTCCTCGGCGCCCTTCGGGGCACCGGCGGGCGCGGACGCCCTGCGGGTGGCCCGGCGACGCGGACGCGCGGGAGCGGGCTCGGCGGGGGCGGCGGCCTCGGCAGCGGGCTGCTGCGGGGTCTCTGCCTCGGCGGCCGGGACCACGGTCTCGGCGGCCTCGGCGGACGACGGCGAACCGGCGGGCGCGGACGCCCTGCGGGCCACCCGCCGGCGCGGACGCGCCGGAGCGGCCTCCTCGGCCGGCGCGGTCTCGGCGGCAGCGGCCTCCGTCACGGGGGCCTCGGCGGTCGCGGCGGGCTCGGCGGCATCGGCGGTCGGCGTCGACGCGCTGCGCGTGGCCCGGCGCCGGGTGCGGCGCGGGGCGGCCTCCTCACCGACGACGACCTCGCCGGCCTCGGGAACGGCGGCGGTCTTCTCCGGCTCGGCCGGTACGACCGTCTCGGCGGCCTCGGCGGACGCCGGCGAGCCCGTGGGCGCGGACGCCCTGCGGGTGGCCCGGCGACGCGGACGCGCCGGAGCGGCCTCCTCGACGGCGGCGGCCGCTTCGGTCTCCTCCGCCTCGGCGGCCTCACCGGTCCCGGTGGCCCCGCTGACGTCCTCGGTCACCTCGGTGACCTCGTCGGCCTCCGCGGGCGGTGTGGCCGGAACGGTGACCTCCACGGGCGCCTCCGCGGTCGCGGCGGGCGGACCCGCCGGCCGGGAGGCGGCACGGCGACGCCTGCGCGGCGGCAGGGTGTCGCTCGGAGTGTTCAGTTCGGAACCCTCGGTGGGTTCGGTCGGTTCGAGCATGCGGGCGTTTCTCCCGTCAGGCTCCCGGGCGCCGCACCTGGTCCGGCGCCGGTCCCTGGGGACCGTCCGCCGTTGACGTCCGCGGCCCGCGCGATGCGCGATGGCCGCCGTCCGGGGCGCGGGCGCCGCACGGGAGCACTCTGTGTCCTGTCTCGCCGGTTCCGTACGCCTTGTCGGTACGGCCTGGCGAAAGTCTTCTGGTCGGTGCGCTGCCCGACCCAGGTGGCTCCCGAGTACGAGGGCGGCGCTACGACGTCCGTCCCTACGCGGGACCTTCCGGCGCCGTCGCGGCGGCGGCCGGCTGGGCCGTCAGGGCCCCGGCAGCCTCGCGGTCGGGCGCGAGCGGGTCGGTCACCGTGCCGGTCTCTTCATCGAACAGCCCCTGCGCCAGCCTGGTCACCGCTGCGGGGACCGGCGGCGCCAGATCGGCCACGGCGCGGAGACCGGACAGGACGTCGTCGGGTCGTACGGCAGGCGTCACGTGCCGAACAACCAGCCGCAGTATCGCACAGGGCTGGTCGGTCGGCCTATCACCCGTCGCACCGTGCGCCTCCAGGCTCACCACGGCCGGGCGGGCGTCGAAGGTGCGGACGCCGTTCTTGGTCAGCCGCTGCACCTCGACGGCGTCGGCCTTGGTGAAGGCCTCCACCGCCCGTCCGGCGTCGGCCGGGTCGACTCCGTCCAGCCGCAGCTCCCACACGGAGGCCGTCAGCCGGTCGGCGAGGCCCGGGGTCCGCGCCTCGACCGCGTCGACGACGTCGAGCCCGGCGGGCAGCGACTCGTCGAGGAGGACGCGCAGGGTCTCGGGATCGCGCGCTTCGGTGAGCGCGATCTCCAGGTACTCCGCCTCGCTGCCCGTGCCGGTGGGTGCGGCATTGGCGTACGACACCTTCGGGTGCGGCGTGAACCCGGCCGAGTACGCCATGGGCACCTCGGCGCGGCGCAGCGCACGCTCGAAGGCGCGCTGGAAGTCTCGGTGGCTGGTGAACCTCAGGCGGCCGCGCTTGGTGTAGCGCAGTCGGATGCGCTGCACCGCGGGTGCGGGCGGCGGGCCTTCGGGCTGTCGCTTGCCCAGTGTCCTAGTCCTTCGTGAGAGCGGTCGTACTCCTACCAAGAGTACGTGTGTCGCGGGCGGTGGGTTCCCGCCGGTCGACCGCGGCCGGCTGCCGCGGCTCGCCGAACAGCATCCGGCGGAAGTCCGCGCGGGCCTGCCGCACGGTGTCCCGGGCCGTGGCCAGCGCCTCCCGCGACACCCGTCCCACCGCGCGCAGGCCCTCGGCCAGGGGCCGCAGGACGGCGTCCCGCAGGACGTGCCCGACGGGGGTGAGGACGGTCCGGTACGCCCAGCGCACCGGCTCCACGAAGATCCACCGGAAGAGGGTCCCCAGCGCGCGCCCGACGGCCAGGGAGATCCGCCCGGCGACCCGCCACGCGTGCCCGAGCGCCTCCCCCACCTCGCGCGCGACGACCGCGAGGAACCGGCCGGCCGGGGCGAGGACCCACCGCCACAGCGCGAACGCGGGCAGCACGAACAGGACGCGGCAGGTCCAGTACAGGGCCAGGCCCGCACCGGTGGCGACCAGTCCCAGCAGCCACCCGGCTCCCCGCGCGCACCAGGCGACGGCCCGGCCGACGGGGGCCAGGACCCAGGTGTACAGCCACCGCGCGGGGACGACGAGCAGGTACCGCAGCAGCCCGGCGACGGCCGTGTACGCCCCGGCGCCGAGGGCGGCCAGTACCGCGCCGGTCCCCTTCAGCAGCCGGGCCAGCGCGTGCCCGGCCGGGGTGAGCACGCGCGCGTACAGCCACGCGAGCCCGGCTCCGGCCCCGCCCGCAACCCAGGCGAGGGCGTGGCCGAGAGGCGTGAGGAGGCACCGGTAGGACCACACGGCCGGCACCACCAGCAGGACGGTGCCGAGCCAGGCGAGGGCCCTGCCGACGGGCGTCAGGACGTACCGCCACAGGCCCACGAACGGCCACACGAACACGGCCCGGCCGGCCCACGCCAGGATCCGCCCGAGCGGCCTGAGCACGCTGTCCCGCAGCAGCCGCCCGATGACGACGAGCGCGTCCCACACCATCCGCACCGGCACGACCAGCACCAGGACGACGATCCGCACCGGAAGGCGGACGGCGACGACGAGGCACCCTTCGGGCTGGTGGCGCGGGGGCGGTGGCTTCTGCAGGTCCATACAGGGGTAGACGCGCGGACCGCGCGTTCGGATCCGGTCACGTCACGCGTGCCGCGCAGGACTTTGGACAGCGTTGCGTGAACTGCACGGCCCGGCCCCGGCCAACAGGGCGATGGGGACCACCCAGTTGAACCAGTCGTCCTGGGCCCCTCGTCGCCGTCTGCTGAGCCCTGGGAGACCTCCCGCCGGTTCGTGCGGCCACCCCTCGTTCATCCCATCGTGCCGCCGCCTCACCGGCGACGCAGCAGGGGCCGTAGGGTGTTCCTGGCGCCCCGCGCGAACTTCGCGCGGGTGAATCAGTCGGCACAGGCCAGCGTACGGCAGAAGCAGGCCCGGCACGGCCGGCCGCCCTTCGCGGAGCGTGCCGGGCCGGCTTCTGCACGGGAAGGTTCTGGGCCGATTCAGCCGTCGTCGTGGGGTTTTCGTCGGTGCCGGCGAGGCGGATGGCGGTGACCGGCCGCCAGGAGCCGTAGGGGAACCTGGCGTCCCACGCGGCAACGAACACGTCGGCCGCCGACGAGTTCACTTCCGCGAACAGATTGGGCTGTCTCACGATGCCGAGCCGGTACCCGGGCGGCGAGGTCCCGTACGGCCGTCCGGACCTGTCCGACCAGGTTGCCGCTGAAGAGGAGGGCGGTCTCGGTCCGCCGCGCACTCCTGCCCGAGCCGGTCTTCACGCCCATGACCTTCAGCTCCCGGACGTCCTCGGCGTGAGCGGCCGACGAGAGGGCGGGTGGCTCGCTGGGCCGGAACCGCCGCGGGGAGACGGGCAGGAGGGGGCGAAGCCAGGGCTGGAACGCGGGCGGGGTGGGCGGGCCGCCGGACCCGCGGCGCCGGGGATGCGGTGAACGGAACGTCCGCCCCGCTTCCGGGAGTTCGACGACGCGGGCCGCGGCGTGCTCATGGGCCGCGGTGACGGCGGCCGCCGCGGAGTCGGGGGCGCGGCCCGGGGTGGGAGCATCGCGCGGCCGAACGCCGGCGTGCGTCCGCTCATGGACCGTCCGGCCTCCTTGCCGTACCTGCGATGGTGCGGGCCGAGGAAGGCAACCAGTCCCGCACAGAGGTCGGTTGGGGGTGTGCTGTGGACCGCTGTCCGCCCACGCCGCCGTGGCCCCCTAAAGCGCGTCCCGATCCGGCCCGGGGGTGGCTCACCCGCTCGGATGCGCTCGGCGCGCACCTGGTCGCGGGGGTGTGCATGGTGAGTCCATGAACACAACACCTCACTCCAAGAAGGCCGTTTCCCGTATGCCGCGAGTATTCGCGGTGAGCGCCGCCGTGGGCATCATCTGTGCGGCGGGGGTGGCGACCGCCACGTCCGCCGTGGCCGCGACGCCCGCTGCGCACGTCGCCACGAAGGCCGCTCCAGCCCTCGGCCATGGCGGCGGCGGTGGCGGCGGCGACGAGTTCCAGTGCGGCAACGGCCTCCTGCCCATCCTCAACTTCTGCAACTGACGAACGGGCGGCAGTAGTTCCTGCTCGTCGACCACACAACTGCATAACTGCGCATGTCAACTCCACCCGGTGCAGGGCGGACAGGAACAGGGACGAAACCCTCTTCCCGTCCGCCCTGCCCTCACGTCAGTGCGAGTGACCACTCGCGGCCGGCGTCGGGCCCGCGTTCTTGACCGTCAGAGGCAGCAGCTTCTTGCCGGTCGGGCCGATTTGAATGGCCGTGTCCATCTGCGGGCAGACACCGCAGTCGAAGCACGGGGTCCAGCGGCAGTCGTCGACCTCCGTCTCGTCGAGGGCGTCCTGCCAGTCCTCCCAGAGCCAGTCCTTGTCCAGGCCGGAGTCGAGGTGGTCCCAGGGCAGGACCTCCTCGTAGGTGCGCTCGCGGGTGGTGTACCAGTCGACGTCCACGCCGTAGGGGGCGAGGGCCTTCTCGGCGCACCGCATCCAGCGGTCGTAGGAGAAGTGCTCGCGCCAGCCGTCGAAGCGGCCTCCGTCGTCGTACACCGCGCGGATGACCGCGCCGATGCGGCGGTCGCCGCGGGAGAGCAGGCCCTCCACGATGCCGGGCTTGCCGTCGTGGTAGCGGAAGCCGATGGAGCGGCCGTACTTCTTGTCGCCGCGGATCTTGTCGCGGAGCTTCGCGAGGCGCTCGTCCGTCTCCTCGGCGGACAGCTGCGGGGCCCACTGGAAGGGGGTGTGGGGCTTCGGGACGAATCCGCCGATCGACACCGTGCACCGGATGTCGTTCGAGCCGGAGACCTCGCGGCCCTTCTGGATGACGCGGGTCGCCATGTCGGCGATCTGGAGGACGTCGTCGTCGGTCTCCGTCGGCAGGCCGCACATGAAGTACAGCTTCACCTGGCGCCAGCCGTTGCCGTAGGCCGTGGCGACCGTGCGGATCAGGTCCTCTTCCGAGACCATCTTGTTGATGACCTTGCGGATGCGCTCGGAGCCGCCCTCCGGGGCGAAGGTCAGACCCGAGCGGCGGCCGTTGCGGGTCAGCTCGTTCGCCAGGTCGATGTTGAAGGCGTCGACGCGGGTGGAGGGGAGGGACAGGCCGATCTTGTCGTCCTCGTAGCGGTCGGCGAGGCCCTTGGCGATGTCGCCGATCTCCGAGTGGTCCGCGCTCGACAGCGACAGCAGGCCGACCTCCTCGAAGCCGGTCGCCTTCAGGCCCTTGTCGACCATCTCGCCGATGCCCGTGATGGAGCGCTCTCGCACCGGGCGGGTGATCATGCCCGCCTGGCAGAAGCGGCAGCCGCGGGTGCAGCCGCGGAAGATCTCCACCGACATGCGCTCGTGGACCGTCTCGGCGAGGGGGACGAGGGGCTGCTTGGGGTAGGGCCACTCGTCCAGGTCCATGACCGTGTGCTTGGACACGCGCCACGGGACGCCCGACTTGTTCGGGACCACGCGGGCGATACGGCCGTCGGGGAGGTACTCGACGTCGTAGAACGCCGGTACGTAGACCCCGCCGGTCTTCGCGAGACGGAAGAGGACCTCCTCGCGGCCACCGGGGCGGCCCTCGGCCTTCCACTCACGGACGATCCGGGTCATGTCCAGCACGGCCTGCTCGCCGTCGCCGATGACCGCCGCGTCGATGAAGTCGGCGATCGGCTCCGGGTTGAAGGCCGCGTGACCGCCGGCCAGGACGATCGGGTCGTCGACCGTGCGGTGCCTGGACTCCAGCGGGATGCCGGCCAGGTCCAGCGCGGTGAGCATGTTGGTGTAGCCCAGCTCCGTGGAGAAGCTGAGGCCGAACACGTCGAAGGCCTTCACCGGGCGGTGGCTGTCCACCGTGAACTGCGGGACGCCGTGCTCCCGCATCAGCTCCTCCAGGTCCGGCCACACGCTGTAGGTGCGCTCGGCGAGGACGCCCTCCTGCTCGTTGAGGACCTCGTAGAGGATCATGACGCCCTGGTTGGGCAGACCGACCTCGTAGGCGTCCGGGTACATGAGCGCCCAGCGGACATCGCACTCGTCCCACGGCTTGACCGTGGAATTGAGCTCTCCGCCGACGTACTGGATCGGCTTCTGCACGTGCGGGAGCAGAGCTTCGAGCTGCGGGAAAACCGACTCGACAGGCATCTCGCGACCTTCATGAGCTGACAGGGGGGACCATCAAGCCTAACCCGCCCGGCGGCCTCCCCCGAACGCCCTCCGGGCCGCCTTCGACCCGTTCTCCTTCCAGCGCCGGGGCAGCTCCGCCTCCGTCGCCGCCGCCCGTGCCTCCTCCCTGCCGTACAGCACCCCGTAGGTGAACGTGCTCTCCCCCGCCGCGTGGGCCACCGCCGCGAGCTCGCGGAGGGTGCGGCGGGCCATGACGCTGTCCTGGTGGTCGCCCAGGAGGGTGGTCAGGGACTTCATGGCCCCGGTGAGGGCGCGGGCGGGGGTGCCGAGCGCTTCGGTGGCGGCCTCGGCGGCGTAGCGGGTGCGCTTGGCCTTCTTGCGCGCCTCGTGCAGGGCGAGGTCGCGGTCCTGCCCCGGCGGCAGCGCCAGCGCGTGCTCCATGACGTCCGTCAGCTTCTTCACGTCCTTGCGTACGGCCTTGGCGAGGGCCTTGTCCGGCTTCTTGCCGGCGGCCCCGCGCAGCGGCGGGTCCGCGAGGAGGGCGTCCAGGGCGTCGAGCAGGGCCAGGTGGCGGCGGGAGTCCAGCACGCCGGTGAGGTGGGCGTGGGCGCCGCTGTGCCGGGCCCGGGACCAGGCGGCCAGCCGCTCGGGCACGGGGCCGGTGACCAGGGCGGGCGGGAGAGCGTCGAGGGCGGTGGTCAGACGGTCGGCCAGCACCTCCTGGTCGCGGTCGACGCCCAGCTCGCCGGCGAGCCATTTCAGCTCGGCGCCGAGGGGGTCGGTGACCGTGCGGTCCAGGAGGGCGCCGAAGGTGCGCAGGGTGCTGCGGGCGCGGCGGGTGGCGACCCGCATGCGGTGCACGGCGTCGGGGAGGTCACGGCGGACGGCGGGGTCCAGCTCGACCAGGGCGTCCCGCTGGGCGCGGAGGTAGGCGAGGACGTGATCGCCGGCGGTCACCGGAGGAGGGGGGCCGGCCTCCTTCCGGCGCTTGCCAGGGGCCGTCTGTTCCAGGGCGCGGGCCAGTTTCGACGGCGACCGGGACGGACGCACGCCCGCCTTGCGCAGCCGCTTCTCCATCTGGTCGAGGAGGGCCGGGTCGCCGCCGTCGGCCAGTTCCACCTCGATCTCGGTCCACTGGACGACCCCGCCCCCGCCGCTCAGCCGCTCGGCGGTCACGGCGTCGACGCTGGCCTCGGCCAGCAGCGCGCCCTGGGCGTCGAGCAGGTGCCGGACGTCGCGGGCGGAACGCAGCCGGACCAGTGGGACGAGCTCGCTGTCCCGGACGCGGGAGCGGACGAGGGCCGCGATCTCCTCGGGGACGGTGTCGGAGAGCGGGGCCTGGATCTCGTCGCGGACTCCGGGGGCGACCGGGAACTTCAGGTGCCAGCCGGCGTCCGCGCCGCCGGTGCGGCGGCGCAGGGTGAGGGCGGCGGCGGCCAGACGTTCGTCGACGGTGTCGTAGTACGTGGCGTCGAGTTCCATCAGGCCCTTGTCCAGGACGGCCGCCACCGGGCCGGCGCCGGTCAGGTCGGGCAGCCCGCTGTCGTCGGACTCGTACTTGCGCTCGATCTCGCGTTTCGCATCCGCCATGCACCGAATCTAGTGTCCGGAACGCCGGTACGGCGAGGGGCGCCGGGGCTACGCCGACATGGGCCGTTGCACCTTGATCGATTGCAGCAGTCCCACCGCGACCCACACCGCGAACATGGAGGAGCCGCCGTACGACACGAACGGCAGGGGCAGACCGGTGACGGGCATGATGCCGAGGGTCATGCCGATGTTCTCGAAGGACTGGAAGGCGAACCAGGCCACGATCCCGGCGGCGACGATCGTCCCGTACAGCTCGGTCGAGTCACGCGCTATCCGGCAGGCGCGCCACAGGAGGACCCCGAGCAGGAAGATGATGAAGCCGGCGCCGACGAAGCCCAGTTCCTCCCCGGCGACCGTGAAGACGAAGTCGGTCTGCTGCTCGGGCACGAACTGGCCGGTGGTCTGCGAGCCGTGGAACAGTCCGGCGCCGGTGAGTCCGCCGGAGCCGATGGCGATGCGGGCCTGGTTGGTGTTGTAGCCGACACCGGCCGGGTCCAGGTCGGGGTTGGCGAAGGCCGCGAACCGGTTGATCTGGTACTCGTCCAGGATGTGCAGCTGCCAGATCGCGATGCAGCCGATGACACCGGCGGTGAGCAGACCGAAGACCCAGCGGTTGGAGGCGCCGGAGGCGAGCAGCACGCCGAGGATGATCGCCACCATGGCCAGCACCGAGCCGAGGTCTGGCATGAGCAGCAGGATCAGGATCGGGACGGTGGCCAGGCACAGGGACTGGAACACGGTCCGGTGGTCGGGGTACGGCTTGTCGCCCGCGTCCACCCGGGCGGCCAGCATCATGGCCATGCCCAGGATGATCGAGACCTTGAGGAACTCGGCGGGCTGGAGCGAGAAGCCGCCGATCACCAGCCAGTTGCGCTGGCCGTTGATCGTGGCGCCGAGCGGGGTGAGGACCACCAGGGCGAGGAGCACGGACAGGCCGTAGAGGATCGGCACGGCGTTGCGCAGGGCGCGGTGGCCGAGCCAGACGGTGCCGATCATCAGGGCGATCCCGATGCCGAGGTTCATCAGGTGCCGGAGCAGGAAGAAGTACGGGTCGCCCTGGTTCAGTTCGGTGCGGTTGCGGGTCGCCGAGTACACCAGCAGGGAGCCCAGCAGGGACAGGGCGGTGGCCGCGAGCAGTATCGGCCAGTCCAGCCGGCGGGTGAGCGAGTCGCGGGCGAAGAGTCTGGTCCAGCCGGCCCGCTCGGGGCCGTACCCGGAGACGGAGAAGCTGTTCGCGCCGGTCATGAGGGCATCCTCCGGCTTCCCCTCCTGCGAGGCCGTCTGCGGGTGTCGCGGTTGCCCGTGCCGGGCGACGGCGTGGTGCCGGCGGGCTGCTGGTCGTCGCCGTTGGTCGGGTTGTCCTTCTGGGCGGCCTCGGCGTCCTTCGCCGGGTCTCCGGTGATCTTCGGGGCGGTGATGGTGCCGTCCGTGCGGACCTTGGGCAGGCCCTTCTGCGGCTCGGGCAGCAGCGCCTTCCCGCTGTCGATGGAGCCGTCGCCCCGGACGCCGTAGAGGGCGCTGTAGATGTTGCGCACGGCCTCACCGGAGGCGCCGGAACCCGTACCGGCCTGGGCGATCGTCATGATCACCGTGTAGTCCTTGGAGTAGGTGGCCAGCCAGGACGTGGTCTGCTTGCCGTAGACCTCGGCCGTGCCGGTCTTGGCGTGCAGGGGGATCTTGTCCTGCGGCCAGCCGCCGAACTTCCAGGCCGCGGTGCCGCGGGTGATGACGCCGGCGAAGGCGTCGTCCATGCCCTTGAGGGTGGCCTGGCTGACGGGGAGCTTGCCGCGCTTGGTCGGCTTGATCTCCCGCACGGTCTTGCCGTCGGCGCTGATGATCGCCTTGCCGATGGTCGGCTGGTACATCGTGCCGCCGTTGGCGACGGCGCCGTAGATCACGGCCTCCTGGATCGGGGTGACGAGGGTGTCACCCTGGCCGATGGAGTAGTTGATCGAGTCGCCCTCGCGCATCTTGTTGCCTTCGAGGCAGTTCTCGTAGGCGATCTTCTCGACGTAGGAGCCGTCCTTCTTGCCGCTCTTGCACCAGGCGTCCTTGTTGGCCCTCCAGTACGCCTGCTTCCACTGGCGGTCCGGGACGCGGCCGGTGACCTCGTTGGGCAGGTCGACGCCGGTCTCCTTGCCGAGGCCGAACTGGTGGGCGGCCTTGTAGAAGTAGTCCTTCGGCTGGCCCTTCCTGGGGTTGATGCCGCCGTCCTTCTTCCACTCGCGGTCGGCGAGGCCGTAGAAGACGGTGTCGCAGGAGACCTCCAGGGCGCGGCCCAGGGAGATGGGGCCGAAGTTCTCGCCCTCGAAGTTCTTGAAGACCTGGCCGCCCACCGAGTAGGAGCTGGTGCACGGGTAGCGGCCGTCGAAGGGGTAGCCGGCCTCGACCGCGGCGGCCGTGGAGACCACCTTGAACGTCGAACCGGGGGCGGCCTGACCCTGTATGGCCCGGTTGAGCAGGGGGTAGTCCGAGTCCTTGCCGGTGAGGGCCTTGTAGTCCTTGGCGGAGATGCCGCCGACCCAGACGTTCGGGTCGTACGTCGGCGCCGAGGCCATGGCGACGATGCGGCCGGTCTTGGCCTCCATCACCACGACGGCGCCGGAGTCCGCCTTGTAGTTGGTGCCCGTGATCTTGTCGAACTGCTGGCGGGCAACCTTCATCGCCCTGTCCAGCTCGTACTCGGCGACCCGCTGGACGCGGGAGTCGATGCTGGTGACCAGGTTCGAACCGGCCTCGGCCGCGTCCGACTTGGCCTTGCCGATGACCCGGCCGAGGTTGTCGACCTCGTAGCGGGTGACGCCGGCCTTGCCGCGCAGCACCCTGTCGTACGTCCGCTCCAGGCCGGAGCGGCCGACCATGTCGGAGCGCAGGTAGGGCGAGTCGGTGTCCTTGGCCTGCTGGATCTCGGCGTCGGTGACCGGCGAGAGATAGCCGAGCACCTGCGCGGTGTTGGACTTGCCGGGGCCCGGGTAGCGGCGGACGGCCTCGGGTTCGGCGGTGATGCCGGGGAAGTCCTCGGAGCGCTCGCGGATCTGCAGGGCCTGCTTGGCGGTGGCCTCGTCGGTGATCGGGATCGGCTGGTACGGCGAGCCGTTCCAGCAGGGCTGGGGGGTCTTGGCGTCGCACAGCCGGACCTTCTGCATGACCTCCTCGGGGCTCATGCCGAGGACGCCGGCCAGCTTGGTGAGGACGGCCTTGCCGTCGTCCTTCTGCTTCAGCAGGTCGGTGCGGGAGGCGGAGACCACCAGGCGGGTCTCGTTGTCCGCGAGGGGGACGCCCCGCGCGTCCAGGATGTCGCCGCGCACGGCCGGGTCGACGACCTGCTGGACGTGGTTGCCCGACGCCTCCTTCTGGTACTCGGCGCCCTCCCGGATCTGGAGGTACCACAACCGGCCGCCGAGCGTGCCGAGAAGGGAGAGAACGAGGATCTGGATCACGACGAGCCGGATCTGGACCCGTGGGGTCCGACCGGTCTCGGGGATGTTGGTCACTGCGGCTGCCTCCCCCTCTCAGTGCACCTGTGCGAGAACGCGTACGAAGGTTGAACGACCAGCCCGTGAAGCCGCGTTCCGGCCAGGCTGACCCGTTCGGGTGAACTCACCCGGGTGGAACTCCCCGCCCCTCACAGTCGCTTGACCCCCTTGATGCGGCCGACCCGGGCGGAGCGCGTGCGCGCCTTGGCCTTCAGGGCGCCCAGGCCGCCGCGCTGGCTGCCGATGCGCAGACCCGTGCCGGAGGAGAGCCAGCCCGAGGAGATGTCCCCGGCCTTGGCCGCGGGCCCGGTCTCGGTGAGCGGGTCGTTGTCGGCGCGGCGGGCCAGCCACATCACGCCGGGCACCACGAACGGGGCGAGCAGCAGGTCGTACAGGGCGGCGGAGAACAGCAGCCGGGGCAGGCCGACATGGCGGGCGGCGGTGTCGCCGACCAGGGCGCCCACCCCGGCGTAGAGCAGGGTGGAGCCGATGGCGGCGGCGACCACGACGGCCATCGGGCCGGCCGCCGACTTGAGCCGGCCGTTCTCCGGCCTGACGAGCCCGGCGAAGTAGCCGATGACGCACAGCACGAGCGCGTACCGGCCGGCCGCGTGGTCGGCCGGCGGAGCCAGGTCGGCGAGGAGTCCGGCGCCGAACCCGACGAGGGCGCCGCCGACGTGGCCGTAGACCATCGCCAGGCCGAGGACGGTGAGCAGCAGCAGGTCGGGGACGGCGCCCGGCAGGTGCAGCCGGGCGAGGACGCTCACCTGGATCACCAGGGCCACGACGACCAGCGGGATGGAGAGCAGGATCCGGTTGACACGCATGGGGATACAGCTCCTACTGCTGCTCGTCGCTGGCGGGGGCGTCTGCCGACGGGGTGACCGTCACGGTCACCGTCGGCGTCGGGACCGGCTTCGGCTTGGCCGGGAGCACGGTGTCCCGCGGGTCCTGTTTCGGTGGCGCCACGACCACGCCGACGATGTCGAGCTTGGTGAAGCTGACGTACGGGGTGACGTACAGCGTGCGGGTCAGGCCGCCGCCGGAGGGGTCGACGCGGGAGACCACGCCGACCGGGACACCGGGCACGAACGGCTTGTCGGCCTGCGAGCCGAAGGTGACGAGCCGGTCGCCCTTCTTCACCTCCGCCTTGCCGTTGAGCAGTTCCACGCGCAGCGGGCGGTCGCCCTGGCCGGAGGCGAAGCCGAGTTCGTCGCCCGCCTCCATGCGGGTGCCGACGGTGAAGTCCGGGTCGTTGGCGAGCAGCACGGTGGAGGTGCTGGGGCCGACGGTGGTGACCCGGCCGACCAGGCCGTCGCCGTTCAGGACGGTCATGTCCCGCTTGATGCCGTCGTCGGCTCCGGCGTCGATGGTGATGGTCCAGGAGAAGCCCTGGGCCGAGCCTATGGCGATGACCTGGGCGCCCTTGATGCCGTACTGCCCCTCGCCGGCCACCTTGAGCAGCTTGTCGAGCTGCCGCAGGCGGCTGCGGTTGCGGTCGTCGCTGCCGAGCTTGGCCTTGAGGGCCGCGTTCTCCTTCTCCAGCGCGGCGAGCCGGTCGTGCCGGCTGCCGGAGTCGCGGATCGCGGAGACGGCGTTGCCGACCGGGTCCACCGCGGAGGACAGTCCGTTCTCGACCGGGCCGAACGCCGCCGCGGCGGCGTGCCGGGCACCGTCGACCGGGGAGTTCCGGCCTCCGCGGATGTCCACCGTGATCAGCGCGAACGCGATGGCGACCAACAGGACCAGGAGCAGCCGGCTCTCTTTCGTGTCCCTCACGTGCGGCGGCCGTGCCCTTCCTCAAGTAGGAATCGGTCGGGCCCCTGGACGACGCGCATGCGGTGGCGCGGCCCAACAGGCCCGTTCGTGGGAGCTTATGCCTCTATATCAACGATCCGCCGCACGAGAGGAGAACGTCTCGTACGGCGGAATCGCAAGTCGCGTCATCTGCGCGGCTGGGCGTCCAGGACCTGCTGCAGCGCCTCGAACTCCTCGACGCACTTGCCGGAGCCGAGCGCGACGCTGTCCAGCGGGTCCTCGGCGATGTGGATCGGCATGCCGGTCTCCCGCCGCAGCCGCTCGTCGAGCCCGCGCAACAGGGCTCCGCCGCCGGTCAGAACGATTCCCCGGTCCATGATGTCGCCGGAGAGCTCCGGCGGGCACTTGTCGAGGGTGGTCTTCACGGCGTCCACGATCGCGTTGACGGGCTCCTCGATCGCCTTGCGGACCTCGGCCGCGGAGATGACGACGGTCTTCGGCAGCCCGGACACCAGGTCCCGGCCGCGGACTTCGGTGTGCTCGTCGGTGTCGAGGTCGTACGCCGAACCGATCGTGATCTTGATCTGCTCCGCCGTGCGCTCACCCAGGAGGAGGCTGTACTCCTTCTTGATGTACTGGATGATGGCGTTGTCCAGTTCGTCGCCGGCGACGCGGATGGACTGGGCGGTGACGATCCCGCCGAGCGAGATGACCGCGACCTCCGTGGTGCCGCCGCCGATGTCCACCACCATGTTGCCCGTGGCCTCGTGGACCGGCAGGCCGGAGCCGATGGCGGCGGCCATGGGCTCCTCGATGATGTGCACCTGGCGGGCGCCGGCCTGGGAGGACGCCTCGATGACCGCGCGGCGCTCGACGCCCGTGATGCCCGAGGGCACGCAGACGACGACCCGCGGCCGGGCCAGATAGCGCCGCTTGTGGATCTTCAGGATGAAGTAGCGGAGCATCCGCTCGGTGATCTCGAAGTCGGCGATCACGCCGTCCTTCAGTGGACGGACCGCCACGATGTTGCCCGGAGTCCGGCCGATCATCTTCTTCGCTTCGGCACCGACCGCGAGGATCCCACCCGTGTTGGTGTTGATCGCCACGACGGACGGCTCGTTCAGTACGATCCCGCGACCCCTGACGTACACCAGCGTGTTGGCGGTCCCGAGGTCGACAGCCATGTCACGGCCGATGAACGACATTGAGTTCCCCATCCGGATTCATCTGGCCGTCCTGAGCCTTTGAGGGCATGTCAGGTCGGCGAGGCGGGTGCTGTGACGTGAAGGCTTCCATCGTAAACGCGCCTGCACGAACACTGCGCGAGGGTCTCCGCCATTGTCACCAGATGGCGTGCCGCCCCGCTTGTGGAGACGGGCGTTCGGGGGCGCTCGTTCCCTCAAATGCCAGGACTGTGCCGGAAAGGGCCGGGCGTGGCCCGGACCTTTCCGCGGCGGGCGGGCGTTACGCGCGGCCCGGGAAGAAGATCTTCACCTCGCGCTCGGCGGACTCCTCGGAGTCGGAGGCGTGGATCAGGTTCTCGCGCACGATCACGCCGTAGTCACCGCGGATCGAGCCGGGCCCGGCGGCGATCGGGTCGGTGGGGCCGGCGAGCCGGCGCACGCCCTCGATGACCCGCTCGCCCTCGACGATCATCGCCACGACCGGACCGGAGGACATGAACTCGACCAGCGGCTCGTAGAAGGGCTTGCCCTTGTGCTCGCCGTAGTGCTGCTCCAGGGTGTCCTGGTCCAGGGTGCGCAGCTCCAGCGCGGTGATCTGCCAGCCGGCCTTGCGTTCGATGCGGCTGATGATCTCGCCGGTCAGGCCACGACGGACGGCGTCGGGCTTGAGCAGGACGAGGGTGCGCTGGCTCACGAGGGGCTCCTTACACGACGTGCGGGTGCGGTGGGACGAGGTTACAGGGCGTGTCGGGCCCTTCGTCACGCAGCGTCAGCCGTGGAGGAGGAGGACTGGGCCTGGGCCGCGAAGCGGGCCTTCGCCTCGTCCACCTTCCTCCCGAAATGCACCGAAGCCCACCACAGGGCCGCGAAGACCGCGCCCAGGAAGTACATGATCGGGACGAAGACACCGGAGGCGATCAGGGCGATCTGCAGGGCCCAGCCGAGGGCCACGCCGCCGGGACGGGTCACCATGCCGCACAGCAGCACGCACAGCAGCATGGCGATGCCGCTCACCAGCCAGACCGTCGACGTCGACAGGTCCGGGTCCTTCATGGCGACGAGCCCGGCGAAGCCGATGACGAAGAACTCGCCGATCAGGGTCGATGCACAGAGGGTACGCATCTTCGGCTCTCAGCCCTTCCCGAGCAGCAGCCGGGCCTCGCCGACCGTGATGACGGAACCGGTCACCAGCACACCGCCGCCCGCGAACTCGCCCTCCTCCTCGGCCAGCGTGATCGCGGCCTCCAGGGCGTCCGGCAGCCGCGGCTCGACCTGCACGCGCTCGTCGCCGAACACCTCGACGGCGATCGCGGCCAGCTCGTCCGCGTCCATGGCACGGTGGCTGGAGTTCTGCGTGACGACGACCTCCGCGAAGATCGGCTCGAAGGCCTCCAGCAGCCCGCGCACGTTCTTGTCGCCGCTCGCGCCGACGACCCCGATCAGCCGGGTGAAGTCGAACGCCTCCCGCACGGCCTCCGCGGTGGCCTCGGCGCCCGCCGGGTTGTGCGCGGCGTCCAGCACGACGGTGGGAGAGCGCCGTACGATCTCCAGCCGGCCCGGGGACGACACGGCCGCGAACGCCTTGCGCACGGTGTCGATGTCCAGCGGCTCGGCGCGCTGCGCGCCCACGCCGAAGAACGCCTCCACGGCGGCGAGCGCGACGGCCGCGTTGTGCGCCTGGTGGGCGCCGTGCAGCGGCAGGTAGACCTCGGGGTACTCGCCGCCGAGGCCGCGCAGCGTGAGCAGCTGCCCGCCGACGGCGACCTGGCGGGCGACGACCCCGAACTCCAGCCCTTCGCGGGCCACGGTGGCGTCGGCCTCGACGGCCTTCTTCAGCAGCACCTGCGCCGCGTCCACCGGCTGCTGGGCCAGGATGACGGTGGCGTCCTGCTTGATGATGCCGCTCTTCTCGCCGGCGATCTCCGCGTGCGTCTCGCCGAGCCGGTCGGTGTGGTCGAGGTCGATGGGGGTGACGACGGCGACGTCACCGTCGATCACGTTGGTGGCGTCCCAGGAACCGCCCATGCCGACCTCGACGACGGCGACGTCCACGGGGGCGTCCGCGAAGGCCGCGTACGCCATGCCGGTGAGCACCTCGAAGAAGGACAGCCGGTACTCCTGCTGCCCGTCCACCATCTCGACGTACGGCTTGATGTCCTGGTACGTCTCGACGAACCGCTCGGCGGTGATCGGGGCGCCGTCCAGGCTGATCCGCTCGGTGATCGACTGCACGTGCGGGCTGGTGTAGCGGCCGGTGCGCAGCTCGAAGGCGCCGAGCAGCGCCTCGATCATGCGGGCGGTGGAGGTCTTGCCGTTGGTGCCCGTGATGTGGATCGAGGGGTACGACCGCTGGGGCTCGCCCAGCACGTCCATCAGCGCGGCGATGCGGCTGACCGAGGGCTCCAGCTTGGTCTCGCCCCAGCGGGTGGCCAGCTCCGCCTCGACCTCACGCAGGGCCCTGTCGACCTCGGGGTCCTCGGGCCGGGCGGGTACGTCCGCCTGCGGAGGGCCGCCCTGGGTGCGCAGGGTGCGGCTGCCGGCCTCGATGACCGCGAGGTCGGGGTCGCGGGTGGTCTCGGCTTCGATGATCTCGTCGAAGGAGTCGAGGGGGTCGGGGGTGTCGCTGGTGCCGGGCGCTTCGCTCACGGGGCCCAGTCTACGGAGCGGATGCCCGCGGCGCGGCGCCGGTATGGGATGGCTTGTCTTGTCGGCCGGCCGCGGGACGCCCTCGGCCGGTGGGGCCCGCGCGGCTGAGCCGCGCACCGGTACGGACCCGCGCCCCTGACGGGGCACGGCGAAGGCCCCGGTGCCGTGCAGCACCGGGGCCTTCACCCGCGTACACCCCGCTACGCCTGCGGCAGCTTCTCCAGCTGGGCGGTGATGCGGGCGATGTCCTCGTCCGCCTTGGCCAGGCGCGTGCGGATCTTGTCCACCACGTTCTCCGGGGCCTTGGCCAGGAACGCCTCGTTGCCGAGCTTGGCCGTGGCCTGGGCCTTCTCCTTCTCCGCGGCGGCCAGGTCCTTGGCCAGGCGCTTGCGCTCCGCGGCGACGTCGATCGTGCCGGACAGGTCGAGGGCCACCTCGGCGCCCGCCACCGGCAGGGTCGCCGTGGCCGTGAAGCCCTCGCCCTCCGGCTGGAGGCGGAGCAGCTGGCGGATGGCGGCCTCGTGCGGGGCGAGGGCCGTGCCGTCGAGCGTCAGCCGGGCCGGGACCCGCTGACCGGGCTGGAGGCCCTGGTCGGCGCGGAAGCGGCGGACCTCGGTGATGACCGACTGGAGGGTGGCGATCTCCTGCTCGGCCGCCGCGTCGCGGAAGCCGCTGTCGGTCGGCCAGTCGGCGATGACGATCGACTCGCCGCCGGTCAGCGTCGTCCAGAGGGTCTCCGTGACGAACGGGACCACCGGGTGCAGCAGCCTGAGGGTGACGTCCAGGACCTCGCCGAGGACGCGCTTGGAGACCTCGGCCGGCTCGCCGCCCGCCTGGAAGACCGTCTTGGACAGCTCGACGTACCAGTCGAAGACCTCGTCCCACGCGAAGTGGTACAGGGCGTCGCTGAGCTTCGCGAACTGGTAGTCCTCGTAGAACGCGTCGACGTCGGCGACGGTCTTGTTGAGGCGCGACAGGATCCACCGGTCGGTGGCGGACAGCCGCTCCGCAGCGGGCAGCGGGCCGTCGACCGTCGCGCCGTTCATCAGCGCGAAGCGGGTCGCGTTCCAGATCTTGTTGGCGAAGTTGCGGGAGGCCTGGACCCAGTCCTCGCCGATCGGGACGTCGGTGCCGGGGTTGGCGCCGCGGGCCAGGGTGAAGCGGACGGCGTCGGAGCCGTACGTGTCCATCCAGTCCAGCGGGTCGACGACGTTGCCGAAGGACTTCGACATCTTCTTGCCGCGCTCGTCGCGGACCAGACCGGTCAGCGCGATCGTCTTGAAGGGAACCTCGCCGTCCATCGCGTAGAGGCCGAACATCATCATCCTCGCGACCCAGAAGAAGATGATGTCGTGCCCGGTGAGCAGGACGTCGGTCGAGTAGAACTTCCGCAGGTCGTCGGTCCGTTCGGGCCAGCCCAGCGTGGAGAACGGCCACAGGCCGGAGGAGAACCAGGTGTCGAGGACGTCGGTGTCCTGGTGCCAGCCCTCGCCGGCGGGCGGCTCCTCGTCGGGGCCGACGCAGACGACCTCGCCCTGCGGGCCGTACCAGACCGGGATGCGGTGACCCCACCACAGCTGGCGCGAGATGCACCAGTCGTGCATGTTGTCGACCCAGTCGAAGTACCGCTTCGACATGTCCTCGGGGTGGATCCTCACCCTGCCGTCGCGGACCGCGTCACCGGCGGCCTTGGCCAGCGGGCCGACCTTGACCCACCACTGCATGGACAGGCGCGGCTCGATCGTGGTGCTGCACCGTGAGCAGTGGCCGACGCTGTGCACGTACGGCCGCTTCTCGGCGACGATCCGGCCCTGCGAGCGCAGCGCGGCGACGATCGCGGAGCGCGCCTCGAAGCGGTCCAGGCCCTGGAAGGGACCGTGGACGGTGATGACCGCCCGCTCGTCCATGACCGTGATCGACTCCAGGCCGTGGCGCTGGCCGATCGCGAAGTCGTTGGGGTCGTGGGCCGGGGTCACCTTGACGGCGCCGGTACCGAACTCGGGGTCGACGTGGGTGTCCGCGACGACGGGGATGCTGCGGTCGGTCAGCGGCAGCTTGATGTGCTTGCCGACCAGGTGCTTGTACCGCTCGTCGTCCGGGTGGACCGCCACGGCGGTGTCGCCCAGCATGGTCTCGGCGCGGGTGGTGGCGACGACCAGCGTCTCGTCCCCCTCGCCGTACCTGATGGAGACCAGCTCGCCGTCGTCCTCCTGGTACTCCACCTCGATGTCCGAGATGGCCGTCAGACAGCGCGGGCACCAGTTGATGATGCGCTCGGCGCGGTAGATCAGCTCGTCGTCGTAGAGCTTCTTGAAGATGGTCTGGACCGCCTTGGACAGGCCCTCGTCCATGGTGAAGCGCTCGCGCGACCAGTCGACGCCGTCGCCGAGGCGGCGCATCTGGCCGAGGATCCTGCCGCCGTACTCCTCCTTCCACTGCCAGACTCGCTCGACGAACTCCTCGCGGCCCAGGTCCTGGCGGGACTTGCCCTCCTCGGCGAGTTGCTGCTCGACCTTGTTCTGGGTGGCGATGCCGGCGTGGTCCATGCCGGGCAGCCACAGCGCCTCGTGGCCCTGCATGCGCTTACGGCGGGTGAGGGCGTCCATCAGCGTGTGCTGGAAGGCGTGGCCCAGGTGGAGCGAACCGGTGACGTTCGGCGGCGGGATGACGATCGTGTACGGCGGCTTGTCGCTCTTGGCGTCCGCCTCGAAGTAGCCCCGCTCTACCCAGCGCTCGTACAGCGGCCCCTCTACATCGGCCGGCGCGTACTGGGTCGGCAGTTCGGTGTCGGGCGCGGGTGGCTGCTGCTGAGCGTTCTCGGTCACGGGGGTCAGTTTAGAGGTGTCACGGGGTGGTCCCGAAACGCCTTTGTTCTGTAACGGTGCGGCCCCCGGTGCCGTGCTGTTCCCGGGCCTGGGCCAGGATGTCAGGAACACATAAGCTTCTGGAGGGGAACCCAGGAATGAGCAACAACCAGCCGGGCCCGTACGGCCAGCCGCCCCAGCAGCCGGGTCCGTACGGCCAGCAGGGGCAGCCTGGGCCGTACGGCCAGCCGGGCCCCTACGGCCAGCCGCCGCAGGCTCCCCAGCCCGGCTACGGCTACCCCCAGCAGACCCCTCCGGCGCCGCAGCCGGGATACGGCTACCCGCAGCAGGGCGCGCCGCAGCAGCCCGGCCCCTACGGGCAGCCGCAGCCGTACGGCACGCCGCAGGCGCCGCAGCCGGGCGGGGGCAAGAAGAAGACGGGCCTGGTCATCGGCGCGGTGGCCGTGGTGGCGGCCGTGGCGGTGGGCGCGTACTTCCTGCTGAGCGGCAGCGGCGGCGGCAGCGTCGCGGACGACGGCCCCCACAAGCTGACGACTCCGGCGACGGTGCTGTCCGAGTACAAGAAGTCCAAGGGCGACAGCGACACCATGACGGCCAGCGACCTCAAGGACGCCGAGAAGTGGGGTGTGCACGACCCCAAGGACGTCAGCGCAGCGTACGAGGCGGGGGACCCGGACAATCCGCTGAGCAAGAAGGGGATCAACTTCGGCGGTGTCTACGGCACCATCGACGACCCCGAGAAGACCGTCGACGCGATGTTCGCCTGGTTCAAGTCCGAGTCCCAGAAGGACAGCGACAGCAAGGACGTCGCCCTGAAGGGCGAGCCGAAGGCGTACAACCCGGCCGGGCTCGACGGCGCGGTCCTCAAGTGCCAGCAGGCCACGGCCCCCACCGGCGCGGGCAGCGGCGGACCGAAGGACGTGACGCTCACGATCTGCGTCTGGGGCGACCACAGCACCATAGGCATGGTCATGCCGATGGACTTCGCCAACCTCGCGGCGGGCCGGGGCAGCGACCCGGCGACGGACGCCGAGCTGACCGCGAAGTTCCGCAGCCAGGTGCGCGTCAAGAGCTGACGCTTTCCGTGGCGGCATGAGGAGGGGCCCCGGTCGGTCGACCGGGGCCCCTCCTCTGTGCCTCGTGTGCGTGACGGCCGCGGTTACGCCGTCTTCTGCTCCCCCGAGCCCCGTCCCCGGGCGTCCCTCGGGATCAGGGTGGGGTTGACGTTGGAGAGGACCACGTCGGCGGTGATGACGACGCGGGCGACGTCCTTGCGGGACGGGACCTCGTACATCACGCCCTGGAGGACCTCCTCCATGATGGCGCGCAGGCCGCGGGCGCCGGTCTGGCGGAGGATGGCCTGGTCGGCGATGGCCTCCAGCGCCTCCCGCTCGAAGTCCAGCTCCACGCCGTCGAGTTCGAACAGGCGCTGGTACTGCTTGACGAGCGCGTTGCGGGGCTCGACCAGGATCTTCAGGAGCGCTTCGCGGTCCAGGTTGTGGACCGACGTGATCACCGGCAGGCGGCCGATGAACTCGGGGATCATGCCGAACTTGACCAGGTCCTCCGGCATGACGTCCTCGAAGACGTCCTTGGCCTCCAGCTCGCGCTTGGAGAGGATCGTGGCGCCGAAGCCGATGCCCTTCGCGCCGGCGCGTGCCTCGATGATCTTCTCCAGGCCCGCGAAGGCGCCGCCCACGATGAACAGGACGTTCGTCGTGTCGATCTGGATGAACTCCTGGTGGGGGTGCTTGCGGCCGCCCTGCGGCGGGACCGAGGCCGTGGTGCCCTCCAGGATCTTCAGCAGGGCCTGCTGGACACCCTCGCCCGACACGTCGCGGGTGATCGACGGGTTCTCGCTCTTGCGCGCGACCTTGTCGATCTCGTCGATGTAGATGATCCCGGTCTCGGCCTTCTTGACGTCGTAGTCGGCCGCCTGGATGAGCTTGAGGAGGATGTTCTCGACGTCCTCGCCCACGTAGCCCGCCTCGGTCAGCGCCGTGGCGTCGGCGATCGCGAACGGGACGTTCAGCATGCGCGCCAGCGTCTGCGCGAGGAGCGTCTTGCCGGAGCCCGTGGGGCCCAGCAGCAGGATGTTGGACTTCGCCAGCTCGATGGCGTCGTCACGGCCGCTCGCGCCGCCGTTCTCGCCCGCCTGGACCCGCTTGTAGTGGTTGTACACCGCGACGGAGAGCGCCTTCTTGGCGGCCTCCTGGCCGACCACGTAGCCCTCGAGGAACTCGTAGATCTCGCGGGGCTTGGGCAGTTCCTCCCAGCGCACCTCGCTGGTCTCCGCGAGCTCTTCCTCGATGATCTCGTTGCAGAGATCGATGCACTCGTCGCAGATGTACACACCGGGCCCTGCGATGAGCTTCTTGACCTGCTTCTGGCTCTTGCCGCAGAACGAGCACTTGAGCAGATCGCCGCCGTCACCGATGCGTGCCACGGTGTGCTTCCCCTTCGCCTGGGAGACGCCTGGACGCTATGAGTCCAGCGGCTCCTGGTGCTGCCTTATGTCCGACGGTACCTTGCCGGGCCCGGTGTTCGGGCCCCCCTTGGCAGGGTTCACTTTGACGTGCACCGTGCCAAGAGGGGCCGGACGTGCGTGGTTGCGCTGTCAGCGGACCGCGCTGTTGTTCAGCTTGCGGGTGGAGATGATCTGGTCGACGAGGCCGTACTCCAGCGCCTCCTCGGCCGTGAGGATCTTGTCCCGCTCGATGTCCTCGCGGACCTGCTCGATCGGCCGGTTCGAGTGCTTGGCCAGCATGTTCTCCAGCTGCTCACGCATCCGGGTGAACTCGTTGGCGATGATCTCCAGGTCGGAGAGCTGGCCGCGGCCGGTGGAGCCGGCCGGCTGGTGGATCAGCACCCGGGAGTTCGGCAGCGCCATGCGCTTGCCGGGGGTGCCGGCGGCGAGCAGGATGGCCGCGGCGGAGGCCGCCTGGCCCATGCAGACCGTCTGGATGTCGGGCTTCACGAACTGCATCGTGTCGTAGATCGCCGTGAGGGCGGTCATGTCGCCACCGGGGCTGTTGATGTAGATCGAGATGTCCCGGTCCGGGTCCATCGACTCCAGGCACAGCAGCTGCGCCATGACGTCGTTGGCGGAGGCGTCGTCGATCTGGACGCCCAGGAAGATCACGCGCTCCTCGAAGAGCTTCGCGTACGGGTCGTACTCGCGGATGCCCTGGGAGGTGCGCTCGACGAAGCGCGGGATGACGTAGCGGCTGTCGGGGCGGGGCCCTTCGTACATGCCGCTGGCGGCGCCGGGGAAGTTGCTCATGGGGTTCACCGTCCTGGTGGCGTTCGGGGGGCTGGTGTCTCGGCGGTGCGTGGCGTGGCCGGACCGGTCAGGCACCGGTGCCGCCGCCTCCCGGAACACCCGAGGCGTGCGTGATGATCTCGTCAATGAGACCGTACTCCTTGGCCTCCTCCGGGGTGAACCAGCGGTCGCGGTCACCGTCGCGGATGATCGCCTCGACCGTCTGGCCCGAGTGGAGGGCGGTGAGCTCCGACATGCGCTTCTTGGTGCGCATCAGGTACTCGGCCTGGATCTTGATGTCCGAGACCGTACCGCCGAGACCCGCGGAGCCCTGGTGCATCATGATGTCCGCGTGCGGCAGGGCGAAGCGCTTGCCGGCCGCGCCGCCGGTCAGCAGGAACTGGCCCATCGAGGCGGCCATGCCCATGGCGATCGTCACCACGTCGTTCGGGATGTACTGCATGGTGTCGTAGATCGCCATGCCGGCCGTGACCGAGCCGCCCGGGCTGTTGATGTAGAGGTAGATGTCCTTGTCCGGGTCGGCGGCAAGGAGCAGCAGCTGCGCGGTGATCTTGTTGGCGATGTCGTCGTCAACCTGCTGGCCGAGGAAGATGATCCGCTCGTTGAGCAGCCGGTTGTAGACCTGGTCGCCGAGGCCACCACCGATGGAAGGCTCGCCGGCGGCGGAGGGCATCAGATTCGTCACGTATCCACCTGCTCGTCTTACGACGGCGCCGGGCCGTCTCATTGTTCTGCCTTTCATGGACCCTAACGCGACGTTCCCTCCGGGGAATCCCGGTAAGTGAGCTGTTCGCTGTGAGCGCAGGTCGCTCGGCGGGGGCGCCGGGGAACGCCCGTCACGGCCGTGCCGGGGCAGGCGGCGGGGGAAGGGTCCGGGAGGTCCGGGAGAAGGCGACGGGCCCCGGGGGAAGCCCCCAGGGCCCGTCGTGCGTGCCTCACAGGCGCCGCGGGACCGCTCAGCCCTCGGCCTTCTCCTCGGCGGAGTCGGACGCCTCGGTGGCCTCGGCCGTGGCCGGCGCCTCCTCGGTCTCCTCCTCGTCGTCCAGGTCGACGATCTCGCCGTTGGTGTCCTTCACCGTGGCGGACTCGACCACGACGGCCAGGGCCTTGCCGCGGGCGACCTCGCCGACCAGGAGCGGCACCTGGCCGCCCTCGACGACGGCCTGGGCGAACTGGTCGGGGGACATGCCGGAGGAGGCCGCACGCCGCATGAGGTGCTCGGTGAGCTCCTCCTGGTTGACGTTGAGGTTCTCCTTCTTGACCAGCTCGTCCAGGACGAACTGGGTCTTGATGCCCTTGACCGCGGCCTCGCGGGTCTCGGTCTCGAACTCCTCGGCGGTCTTGCCCTGGATCTCCAGGTACTTGTCGAGGGTGAGGCCCATCTGGGCGAGCTGGTGGTGCTCCAGGTTGTGCTTGCGGGTGTTGATCTCGTCCTCGAGGAGCTTCTCGGGGACGGGGACCTCCACCAGCTCCAGCAGCTTCTCCAGGACGCGCTCCTGGGCCTGCGTGGCCTGGTCGAACTGCTTCATGTTGGCGAGGCGCTTGCGGCTGTCCGCCTTCAGCTCCTCCAGGGTGTCGAACTCGGAGGCCAGCTGAGCGAACTCGTCGTCCAGCTCGGGCAGTTCGCGGGCGGCGACCTGGGTGACCTTGACGGTGACCTCGGCCTCCTTGCCCGCGGCGGAGCCGCCCTTCAGCTCGGAGGTGAAGGTGGCCTCCTCACCGGCGGACAGGCCCTTGACGGCGTCGTCGATGCCGTCAAGCAGCTCTCCGGAGCCGATGGTGTAGGAGACGCCGTTGGCGATGCCGTCCTCCAGCACCTCGCCGTCGACCTTGGCCTCCAGGTCGATGGTGACGACGTCGCCGTCCTCGGCGGCGCGCTCGACCGGGGAGGTCGACGCGAAGCGCTCACGGAGCTGCTCCACGGACTTCTCGATGTCCTCGTCCGTCACCTCGACGGCGTCGACCTCGACCTCGATACCGGAGTAGTCCGGGATCTCCAGGGCGGGGCGGACGTCGACCTCGGCGGTGAAGTTCAGCGTCTCGCCGTCCTTCAGCTCGGTGATGTCGACCTCGGGCTGGCCCAGCGGGCTCAGCTCGGCCTCGTTGACCGCCTCGGTGTAGAACTTGGGCAGCGCGTCGTTGACGGCCTCCTCCAGCACCGCACCGCGGCCGAACCGCTGGTCGATCACGCGGGCCGGGATCTTGCCCTTGCGGAAGCCCTTCACCGTGACCTGCTGGTTGATCTTCTTGTACGCCGCGTCGAGGCTGTCCTTGAGCTCCTCGAAGGGCACCTCGACAGTGAGCCGAACCCGGGTCGGGTTCAGGGTCTCCACGGCGCTCTTCACGGTTCGGTCTCCTTGTGGCTGACTTCTCGGGTTCTGCCGGAGCCCGATGGGTCCGGCGGATTTCGCCGCCCGGAGGAGTTCGTAGGCCGTGAGGGCCGGGACACACGGGCGCGCAGCTTGCATAGTAACCGCAGCCGGTCGGCGCCCCAAAAGGCGATCATCGGGACGTCACTGAGCCGGACGTCCCGAGCCGGTGGTCGGGGTGGCGGGATTTGAACCCACGGCCTTCCGCTCCCAAAGCGGACGCGCTACCAAGCTGCGCCACACCCCGTCTGGTGCGACACGTAGGGTACATGGCCGGACCCGGTCCGTCGGCCGCATTCTCCGGGCGGGACGCGCGGTGCGGCGCGGCCGACTCGGTGGCCTCGGCGGCGGGCGACCCGCTACGATGCCTTCAGTGCCGCGGTCGCCGACCTGCGGCGCACTGCTGCGGGCGTAGCTCAATGGTAGAGCCCTAGTCTTCCAAACTAGCTACGCGGGTTCGATTCCCGTCGCCCGCTCTGGATGCCGAAGGCCCAGGTGAGAGGGTGTTTCCCTCTGACCTGGGCCTTCGGTCGTACCAGGGGCGGTCCGGTCCGGCGCGCCCCCGCCCCACAGGGGCCGGGCAGGAGCGGGGCGGGACGGCGGACGGGGTGCCGACCTTGACCGGGTCTCCGCCCGCACCGCGATCCGGAGCGGCGCCGGGGCGAGGGCCCCGTGGAGAGGTGCGGATCGCGGGCGGCGGGGCGCGGCCCGCCCGGACGAAGAGGGCACCGTCCTTCCGGGTGCGGCCGTGCGGCCGGACGCGGGTTGCCGGCCGTCGTCCGGGCCCCGGCTCCCCGGGTCAGAACCTGATCGAGTTGATGGACTCCGCTATCGAGTTCAGGAACCGGTTGATCGACGGCGCCATGCCGGTCGAGGCGAGGAAGAAACCGAAGAGGATGGCGACGATGGCCGGGCCGGCCTTGATGTTCCCCCCTCGGATCAACACCACCAGGATGATCGCCAACAGCAGCACCACAGACAGTGAAATGGCCACAACTGATCACACCCTCGGTCGGTCCGCTCTCCCGGCCCGGAGGTACGGCCCGCGCACCCCCGCCAGAACCATCGTGCCACCAACACGCCCCCCTTATGCGGGTCCTGACGCAACGCCGGACGGACACACACGCGCGGGACACCTCGCACAGGAATGCGACCGGCGACGCGGTCACGAAATCCACACGAATTCACGGGACTTCGTTTCAATAACCACGCAATGCACGGGAAGAGGAATCCGCGTACGGGACACAGAGGGCCGTATGCCCGAATTAGTCTGTATTAATCGGTACATCCGGGGCGAACGGACGACACCTGTGTGCCCATCATCACGTCGACCAGGATGGCAAGTTCGGCGAATTACGGGGTACCCGGGCGGGATAACCAGGAATGACAGTGCGGGTTTTACGGAATCCCACAGCCGACGCTAGGGTGCCTGAGATGTTCGACGCCGCAACGTCCCCCGGCCACAGCCGCAGGCCGCTCCCCCCGGCACAGCCGCCGGTGCGTGGGCTGCCCGACCGGCCCACCCCGACGAGCGCGCGGGAGCAGTCGCGGACCGACAGACCCGGCAGGCAGCGCGACGCGTTCTTCGACAACGCCAAGTACCTGGCGATCGTGCTGGTGGCACTGGGGCACTCCTGGTCGGCGATCAAGACCGACAACCGGGTCCTCGAAGGCCTGTACAACGTCGTGTACACCTTCCACATGCCGGCGTTCATCGTCATCTCCGGCTACTTCTCCCGCAGTTTCGACATGCGCCCGGACCGGCTGAAGCGGCTGGTCACCGGCATAGCCGTCCCGTACCTGCTGTTCCAGATCGCCTATTCGCTGTTCCGGCGCTACGCGGGCCACGCCGACGACCCGATCAGTCTCGTCTCCCCGTACTACCTGACCTGGTTCCTGTGCGCGCTGTTCATCTGGCGCCTGACCACCCCCCTGTGGAAGCTGGTCCGCCGGCCGCTGCCCCTCGCGCTGGGCATCGCCATGGTCGGATCGGTCACCCCGGGCCTCGACGACAACCTGGACCTCGGCCGGGTCCTGCAGTTCCTGCCCTGCTTCGTCCTCGGGCTGCTGCTGAAGCCCGAGCACTTCACGCTGATACGCCGGCCCGCGGTGCGGGTGCTGTCCGTACCGGTGTTCGCCGCGGCCCTGGCCGTCGGCTGGTGGTCCGTGCCGCGTGTGGACGGCGGATGGTTCTACCGGCAGAGCTCGGCGCAGGACATCGGTGCGCCCTGGTGGACCGGGCCGCTGATGACGCTGGCCATGTTCGGCTGCGCGTTGCTGCTGACCGCCTGCTTCCTGGCCTGGGTGCCGGGCCGCCGCACGTGGTTCACCGCGCTCGGCGCGGGCACGCTGTACGGCTACCTGCTCCACGGTTTCGTGGTCAAGAGCACGCTCTACGCGGGCGGGTTCGACCTCGCCGAGCGGTACGGCGCCCTGGGCACGGTCGTCGTCACCGTCCTCGCGGCCGCCGCCGTGACGGTGCTGTGCACCAGGCCGGTGCAGCGCGTCTTCCGCTTCGCGATGGAGCCGAAGATGGAGTGGGCGTTCCGGCAGGACGCGGCCGAGGTGGCCCGCGAACGGCACAAGCCGCGGGAGACGGTCGGCGTCTAGCCGGTCCCGCTCCCCCTCGGGAACCCCGCTCAGGCTTCCAGGCCGAGAAGCGCGCGCGTCCTGGCGTACTTCTCGGCCAGCCGTTCCCGGGTCGGCTCGTCGAGCGCGGCGAGCCGGCCCGGGTCGGCGTTGTGCGCGAGGTCGGCCTCCTTCACCAGCAGCGCGCCCGGCGTGTCGAGGATGCGGCGCGTGTACGCCTCCAGTTCCTCCCCGGGACGCTTGGTGAGGGCGTCCACGATGGCCTTGGTGCGCGGGGTGAGGGCGGCGCCGGCCAGCCACTCCCGGCTGAGCGCGTCGTCCTCGACGGAGTCGTGCAGCCAGGCCGCCGCGATCTGCTCCGGGTCACCGCCGCGCTCCCGCACTCCCCGGGCGACGGCCGCGAGGTGTCCGGCGTACGGCTGCCCCGCCTTGTCGGTCTGCCCCTCGTGGGCGGCCCGCGCGACGGCCTCGACCTCCGCGAGCGTGAGCTGCGTCATGGCACCAGTGTCCCCCCGCA
Source organism: Streptomyces sp. NPDC046870 (assembly GCF_040704595.1). Taxonomy (NCBI): domain Bacteria; kingdom Bacillati; phylum Actinomycetota; class Actinomycetes; order Kitasatosporales; family Streptomycetaceae; genus Streptomyces; species Streptomyces sp. NPDC046870. Next base: position 535,475 of record NZ_JBEYXM010000001.1, read on the forward strand.
CCGCACCCGGCGCCCGCCACCGGGAACGGCCGCGGCCCGGCGAGCGCGGGTCAGCGGCCGTTCGCCGTCGGCTGGCGGCAGATGAGGAGCAGGGCGCGGTCGTCGTTGACGTCCTTGGCGACCGCCTCGATGAGGTGCCAGGCGGCGCCGTGGAAGCCGCCGGCCACATAGCGGTCGGCCTCGCCGGTGAGCCGGTCGATGCCCTCCACGATGTCCCGGTCGGAGGTCTCCACCAGTCCGTCGGTGAACAGCATCAGGACGTCCCCGGGGCGCAGCGAGCCCTTCACGGGGTCGAACTGCGCGCCGTCGTACACCCCGAGCAGCGGCCCCTCGGCGGCCTTCTCCTCCCAGCGTCCGCTGCCCGCGCTGAGCTGGAGCCCCGGGGGGTGTCCGGCGGAGTACAGCTCGTAGTCCCCGGAGTCCAGGTCCAGGACCAGGTGGATGGAGGTGGCGAAGCCCTCCTCCCACTCCTGGCGCAGGAGGTAGCCGTTGGCGGCCGGGAGGAAGGCGTGCGGCGGGAGGGAGCCCAGCAGGCCGCCGAAGGCGCCGGACAGCAGCAGGGCGCGCGAGCCCGCGTCCATGCCCTTGCCGGACACGTCGGTGAGCACGACCTCCAGCGTCCGGCCGCCGTTCGTGCGGGCGGCGACGACGAAGTCACCGGAGAAGGACTGGCCGCCCGCCGGGCGCAGGGCCATCTCGTGGTGCCAGCCCTGCGGCAGCTTCGGCAGCTTGCTCTGCACCCGGATGCGCTCGCGCAGGTCGAACAGCATGGTGCCGCCGCGCCGCCAGGGCACGCCGACCCGGCTGCGGAACTGCGCGGTCAGCAGTCCGAAGAAGCCGCAGGCGGCCACCACCAGGACCACGCCCGGGGTGACCCGGGAGGGGCCCTCGGTGTACGGGCCGAGGCGGACCGACTCCACGATCAGCGCGGTGGCCGCCGCCGCGTACAGGCCGAGCAGGCTCGCCGGGCGCAGCAGCAGGCCGCCGGCGACGATCGGCAGCACCAGGGTGGCCGGGGAGCACCACACGGAGTCGAGGAGGGTCATGGTCGCGAGGACCGGGACCATCAGGAGCAGTCCGGCGAAGGCGATCCAGTCGGAGCCGTCCCCGCGGAAGTAGTCCACGGCACTTCTGCGCAGGCCGACGCGGGCCCGGTGCCACTGCATCTTCCACCGGGCCGTCAACGTCTCGGCCTTCGCGCGCCGCTGTCGTCCTGCTGCCATCAGTTCGCGACCCTATCCAGCGGACCGGCTGCTTGGCACGGGAGGTCCCACTTGTCCCCCTGTGGGATTCCACTTCGCCGCTCCTCGGCCGGGTTCCGGCGGCCCGGCCCGGGGTCGAAAATCACTGGCTCGCCCCCCTTCGCCCTGATAGGCATGGCGCATGGGGACTGAGAGCGGGACCGAGTTGAAGACGCTGCGCCAGGAGGAGTTCGACCGGTGGTGGGAGCACCTGGTCCGCGCGTTCGGCGGCGGGCCGATGTCCGCCGAGGAACGCGAACTGGACAAGTCGCTCACCGAGTTCGACCGTTCCCTGGCCGCCTGGGACGGGGACGCGCTCGTCGGCACGTCCGGGGCGTTCAGCTTCCGGATGACCGTGCCGGGCGGGGCGGTGGTGCCCACCGCGGGCGTGACGATGGTCAGCGTGGCCGCGACGCACCGGCGGCGCGGGGTGCTGACGTCGATGATGCGCCGGCTGCTGGACGACGCGCGTGCCAAGGGCGAGCCGCTGGCGGCGCTGTTCGCCTCCGAGCCCGCGATCTACGGCCGTTTCGGCTTCGGCGCGGCGACCTGCCAGCTCATCGCCGAGATCGACACCGGCCGGGTGACCCTGGCGGTGCCCGAGGGCACCGACGCGGTGCGCGTGCGCTACGCGGCGCCCGCCGACGTCCTCGCGGAGTGCGAGGCGGTGTACGCGGCCCTGGTGCCCCGGCGCCCGGGCATGCTGGCGCGGCAGCCCGGCTGGGAGCGGACGGCGCTGCTCGACCCGGAGAGCGAGCGGGAGGGCGCGTCGGCGCTGCAGTGCGTGGTCGCCGAGCGGGACGGCGAGATCACCGGGTACGCGCGCTTCCGCACGAAGATGGGCTGGGGGCGGAGCGGCCACGACGGCACGGTGACGCTGCAGGACCTGGCCGCGCTCGATCCGGCGAGCGAGGCGGCGCTGTGGCGTTTCCTGTTCGGCATCGACCTGATGACGACGCTGAAGATGCGGGGGCGGCCGGTCGACGACGCCTGGCAGTACATGGTCTCCGACCTGCGCCGCTGCCTGCCGACGACACGGGACGCCGGGTACGTCCGGCTGGTGGACGTGGGGGCGGCCCTGTCGGCCCGTACGTATCTGACGCCCGTCGACGTCGTGTTCGAGGTCGAGGACGCCTTCTGCCCCTGGAACGCGGGGCGTTGGCGGCTGACCGGCGACCCGAAGGGCGCGTCCTGCGAGCGGACGGCGGACGCGGCCGACCTCGCGCTGTCCGAGCGTGAGCTGGGCGCGGCGTATCTGGGCGGGGTGACCCTGCTGTCGCTGGCGGCGGCCGGGCGGGTGCGGGAGCTGCGGCCGGGAGCGCTGGCCGAGGCGTCGGTGGCGTTCGGCGCACCGGTGGCCCCGTGGCTGCCCCACGGGTTCTAGGCCGGCGCTTCCGGCGGGCCGGTCAGCGTTTCTGGCAGGTCGGGCACCAGAAGAGGTTGCGGGCGGCGAGGTCGGCGGTGCGGACCTCGCCGCCGCAGACGTGGCAGGGCAGGTTCGCCCGGCGGTAGACGTACACCTCGCCGCCGTGGTCGTCGACGCGGGGCGGGCGGCCCATGGCCTGCGGGGTGTGCTCCGGGCGGACGGTGTCGATGCGGTTGTCGCGGACGCCCTCCCGCATCAGCGCGACCAGGTCGGCCCAGATCGCGTCCCACTCGGCCGGGGTGATGTCCCGGCCCGCGCGGTAGGGGTCGATACCGTGCCGGAACAGCACCTCGGCGCGGTAGACGTTGCCGACGCCGGCCACGATCCTCTGGTCCATGAGCAGCGCGGCGATCGTCGTACGGCTGCGGGAGATCCGGCGGTGGGCCGCGGCCGGGTCGGCGTCCGCGCGCAGCGGGTCGGGGCCGAGCCGGTCGTGGACCGCCCGCTTCTCGGCGTCCGTGATCAGGGCGCAGGTGGTGGGGCCGCGCAGATCGACGTACGAGGTGTCGTCGGCGAGCCGGAGCCGGACGGTGTCGGCCGGCGGGGGCGCCGGGGCGTCCCCGAAACCGACCTTGCCGAAGAGGCCGAGGTGGATGTGGACCCAGTCGCCGTCCCGGAAGCCCAGGAAGAGGTGCTTGCCGTGGGCTTCCGTGGCGGTCAGCTCGCTGCCGTCCAGGAGGGCGGCGGCGTCGGAGAACTTGCCCTGGGGGCTGGTGACGCGGACGGCCCGTCCCGAGAAGCGCTCGGCGTAGTCCTGGGCCAGCCGGTGGATCGTGTGCCCCTCTGGCACGGGTCCCTGTTCCTTCCCGCCCCCTGGAGGGCTCAGTCCTGCTGCGGGTGGTGCGCCGGGATCGGCGGGAGGTCGCCCGTGGTCTCGTACGCCGACAGCATGTCGATGCGGCGGATGTGACGCTCGTCACCGGAGAACGGGGTGTTGAGGAAGACCTCGACGAACTTGGTCGCCTCCTCCGTGCTGTGCATGCGCGCACCCACGGCCACCACGTTGGCGTTGTTGTGCTGCCGGCCGAGCGTGGCCGTCTCCTCGCTCCAGGCCAGCGCCGCGCGCACGCCCTTCACCTTGTTCGCGGCGATCTGCTCGCCGTTGCCGGAGCCGCCGATGACGATGCCGAGGGCGTCCGGGTCCGCGGCCGTCCGCGCCGCGGCACGGAGGCAGAAGGGCGGGTAGTCGTCCTGGGCGTCGTAGATGTGCGGCCCGCAGTCGACGGGCTCGTGGCCGGCGGCCTTCAGCCACTCGACGAGGTGGTTCTTGAGTTCGTAGCCCGCATGGTCGGAGCCGAGATACACGCGCATGCCACGAGTGTGACACGCCCCCATCGGGGCAGCAGCCCCAGGGTGTCGCCGGGTATCCGGGGCAGCGCATGTGAGGCAGACCATAGATCCTCAAGGGAACCTCAAGTAACGATACGGATTCAGAGGTTCCCGAATTCGTTCACCTCGGATTCACTGGACCGACTCGTACACCGCTCGTACGGGCAGCTCTACCTGGCGCAAAGGAAATCCGTCCATGACCCCTGGTTCGGGCCTCCAAGCAGGACTGAAAAACCGCCACCTTTCGATGATCGCGATCGGTGGCGTCATCGGAGCCGGCCTTTTCGTCGGTTCCAAAGCCGGTATCGCCACCGCGGGACCGGGCATCCTCCTGTCGTACGCCCTCGTCGGCACGCTCGTCGTCCTCGTGATGCGCATGCTCGGCGAGATGTCCGCCGCCAACCCCACCTCCGGCTCGTTCTCGGCGCACGCCGACCGCGCGCTGGGCCGCTGGGCCGGGTTCTCCATCGGCTGGCTCTACTGGTTCTTCTGGGTCGTCGTGCTCGCCGTCGAGGCGACCGCCGGTGCCCAGATCCTCGAAGGCTGGGTCCCGGCCGTCCCGCAGTGGGCTTGGGCGCTCATCGTGATGACCGTGCTGACCGCGACCAACCTGGTCTCCGTCGGCTCCTACGGCGAGTTCGAGTTCTGGTTCGCCGGCATCAAGGTCGTGGCGATCGGCGCGTTCATCGTCGTCGGCCTGCTGGCCATCTTCGGCGTCCTGCCGGGCGTGCACGCCGACCAGGCGAGCTTCGGCAACCTGACCTCGCACGGCGGGTTCCTGCCGCACGGTCCGGGCTCGATCCTCACCGGTGTGCTGCTGGTCGTCTTCTCCTTCATGGGCAGCGAGATCGCCACGCTGGCGGCCGGCGAGTCCGAGGACCCGCAGCGCGCGGTCACCAAGTCCACCAACAGCATCATCTGGCGGATCGGCGTCTTCTACCTGGGCTCGATCCTGGTCGTGGTCTCGCTGCTGCCGTGGGACGACGCGTCCATCGCGAAGGACGGCTCCTACGTCGCCGCGCTGAACTCGCTGGGCATCGCGCACGCCGGTCAGATCATGAACTTCATCGTGCTGACGTCGGTGCTGTCCTGTCTGAACTCCGGCCTGTACACGGCCTCCCGCATGGCCTTCTCGCTCGGCGAGCGGGGCGACGCGCCGAAGGCGTTCGCGCGGGTCAACAGCCGCGGCGTGCCGATGGCGGCGATCCTCGCGTCCGTGGTGTTCGGCTTCGTCGCCGTCTTCTTCAACTACCTGTCCCCGGACAAGATCTTCCTCTTCCTCGTCAACTCCTCCGGAGCGGTGGCCCTGTTCGTGTGGCTGGTCATCTGCTTCTCGCAGCTGCGGATGCGGAAGATCATCCAGCGCGAGGCGCCGGAGAAGCTGGTCGTGCGGATGTGGCTGTACCCGTACCTGACCTGGGCGACGGCCGCGCTGATCGTGTTCGTGCTCGGCTACATGCTGACGGACACGAAGCACGACGGCCGCGAGACCGTGCTGCTGTCGCTGCTGGTCGCGGCGGTCGTGCTGGTGATCGCCGTGGTGAAGGAGCGGATCCGGGCCGGCCGCCCGGCCCCCGCCGCCGAGGCCCCGGCCGACAAGGTGTCCGTCGGCTGATCCGGCCCTGCACGGCCTTACCACATGGCCGCATGACCTGACGGAGGCTGTCAGGTCATGCGGCCTTGCCGCGTTCCGTGACGCACACGGGCGCCTGGGCGGCGGGCTCGGCTTCCCGGCCCGGGGGTCCGGGTACGCGGCCGGCCACGCGCGGTCGCCGGAGCTCGTCACCGCCGACGGCACGCTCCGCCGGGTCTCCCCGCACTCCGGCCCTGACCTGCGCCGGGCGCCGCTCGGACGCGCCCGAGCCGGACGTCGAGCGGGCCGGGGCGGCAGCGGACCTGGTGGGTGCGGGTCGGCGCCGGAGGCGATGCCCCACCGGGAGGGGCGGTTCCCGGTGCGGGTGCCGACCGTCGGGGGCCGTCGGCGGGCGCGGGCCGTGCCGGACCCGGTGGTCGCGCCGCCGGCCGACGGCGCGCTCGGCCGGTCGCTCGACTTGGCCTTCGGCGCGGGCGACCGGATCGCGGGGGTGTACGACGCCGGGACGCGGAAGAGGCCCGCCCGGGTGAAGGAGACCTTCGACCCGGGCGGGCCTCTTCCGCGGGAATCGCGGCGTCAGCGCTTGTCGACCAGCTTCCAGGCGGTGGGCAGCACGCCCATCGCCAGGGCGGCCTTGAGGGCGTCACCGATCAGGAACGGGGTGAGGCCGGCCGCGACGGCCTGGGACGCGGACAGGTGGGCGGCCAGGGCCAGGTAGGGAACGCCGACCGCGTAGACGACGGCCTCGCCGAGGATCATCGTGCCGGCCGTGCGCAGCGCGGAGCGGTCGGCACCGCGGCGGGCCAGGGCGCCGACGAGCGCGGAGGCGAGCACCATGCCGAGCACGTAGCCGAAGGAGACCATGCCCGCGCCGGAGGTGCCCTGCGCGAACCACGGCACGCCCGCCACACCGGCGACCGCGTACAGCGCGAGGGAGAGGAAGCCGCGGCGGGCCCCGAGCGTGGTGCCGACGAGCAGCGCGGCGAAGGTCTGGCCGGTCACCGGCACCGGGGATCCGGGCACCGGCACGGACAGCTGGGCCGCGAGACCGGTGAGCACCGCGCCGCCGACGACGAGGGCGACGTCACGGACGCGGGACGCGGGCAGCAGGTCGGCGAGGACGGCGCCGGGGCGGGCGGTGGCGGTGGCGGTGCTCATGGGGACTCCGCGGGTGACGGGGACATGCTGGGACAGGGTGACGCTATCCGAGCGAGCCGTGGACGATCACCGTCAGCGCCCGACAAAGGGCGGAACGAGAGCTTCGTGGGCTCCGGACAAAGAGTGCCGGCTACACCGTCCGAGGCGTGACCCTGATCACGGAGGCAGGGACGTTTCGCTCACGTGAAGCCCGTGCTGACGAAACTGTGCGGTCTCACCAAACGGACGCCGGTCGTCTGGTCGGAGTCCCGCTGCCTGCCCTACCCTTCAGCCATGGTTGCCCAGGCCCGTTATCTCACCTCGCGTCGCTATGTCGATCTGCGACGCCAGGGCACGGCCACCTGTCGCCGTCCGGGATAGGGGCGGGCCGTCCGGCACGCCTCACCCCCTCCGAGCCTCCGAGACGTGTCGGCCCCGCTCCCGAGGACGGTCCTCCATGCCCCGTACCGCCGTTCCCACCCTGCCCTCGCCCGTGCCGCGTGCCGCCGACAGCGACCGGCGGCGCACCAGCGCCAGCGTCGTGCTGCGCTCCGTGCTGGAGCACGGCCCGGTGGCGCGCAGCACCATCGCCCGGCTGACCGGGCTGTCCCCGGCGTCGGTGACCGAGCACTGCGCCCGGCTCGCCGAGCGGGGCCTGATCCGGGAGTCGGCCGCGCCCCGCCGCTCGAACGGGGTCGGCCGGCCGCACGTGCCCGTCGACCTCGACGACACCCGTTTCCTGGTCGCCGGGGTGCACGTGGCCGTGCCGTACACCACGGTGGCGCTGCTGGACCTGCGGGGCCGCGTGGTGGCCCGGCGGGAGCTGCGGCACGAACGGACCGACCCGGCCTGGGTGGTGGCGCGGGCCGCCGAGGGGCTCGCGGGGCTGCTGGCCAGGATGCCGGGCCGGCGCCCGCTCGGGGTCGGGCTGGCGGTCGGCGGCTGGGTGGACCGGGAGACGGGCACCGTGGTCGAGCACGAGCTGCTGGGCTGGCGGGACGTGCCGGTGCGGGAGCTGCTGCGCGCCCGCACCGGGCTGCCGGTCCAGGTGGACGGGCACGCGCGGGCGCTGGTGCACGGGGAGCGGCTGTTCGGACGGGCCCGGGGCAGCCGGAGCGTGCTGCACCTGTTCGTCGGCAACGTGGTCGACGCCGCCTTCGCCACCCATGACGAGGTGCACTACGGCCCCCGGTCCGCGGCCGGCGCGATCGCCCACCTGCCGGTGCCGGGCGGCACCGAGCCGTGCGCGTGCGGCCGTACCGGCTGCCTCCAGGTGGAGCTGGGCGAGCGGACGTTGTGCCGGCGGGCGCGGGCGGCCGGGGTGGCCGATCCGGCCAACCCGATGCGTGTGGTGGCCGCGGCGGCGGCCGGGGACCCGGTGGCCCGGCGGCTGCTGGTGGAGCGGGCGCGGGCGACGGGGCGGGCGGCCGGGTTGCTGCTGGACGTGCTGAACCCGGAGACGGTCGTCGTCACCGAGGTGGGTGTCATGCATGTCGAGGGGTGCCTCGAGGCACTCCGGGACGCGGTCGGCACGGAGCGATCCGCCGCCGTCCTCCCGACGAGTTTCCCGGATTCCGTGCTGGCGCTGGCGGGCGGGTCCGTCGTACTGGACGCGTTGTTCCGGGATCCGCTGGGTGCGTCACCTGAGGGTATTTAATTCAGAAACTCGGAATGTTGACACGGGTCGAGCATGGCCGGGAACATCCTGGTCATGAGCCCTCTCACGAGCTGTCGCACCCTCTGTTGCTGACATGTTGCCGCGCATGAAGCGCGTGTTTCCCGCTGCGTGAGTCCTCTTCCTCCGGCCTGCTTCTCCCGGAATTCCTCCTGCTTTTCTCTTCTTTTTCTCCTGGGAGTCCTCCCATGCACCGTCGTGCCTTTCTCACCTCCGTGTTCGGCGCGTCCGCCGCCGTCGCCGGGCTGTCCGGCTGCGCGCACGGCAACGCCGCCGCCGACACCCGTGGTGCCGCCACCGAGCCGCTCGCCGACAAGGTCCCGGCCAGCACCAGCCTGAAGATCGCCTCCTACCTGGGCCAGCAGCAACTCCAGTTCAGGCTGGCGAAGCTGCCCGAACTGCCGTTCAAGGTGGCCGACTGGCTGAACATCGGCGCGGGCCCGGACGTGATCAACGCGTTCCGCGCCCGTTCCCTGGACCTGGCCAACAACGCGGGCATCCCGCCGATCCAGGCCCACTACCAGGGCTTCGACGCGAAGATCGTGGCGATCGACATCACCCGCAAGCCCAACTACCTCTTCGCCACCAGGCCCGGCAGCGACATCCGCGCGGTCGGGGACTTCAAGGGCAAGAAGCTCGCCTTCTCGCAGGGGCAGGCCCAGGGTGTCGTGCTGCTGCGGGCGCTGAAGAAGGCGGGCCTCGGCTACGACGAGGTGAAGCTGGTCCCGCTGACGAGCAACCAGTTCCTCACCGCCCTGCAGTCCGGGCAGGTGGACGTGGCCCCGCTCGCCATCAACCAGGCGCCCGCCTACCTGAAGCAGTACTCCTCCAAGGGCGCCCGCTCCATCCCCACCGACGTCGTCGACCTGCTCAACCTGCTGTGGGCGCCGCGGTCCGTGCTGGACGACCCGGCGAAGGCCGCCGCGATCGCCGCCTACATCCCGCAGTGGGCCAAGGGCCAGGTGTGGCAGTACGAGCACCCGGACGTCTGGAACGAGGAGTTCTACGTCAAGACGCAGAACCTGACCCTCGCCCAGGCGCGGGGCATCGCCGCCCTGGCCAACAAGCCGCTGTTCCCGCCCAGCTGGGACGAGGCGATCAGGTGGGAGCAGGAGACCGCCGACCTGCTCGCCGAGGGCGGCTTCGTGAAGAAGTTCGACGTGTCCTCGCTGTTCGACCACCGCTTCGAGTCCCTCGCCGCCAAGGCCGTACCCGAGGAGTACCGGAGGTGACCGCCGTGACCACGACGACCGCCGTTCCCCGGACCGCCGCCGGGGACCTCCCCCAGGTCCGCCGGCGCCGCCGGCTCTCCCCCGGACGCCGGCTGCCGGCCGCCCGGCTCATCGGCCCGCTGGTGCTGCTCGCCGCGTGGGCCGCCGCCTCGGCCGCCGGAACGCTGGACACGGGGGCGATCCCCGCGCCCTGGACCGTCCTGCGCACCGCCGGCCACCTGTGGACCGACGGCACCCTGCCCACCGACGTGCTGACCTCCCTGGAGCGGGCCGGCTACGGCTTCGCGATCGGCCTGAGCGCCGGGGTGCTGCTCGCCCTCGCCTCCGGCCTGAGCCGGGCCGGGGAGGCGCTGATCGACGGGACCGTACAGCTCAACCGGGCGATCCCCACCCTCGGTCTGATCCCGCTGTTCATCCTCTGGCTGGGCATCGGCGAGACCTTCAAGATCGCCATCATCGCGATCGTCGTCTACGTCCCGGTCTACCTGAACACGCACGCCGCGCTGTCCGGCATCGACAGCCGCTTCGTCGAACTCGCCGAGGTGCAGGGCCTGTCACGGCTCGCCTTCGTCCGCCAGGTGGTGATCCCCGGCGCACTGCCCGGATTCTTCGTGGGACTCCGGCTCGGCGTCACCGGCTCCTGGCTGGGACTGGTGGTCCTGGAGCAGATCAACGCCACCAGCGGGCTCGGCTACCTGATGTTCCAGGCGCAGAACTACGGCCAGTCCGACGTCATCCTGGTCGGCCTGCTGATCTACGGCGTCTTCGGCCTGGTCTCCGACAGCGTGGTCCGTCTGATCGAACGGAGGGTGCTGTCATGGCGCCGCACACTGAGCAACTGACCCGGCCCGCCGTGCGGCTGCGCGGCCTGACCCGGTCGTTCGCGGGCCGTACCGTCCTCGAGGGCATCGACCTCGATCTGCCCGCCGGACAGTTCACGGCCCTGCTCGGGCACAGCGGTTCCGGCAAGTCGACCCTGCTGCGGGCCATCGCCGGCCTGGACCACGGAGTGGCCGGCGGCGGGCAGCTGACCGCGCCCGAGCGGGTGTCGGTCGTCTTCCAGGACTCGCGGCTGCTGCCCTGGCGGCGGGTGCTGGACAACGTCCTGCTCGGCCTGGACGGCAAGGACGCCGGGGAGCGCGGCCGGGCCGCCCTGGCGGAGGTCGGCCTCGCGGGACGGGAGCGGGCCTGGCCGGGTGAGCTGTCGGGCGGCGAGGCGCAGCGGGCGGCACTGGCCCGCTCCCTGGTCCGCGAGCCGGAACTGCTGCTGGCGGACGAGCCGTTCGGGGCACTGGACGCGCTCACCCGGATCAAGATGCACCAGCTGCTGCGCGAGCTGTGGACGCGCCACCGGCCGTCCGTCCTGCTCGTCACCCACGACGTGGACGAGGCGATCGTGCTCGCCGACCGGGTCCTCGTCCTGGACCGGGGCCGCATCGGCCTCGACCTGACCATCGACCGGCCCCACCCGCGCTCGTACCGCGAGCCGCTGCTGGGCGAGTACCGCGAGCGGCTGCTGGCCGCCCTCGGCGTCACGGAGGACCACCGGTGACCGCGAGACAGCTCCACCTGAACGCGTTCCTGATGAACACCGGGCACCACGAGGCGTCCTGGCGGCTGCCCGAGAGCGACCCGTACGCCCACGTGGAGCTCAGCCACTACGTCCGGCTCGCCCGGATCGCCGAACGCGGCACCTTCGACTCGCTCTTCCTCGCCGACGGCCCCCAGCTGTGGAGCAACCTCGCCCAGCGGCCGGCCGGCGCGCTGGAACCGCTCACCCTGCTGACCGCGCTGGCGACGGCCACCGAGCACATCGGCCTGATCGCCACCGCGTCCACCTCCTACAACTCCCCGTACAACCTGGCCCGCAGGTTCGCCTCGCTGGACATCGTCAGCGGCGGCCGGGCCGGCTGGAACATCGTCACCACCGCCGGCAAGGAGGCCGCCCGCAACTTCGGGCTCGCCGACGAGCCCCCGCACGCGGAGCGGTACGCGCGCGCCGCCGAGTTCCTGGACGTGGCCCTCAAGCTGTGGGACAGCTGGGAGGACGACGCGATCGTGGCCGACAAGGCGGCCGGCGTCTGGGGCGACGACAGCAAGATCCACCCGCCCCGGCACCGGGGGACGTACTTCAGCGTCGCCGGCCCCCTCAACGTGCCGCGCACCCCGCAGGGCTACCCGCTGCTGGTCCAGGCCGGTTCCTCGGAGGACGGCAAGGCCTTCGCCGCCCGGTACGCCGAGGCGGTGTTCACCGCCCAGCAGACCCTCGCCGGTGCCCAGGACTTCTACGCCGACCTCAAGTCCCGGGCCGCCCGGGCCGGCCGGGACCCCGGGCACCTGAAGGTGCTGCCCGGGATCGTCCCGGTGCTCGGGTCCACGGAGGCCGAGGCGCGGGCCGCCGAGCGGCTGCTGGAGGACCACATCGTGTACGAGCACGGCGTGGACCGCCTGGAGAACCTGCTGCGTCTGCCGGCGGGCACGCTGGAGCTGGACGGCCCGCTGCCCGACGACCTGCCGCCCGAGTCCGCCATCGAGGGCGCCAAGAGCCGCTACACGCTCGTCGTGGAGCTGGCCCGGCGCGACCGGCTCACCGTCCGTCAGCTCATCGGCCGGCTCGGCGGCGGGCGCGGACACCTCACCTTCGCCGGGACGCCGGAGCAGGTCGCCGACCGGATCGAGACGTGGTTCACGCGGGGCGCCGCCGACGGCTTCAACATCATGCCGGCCGTGCTGCCCTCCGGCCTGGACGCCTTCGTCGAGCACGTCGTACCGCGCCTGCGCGCCCGCGGTCTGTTCCGCACCGAGTACGGGCCCCGGCAGACCCTCCGGGAGCGCTACGGCCTCCCCCGCCCCGCCAACCAGTACCTGACCCCCGCCTTCAGCTGAGGAGAACCCCGATGTCCATCGAGATCACCAAGGTCACCGCCCGCATCGGCGCGCGCGTCTCCGGCGTCGACATCACCCGGCCGCTCGCCCCGGAGGAGGTCACCGCGATCCGTGAGGCCCTGGGCGTCCACAAGGCGCTCGTCTTCGACGCCGGTGACCTGGACGACGCCGGCCAGCAGGCCTTCGCCCGCCACTTCGGCGAGCTGACCACGGCGCACCCGACGGTCGGCGCGGTCGACGGCGCCCCGAACGTGCTGCCGGTCGACAGCGAGCGGGGCCGCGCCAACCACTGGCACACGGACGTCACGTTCGTCCTGAACCCGCCGCAGGCCAGCACCCTGCGTTCGCTCACCGTGCCGCCGTACGGCGGCGAGACGCTGATCGCGAACGCGGCAGCGGCCTACCGCGACCTGCCCGAGCCGCTACGCCGCCTGGCCGACACCCTGTGGGCGGAGCACACCAACGACTACGACTACGCGGTGCCGGACGAGGAGATCGACGAGGAGCGGGCGGCCCAGCGCGCCCAGTTCACCTCCATCAAGTACCGCACCGCGCACCCGGTGGTCCGGGTGCACCCGCTGACCGGGGAGCGCGGGCTGTTCATCGGCGGGTTCGCGCAGCGGATCGTCGGCCTGTCGGCGGGCGAGTCCCGCAAGGTCCTGGACCTGCTCCAGGGGTACGTCACCCGTCCGGAGAACGTGCTGCGCCACCGCTGGTCGGAGCGCCAGCTGGTCCTCTTCGACAACCGCATCACCCAGCACTACGCCATCGACAACTACGACGGTCTGCCGCGCCGCCTGCACCGGGTGACCGTCGCCGGTGACGTGCCGGTCGGCATCGAGGGCAAGGAGAGCTACTCGATCGAGGGCGACGCGTCGCACTACACCCCCGTGGCCGCGTAACCGTAGATTCACCCTGTGTACCCCGGGTGTCCGGATGGTGGGCGGCCTTGTCGTGCGGGGGGACGGGCCGCCCAGACTGGCGGGGTTTTTGCCCCCCTATAGCACTGGGAGAGCCGCCCCCCATGCCCAGCAGCACGACCACCGGGACGCCACCGCGACAGCGGGCGGACGCCTCCCTCTCCCACGGCCTCAAGCAGCGCCACCTGTCGATGATCGCCCTGGGCGGGGTGATCGGCGCGGGCCTCTTCGTCGGCTCCGGCGCGGGCATCGCCGCCGCCGGCCCGTCCATAGTCGTCGCCTACGCCCTCTCCGGCGTCCTGGTGATGCTGGTGATGCGGATGCTCGGCGAGATGTCGGCCGCCCACCCGTCCTCGGGTTCCTTCTCGGCGCATGCCGAGCGGGCGATCGGCCCGTGGGCGGGCTTCGCCGCGGGCTGGTCCTTCTGGGTCCTGCTCTGCACGGCGGTGGGCCTGGAGGGCATCGGCGCCGCGAAGATCGTCCAGGGCTGGCTGCCGGGCACCCCGCAGTGGATGTGGGTCGCGCTGTTCATGGTCGTCTTCTGCGGGGCGAACCTGGCCGCCGTGAAGAACTTCGGCGAGTTCGAGTTCTGGTTCGCCGCGCTGAAGGTGGGCGCGATCAGCCTGTTCCTGGTGCTGGGCGTGCTGGCCATCGCGGGCGTGCTGCCCGGCACCGACTCCCCCGGCGCGTCGCACCTGACCGACTTCCTGCCGCACGGCAGCGAGGGCCTGCTGGTCGGCCTGCTCGCCTCGGTCTTCGCGTACGGCGGCCTGGAGACGGTCACCATCGCGGCGGCCGAGTCGGAGGACCCGGTGCGCGGTGTCGCCTCCGCCGTCCGCACGGCGATGTGGCGGATCGCCCTGTTCTACATCGGTTCGATGGCGGTCGTGGTCACCCTCGTGCCCTGGGACTCCGCGGAGGTCGTGGCGAAGGGCCCCTACGTCGCCACCCTGGACCACCTGGGCATCCCCGGCGCGGGCCAGCTGATGAACGTGGTCGTCCTGGTCGCCCTGCTGTCCGCGATGAACGCCAACATCTACGGCTCCTCGCGCATCGCCTACTCGCTGGTCGAGCGCGGCCAGGGCCCGAAGGCGCTGGCCCGGCTGTCCGGCGGGGTCCCCCGCGCCGCGGTCCTCACCTCCTGCTTCTTCGGCTTCGTGTGCGTGCTGCTCAGCTACTGGCGCCCGGACGACGTCTTCCCCTGGCTGCTGAACATGATCGGCGCGGTCATCCTGGTCGTCTGGATCTTCATCGCGGTCTCCCAGCTGCTGCTCCGCCGCCGCATCGAACGCGAGGCCCCCGGGAGGCTGGTCGTGCGCATGTGGGGCTTCCCGTGGCTGACCTGGGTCGCGCTGGCCGGCATGGTCGCGATCTTCGCCTTGATGGCCCGCGAGCCGGACACCCGGGTCCAGCTGTACTCGACGGGCGGGATGACGCTGGTCCTGGCGGCGGTGGGGTACGCCCGGCAGCGGGCGCGTGCCGGGCGCTGACCGCCGTATCCCGCAAGAGGCCCCCGCGTGCGACACGTGGGGGCCTTTCTGTTGCGCCGGGCTTGTTGTTGCTAGCGTGCAGTTGCAAGATACTTGCAATAAGGTTCCGGAGGGGATCACCCATGCCCGTCTACACGCTGCCCGACCTGCCCTACGACTACGCGGCGCTCGCTCCCGTGATCAGTCCCGAGATCATCGAGCTGCACCACGACAAGCACCACGCGGCCTATGTGAAGGGCGCGAACGACACGCTGGAGCAGCTCGCCGAGGCGCGGGACAAGGAGGCGTGGGGCTCGATCAACGGCCTGGAGAAGAACCTGGCGTTCCACCTGTCCGGGCACATCCTGCACTCGGTCTACTGGCGGAACATGACGGGCCCGAAGGACGGCGGCGGCGAGCCGCTGGCCGCCGACGGCGTGGGCGAGCTGGCCGAGGCGATCAAGGAGTCCTTCGGCTCCTTCGCCGCCTTCAGGACCCAGCTGTCCAAGGCCGCCGCGACCACCCAGGGCTCCGGCTGGGGCGTCCTCGCCCACGAGCCGCTGAGCGGGCGGCTGGTCGTGGAGCAGGTCTACGACCACCAGGGCAACGTCGGCCAGGGCTCCACCCCGATCCTGGTCTTCGACGCCTGGGAGCACGCCTTCTACCTCCAGTACAGGAACCAGAAGGTCGACTTCATCGAGGCCATGTGGCAGGTGGTCGACTGGCAGGACGTCGCGAAGCGCTACGAGGCGGCGAGGTCCCGCGCGGACGTGCTGCTCCTCGCGCCCTGAGAACGTCCCGTCTCGTGATCGTCTTCTCACCCTTCACGACGGCGGGCGGATGGGAGAAGACCCCCGTGAGGACGTGACTCACGGGGGTCTTCGCCTGCGCGGCGGCGAGGGTCACAGGTTGCTGAAGTCCGGGCCCTTGGTGCGGGTGCGCTTGATCTCGTAGAAGCCCGGGACCGAGGCCACGGCGATCGTGCCGTCCCACAGGCGGGCCGCCTCCTCGCCCTTGGGGGCGGGGGTGACGACCGGGCCGAAGAAGGCGATCTGCTCGCCGTCGGGGCCGGGCACCGCGATGACCGGGGTGCCGACGTCCTGGCCGACCTTCTCGATGCCCTCCTTGTGGGAGGCGCGCAGCTCGGGCTCGTACGGGGTGGAGTCCCAGTGGTCCATGAGGGACTCGGGCAGCCCGACGTCCTTCAGCGCGGCGGCCACGGCCGGCTTCTCGGGGCCCTCGCCCTGGTTGTGGATGCGGGTGCCGAGCGCGGTGTAGAGGTCGCCGAGCACCTCCGCGCCGTGCTCCTGCTGGGCCGCGATGACGACGCGGACCGGCCCCCACGCCTTGGTCGCGAGCATCTCGCGGTACTCCTCGGGCAGCTCGTCGAGCCGGTTCTCGTTGAGCACGGCGAGGCTCATCACATGCCAGCGGACCTCGATGTCCCGTACCTTCTCCACCTCCAGCACCCAGCGGGAGGTCATCCAGGCCCAGGGGCACAGCGGGTCGAACCAGAAGTCGACGGGGGTCTTGTCCGACATGTCTCTCCTCGTGGGGAACGCCTTTCCCGGGGAAACGCGGCCGCCGGCTGTGCCATTCCCCGTCCCCGCTGTCAGGAGCACATGGCAGGATCGGTGCTGTTCAGCCGCCATACACGCGATCACGAGGGAGTGCCGTCCGTGCCCGGTGAGAATCTGTCCCGCGACGAGGCCCGGGAGCGGGCCGCCCTGCTGTCCGTCGACGGCTACGAGGTGTCCCTGGACCTGCGGTCCGCCGTCGGCGACGCGGGCGGCGAGCCGCGCACGTTCCGCTCGGTGACCACCGTCCGCTTCCGCTGCAACGAGCCGGGCGCGTCCAGCTTCGCCGATCTGGTCGCGCCGGGCGTGACGTCCGTGTCGCTCAACGGGCGGGACCTGGACCCGGGCGAGGTGTTCGACGGCTCCCGGATCCTGCTGGAGGACCTGGCCGCGGAGAACGAGCTGGTGGTGGACGCCCGGTGCGCCTACTCCCGCACCGGCGAGGGCCTGCACCGCTTCGTCGACCCCGAGGACGGCGAGGTGTACCTGTACACCCAGTACGAGCCGGCCGACGCCCGCCGGGTGTTCGCGAACTTCGAGCAGCCGGACCTGAAGGCGCCGTACCGCTTCGAGGTGCGGGCGCCGGAGGGCTGGACGGTGTGGAGCAACGGCGCCGGTGAACTGGCCGACGGGGTCTGGCGGTTCGCGGAGACGAAGCCGATCTCGACGTACATCACGTGCGTGGTGGCGGGCCCGTACCACTACGTGACGGACTCCTACACCCGGACCTTCGAGGACGGCACGAAGCTGGAGATCCCGCTCGGCGCGATGTGCCGCAAGGGTCTCGCGCCGCACTTCGACGCGGACGACGTGTTCCTGGTGACCAAGCAGGGCCTGGACTTCTTCCACGACCACTTCGACTACCCGTACCCGTTCGGGAAGTACGACCAGGCGTTCGTGCCCGAGTACAACCTGGGCGCGATGGAGAACCCGGGCCTGGTGACCTTCCGCGAGGAGTACATCTTCCGCGGGAAGGTGACGCAGGCGTCGTACGAGGCGCGGGCCAACGTCATCCTGCACGAGATGGCGCACATGTGGTTCGGCGACCTGGTCACCATGGAGTGGTGGGACGACCTGTGGCTGAAGGAGTCCTTCGCGGACTTCATGGGCACGTTCGCCAACGTGGGCGCGACCCGCTTCAAGGACGCGTGGACCACCTTCGCCAACCGCCGCAAGGCCTGGGCGTACCGCGCGGACCAGCTGCCGTCCACGCATCCGATCACGGCGGACATCCGTGACCTGGAGGACGCCAAGCTGAACTTCGACGGCATCACCTACGCCAAGGGCGCCTCGGTGCTCAAGCAGCTGGTGGCGTACGTCGGCCAGGACGCGTTCCTGGAGGGCTCCCGGCGCTACTTCAAGCGGAACGCGTACGGCAACACGCGCCTCGGCGACCTGCTGTCGGTGCTCGCGGAGACCAGCGGCCGGGACATGACGGCGTGGGCGGCCTCGTGGCTCCAGACGGCCGGGGTGAACACGCTGACCCCGCAGGTGCTGCTGGACACCGAGGGCGGCCGGATCGCCGAGCTGGCGATCCTCCAGGAGGCCCCGGAGTCGCACCCGGAGCTGCGTCCGCACCGGATCGCGGTGGGCCTGTACCGGCGTACGCCCGGGGGCACGCTGGAGCGGTACGCGCGCGTGGAGACGGACGTGCACGAGCCGCGCACCGTCGTGGCGGAGCTGACGGGCGCCGAGGCGCCGGAGCTGGTGCTGGTCAACGACGACGACCTGACCTACTGCAAGGTCCGCTTCGACGAGACCTCGCTGATGACGCTGCGGACGCACCTGGGCGCGCTCACCGATCCGCTGGCCCGCGCGCTGTGCTGGTCGGCGCTGTGGAACCTGACCCGGGACGCCCTGCTGCCGGCGCGGGACTTCATCGGTCTCGTGCTGCGCTTCGCGGGCCGCGAGTCGGACATCGGGGTGCTCCAGATGCTGCACGCCTGGGCGAACGCGGCGCTGACCCACTACGCGGCGCCCGCCTGGCGGGAGACGGGCGGGGAGCTGCTGGCCGAGGGGGCGCTGCGGGAGCTGCGGCAGGCGGAGCCGGGCAGCGAGCACCAGCTCGCGTGGGCGCGGTTCTTCGCGTCGGTGGCGTCCGCCGGGCCGGACCTGAAGCTGCTGACGGACCTGCTGGACGGCACGGTCGAGGTCGAGGGGCTGGAGGTGGACCAGGAGCTGCGCTGGGCGTTCCTGGAGCCGCTGGCCGCGCACGGGGCGGCGGACGAGTCGGTGCTGGCGGCGGAGCTGGTCCGGGACGACACGGCGTCCGGCAAGCGGCACCAGGTGCGCTGTCTGGCCGCGCGGCCCTCGGCGTCGGTCAAGGCGCAGGCGTGGGCGCAGGTGGTGGAGTCCGACGCGCTGTCGAACGCGCTGGTGGAGGCGACGATCTCGGGCTTCCAGCAGCCGTCGCAGCGGGAGCTGACGGCACCGTACGCGCAGCTGTACTTCGCGGCGGTCGAGCGGGTGTGGCGGGAGCGGTCGATCCAGATCGGCATGGACGTGGTGCGGGGTCTGTTCCCGGCGTACCAGGACCGGCCGGAGACGCTGGACGCGACGGACGCGTGGCTGGAGGCGCACCGGGACGCGGCACCGGCGCTGCGCCGGCTGGTGCTGGAGGCGCGGGACGACCTGGCGCGGGCGCTGCGCGCGCAGGAGTGCGACGCCGCGGCCGGCCGGTGAGCTTTGGCCTGAGCTTGCCCGGCCGGTGACCGTTACGAAATTCGGGCAAACATAGCCGTAACCCCTGGTCCGCACCCGATCGGACCAGGGGTTTTGCTTCCCTACTCGGCATCCGAACACCTGACCTTTAGTCCCGCCTTGTCCGCATTTCTCGACGGGCGTGTAACAGCGGTTACGGTCCGCACCGGGCGCGGGAATCCCGAGGCCATGACCCACAACACCCCGCTCTCCCCCCGCCCCCTCCGCCACCTCTCCGACGTCCACCGCCGCGTCCTGACGGCCGCCCAGCTGCGCGCCCACGGCGTGCCGACGGCCGAGCTGACCGAGCAGTGCCGGCCCGGCGGCCCCTGGCGGGAACTCCTCCCGCACGTGATCCTGCTGCACCCCGGCCCGCCCACCGGCGAGGAGCGGCTGCACGGGGCCCTGCTGTACGCGGCCCGCACGACGGAGCCGGGCGTCCCGGTCCAGCCGACGGCCGGCAGCCCGCACCGGCCGCAGTACCAGGAGGCGGTGCTCACCGGGCTGGCGGCGCTGACCCTGCACGGCTTCTCGTCCACCCCGGCGCTGACCGACCTGGACCACGTGGACGTCCTGGTCCCGCGCCAGCGCCGGCTGCGCTCCGCGCGCTACGTCCGCGTCCTGCGCACCTCCGCCCTGCCCGCCCCGCAGACGGTGACCGGTCTGCCGGTGGCGCCGGTGCCCCGGGCGCTGGCGGACGCGGTGGCGGAGCTGACGGACGCGGAGGCGGTACGGCGGCTGCTGACCGAGGCGGTGCGCGGCGGCCACTGCGAACCGGCGGCGGTCGTGCGGGAGCTGACCCTCGCCAAGCTGCTGAACCGCCCGCACGTGGTGGACGCCGTGGACGCGCTGCTCGCGGAGGGCCGCTCGATCGCCGAGGACCGCCTGTACCGCATGGTCCGCGAGTACGGCCTGCCCGACCCGGTCTGGAACGTCGACCTGCGCCTGCCCGGCGGCCCGCACCTGGGCGGCCTGGACGCCTACTGGCCGGACCAGGCCGTCGCCGTCGAACTCGACACCCGCGCGCCCCGGCAGGGCCGTCGCCAAGGCCAGGGAGAGGACGAGGACGCGCTGTGGTCCGAGTACGCCCGCAAGCGCGAGCACCTGGAACGCCTCGGCATCACGGTCGTGTACATCACGCCCAGGAAGCTGCGGGACGCCCCGGAGCAGCAGGCCGCGGTGGTGCGGACGGCGCTGATGGCGTCCGGGGACCGCGACCCGGCGGCGTACGTCGTGGTGCTGCCCCGGTAGCGAGGGCCGCCCGCTTCTCCTGTTTTCCTGCGCCGGACGGGTGAGGAGTCACCGCAACGGACGAGCAGGGCGGGCGGGGCGGGGGCGGGCCACGGTAGAGGAGAGTCATGAGACACCCCCGAATAGCGGCAGGCGCGTGCTCCCTCCTCCTCGCGGCCGCGTGCGCGTTCGCCGGTCCCGCGACGGCACAAGTGGCGCCGCGTACCGTGTCCGGCGGCTACGTGGCCCTCGGCGACTCCTACTCCTCCGGTGCCGGAGCCGGCGACTACCTGGACTCCGGCAAGGAGTGCAAGCGCAGCAGCCGGGCCTTCCCCGTGCTGTGGGCCGAGGCCCACGCGCCGGCCTCCTTCACCTTCGCCGCGTGCAACGGCGCCGGTGCCGACGACGTCCTGGCCGACCAGCTCGGCCACCTCAGCCCCCGCACCGGGCTGGTCACGCTCACCGTCGGCGGCAGCGACTCGGGCTTCGTGTCCGTCATCGCGAAGTGTGCGCTGGGCGGTACGGACGGGTGCCTGTCCGCCGTCTCCCAGGCCCGCACCACGATGGACGGGTCCCTCGCGGGCAGCCTCGACCGGCTCTACTCCGCCATCCGGGACCGGGCCCCCGCCGCCCGGGTCGTGGTGCTCGGCTACCCGCACCTGTACCACCTCCAGGGCTCCTGCGCGCTGGGCCTGCCGGACGGCGAACGCGCCACGCTGAACGACGCCGTGGACCACCTCAACGCCGTGATCGCCGGGCGCGCCACCGCCCACGGGTTCACCTTCGCCGACGTCACCACCGCCTTCGCCGGGCACGAGATCTGCTCGTCCCGGCCCTGGCTGCGCGGCGTCGACGTGCTGGCGATCACCGAGTCCTACCACCCGACGGCATCGGGACAGTCCCTCGGCTACCTCCCGGTGCTCAGCCGGGTGTCGTGACCCGCTACAGCGGCTCGGGCAAGCGCGAGGCCGCCGTGTGCACGCCGGCCAGCAGGGCGGCGTACGCCGCGATCATGCGCGTGCGGCTGAAGCGTTCGCGGCTCGCCGCCAGCGCCGGGGCCAGTACGGCGCGGTCGGCGACCGCCGCCGACCAGGCCAGGGCGATGGCCTCGGGGTCCTGCGGGGTCACGAACCCGTGGCCCCGGACGATCCGCGCGCTGTCGCCCACGTCCGTCGTGACCGGGACCGCGCCGCACATCATGCCCTCGATCAGGCACAGCGGCGCCGCCTCCCCGGAGGCGGAGGTGAGGGCGACGACGTCGGCGGCGGCGTACACGGTCTCCATGTCCCGGCGCACGCCGAGCAGCCGCACCCGCTGCGCGAGGTGCCGGTCCGCGCCGAACGCGACCTCGAGGTCGGCCCACAGCGCCGGGTTGCTGTCCGTCATGCCCGCACCGCACATCAGGACGTGCCCCTCGGGCTCACGGGCGAGCCACGCGCGGGCGGCGCGCAGGAACAGCGGGACGTTCTTCATCGTGGCGTAGCGGGCCGCGAAGACGGTCACCGGTGCCGGGGCCGGGATGTCCAGGCAGGCGCGCAACGCCGTCCGGGCGGCCGGGTCCGGGCGGAAGCGGAGCAGGTCCACCCCGTTGGGGATGACGTGCAGCAGCTCGCGCGGGATGCCGGCCGCCGCGTAGGCGTCCCGCGTGGACTCGGCGCAGCACACGCAGGCCACCACGGTGCCGTCGGCGATCGCGGCCTTCAGCTCGGCCAGCGCCGGGCCCTGGTTCTCCGGGTCGGAGCGGTGCAGGCAGACGACGACCGGGCGGCGGGGCAGCCCGGCCTGGTTCAGCAGCGCCAGCGGCTGCTCCTTCAGCGACAGGATCACGTCCGCCGCGGCCATGGACCGCGCTGTTCCGGCCAGCTCGGGCCCGCTGAAAACGTTCGCCGCGACCGTGCCGTCCACCAGCCCCGCGGTGCGGCCGAGCGAGGTGACGCCGACCCCGCCCGCGGTCAGGGCCCGGTAGCAGGCGTCGTCCTCCATGCGCTGCCGGGTGGCCTCGCGGTGGACCTCCCCGTGGATGCTGAGTACCTGGTGGGACTGACCGCCCTCGGCCAGTCCCAGAACGACGTCGGAGTGCACGATCCGGGCCCCTCCGGAGAAGAAGCCCTCGTAGACCGACAGCACACGCAGTCCGTGCCTCGCGCGCACACGACCACCCGCCTTGCACATGAATCGAGCCATCCCCGTGAACAGCGGGTTAGCCGATATGAGGCGGTACGGACATGGCGTGCGCGTTAACGCGGAGCTACGCGGACGAAACGTTGGCTAACAGAACTCCTTCTCCAGCACGTCCACCGTGTCCCCGGCCCAGTCCCCGTTGAAGTTGACCGCCACGGAGTGCCGGCCGTCCGCCGTCGACGCCGCCTCGGACACCGAGCCGTGGATGCCGCCGTCGTGGCCCCAGACGCGGACGCCGCAGCTCAGCCGGGTGTTCATGAGGCCGAGTCCGTACCGGATGTGCGGGGCGTCGGCCTCCGTGGCCACGGTGGTCTCCATCTCCTTCAGCTGCCGGGCCGGGAGCAGCTCGCCGCCGAGCAGGGCGCCGTAGAAGCGGGACAGGTCGGCGGAGTCCGAGATCATCTCTCCGGCGGAGGAGGCCATGGACGGGTTGAGGTCGGTGACGTCGTACGCCGGGCCGCCGGGAACCCTGAACGTCGAGTACGCCCTGCTGCTCGGCCGCGGCAGGGTGGCCCGCGTGCCGGGCACGGAGGTCGCCCCCAGGCGCAGCGGGCCGATGATCCGGCGGTTGATCTCGGCGGCGTACGACCGGCCCGTCACCTTCTCGATCACCATCCCGGCGACGACGTAGTTGGTGTTGGAGTACCGCCAGGAGGTGCCCGGCGCGAAGTCCGGCGCGTGCCGCATGGCGAGGTCCACCAGGTACCGCGGGGTGAGGGTGTCGTAGCGGTGCCGGAAGAAGCCGTCCTTGGTGAAGTAGGCGGTGCTGAAGCCGGGGTCGGCGAGGTAGTCGTGGATGCCGCTGGTGTGGTTCAGCAGCTGCCGGACGGTGGTCCGGCGGCCGTCGTGGCCGTGGCCGCGGACCACGCCCGGCAGCCACCGGTCCACCGGGTCGTCGAGCGAGAGCCGGTCCTCCGCCTCCAGCTGGAGCAGGACGGTGGCGACGAAGGTCTTGGTGATGCTGGCGACGCGGAAGCGGTCGGCGGGCGAGCGCGGTTCGCCCGTGCGGGTGTCGCCCACGCCCGCGGTGGCGGACCACACGCCGTGGCCGTCGCGCGCGGTGACGGTCGCGCCGGGGGCGCCGGCCTCGACCGCCGCCTCGACGGCCTCGCGGGTGCGTTCGTGGGGTGCGGGGCCGGCCGCGACGGCCGGCCCCGCGAGGGCCGCCGCGAGGAGCAGGGCGGTGCCGCCCACCAGAGCTGTGCGTGCGCGCATGTCTTCCCCAACCTGTGGTGTGCCGGTGCGGTCGGGGGGAGGGACCCGGGAGCGTTGTGCGAAGGTTGCCCCGGTGTACTCCGGTTGAGTGAATATCAGCCCTTCTTCAGCACCAGCTCGGTGTTCCGGTCGGCCGCCTTGCCCCCGAACGTCTTGCTGGCGCCGGGGGCGTTGAAGGACAGCTCACGGTAGAGGGCGGCGAGCCCGGTCTGCGAGAGGTCCGCGAAGTCGGTGCGGTGCGGGGCCGCCGACTCGATGAGGGTGGTGAAGACGGAGAGCGTGCCGTCCTTGTTGTCGACCAGCTCGACGACACGGGCGAGCTGGGGGTGGTCGATGTGCGAGGCGGTGGAGATCTCCCAGAAGGAGTGGCCGCCGGAGGCCGCGTGCGGGGTGATGATGTTCTTGTGGACGTGGCCGTTCACCCAGGCGAGCACGTTGCGGTGCCGGGAGAGCAGGGCCACCAGTTCCTCGCCGGTGTGCCGGCGCTCGCCGGGACGGGCCGGGTCGGGACGGGTGTTGGTCATGGTCTTGCTGGTGTGGTGGCTGAAGACCACGGCGTAGGAGTCCTTGTTGTCCTTCAGGGTCCTGTCCAGCCAGTCGAGCTGGGCGGTGCCGAGGGAGCCCTCGAAGTGGCCGCCGGCGTCGTTGGTGTCGAGGCTGATCCCGATGACGTCGTCGGAGACGCGGAAGGAGTAGTACTGGGTCCCGGCGTCGAGGTTCGCGGAGGAGTAGCCGTGCCCGACCGGGCCGACGCCCTGGTGGGCGGGGTCGAGGTGGGCCTTGAGGTAGTCGGCGGGCGTGTACGGTGCCCGCTTCTCGTCGGGGGTGACGGAGCGCATGGCGCGCGCGTGCGCCTTGAGGAACTCCCGGTAGCCGGCGCCCCGCGGGTCCCGGGCGTTCTTGTTGGTGTCCCGGAACTTCCTCGCCTCGGCGGCGGTGACGGTCATCAGCTTCCTGCCGCCGATGGCGGCCTCGGCCAGGTAGGGGTCGCCGTGGGAGCCGTAGACACCGAGCTGGAGCATGTCGTGGTTGCCGACGGTGGAGTACCAGGGCAGCTTCAGACCGGGGCTGCGCACCTCGCGGATCGCCGCGGCCAGGAACCCGTCCAGGTGCGGGAAGCCGAGCGCCTTGTCGTCGTCGCGCAGGGCGGAGCCGGGCTGCCAGTACAGCTTCAGGCCGCTGTTCTGTACGCCTTCGTAGTGCGCCGGGTCACCGGAGTTCGGGGTGAAGCGGCCACCGCTCATCACCTTCATGTACCACTCCAGCTCGCACAGCGCGTTGTTGTCGGTGTTGTCGCCGGTGGTCATCACGAAGTGGAGCGGGGCGCCGGTGACGGGTCCGCCACGCAACGCGTTGACCCGTTCGACGAAGGCGATGGCACCCTGCACGGTCAGCGCCTCCTGCGGGCGCCAGGCGTGCGGGTCGGCGGCGCGCACGAACTCGGCGCGCAGGGGGTGCTGCACATCGGTCAGGTGCATGTCAGTGAATTGCACGAACGCGGCGAGGGTCCGGCGGCGGCCGGCGCGGCCGGCCTTGGGCGTGGCCAGCTCCTCGCGTACGACCCGCTTCCAGCCGGGGCCGTCGCCGAGCCGGCGGTAGCCGGAGCTGTTCCGGGGGGCGGCGACGGAGGCGAGTGTCGTGCCCTTGGTGTAGGGGGCGAGCGGGGCGGCGGCAAAGGCCCGTCCGCCGTGGGCGACGGGCTCCTCGGCGGCGATGACGGCCTCGCCGCCGGGCGGGCGCAGGGCGTAGCCGACGCCCGCGGACAGCGAGACCGCCCCGGCGGCGGCGAGGACGGTACGGCGGTTGACCCCCGCGGCGGAGGTGGCGACAGAGCGTATGCGCGACATGCGCGGTCTCCCCGGGTGCGAACGCGTCGGCAGTGGTCGCGGGCCGTCACGGACGCGAACGCCCCGCTCACCGTGGATCGTTGGCACCGGGGATGACCTGCGCGTGAACGCGGCGGCAACGCGTGACGCCAATCACCGTACGTGGATCACGGGTTTACCGGACGCGGTCATGGAGCGGATCGCCGGTGGACCGGGACCGGTCACTCCTCGTTCAACTGCCGGGGTAGGGCCACGTCCTCCAGGTGTCCGTGCGGCGGCTGTTCGCGCCACAGCCGCAGCGCGGTGTCGACCAGCCGCACCCGGGTCAGCCCGGGTACGGCGTCGAGGTCCTGCCAGGCGGCGAAGTCGGTGGAACCGCCGACCTCGTGGCGGAGTTCACCGCCGACGACCTCGCCCGTGTAGAGGATCCGCACCCCGTGGTGGTCGGTGCGGCGGCGCGGGAAACCGCCGGGGAGGACGTGGCGGAAGGAGTCGACACCGAGGAGACCGGTCACCTCGATGCGGTAGCCGGTCTCCTCGCCGACCTCGCGGCGGACGGTGTCGTAGGGGTCCTCGCCGTGTTCCATGCCGCCGCCGGGCAGTACCCACTCGGGCGTGCCGTCCGGCGCCGGCGAGCGGGCGAGCAGGAGCTGTCCGTCGCGGACGCACACGGCGTAGGCCGCCACCCTCAGTTTCCGTCGCATGGACGGACGTTAGCGCCCGGTGTCCGGGTTGGCAGGCGAATACTCCGGCGCGGACCAGCGCAGGGGCAGGGCGGCCGGGGTGCACACGGCCTCGGTGAGCGTGAAGCGGACGGTACGGGCGCCGTCCGGGGCGAACTCGGTACGGGCCTCGCCGGTGAGCTGGAGGGTGGTGCCCGTCTCCCAGTCCAGGAAGAGCAGACCGGCGCGGGGGTCGGTGCGCAGGTTGCCGAGGCTGAGGAACATGGCGTTGCCGGGGTAGTCCGGCCAGGTCAGCTCGCGCGGGGACGTGACCTCGACGAAGCCGGGGCCGCCGCCGCGGTGGCTGGCGTCGGCGCCGGAGCCGTGCACGGTGGCGAGGAAGAAGGTGTCGGCGGACCGGATGAAGCCGGCTTCCGTGTCACCGAGTTCGGTGAGGTGGCGGGGGGTGCCGGGGGTGCGGTCGGCCGTTTCGTACGACTCCCTTCGCTGGATGTGCCTCGGGCAGTTGGAGAAGACCTGGTCCGCCTCCACGGTGAATCCGGTCGCCGTGGGGTGAAGGCGGCCGTTGAGGCGCATCCGGCGGCGGGTTCTCGGGTCCAGGGCGATGGTGCCCACGCGCGGTGGGCCGTCGTCCGGCTGTGCCCCTTCGGGCCGGTCGCACAGCCGTCGGGCAAACGCCCGGGCGGTGTCTCCGTCGACGGCTGTCCGCCTCGGGCCCGTCGCCCGTACGAAACCGGGTGCTCCCGTGAGCGCCGAGGCCCACACCCTTCCCGTCCCCGGGTCCGCCGCGCCCACGATCAGCAGGGGCTGCTGCTCCAGGAAGGCCGCCGCGACCGGCTTGATGTCCTGGCCGAGGGAGCGGCCGACGTGGTCGGCCCGGTCACGCACGCCGGTCCGGTCCTGGAGGGCCCGCGAGCCCGCGTGAAACACGCCCATGACTAGAAGAAACCGCAGGTCGGGGCGGACGCGTGCGGGGCGGGGGCCTGCTCGGCGCCGTGCGGGACGGAGATCTCCAGGCGGGTGCCGTCCGGGTCGTGGAAGAAGATCCCGCCGGAGGACGCGCCTTCCCGGTGGGCGACCACGCCGTCGTGGGCGAACTCCACCCCGGCGGTCCTGAGCGCCGTCTCGTACTCCCGGACCCGGTCCATCGAGTCGGCGGTGAAGGCCAGGTGGTGCAGGCCGGCCCGGCCGCGGTCGTACGACGTCCGCGCCTGCTGCCAGAGGGTGAGCAGGAGCTGGTCGCCGCCGTCGCCGAGGAACGCGTAGCGCCGGTCGTCCTCCTTGCCCTCGGCCACCACGGTGAAGCCGAGGACGTCCCGGTAGAAGGCGAGCGAGCGGTCGAGGTCGGTGACGTTCAGGCCCGTGTGGCCGGTGCTCAAGGTCATGACTCTTCCCTTCGGCGTGCCCTCACCGGGCATCTCTAACCGTCATTCATCACGTTAGGAGGTTAGAGTCGACAGAGTCAACCGTTCACGTACGCTTGACTGGTTAGCCGAGGAGGAGTGCCCGATGTCCAGCACCCGCGACCCCCGCCCGCTCACCGGAGAGCCGCTCGCGCTCGACCTGCTCAACACCCGGTGGAACAGCGACGGCGTCGTCCAGGACCTGCTCGTGGACACCGAGGGTCTTGCGGTCTGGCTCGCGGGCAACGGCCTGGCCGGAATCCACCCGGCCGACGCGGCGGTGCTGCGCCATCTGCGCACGGCGCGCGAGGCGGTCAAGGCGGCCGTGGACGGGTCACCGCGGCGGGCGGCTCCGCTCGTGGACGCCGTACTGGAGCACGGCCGCATCCGGGCCCGGCTCACCGCCGGCGGTCCGGCCGAGGAGCCCGAGTTCACGGATCCCGCCTGGGGCCCGGCCTGGCTGGCCGCCCGGAACTACCTGGACCTGCTCACCCGGGCTCCCGAGCGGATCCGCACCTGTGCCGGCGGCGGCTGCGTCCTGTACTTCTTCGACACCTCCCGCAACGGCACCCGCCGCTGGTGCTCGATGGCCGCGTGCGGCAACCGGGCCAAGGCCTCCCGGCATTACGCCCGTTCGAAGGAGGGGTGAGCGAAATCCGGACCATACCGGCCGACTTCGCTCATATCCCATCGCGGGTTTTCCCCATACCTTGATTTCGATTCGGTCAACGGTCCCCAAAATCCGAACCCTTCGGTCAGGCTGAGCGCTCCGTCCGCTCGTTCCTTGACCTGAGGGATGCCGATGACCCACACGCCCGCGCGTGATCCGATACCCGGTCCGAGACGCCTGGCCCGCATAGCCGTGGCCGTGGGCGTCGTGGCCGCCCTCTCCGCGGCGGGGCCCGTACCCCTGGCCCTCGCCGCGGACCCGGCCCCCGCCCCGGCCGCCGACCCCGCCGTGAAGTCCGCCCACGACAAGCTCGGCTCCGACGACGCCGCCCTGCTCGCCGAGGCCAAGGCCGACGGCGACAAGAACGTCACGATGATGATCGCGACCTCGCCCGGGAAGACGGAGCAGGTCGCCGGGCAGCTGGACGCGGTCGAGGGCGGCCTGGTGGGCCGTACCGACGACAAGCTCGGTTACGTCCGCGCCACCGTCCCGACGGGCCGGGCGGACTCGGCCATCGCCGCCGCCGCGAAGCTCTCCTCCGTCCAGGCGATCGACCTCAAGCAGGAGATCCCGCTGGACGACCCGGCGCCGAACGGCGCGAAGTCCACGGCGGACAAGGGCACGTACCCCGCGCCGGGGAAGAAGACCCCGGCCGCGAACCCGTACAACCCGTCCTTCGAGACCGGTGCCGTCGACTTCGTCGAGGACCACCCGAAGGCGGACGGCCGCGGCATCACCATCGGCATCCTGGACTCCGGCGTCGACCTCGGCCACCCGGCCCTGCAGAGGACCACCACCGGCGAACGGAAGATCGTCGACTGGGTGACGGCGACCGACCCGGTCGTCGACGGCGACGGCACCTGGCGGCGCATGACCACCGGTGTCTTGGGCCCCTCCTTCTCCATCAGCACCGCCTCGCAGGGCACCGAGAAGTTCACGGCGCCCGAGGGCTCGTACAAGTTCAACTACATGTACGAGTCCGCCACCGCGGGCGGCGACGAGAAGGGCGACCTCAACCGGGACGGTGACACCACCGACGCCTGGGGCGTGCTCTACGACCCGGCCACCGGCACGGTCCGCGTGGACACCGACGACGACCTCGACTTCACCGACGACGCGGCGATGAAGCCGTACAAGGACGGCTACCAGGTCGGGTACTTCGGCACCGACGACCCCGCGACGGACGTCGTGGAGCGCGTCCCCTTCGTCGTCGAGACCCGCAAGGACGTCGTCTACAACTCCTCCGGCGCGAAGGCCGACTACGTCAACATCGGCGTCATCGAGTCCGAGCACGGCACCCACGTCGCCGGCATCACCGCCGCCAACGGCCTGTTCGGCGGGAAGATGAACGGCGCGGCCCCCGGCGCCAAGCTGGTCTCCTCGCGGGCCTGCACCTGGACCGGCGGCTGCACCAACGTCGCCCTCACCGAGGGCATGATCGACCTCGTCACCAAGCGCGGGGTCGACATCGTCAACATGTCGATCGGCGGCCTGCCCGCGCTGAACGACGGCAACAACGCGCGCGCCGAGCTGTACACCCGGCTCATCGACACCTACGGCGTCCAGCTGGTGATCTCCGCCGGCAACTCCGGCCCCGGCGCCAACACCATCGGCGACCCCGGTCTCGCCGACAAGGTGATCTCCGTGGGCGCGACCATCTCCAAGGAGACCTGGGCCGCCAACTACGGCTCGGTGGTCGAGACGAAGTACGCGATGATGCCCTTCTCCTCGCGCGGCCCGCGTGAGGACGGCGGCTTCACACCGACCCTCAGCGCGCCCGGCGCCGCGATCAACACCACCCAGACCTGGCTGCCGGGCTCCCCGGTCGCCGAGGCGGGCTACGCGCTGCCGGCCGGCTACTCGATGCTCCAGGGCACCTCGATGGCCTCCCCGCAGGCCGCCGGCGCCTCCGCGCTGCTGCTGAGCGCCGCGAAGCAGAAGGGCATCGACCTCACGCCCGCCGCGCTGCGCACGGCGCTGACCTCGACCGCCCACCACATCAAGGGCGTGCAGGCGTACGAGGAGGGCGCGGGCCTCATCGACATCGTGGACGCGTGGGACGCCATCAGGGACGGCGCCACCGCCCACGAGTACACCGTCAAGGCCCCGGTCGACACCGCGATCGACTACGCCCTGAAGACCCCGGGCTTCGGCACCGGCCTGTACGACCGCGAGGGCGGTCTGAAGGCGGGCCAGAAGAAGACGTACGACGTGACGATCACCCGTACGTCCGGCCCGGACAAGGCGGTCCGGCACGAGCTGCGCTTCGCGAACGACGCCGGCGGAACCTTCCGGATCGTCGGCGACGACGACGTCAGGCTGCCGCTGAACCAGCCGGTCACCGTCAAGGTCCAGGCGGCCCCCAGGTCCGAGGGCCTCAAGAGTGCGATCCTGGAGGTCGACGACCCGCGGACCGAGGGCGTCGACAAGCAGATCCTGTCCACCGTCGTGGTCGCGGCCCCGGTGAAGTACGCCTACTCCGCGTCCGGCTCGGTGCAGCGCAACAGCACGCGCTCCTACTTCCTGAGCGTGCCCGAGGGCGCCACCTCGCTGGAGGTCGCGATCGGCGGGCTGAAGGACAAGAGCCAGACCCGGTTCATCGCCATCCACCCGTACGGCGTCCCGTCCGACAACACCTCGACGCCGTACTGCTACAACAACTACCTGGACGGCAACGGCTGCAAGCCCGACGTGCGCTCCTACGCCGACCCGCAGCCCGGCGTCTGGGAGGTCGAGGTCGAGTCCCGGCGGACCTCCCCGCTGCTCGACAACCCCTACCGGCTGGACGTCACCGTCCTCGGCGCGGCCTTCGACCCGGAGACCGTGACCGTCCCCGAGGCCAAGGTGGGCACCCCGGCCACCGCCTCCTGGAAGGTGACCAACGCGTACGCCGCGCTGGACGGCAGGCTGACCGGCGGCCCGCTCGGCTCGGCCAAGACCGCACGCCCGGCCATCAAGGAGGGCGAGACCCAGACCACCACGGTGGAGGTCCCGGCCGGCGCCACCTCCCTCGACGTCGCCATCGGGGGCGTCTCGGACGCCGCGGCCGACCTGGACCTGATGGTGTACGACGCCTCCGGCAAGGAGGTCGGCAAGTCCGCCGACGGTGACTCGGAGGAGGCGGTGTCCGTGCCGTCCCCGGCCGCCGGCACCTACACCATCGAGGTCGTGGGCTACGCCGTCCCGTCCGGCTCGACCGACTACGACTACCGGGACGTGTTCTTCTCCACCGCGCTCGGCTCCGTCACGGTCGACGGCTCGGCCCCGGTCAAGCTCGGCACGGGCGACTCGGCCACGGTGACCGGCCAGGTCACGGCCGCCGCCGAGGCCCCGGCCGGCCGCGAGTTCTTCGGGCGGGTCCAGCTCGTGAACGCGCGCGGCACGGTCGCGGGCAGCGGCAGCGTGAAGATCGAGAAGGTCACGCCGTAACGGGGTGACGCGCACGAGGAGGGGCGGGTGTCCTGACGGACGCCCGCCCCTCTTCGTGTCGCTCCCGGCTCAGGGGCCGTCGCCGGAGGGGCAGGCCAGGTCCCGGGACCCGGGCAGCGCGTCGGTGATCCAGGCGCGCGCGGCCGCCACCCGGCGGTCGCCCACGGCCCACAGGTCCGCGTACCGCTCGCCCCGGCCGACCCGCACCAGCACGTGCCGGCCCGCGCGGGGCGCCGGCCGGGCGCCGGCGCCGAGCAGGAAGCGGACCTCGGCGGGGCCGTGCGCGGGCCGGTAGGAGCGGGTCACGGTGAGCGTGACCCGGCTGCCGGGCACGTCCCCGGCCCGTTCCACCCGCGCCACGGTCCCCTCCACGACGAGCCGGGAGCAGGCCAGCTCCCGCTCCGGGTACGCCGGCCGCCCGCCGGCCCCGGCCTCCTGGCCCGTCGCGTCGGCATTGCCCTTGGCCGCCGACGAGGCCCCGCTCTTGTCGTCCGCCCCGCCGGGGCCACCGCCCTGGGCCACCAGCCAGCCGAAGCCCAGGACCAGGGAGAACGCCGCGGCACCGGCGAGCGAGCCGAGCGCGATCCGCAGGGCCCGGCGAGGTCCGTCCGGCCGCCCGGGGCGCCCCGGCCGGGCCGGCCGGGTGGGGGCGGAGGGGCGGGCACGGCCGCGGGTCCGTCGGGCGGGGGGCGGGGCGGGTACGGGGTCCGGGGACGCCGCGGACACTTCCCCGGTGCTCGTCTCCCCCGTCAGCGCCTCGGCCAGCCGCACCAGCTGGTCCCGCAGCACGGCCACGTCGGCCTCGGCCGCCCGGTGCGCGGCGAGGAAGGCGGGGTCCCGCCGGGCCTCCTCCGGCAGGGGGTCCCCGGTGACCGCGGCCATGAGGGCGTCCATGCCGTCGTACTCCCCGCGCCCGCGGTACTCGCCGCTCCCCTGCCGCTCCCCGTGCCGCTCCCCCTGCTGTCCGGCGCCGTCGGCGCCCCGCGCGTCCTCGTGTCCGGCGGTCATGTCACGCCACCTCGTCCTCGTGCAGCCGGTCGCGCAGTGCGCGGACCGCCGTGTGCAGCCTGCTCTTGACCGTGCCCTCCGGGATGCCCAGCTCCTCCGCGATGGCCCGCACCGGCAGGTCGGCGAAGAAGCGCAGCACGACGACCTGCCGCTGGGCGGCCGGCAGCTCGTCCAGGCCCCGGGCGACGGCGAGGGAGAGCAGGCTGGTCTCCTCCCCGGAGGCGTGCGCGGGCGCGCGCAGCGCGGCCAGCCGCTCCCCCAGCCGTTCCTGGCGCCGCTTGGCCCGGTGCCAGTCCATGGCCAGGTTGGAGGCGACCACCGCCGCCCACGCCGACACGTCCCGCGGCGCCTCGCGCCCGCTCGCGGCCCGCTCCAGCAGCCGCAGCCGGACCTGCTGCACCCCGTCCGGCAGGTCCGACTGCGGCACCCCGCCGAGCGCGAGCACCGCCCGCACCCGGCGTTCCTGGGCCGCGTCCAGCGGATCGCCGCCGGTACCGTCCGTACCGGCGGCGTACTCCGCCCCCCGGTCGCGGCGCGCCTTTCCGCGCAGCACAAGCCACCCCCTCACGCGTTTGCCCCTACGACGCGGCGGCGGGCCGAAACGTTCGGCCGGTTCCGGAAGTCCGCGGAGGCGTACGTCACACCCCCGTATGGCCGGGATCCGGACGGGCAGGGGCGGGACAGCACAGCTTCCGGCGCGGACCCCCGGCAGAGGGAATTCCTGCAGCCCGGCCGGGTGCCCGGCGGAGGTTGGGAACCGTCCGCCGGGTGGGCGTGTCCCATTCCTCGGGCACGCGGGACAAAGAATTGGACAGGTGGACCGGGGTCGGCCGCATGATGGAAACGCCCCGGTCAGGCAAGAGACACACAGAGGGAGTCACCGTGAGGGTCGGAATCGTCGGAGCCACCGGTCAGGTGGGCACGGTCATGCGCAGGATCCTCGCGGAGCGGAACTTCCCGGTCACCACGCTGCGCCTGTTCGCCTCGGCCCGTTCCGCCGGGACCGTGCTGGACGGCGTGACGGTGGAGGACGCGGCGACCGCCGACTACACCGGCCTGGACATCGTCCTCTTCTCGGCGGGCGGCGCGACCTCCAAGGCGCTGGCCGAAAAGGTCGCCTCCCAGGGCGCCGTCGTGATCGACAACTCCTCGGCCTGGCGCAAGGACCCCGAGGTCCCGCTGGTGGTCTCCGAGGTGAATCCGCACGCCATCGCCGACCGTCCCAAGGGCATCATCGCCAACCCGAACTGCACCACCATGGCCGCGATGCCGGTCCTCAAGCCGCTGCACGAGGAGGCCGGCCTGGAGGCGCTGGTCGTCGCCACCTACCAGGCGGTGTCCGGGTCGGGCCTCGCGGGCGTGGCCGAGCTGCACGGCCAGGTGCAGAAGGTGGCCGCCGAGGCGGACAGGCTCACCCACGACGGCGCGGCGGTCGACTTCCCCGAGCCGCACGTCTACAAGCGCCCCATCGCCTTCAACGTGCTGCCCTTCGCCGGCAACCTCGTCGACGACGGTCTCAACGAGACCGACGAGGAGCAGAAGCTGCGCAACGAGTCCCGCAAGATCCTGGAGATCCCCGGCCTGAAGGTCTCCGGCACCTGCGTGCGCGTGCCGGTCTTCTCCGGCCACTCCCTCCAGGTGAACGCCCGCTTCGCCCGCCCGCTCTCCCCGGAGCGCGCGATCGAGCTGCTGGCGAAGGCGCCGGGCGTGGCCCTCTCCGACATCCCGACCCCGCTCCAGGCCGCCGGCCAGGACCCGTCGTACGTCGGCCGGATCCGCCGCGACGAGACGGTGGACAACGGCCTGGCCCTGTTCGTCTCCAACGACAACCTCCGCAAGGGCGCCGCGCTGAACGCGGTCCAGATCGCGGAGCTGGTGGCGGCGGAGCTCTCGGCGAAGTAACCCGGTCACCGGCAAGGGAGAGGGGCGGCCCCGGGGGGCCGCCCCTTTTCCTTGCCCTGTCCGCGGCCCGAACGCCGCGCCCGCGTGGCCTACGCCCGTCGCACCTCGTACAGGAAGCACCCGTACTCCACCGCCCGTACGTGCGCCAGCGCCACCTCCGGGTCGGCGAAGGCCTCCGTCAGGGCCGGGGCGAAGGCGTCCGGGTGCTCCACCAGGCGACCGCCGAGGATGCGGCCGTCGGCCGAGTAGCGGCGCAGGACGCGGTGGGAGTTGGTGAAGGGCAGGGCGTCACCGGCCGGGCCGGGGCACTCACCGGCGTGGATGAAGACGGGGCCCTGCTCGTCGTAGGCACCCGGGTCGGCGCCGGTCCCGGCCGCCCAGCGGCGCAGCGGCGCGTACGAGACCAGGGCGATCCGCTCGCCGGGCAGGCTGTGGCGCAGGCAGCAGCGCAGCGGGGCGCCGCCCTCCTCGTCCGTCACCGGGACCGGCGGGCGGCCGGCGTCGTCGGCGGTGCGCAGCTCCTCGAGGACCTCGGCCGGGACGGGCCGTGCGGTGTACGTCGTCATGAGCCCAGCCTCCCGCCGCGGCGCCGCGCCGACCGGCGGGATACGGACATCGCGTTCCCCCTCGATCACATGGAAGGATGACGCAACCGACACATATCGAGGAGATGACCGCGTGCCTGGCACAAACCTGACTCGCGAAGAGGCGCAGCAGCGGGCCGAGCTGCTCACCGTTGACTCGTACGAGATCGATCTCGACCTCTCCGGCGCGCAGGAGGGCGGCACCTACCGGTCCGTGACCACGGTGCGCTTCGACGTGGCCCGCGGCGGTGCCGAGTCCTTCATCGACCTGGTGGCCCCGGCCGTCCACGAGGTGGTCCTCAACGGTGACCACCTGGACGCCTCCGCGGTCTTCAAGGACTCGCGGATCGCGCTGCCCGGGCTGCTGGAGGGGCCCAACGTCCTGCGGGTCGTCGCGGACTGCGCCTACACCAACACCGGCGAGGGCCTGCACAGGTTCGTCGACCCGGTCGACGACCAGGCCTACCTGTACACCCAGTTCGAGGTCCCGGACGCCCGCCGCGTCTTCGCGTCCTTCGAGCAGCCGGACCTGAAGGCCACCTTCCAGTTCACCGTGAAGGCGCCCGAGGGCTGGACGGTCATTTCCAACTCGCCGACCCCGGAGCCGAAGGACAACGTCTGGGTCTTCGCGCCGACCCCGCGGATCTCGACGTACATCACCGCGCTGATCGTCGGCCCGTACACTTCCGTGCACAGCGTGTACGAGAAGGACGGGCAGACCGTGCCGCTCGGCATCTACTGCCGGCCCTCGCTCGCCGAGTTCCTGGACTCCGACGCGATCTTCGAGGTCACGCGGCAGGGCTTCGACTGGTTCCAGGAGAAGTTCGACTACGCGTACCCGTTCGAGAAGTACGACCAGCTCTTCGTGCCCGAGTTCAACGCGGGCGCCATGGAGAACGCGGGCGCGGTCACCATCCGCGACCAGTACGTCTTCCGGTCCAAGGTGACCGACGCGGCGTACGAGGTCCGCGCGGAGACCATCCTGCACGAGCTGGCCCACATGTGGTTCGGCGACCTGGTCACCATGGAGTGGTGGAACGACCTGTGGCTGAACGAGTCGTTCGCCACCTACACCTCCATCGCCTGCCAGGCCGCGGCCCCCGGCTCGCGCTGGCCGCACTCGTGGACCACGTTCGCGAACTCGATGAAGACCTGGGCGTACCGGCAGGACCAGCTGCCGTCCACGCACCCGATCATGGCGGACATCCGCGACCTGGACGACGTCCTCGTCAACTTCGACGGCATCACGTACGCCAAGGGCGCCTCCGTGCTGAAGCAGCTCGTCGCCTACGTCGGCGAGGAGGAGTTCTTCAAGGGCGTGCAGGCGTACTTCAAGGCGCACGCGTTCGGCAACACGCGCCTGTCCGACCTGCTCGGCGCCCTGGAGAAGACCTCCGGCCGCGATCTGAAGACCTGGTCGAAGAAGTGGCTGGAGACGGCCGGGATCAACATCCTCCGCCCGGAGGTGGAGACCGACGCCGAGGGCGTGATCACGTCGTTCGCCGTCCGCCAGGAGGCTCCGGCGCTGCCGGCCGGCGCCAAGGGCGAGCCGACGCTGCGCCCGCACCGCATCGCGATCGGCCTCTACGACCTGTCCGACGCCGGCAAGCTGGTGCGCACCGAGCGGATCGAGCTGGACGTGGACGGCGAGCTGACCGCCGTACCGCAGCTGACGGGCACGCGCCGCCCGACGGTCATCCTGCTCAACGACGACGACCTGTCGTACGCCAAGGTCCGCCTGGACGAGGAGTCCCTGAAGGCCGTCACCGAGCACCTCGGCGACTTCGAGGCGTCCCTGCCGCGCGCCCTGTGCTGGGCGTCGGCCTGGGACATGACGCGGGACGCCGAGCTGGCCACCCGCGACTACCTCGCCCTGGTGCTGTCGGGCATCGGCAAGGAGTCCGACATCGGCGTGGTGCAGTCCCTGCACCGCCAGGTCAAGCTGGCCATCGACCTGTACGCCGCCCCGGCCGCCCGCGAGGCCCTGCTGACCCGCTGGACCGACGCCACGCTGGCGCACCTGCGCGCGGCGGAGCCGGGCAGCGACCACCAGCTCGCCTGGGCGCGTGCCTTCGCGGCGACCGCGCGCACCCCGGAGCAGCTCGACCTGCTGGAGGCCCTGCTCGACGGCACGCAGACCGTCGAGGGCCTGGCCGTCGACACCGAGCTGCGCTGGGCGTTCGTCCAGCGGCTCGCGGCGGTCGGCCGGTACGACGAGGCGGAGATCGCCAGCGAGTACGAGCGGGACAGGACGGCGGCCGGTGAGCGGCACGCGGCCACCGCGCGGGCGGCCCGCCCGACGGCGGAGGCGAAGGCGGAGGCCTGGTCCTCGGTCATCGACTCCGACAAGCTGCCGAACGCCGTGCAGGAGGCCGTCATCGGCGGCTTCGTGCAGACCGACCAGCGGGAGCTGCTCGCGCCCTACACGGACAAGTACTTCGAGGTCGTCAAGGGCATCTGGGACTCCCGTTCGCACGAGATCGCCCAGCAGATCGCGGTCGGCCTGTACCCGTCGGTCCAGGTCTTCGAGGAGACCCTGGCCAAGACGGACGCCTGGCTGGCCTCGGCCGAGCCGACCGCGGCCCTGCGCCGCCTCGTCTCGGAGTCCCGCGCAGGCGTCGAACGGGCCCTGAAGGCCCAGTCGGCGGACGCGGCGGGCGCCGCCGAGTAACGGCCGACGCGTATGCCGATGCCGGACGGGCTGGGCCCGTCCGGCATCGGGTGGGGTTCAGCGGTCCGGGACCGTCGTCGGTTCAGCGGTCCGGGACCGTCGATCGCCTGTCAGTTGACGACGACCACCACGGCGCCCCCGCCGTAGCCGGGGGCGAAGCCCGACCCGTAGAAGCCGGGTCCGTAGCCGTAGAAGCCGTTGCCGTACCCGTAGAAGCCGCTCCCGTAGAAGCCGCCGTTCCCGTAGCAGTTGTTGAACCCGAAGCCGCGGTCGAAGCAGCCGCGGTTGGTCGTGACCTGGTGCGGGGTGGCCGCCGAGGCCGTACCCGCCGTACCGATCGCGGCACCCCCCGCCAGGAGGACGCCGGCGGC
Source organism: Streptomyces sp. NPDC046870 (assembly GCF_040704595.1). NCBI lineage: Bacteria > Bacillati > Actinomycetota > Actinomycetes > Kitasatosporales > Streptomycetaceae > Streptomyces > Streptomyces sp. NPDC046870. The sequence goes on from NZ_JBEYXM010000001.1 coordinate 573,834, forward strand.
GGATACCGCGAAGAGACGCCTCACGCTACGTGCTGTCATGGGCTACCTTCCTTCCACGCCCTCACGGGGTTTCCGGTCCGGGGGCGATGGCCGCCGCCGTGTGCGAACGAGGCACGGCGCGGTCGTAGGTGTTGCCGCGGGGACGAGCAGCAGACCTGGCCACGACGGCTGCCGGTCCCGGTCGTACGGGGCTCCGCGCCTGCGGCGGACACACCCCTGATCGCGGCCCTTTTACTTCACGCTAACCGGACTGCGGGCAGTCAGCATCTCGGGCAGCCACGGACCGTGACCGCCCGGCCGCCGCCGCTTCCGGCGCCAGGCCGCACAGGCTCGCTTAGCCGCAAGCTACTTAGCTTTCTTGCGGGTGAGCGGGGCGCGGTCGATACTCTGCGCATGCAGCCACAGCCCGCGGTCACCGTCGACGCGATCATCGAGCAGTGGGCGCGGGTGCGGCCGGACCTGGACACCCGGGCCATGGAGGTCTTCGGCCGGATCTTCCGGCTCTCGCGCGTGATGGGCGACCGGCTGGAGAGGGCCTTCAAGCCCTACGGCCTCTCCCGCGGCGAGTTCGACGTCCTGGCCACCCTGCGCCGGTCGGGCGAGCCGTACACCCTCTCGCCCAGCGAGCTGTCGGCCACGCTCATGCTCACCACCGGCGGGATGACCGGCCGGCTCGACAAGCTGGAGCGCGCCGGACTGCTGCGCCGCTCCCCCGACCCGCACGACCGGCGCGGGCTGAGGGTGAGCCTCACCGAGGAGGGGCTGCGGCTGATCGACGAGGCGGTGGACGACGGACTGGCACAGGAGAGCACCGCCCTGTCCGCGCTGGACGCCGCGGAGGCCGACCAGCTGGCCGGCCTGCTGCGGAAGCTGCTGGACGCGACGGCCGAGTAGCCGCCCGCAGCCGTCACCGCGCTTCACTCACCGCACGCCGCCCGGCGTGCGGCCGGCAGGGCCGAGGTGACGGGCCAGCGCCGCCTCGATCCCTGCCGCGTCGGCCGAGTCGGCGGCCCAGGCCGCGTAGCCGTCGGGGCGCACCAGCACGGTGGTACGCCGGCCGCTCGCCCACCGGGCCACGGCCAGCCGGTCCGCGCGGCCGGCCCCCGCCTCGTGCGGCTCCGGGGTGATCAGCACGAACCGGCCGCCGCGCAGCGCCTCGTACAGCCGGCCGCCGCCGGCCAGGTCCACGTCCGGGACACGGGCGCCGGTGAGCGGGTGGGCGCCGCGGGGCGCGGGGTAGCGGTAGCCGATGCCGGTGAGCCGGCCGGCGGCCCTGCGCCGGGCCGGGCCGACGGCGCCGAGGAACGCGGTGAGGGCGCCGCGCGCCGCCAGCGTCCAGGGGCGCCTGGCCATGGCGAGGCGGACGATCCCGCCGCTGCTGCGCAGCACCGCCCGGCCGACGGGGTGCCGTTCGGCCTGGTAGGTGTCGAGCAGCGCGGGGTCCGCGTGCCCGGCGGCCACCGCGGCGAGCTTCCAGCTCAGGTTCGCGGCGTCCTGCAGCCCGGTGTTCATGCCCTGGCCGCCCGCCGGGGTGTGCACGTGCGCGGCGTCCCCGGCCAGGAAGACCCGCCCGGCCCGGTAGGCCGGCGCCTGGCGCTCGTCGCTGTGGAAGCGGGACATCCAGCGGGCGTCGTGCATCCCGAAGTCCCGGCCGAGGGCGAGGCGGGTGATCTCCTTGATCTCGGCCAGGTCGAGCGGCTCGCTGTCCGGGACGTCGCGGCCCCGGTGCCAGCCGATCACCCGGTGGTAGCCGTCGCCGAAGGGCGCGAGGAAGGCGAAGGCGTCGCCGACCGCGTTGACCGTCAGCAGGCTCGGTGGCTGCTCGGCGAGCCGGACGTCGGCGAGCACGACGGACCGGATCACCGACCGGCCCGGGAACGGCAGCCCGACCGCCTGCCGCACGGCGCTGCGCATGCCGTCCGCGCCGACGACGTACGCGGCCCGCAGCGTCTCGGTACGGCCCCGCGGCCCGACGGCCTCGACCGTCACCCCGTCCGCGTCCTGGGTGAGCCCGGTCAGCTCGGTCTCGTACCGGAACTCGGCCCCGGCCTCGGCCGCCCGCCGCTCCAGCGCCCTCTCGACCTCGTACTGCGGGAGGACGAGGAGGTGGCGGTAACGGGAGGGCAGCGTGGAGAGGTCGAGGGTGAGCCGGCCGAAGAGGCGGAGCCGGTCCAAGGGCTGTCCCACGGACTCCAGGCCGTCGGCGAGGCCCCGGGCGTCGAGCTGTTCGAGGGTGCGGGCGTGCAGGACGAAGGCGCGCGAGAGGTTGCTGATCCCGTGCGGGCGCTTCTCGACGACGGTGACGGGGACACCGGCACCGGCGAGGTCACCGGCGAGGAGGAGTCCGGTGGGGCCGGAGCCGACGACGAGGACACGCGAGGCGGGGGTGCCGGTGCTGCCGTCCGTGCCGCTGCTGCGGGTTGTGCCGGTGGAGCCCGTGGTGCCGGTCATGGTGGCCTCCTGGGATGCCTACACCTGTTGGCCAACGGGCGTTGGTCAACGCTTGTTGGCAACGGTAGGCCCGACCCACAGAGGAGTCAACACTTGTTGGCCAACACCGGTTGGCCTACGCTCGTTGGCATGACAGCACGCCGCTCCGACGCCACCCGCGCCGCCATCCTCGACGCCGCCCGCGACCGCTTCGCCGCCGACGGCTACGAGCGGGCCACCATCCGGGCCATCGCCAGGGACGCCCGGATCGACCCGTCCATGGTGATGCGGTACTTCGGCAGCAAGGAGGGCCTGTTCGCCGCGGCCGTGGCGCTCGATCTGCGGCTGCCCGACCTGGCGCCGGTGCCCCGCGAGGAGGTGGGCCGCACGCTGGTCGGCCACTTCGTCGACCTGTGGGAGGAGAACGACGAGCTGACGGCCGTCCTGCGGGTCGGGGCCACCAACGAGGCCGGGGCCGAGCGGATGCAGGGCATCTTCCGGGAGCAGCTGCTGCCGGTGGCCCGCCAGGTGTGCCCGGACCCCGAGCAGGTCCCCGCGCGGGCCGCGCTGTGCGCCGCCCAGCTCCTCGGGCTGGCCCTCACCCGCTATGTGCTGCGCCTGCCGCCGGCCCGCGCGCTGCACCGCGAGGAGCTGGTGGCGTGGCTGGGCCCGACGGTACAGCGGTATCTGACCGCGCCGAGCCCCTGACCGGCCGGGCGGGGACGAACGCCGGGGGCGCCGGTCCCACCCGGGTACGGCGTGCGCGCGTACCGACGGGAGGACCGGCGCCCCCGGCGAACGGACCGACGGTCGCTCAGGCCTTGGCCCGGGCGTCGGACTGGACGTTGATGTTGGACGAGGTGGTGTCCTTCTTGGCCCGGGACTTGTCGAGGGCCATCACCAGACCGGCGATGACCAGGAACAGCACCACCGGGGCGAAGACGTAGAGGCCCAGCGTCTCGATGACGCTCAGGCCCTTGCCGGGGTCGTCACCGTCGTCGCGGGTCAGCGCGAGCGCGGGGGACGACATGAGCAGCATCATCAGCGTCGTACCGGCGGCCAGGGCGCCGGCGCGCAGGGCGTTCTTCTTGTCCACGGAATCACGTTAGCGAACCGCCGTCGGGGCCGCGCGGCCGGGGTGCCCGTACGGGGGCGGGGGCGGTCAGCGCAGCACCTCCAGCAGGGCCTTGAGCCGGGGCGAGGCCACCAGTTCCTCCAGCGGTACCGGGCGGCCGTCGGCGTCGGCGACCGGCAGCCGCCAGTTCGGGTACTGGTCCCAGGTGCCCGGCAGGTTCTGCGGGCGGCGGTCGCCGACGCCGTCCGGGAGCCAGACGCCGACCAGCCGGGCGGGGGTGCGCAGCAGGAAGCGGTGGACGGCGCGGATCTCCTCCTCCTCGTCGGAGCCGGGCGGTCCGGCCGCCGGGCTGTCCAGCAGACCGAGGCTGCCGAGCAGGGCGAGCCACTCCGCGGTGTCGGCGGCGGCCTCCGCGCGTTCCTCGGCGGCCGAACGGGTGAGCAGGCCGAGGCGGTCGCGCAGCTCGACGTGGTCGCCGGTGAGCCGGGCGGCGGTGGGCGGCAGGTCGTGGGTGGTGGCGGTGGCCAGGCAGTCGGCGCGCCAGCGGTCGGGCGGCAGCGGGTGGCCGTCGCCCTCCCAGTCCCGTTCGAACCAGAGCACGGAGGTGCCGAGCACCCCGCGCCGCTGGAGCGTCTCGCGCACGCCGGGTTCGACGGTGCCGAGGTCCTCGCCGATCACGACGGCGCCCGCGCGGGTCGCCTCCAGGGTCAGGACCGCGAGCATGGCCTCGGCGTCGTAGCGGACGTAGGTGCCCTCGGTGGGCGGGCTGCCCTGGGGGACCCACCAGAGCCGGAACAGGCCCATGACGTGGTCGATGCGCAGCGCGCCGGCGTAGCGGAACAGGGCGCGCAGGAGGTCGCGGTAGGGGGCGTGGCCGGTCGCGGCGAGCCGGTCGGGGCGCCAGGGCGGCAGGCCCCAGTCCTGGCCGCGGGCGTTGAAGGCGTCGGGCGGGGCGCCGACGGACATCCCGGCGGCGAACACGTCCTGCTGGGCCCAGGCGTCGGCACCGGCCGGGTGCACGCCGACGGCGAGGTCGTGCACGATCCCGACCGGCATGCCGGCCTCGCGGGCGGCGCGCTGGGCGGCGCGCAGCTGGCCGTCGGTGAGCCAGGCGAGACGGGTGTGGAACTCCACCCGGTCGGCGAGGTCCCGCCGGGCCCGGGCGGTGGCGGCCGAGCGGGGGTCGCGCAGCCCGTCCGGCCAGTGGTGCCAGTCGGAGCCGTGGACCTCGGCGAGGGCGCACCAGGTGGCGTGGTCGTCCAGGGCCCGGCCGTGGGTGGCGCGGAAGGCGTCGTAGGCGGCCTGGCGGCCGGGCCCGAGGGGGACCCGCGCGACCAGCTCCAGCGCCTCCCGCTTCAGCTCCCACACGGCGTCGCGGTCGATGAGGGCGCCCTTCTCCAGGACGGCGGCGCGCAGCCGCCCGGCCCGCTCCAGCAGTCCGGCGAGCCGCTCGCGGTCCTCGGTGTACGCGTATTCGGGGACGTCCTCGACCCGCAGGTGGACGGGGTCGGGGAAGCGCCGGGAGCAGGGGCGGTACGGGGAGGGGTCGGTGGGGGCGCCGGGTACGGCCGCGTGCAGCGGGTTGACCTGGACGAACCCGGCGCCGGCGGTGCGTCCGGCCCAGCCGGCCAGCTCGGCGAGGTCGGCGAGGTCGCCCATGCCCCAGGAGCGGTGGGAGAGCAGGGAGTAGAGCTGGACGAGGAGGCCGTAGGAGCGGCCGGGCGGGGCGGGCAGCCGGTCCGGGGCGACGACGAGACACGCCTCACCGGTCCGCCCGTCGGGCGCGGTGGCGGTCAGCCGGTGGACACCCGGCGGGAGATCGTCGGCGCCGTCCCGTTCCGCACCGTCCTCGGTCTCGACGCGCAGCCGGGTGCCGGGGGGCAGTGCGGTGAGGGCGGCGGGCGGTTCCTCGCCGGCCCACTGGACCACCGTCGGCGGCAGCAGGCGCTCGCGCAGTTCGCGTTCCCGGGCGGCGAGGGCGGCGCGCACGGCGTCCGGGCCGGCCGCGTCGACGCCGAGGGCGGCGAGGGCGGCGGTCACGGCGGAGGCGGAGACCTGGACGGTGCGGTCCGGGGCGGGGCGGTAGGAGGTGGCGACCCCGTGCAGCTCGGCGAGCCGGGCGAGGTCCTCGGTGGGGTGCTCGTCGGGCGCCGCGGCCATCTACAGCCCCGGCGCGAAGGAGTCCGGGACCGGGTCGGACTCGCTGGTCAGCGGGGCGGCCTCGGCGAGCGGGGGCTCGCTGGTCAGGGGCTCGGCGTCGGGCAGCGGCGGCTCGCTGGTCAGCGGTGCCTGCGCACAGGCGCTCTCCGCGCTGAACACGCACAGCGACGTCGTACCGGTCTCGGCGGACGGCTCCGCCACGGGTTTGAGCTGGGCCGGGATCGTGAGTCGGGCCGGTGCGGCCACGGGGGCCTCCTAGGGGGGGTGCGCGGATGGTGCGGCTCGGACGGGTCACGGCAGGCCTACCCCGTGAGCCCGCGGCCACGCGCGGCAAAAGGACGGCGCCGGGGTGATCCGTCACCGGTCCGGTGATCGATAGAGGAGGTGTGAGACTGTTCCGCCCCGTGGGGGGCCAGCGGGAGAAGGACGACGGGAGCGGCGGGGACGCGGCCCTGTTGCGGGCCGTCGCGCGGGGGGACGCCACCGCGATGGCCGCCCTGTACGACCGGCACGCCGGGTGGCTGCACGCGCGGCTGACCCGCCGGTGTGCCGATCCCGAGCTGGTGCGGGAGGTGCTCCAGGACACGTTCGTCACGGTGTGGCGGTCGGCGGCCGGGCATCGCGGGCAGGAGGCGGGCGGCTGGCTGTGGACGATCGCCGCGCGCCGGCTGGTCGACGCGCGGCGGGTCCAGGAGCGGACCACGCGGGTCGCGGAACCGCTGCCGGAGCCGGAGTCCTCCGGGCGGTACGGGTCCGCCGCCGCGCCGTCCGCCGAGGACCGGGTGCTGGCGGGTCTGGAGTACGGCGACGTGGGCACCGCGCTGGACCGGATCTCCCCCGAGCTGCGTGAGGTGCTGCGGGCGACGGTCGTCGACGGGCTGAGCACCCGTGAGGCGGCCCGGCTCCTCGGCATCCCGGAGGGCACCGTCAAGTCCCGGGCCCGCCGCGCCCGCGTGGAACTGCGCGAAGCGCTGGCCCAGCTGAACCCGTCCCCGTTGGGAGGCACGGCATGACCCACCGCGACAGCCACCCGTGGCACGTCCCCGGCGACCAGGTGACCCGCTACGCCGAGGGCACGCTGCCGGACCGGGACGCCTGGTCCCTGGAGAAACACGTGGAGGACTGCACGAGGTGCGCGTCCCGGGTGTCGGCCGTGGTCGGCGGCACGGCGGCGGGGACGGTACTGGCGGCGGTACGGGCGGCCGTACTGGAGTCGGCGCCGGGGGCAGCCGTCGCGGCGGAGGAGGTGCCCGGCCCGGCGGTGCGGACGCCCGCGCCGGCGGCGGCCGTACCGGTGCGGACTCCGGCGGGGGCGGCCGGCAGGCGGTCCGTCGTGTCGCGGACGGCCCGGCTGCTGTGGGCCGCCGGGCCCGCCGTGCGCGGGGCCTGGCTGCCGGCCGTGCTGGGCGTGGCCGTGGCCGCGCCGGCGCTGTCGTACGGGGCCGGGTTCCCGGGGGCACGCGCGCTGCTGCTGGCCATCGCTCCGGTGGTGCCCGTCGCCGGGGTCACCCTGTCCTACGGTCCGCACGCGGACCCCCTGCACGAGGTCACCGCGGCCACACCGGGCGGCGGGCTGCGGCTCGCCCTCACCCGTACGGTCGCCGTGCTCGCGGTGAGCCTGCCGCTGCTGACGCTCACCGGGCTGCTGCTGCCCGCCTCCGGCGCCCCGGCCGCGGCGGCCTGGCTGCTGCCCGGGCTGGCGCTGGCGCTGGCCTCGCTGGCCCTGGCCTCCTTCGTCGGGTGCCGGGCGGCGGCCGGGGTGACGGGCGGCGGCTGGCTGTGCGCCGTGCTGACGCCGGTGGCCGTCGCGCCGGGCGGTGCGGCGACCCTGCGGCTGGCCGAACAGCTCTCCCGCTGTCTGGACGGCGTCGCCGCGCAGGGCGCGTGGGCGGCGGCGGCCGTCCTGAGCGCGGCCCTGCTGACGGCGCGGCGTCCGGCGTACGACCGCCCGCTGCGCCCGTGACGACACCCTCACCGCTTCCCCCGGCGAGCCGGGCTGCCACCGCGGTTGCCTGCGACCACACCGCATGACCACCGGTTGACCCGCCCCTGACCCCCCTGCCCGATGCCGCGCCCATGCGCGCCCCCGACCGCACCGGGACCCCGCCGTCGGGTCCCCGTGCCCTCCCCTGGAGAGACGATGAGTTCCATACGTGTGACCGGCCTGCGGGTCCGGCACCGCAAGACGCTCGCCCTCGATGCGCTCGACCTGGTGCTCGGCACCGGGGTGCACGGGCTGCTGGGGCCGAACGGGGCCGGGAAGACCTCGCTGATCCGGGTGCTCGCCACGGTGGCGCGGCCGGACGCCGGCCGGGTGGAGCTGCTCGGGCAGGACACCGCCGGTCACCGCGGGCTGGCCGGGGTGCGGCGCCGGCTGGGCTATCTGCCGCAGGAGTTCGGCTACTACCCGGGGTTCACGGTGCGGGAGTTCGTGGCGTACGTGGCCTGGCTGAAGGAGATGCCGGCGGCGGACGTGCCGGCGGCCGTGGAGCGGGCGGTGGCCCGGGTCGGCCTCGCGGACCGTATCGACGCCAGGGTCCGGACGCTGTCCGGCGGCATGGTCCGCCGGGTCGGCATCGCGCAGGCCATCGTCAACGACCCCGCCGTGCTGCTGCTGGACGAGCCGACCGCCGGTCTGGACCCGGAACAGCGGGTGGAGTTCCGGGAGCTGCTGCGCGCGCTGGGCGCCTCGGCGACGGTGGTGGTCTCCACCCACCTGGTGGAGGACGTGGCCGCCGCCTGCACCGAGGTCACCCTGCTGGACGCGGGCCGGATCGCGTACCGGGGCACGCCCGGGGCGCTGACCCGGCTCGGCGAGGCGTCGGACGGGCCGGGTGACCATCCGATCGAGCGCGGGTACACGGCGGCGCTGCGGGCGCACCGCGCGCCGGGTGCGCGGGAGGCGGTGTGATGGCCCTCGTCACCGAGCACGTGACGGAGCCGGAGGCGGTCCCGCGCGCGCCGCATCCGCTGCGCGCCGAGTGGGTGCGGGGTTTCGCGCCGTGGGCCGGGGCCGCGGTGCTGCTCACGGCCGGTCTGACGCTGTGGGGGAAGGCGGACCAGTGGCAGGGCGGGTGGTCGGAGACCGCCGGCCAGGCGCACTCGGTGATGCTGATCGCCCTTCCGCTGGCCGCGGCGGCGGGCTGCTGGCAGGGCGGCCGGGAGCGCCGGCGCCGTACCGAGGAGCTGTGGGGGACGACCGTACGGCCGCCGCTGACGCGGCTGCTGGCCGCGGCACTGCCCGTGGCGGTCTGGGTGGCCGTGGGTTACCTGCTGACCGTGGCCCTGGCCCAGCTCGCCACCTGGCCCTACGCCCAGGGCGACCGTCCCCGTCTGGCGCTGCTGCCCGGGGACACGGCCGCCATGGCGGCGGGCGCGCTGACCGGGCACGTGGTGGGCCGGGCGGTGCCGACGCGGCTCGCGGCGCCGCTGCTCGCGATGGCCGGCTATGTGGGCCTCGGGACGGTGACGGCCGGCCGCTCGGCCCCCGGCCGGGCCCTGAGTCCCACCGTCTGGCCCCTGGACGGCTGGCTGCCCGTGTGGTGGCAGCCGTGGGCCATGGCGGTGTGGACCGGTGGCCTGGCGGTCGCCGCGGCGCTGGCGTACGCGGCCCGGCGCCGGGTGACCGCGCTGCTGCCGCTGGCCGCCGCGCTGGCCGCGGGCACGCTGCTCGTGCAGACCGGGAACGGCCTGTGGCACGCCGACCCGATCGCCCGCCGCCAGGTGTGCGACACCTCCACCACCCCGGCGGTGTGCGTCAACGCACGGTACGCCGGGATGCTCCCGCAGGTCAGGGACGCGCTGTCGGGGATCACGGGCAAGCTGCACGGCGTGCGGAACCTGCCGGTGCGGTGGGCGGACCGGGGCGGTGCCCCGCGGGCCGGCGAGGCCCGGCTGCCGGGCATCACCCCGCTGGGCTGGTCGGCCGTACGGGGGCGGCTGACCGATCCGGAGCAGTTCGCGTGGGAGGCCGTCGCCGCGCTGGAGGGCTACGACTGTCCCGAGCGGGCCTCGACGGCGCGGGAGCTCAAGGCGGACGACGCGGTGGAGTACTACCTCGCGCCGACCTCGGCGCAGAAGGCGATCGACGAGGACGACGCCCGGGGCGACCCGGCCCGGCGCGCCGACCTGCGCGAACGCCGGGCCGCGCGGGCGAGGCTGGCCGGCATGGACGAGCGGACGCGCCGTGAGTGGCTGTCGGCCTACTTCGCGGCCCGCGCCGACTGCGACGCCGAGGGGGTGCCGGCCCTGTGAACGGACTCCTCCTGTACGCCCGCTCCCGTGCGCTGCCCGCCACGCTGGCCGCGCTCACCGGCACCGCCGCCTTCGCCCTGTGGGCCGCCGGCCGGCTGGACGCCTACCTCGATCCCGACCGCCGGGTGCCGATCGTCGCGCTGGCGCCGCTGCTGGCGTCGGCGGTGATCGGGGCGAGCCTGTACAGCGCCTCGGACGAGCTGGACCGCACAGCGGTGCGCCGCTGGTGGCCGCGCCGGCTGGGCCAGCTGACGGTCCTGGCCGCGCTGGCGGCGCTGCTGGTCGTCCCGGCCGTGCTCGGCCACGCGGACACCTTCGGCCCGCCCGCCGTCATCCGCAACACCCTGGGCTGCACGGGCGTCACCGCGACGGCGGCCGTCCTGCTGGGCGCACGCCTGAGCTGGCTCCCCGCGTTCGCCTACGTGACGGCCGTGTACCTGGGCTCGTCCGCCGCCCGTGGCCGCGCGGCCACGGTGTGGGCCTGGCCGATGCAGCCGGGCGCCCAGCCGGGAGCGTGGGCGGTGGCCCTGGCCGCGTTCGCGCTGGGCGCCGCCCTGTACGCGGCGCGCGGCGCCCGCCCGGAGGGGGCCGGCGGCTAGGTTCGGCCGGCGCACCCCCTTCTTGCAGGCGTGCGAACAAACCGGCCCGGATCTAGGCGGAGATGCCGTCGATCCGGGCCAGGGCGTCGTCCGCGCCGTACGGCTGCAAGTACGGCAACCAGCGCGGGTCACGATGTCCCGTGCCGATGATCCGCCAGGCCAGCCCCGTCGGCGGAGCCGGTTTGTGGCGCAGCCGCCAGCCCAGTTCCACGAGGTGGCGGTCGGCCTTGACGTGGTTGCAGCGGCGGCAGGACGCCACCACGTTGTCCCAGACGTGCTTGCCCCCGCGACTGCGCGGGATGACGTGGTCGACGCTGGTTGCGACGCCACCGCAGTACATGCACCGGCCCCCGTCGCGCGCGAACAGCGCACGGCGGGTCAGTGGAACAGGCCCCCGGTAGGGGACCCGGACGAATCGCTTGAGCCGGACCACGCTGGGTGCGGGGAGGGTGACGGTCGCGCTGTGCATATAGGCGCCGGATTCCTCGAGGGAGACCGCCTTGTTCTCCAGGACGAGGATGAGCGCGCGGCGGAGCGGTACGACGCCGAGCGGCTCGTACGACGCGTTGAGGACCAGGACATGCGGCACGGGTGCCTCCTTGGGCGTCGGCGGCGCGTGGCTCGCGCCGGGACGATCTGCAGTCAGTCTCTCCTCATGCCTGGCGGACGCGCCACCATGTCCCGGTAACGGGCTGGGAGTGTTTTCGACCACATCCTGATTCATCCCCCGGATCATGGCCTGTTCAAGCCCGCGTGAGTCGCGTCTCTCCCGCACGCCTCCTGTGCGGATCGGCACGGGGCATACACAATGCCCCGTTAGTGTGGTGGTCCTGTCCGTCCGGTGACCTTTTCGTGACCTTGACCGCCCGCCGGCACGGACCGCGCAGCACCTGGGAGGTACCTGCCGTGTCGTCCCTGCCCGCCGCCGTCCTGGCCGTCGGCGCATCGCCGTCTCCTTCGCCGTCGCCGTCGGGATCGACGGCCCCGGCCGTGCCGACGCTCCAGGACGCCCAGGAGAGCGCGACGAACGCGGCGAGCTGGGTCGAGCAGAACTGGTCGACATGGCTCGCGATGGGTCTGCAGATCCTGCTGGTCCTGGTCATAGCGGTGGCGCTGCGGGCGGTGGTGCGGCGGGCGATCACCAAGCTGATCGAGCGGATGAACCGCACCGTGCAGGCCGTGGACGGCAGTGCGCTGGGCGGGCTGCTGGTGAACGCCGAGCGGCGGCGGCAGCGGGCGGCGGCGATCGGTTCGGTGCTGCGGTCGGTGGCGAGCTTCCTGATCCTCGGCACGGCCGCGCTGATGGTGCTGGGCACCTTCAAGATCAACCTGGCGCCGCTGCTGGCGTCGGCCGGTGTCGCGGGCGTCGCGATCGGTTTCGGCGCGCGGAACCTGGTCACGGACTTCCTGTCCGGCGTGTTCATGATCCTGGAGGACCAGTACGGCGTCGGGGACGTGATCGACGCGGGGGTGGCGACCGGCGAGGTGATCGAGGTCGGGCTGCGCGTGACCAAGCTGCGCGGCGACAACGGGGAGATCTGGTACGTCCGCAACGGCGAGGTCAAGCGGATCGGCAACCTGTCCCAGGGCTGGGCGACGGCCGGGGTCGACGTGACCGTGCGGGCGAGCGAGGACCTGGACCGGGTGAAGGCCACGCTGGACGAGGTCGCCGAGAAGATGGGCAAGGAAGAGCCCTGGAATGAGTTGCTGTGGAGCCCGATCGAGGTGCTCGGACTGGACTCGGTGCTGATCGACCACATGGTGGTCCGGGTCTCGGCCAGGACGATGCCGGGCAAGTCGGTCACGGTGGAGCGGGAGCTGCGCTGGCGGATCAAGCGGGCGTTCGACGCGGCGAGCATCCGCATCGTCGGCGGTGCGACGGCCGTCGAGGACCAGCAGGACGCCCCCGACCCGACGGCCGCGGTCGCGGCCCCGGTGGTGTACTCCGACGCGGACTCCCCGCAGTCGGCGACGGCCACCCCGATAGTCCCGCAGCGGTCGGCGGCCCCGGGGAAGTAGAAGCAACGGAACGGTTCGGGTGGGCCTTGGTGCGATCGCCGCGCGCCCTGCCCCTCCCCGCCCCCTGCCCCACCCTCGGCACAGCGCCCTTCCTCAGCGACTGAGCGGGCCGCAGGCCAGCCGGTAGGCCTCGCGGACCCATGTCTCCCCGCCGGGGTCGGTGCCGCAGGACAGGGACGCGCCCTGGGCGCCGGTGAGCCAGGTCGTGACGCTGCCGTAGTGCGTGCCGTCGGGGCAGCGCACGGCGAAGCTCGCGTCCACCACCTTCACGGCCTCCGCGGTGACGAAGCGTCCGGCGCCGTCGAAGTCGATCCGGTCGTGGTGCCGGGGATGGTGCGCGGTGCTCTCCCCCGGAGCCGTCAGGTCGCTCGTGTCGTAGCCCAGGTGCCGCGCGAGCGAGGCCATCACCCGCCGCCGGGGCACCTCCGCGCCGCTCGTCCGGACCGACGCGACGATCGTGCGCACGGGCTCGTTCCGGAAGGTGGTCCATCCGTCGTCCTTGCCGAGCGTGACCACCGGGGAGACACCGGTGAGCCGCGTCTCCTGCCGTACGGTGCCCCAGCGGAAGGCGCCGGAGCCGCAGGACGGCGCCGCGGAGGGCTGCGCCCGGGGCACCGCCCGCGTGGGACGCGGCTGCTGTGCCGTGCACGCCACCGCTCCCAGCAGCAGCACCGCCAGCCCCGTCGCCGCTCGGCCCCGTCTCACCCGGTCTCCCCCAGTCTCGCCACCTGGCACAGTGCCACGAACGCACTCGCCGCACGCTGCCCCGGCATCCCCGTCGGCCCCTGGTCCGCGCGCAGCAGGATCCGGGCCTCACCCGACGACCGGTCCACCGTCAGGGAGCCGGTGACGGCGTGCCGGCCGCGGAACGGGCGCCACCGGAAGTCCCACGCCCCTACCCCGCCCGTCACGTCGTACGCCCGCTCGGACGCGGCGATCCCGGCCCGCAGCCGCTCCGCCTCCCCCGCGGGGAACGCCCGTTCCTGCGTGGCCCGGAGGGCGTCCACGGTGACCGGGATGCCGGTGCCGCGCGCCCGGCGGACCAGGGCGGCGTACACGTGGAGGGCGGCGAGCAGGCTGAAGACGGCCCATACGAGCAGGGTGCCGACGAGGTCTTCGGCGAGCGACCGGGACGCGTCCCCGTCCACGACGTCGCCCAGGCACACCGTCGCCGGCAGGGGCGCGAAGCCGGACACCGTGGCCAGCCACAGCCTCCAGAGCAGCCTCCGGTCGACCATCCCCACCGCGCCCCGTCCCCCCGCATCCGTTCGTCGCTCGAATGTAGGGCTACTGACCAGCGGAAACCACATCCGTGACGCACTCGTGACGCGCCCTTGACCCTCGCCCGCACGCAGATCGTCTTCACAGGAACCCCGCGTTCCCTCCGCATCCGGTGATCCTCTAGGGTCGCCTCCACTACGGGCCCTTGTTCTGAGCGCGACGCCGCCCGGGGGCCCGTCTCGAATGTGGGGAAACATGCGCAAGCTCGCCATCGGCACCGCCCTGTCCGGTGCCCTGGCCCTGGCCGGCCTGGCCGCGCCCGCCGCGTCGGCGGCCGGTACGCCGGACCTGACGTTCACCGGTGTGACCGTGAACAAGGGCAAGCCGATCGTGGTCGGCGCCGTCAAGGCGGTGAACGTGCCGGTGTCGTACACCCTGACCCGGCCGAAGGACCTGGTCATCGACCAGGAGAAGACGGTGCAGGCCGTGCTGCTGTACCGCGGCACGCTCAAGTCGCCCGACAACGAGCTGGGCCCGCGCGAGGCGCCCGTCTGCACCACCGAAGCCACGACGGAGACGACCGTCACCGAGGACTGCACCGAGACGATCGTCGCCGTTCCGGACCAGGAGCTGTACGAGGCCGCCGACGCCGGCACCTGGAAGGCCGCCGGTGTCTACGCGCACAGCGACGGCAGCGCCTCGGACGACTACCTGCACAGCGAGAACGACCTCACCATGTGGGGCAACCTCGCGTCGACGCAGGTCAAGCGCGCCGCCCGGCTCACCGTGGACGCCGCCCCGGAGCCCGTCGTCAAGGGCCGGACGCTGACCGTCAAGGGCAAGCTGACCCGCGCCACCTGGGCGACCGGCACGTACACCGGGTACAAGGGCCAGAAGGTCGTCCTGCAGTTCAAGGCGGACGGCGGCGCGTACGCGAACGTCAGGACGCTCACCTCCGGCACCGGTGGCGCCCTGTCCACGACGGTGAAGGCGGGCAGGAGCGGCACCTACCGCTTCGTCTTCGCCGGCACGTCCACCACGGACGCGAAGACGTCCGCCGGTGACCACGTGACCGTGAAGTAGCCCCGGGCACTCCCCGTACCGCAGCGCCCCCGAGGTAACGACTCTGTTGCCTCGGGGGCGTTGTCTATTGACGCCCCCTTCGTCCTCGGCTTACGTTCCTCCCACCCCAATAGGAAAGTTTCCTAACAGTGATCTCCCGGGCGGCCGTTGATCAAGACTGGACGTCATGCCCAGGTCACTGAAAAGCTGAGTGGCTGGAAAGGCAGGTGTCGACCCCCATGGCAGGAACCGCCGGTACGCCGGGCACCCCGCGCGTCCTGCGCGCCATGAACGACCGCGCCGCCCTGGACCTGCTGCTGGAGCACGGGCCGCTGTCGCGCACCCGGATCGGCAAGCTCACCGGCCTGTCCAAGCCCACCGCCTCCCAGCTGCTGGCCCGCCTGGAAGCGGCCGGACTGGTGCGCGTCACCGGCACCAGCGAGGGCCGGCCGGGCCCCAACGCCCAGCTGTACGCGATCAACCCCACGGCCGCGTACGCCGCCGGGCTCGACGTCACCCCGCACCGCATCCGGGCCGCCGTCGCCGACATCACCGGCCGCACGGTCGGCGAGTACGAGCTGCCCACCCCCGGCCGGCGCCCGGCGCACCCCGTCGTCCGGCAGGTCACCGACGCCCTCGACGGCGCCGTCAAGGCCGCCGGGCTCGCCCGGTCCGACGTGCACCGGCTGGTCATCGGCACGCCCGGCGCCTTCGACCCCAACACCGGGCGGCTGCGCTACGCCTCCCACCTGCCGGGCTGGCATTCCCCCGCGCTGCTCGAAGACCTCGCGGCGGCCCTGCCGATGCCGGTCGAGTACGAGAACGACGTCAACCTCGTCGCCATCGCCGAACAGCGGCTCGGCGCGGCCCGCGGCCACGCGGACTTCGTGCTGCTGTGGAACCAGGAGGGCCTCGGCGCGGCCCTGGTCCTCGGCGGCCGGCTGCACCGCGGCTGGACGGGCGGCGCCGGCGAGGTCGGCTTCCTGCCGGTGCCGGGCACCCCGCTGGTCCGGCAGGTCACCAAGGCCAACAGCGGCGGCTACCAGGAGCTGGCCGGCTCCCAGGCGCTGCCGAAGCTGGCCCGGGAGCTCGGTGTCGAGGACGTGCCCACGGGCCCGTACACCGAGGCCGCCACCACGCTCGTCGCCCGCGCCGCCGACCACGCGAGCGGCCCGCACCGGGAACTGCTCCAGACCTACGCCACCCGGCTGGCCACCGGCCTCGCCTCGCTCGTCTCCGTCCTCGATCCCGAACTCGTCGTCCTCAGCGGCTCCGCCCTGACGGCCGGCGGCGAGGTGCTGCGCGCCCTCGTCCAGGCCGAGCTGGAGGAGCTGGCCGCGGCCCGGCCCCGGCTGGTCGTCGGCGACGTCCACGAACACCCCGTGCTGCGCGGCGCGCTGGAGTCCGCGCTCGCCGCCACCCGCGACGAGGTCTTCGACACCTCGCGCTGAGCGCCCCCTCTTTCCCGACCCGTCCCCCTGGGAGACCTCGCCATGCCCACAGCCATACCCGGAGTCGCCCGAAAAGCGGCCTTTGTCCTGACCGCCTCCGCCGTGCTCCTCACCGCCGCGTGTACCGGCCAGTCCGACTCCGGTGCCACCGACGATCCCTCGCAGGACACGACGATCAACTTCTGGCACGCCTGGAGCGCGCCGAACGAGGTGAAGGCCGTCAAGTCCCTGGTCGCCGGCTTCGAGCGCGCGCACCCCAACATCCACGTGAACGTCGTCGGCAACATGACCGACGACAAGATCAACCAGGCGCTGCGGGCCGGCGGCGAGAAGGCCCCGGACGTGATCTCGTCGTTCACCACCAACAACGTGGGCAAGTTCTGCTCCTCGGGTGCGCTGGTGGACCTCAACCCGTTCTTCCAGAAGTCCGGGATCGACCCGGAGAAGACGTTCCCCAAGCCGATGAACGAGTACACCCAGTTCGACGGCGACCGCTGCACGGTGCCGCTCCTCGGTGACGCGTACGGGCTCTACTACAACAAGACGGCGTTCGAGAAGGCCGGCATCGCGCATCCGCCGAAGACCTGGTCCGAATTCGAGGCGGACGCCAAAAAACTGACGATACCTCAGGGCAGCGGGTACAAGCAGCTCGGGTTCATGCCGAACTACCACGGCTGGGAGTCCACCACCGAGCACTACCTGGGCCAGTTCTCACCGACGTACTTCGACAAGAACGGCAAGTCCAACCTCGCCAAGGACCCCGCGTTCGAGAAGGGCTTCACACTCCAGAAGAAGCTCGTGGACGAACTCGGCGGGTTCGAGAAGCTGGAGAGGTTCCGCGCCACGCTGGGCGACGAGTGGGGCCCCAAGCACCCCTTCCACACCGGCCAGGTCGCCATGCAGCTCGACGGCGAGTGGCGGCTCGGGATGGCCGAGGAGGCGAAGCCGAAGTTCGAGATCGGCGTCGCCCCGCTGCCCGTCCCCGACGACCAGGCCGGCCAGTACGGCAAGGGCTACATCACCGGCACCATCGCGGGCATCGCCGCCACCAGCCACAAGCGGAACGCGGCCTGGGAACTGGTGAAGTACATGACCACGGACACGGACGCGGTGGTCGGCTTCGCCAACGACATCCACAACGTGCCCTCCACGCTGGCAGCGCTGAAGTCGCCGAAGCTGAAGTACGACCCGCGGTTCAAGACCTTCCTGGACATCGCCGCCAACCCGCACTCCACCACCACTCCCGCCTCGATCAACGGCGGTGTGTACCTGGTGACGATCCAGCAGTTCGGCTACGACTACGAGAGCGGCAAGGCCACCGATCTCAAGGCCGGGCTGGAGAAGACGGCCGCGCAGATCGACACGGACATCGCGCAGGCCCAGTGATGAGCGCCGTGACCCTCGCGTCGAAACGCCGGCGCTCGGCCCTGCGCACGCTCGCCTTCATGTCGCCGTGGCTCATCGGCTTCGCGGTCTTCTTCGCCTACCCGCTGATCTCCACGGTCTACTTCTCCTTCATGCACTACGACGGCTTCCGGCCGCCGACGTGGAGCGGCGGGAAGAACTGGACGTACGTCTTCGAGCACTACCCGCTGTTCTGGCCCGCGCTGCGCAACACACTGTGGCTGGTCGTGGTCATGGTGAGCCTGCGGGTGCTGTTCGGGCTTGGCGTCGGACTGCTCATCACCAAAATCAAGACCGCCACGGGCGTCTTCCGCACCCTGTTCTACCTGCCGTACCTGGCCCCGCCGGTCGCGGCCACCATGGCCTTCGCGTTCCTGCTCAACCCCGGTACCGGCCCGGTGAACTCGTTGCTGGAGAAGGCCGGGCTGCCGGCACCGGGCTGGTTCAACGACCCCACGTGGTCCAAGCCGGCGCTGACCCTGCTGGCGCTGTGGGGCGTCGGCGACCTGATGGTCATCTTCATGGCCGCGCTGCTCGACGTACCGACGGAGCAGTACGAGGCGGCGGAGCTGGACGGCGCCTCGGCCTGGCAGCGCTTCCGCTACGTGACCCTGCCGAACATCTCCCCGATCGTGATGTTCGCCGTCGTCACCGGCGTCATCCAGACCATGCAGTACTACACGCAGCCGCTGGTCGCCGGGAAGGTCGCCTCCGGGGTGATCCAGGGCGCCGGCACCCAGTTCGAGCCCGGCTACCCCGACAAGTCCACGCTCACCCTCCCCCAGCTCGTCTACAACCTCGGCTTCCAGCGCTTCGACTACGGCTCGGCGTGCGTGGTGGCGCTGGTGCTGTTCGCCCTGTCGATGGCGTTCACCGCGCTGCTGATGCGGCGCCGCGGCGGCCTGATCCAGGCAGGTGACTGACCATGACCCAGGTACTGGACCGGCCGGTGAAGCCGGCACCGCTCGCCACCGGAGCCGAGCGCACCGCCCGGCGCCGGGCGGTGCTGGAGTGGATCGCGGTCCACTCGCTCGGCGTCGCCGCCGCGCTGTTCTTCACGCTGCCGTTCGTGTTCGTGTTCCTGACCTCGCTGATGAGCGACAGCCAGGCCCTCAGCCGGGACCTGATCCCGCACACCTGGCAGTGGGGCAACTACCGCAAGGTCTTCGACACCCCCGGCTTCCTCACCTGGTGGAAGAACACGCTGCTCTACGCCGGTCTCGGCACCGTGCTCACCGTGGTCTCCTCGATCCCGGTGGCGTACGCGCTCGCCAAGTTCCGCTTCCGGGGCCGCAACCTGTCCCTCATGCTGGTGATCTCGATGATGATGCTGCCCCCGCAGGTGGTCGTCATCCCGATGTACCTCTTCTGGGCGAAACAGCTGGACCTGTCGGGCACGCTGTGGCCGCTGATCGTCCCGATGGCGTTCGGCGACGCGTTCTCCATCTTCCTGCTGCGCCAGTTCCTGATGACGATCCCGAACGAGTACCTGGACGCGGCGAAGGTGGACGGCTGCGGCGACCTGCGCACCCTGCTGCGGGTCGTGCTGCCCATGGCGAGGCCGGGCATCGCCGCCGTCGCCCTCTTCCAGTTCTTCTACGCCTGGAACGACTACTTCGGCCCGCAGATCTACGCCTCCGAGAACCCCGGCGCCTGGACGCTGTCCTACGGCCTGGAGTCCTTCAAGGGCGCCCACCACACCGACTGGAACCTCACCATGGCCGCCACCGTGCTGGTCATGGCCCCCGTGATCCTCGTGTTCTTCTTCGCCCAGAAGGCGTTCGTCGAGGGCGTCACCCTCACCGGAGTAAAGGGTTGAACTGGCTATGAAACTCACCGTGGTCGGCGGCGGCTCGACCTACACACCGGAACTCATCGACGGCTTCGCGCGCCTCAGGGACACCCTGCCCGTCGAGGAGCTCGTCCTGGTCGACCCGGCCGGGGACCGGCTCGAACTGGTCGGCGGCCTCGCCCGGCGGATCTTCGCCAAGCAGGGCCACGGCGGCCGGATCGTCACGACGTCCGACCTGGACGCGGGCGTCGACGGCGCCGACGCCGTCCTGCTCCAGCTGCGCGTCGGGGGTCAGGCGGCCCGGCAGCAGGACGAGACCTGGCCGCTGGAGTGCGGCTGCGTCGGCCAGGAGACCACCGGCGCGGGCGGCCTGGCGAAGGCCCTGCGCACCGTCCCGGTGGTCCTGGACATCGCCGAACGGGTCCGCCGCGGCAACCCGCGCGCGTGGATCATCGACTTCACCAACCCGGTCGGCATCGTCACGCGCGCCCTGCTCCAGGCCGGGCACCGGGCGGTCGGCCTGTGCAACGTGGCGATCGGCTTCCAGCGCAAGTTCGCGGCGCTGCTGGGCTGCGCCCCGGCGGATGTGCACCTGGCCCATGTGGGCCTGAACCACCTCACCTGGGAAACCGGTGTGCGTCTGGGCGGACCGGAGGGCGAGAACGTCCTGCCGAAGCTGCTGGCCGAGCACGGCGAGGCCATCGCCGACGACGTCCGCCTGCCCCGCCCGCTGCTGGACCGCCTCGGTGCCGTCCCCTCCTACTACCTGCGCTACTACTACGCGCACGACGAGGTCGTCCGGGAGCAGCGCACGAAGCCCTCGCGGGCGGCCGAGGTGGCGGCGATGGAGCGCGAGCTCCTGGCGATGTACGGCGACCCGGCCCTGGACGAGAAGCCGGCCCTGCTGGCCAAGCGCGGCGGCGCCTTCTACTCGGAGGCGGCCGTGGACCTGGCGGCGGCTCTGCTCGGCGGCGGGGGCAGCCCCTACCAGGTGGTGAACGCGCTCAACAGGGGAACACTGCCCTTCCTCCCGGACGACGCGGTGATCGAGGTGCAGGCGGCGGTCGGCCCGGCCGGGCCCGTCCCGCTCCCGGTCCCCGCCCTGGACCCGCTCTTCTCGGGGCTGATCGCGAACGTGACGGCCTACGAGGACCTGGCCCTGGAGGCCGCCCTGCGCGGCGGCCGGGACCGCGTCTTCCGCGCGCTGCTCGCCCACCCCCTGATCGGCCAGTACGCGTACGCCGACGCCCTCACCGACCAGCTGATCGCACACAACCGGGAGCACCTCGCGTGGGCCTGACCGCACCTGACCCGCTGACGGTCCTCGCCATCGACGCGGGCAACAGCAAGACCGACGTGGCCGTGGTCACCGCCGCCGGTGAGGTGCTGGCCACGGCTCGCGGCGGCGGTTTCCGGCCGCCGGCGGTGGGCGTGGCCGCGGCGCTGGACGCGCTGGCGGAACCGGTGGCCCGGGCGTTCGCGGAGGCCGGGGTCAGCTCCGTCAGCCATGTCGCGGCCTGCCTCGCCAACGCCGATCTGCCGGTGGAGGAGGAGCAGTTGGCGGCCGCGCTGCACGCGCGCGCGTGGGGCGCGTCGGTGGAGGTCCGCAACGACACCTTCGCGATCCTGCGCGCGGGCGTCGCCGAGCCGCGCGGGGTGGCGGTGGTGTGCGGCGCGGGCATCAACTGCGTGGGCATGCGGCCCGACGGCCGTACCGCCCGCTTCCCGGCCATCGGCCGCATCTCCGGCGACTGGGGCGGCGGCTGGGGCCTGGCGGAGGAGGCCCTGTGGCACGCGGCCCGCGCGGAGGACGGGCGCGGCGGGCCGACCTCGCTGGCCCGCACCCTGCCCGCGCACTTCGGCCTGCCGACCATGTACGCCCTCATCGAGGCGCTGCACCTGGAGCACCTGGACCACGACCGCCGGCACGAGCTGACCCCGGTGCTGTTCGCCACGGCGGCGGACGGCGACCCGGTGGCCCGCGCGCTCGTCAACCGGCTCGCGGAGGAGGTCACGGTGATGGCCACGGTCGCCCTGACCCGCCTGGACCTGCTGGAGGAGGAGACCCCGGTGCTGCTCGGCGGCAGCGTCCTCACCGCCGGCCACCCCCAGCTGAACGACACCGTCCGCGCCCTGCTCGCGGCCCGCGCCCCCAAGGCCGACGTCCGCGTGGTGACGGCCAGCCCGGTCCTGGGGGCGGTCCTCCTGGGCCTGGACCGGCTGGGGGCGGACGCGGGGGCGCGGGAGCGGGCGCGGGGCCACTGGGAGGCGGGCTGACCCTAGAGTCGTCCCCGGGGCGGAGCGGGGCAACAATGTGACCAGAGGTGCGGACCCGACCTCGGGAGGCGTCATGAGCACATCAGCCGAGCCAAGAGTGTCCGGTCTCGAAGTCCGGTCCATCGACTACGTCCCGCTGGACGAGCGGCACGGCAAGCTCTGGCACCTGGGCCCGCTGTGGTTCATGTCCAACGCGCAGATCGCCACCCTGGCGGTCGGGCTGGTCAGCATCACCCAGGGCGGCAACCTCGTCTGGTCACTGCTGGCCATCGTCTCGGGCACCGTGATCGGCACCTTCTTCATGGCCTTCCACTCCGCCCAGGGCCCGCAGCTCGGGCTGCCGCAGATGATCCAGTCCCGGCCCCAGTTCGGCTACGTCGGCGCGCTGCTGGTGTGGCTGTTCGCCTACGTGCAGTACGCCGGCTTCAACGTCTTCAACAGCATCCTCGCCGCCGACGCGCTGCACGCCACGCTGCACGGCGGCGTGAAGCCGTGGGTCGTCGTGGTGACCGTGGTCGCGCTCGTCATCGCGCTGGTGGGCTACGACGTCATCCACAAGGCCGAGCGGATCCTGACGTACGCCTTCCTGGTCATCTTCGGGGTCTTCACCGTGGGCGTCCTGGTCACCCTGCACTACCCGGCGGGCTCCTTCGACCTCGGCGGCTTCCGGTGGACACCGTTCCTCGCGCAGTTCGGCGTGGTCGCGGGCTACCAGATCAGCTGGGCCATCTACGTCTCCGACTACTCCCGTTACCTCCCCCCGGACGTGACCGTCCGCAAGACCTTCTACTGGACCTACTTCGGCTCCGCGCTGGGCGGCATCTGGCTGATGGTGCTCGGGGCGCTGCTGGCGGCCTGGGCGGGCCCGGCGACCTTCCAGACGATCCCGGCGATCGACGCCGCGGGCGACAAGGTGTTCACCGGGTTCGGCGCCGTCGTGCTGCTGTTCTCGGCCCTCGGCCTGGTCTCGGTGACCGCGCTGAACATGTACGGCGGGTCCCTCACCCTCATCAGCGCCATCGACTCCTTCAAACGGGTCCGGCCGACGCTCGCCGTACGGCTGGTCACGCTCGGCCTCACCGCGGCGCTCTCCCTGGCCGGCGCGCTGGCCGCGACGTCGAACTTCCTGGCGAACTTCGAGAACTTCCTGCTGCTGGTGCTCTACCTGTTCATCCCGTGGACCGCGGTGAACCTCATGGACTACTACGTGGTGCGCCGCGGGCACTACGCCATCGCCGAGATCTTCAACCCGCACGGCATCTACGGCCGCTGGGGCCGGCACGGCATCATCGCCTACCTCGTCGGCTTCGCCGCGATGGTCCCGTTCTTCTCCGTCGGCACCCTGTTCACCGGTCCCGCCGCGAGGGCACTGGGCGGCGCCGACATCTCCCTCTTCGTCGGCCTCCCCGTCAGCGCCCTGCTGTACTGGTGGCTGACCCGCTCGATCGACGTGGCGGCGGAGACCCGGCTGGCGGAGGCGGAGGCGGCGGCCCTGGAACAGGCCGCACACGAGCACCGCGAGCCGTGAGGCCGTCCCCCGCCGGCCCCCCGCACAGGGAACCGATCCCCCGTCACCCGCGTGTTCCAGCACGAGGGGTGGTACGTCCGCCGGTACGCGCCCCCGGGCGCGCTGCGATCCGATCAAGATCCAGCGAAGGCCGGTGCGCGATGTCGGTGCGGACGGTGATACTGGGCGGCGTACGGATGACCATGGGGGAGGTCGAGTGACACACCCGCCGAAGAGCAGCGCCGCGCCACCGCGCGCGGGGTCCGCCGGTGCGGCCGGTGTGCCCGCCGTCCCCGCCCAGCCCGGACCGCCCGGGCCCCCCTCGGCCGCCGGCCCGGGGGTGCCGCCCGCGCGCCGGACCGCCTTCGCCGAGGGCGCCGAGCGGCTGCGGGCCGCCGCGACGACCGAGCCGGGGCGGTTGCGGATCATCGGTGCGGTCCTGGCGCTGCTGGTCGTCGCGTTCGGGGCGGCCACCGCCTGGCAGACCAGCACCCGCTCGGCCGCCGCCGACGACGTGCTGCGCCGCAGCCAGCCCCTCAGTTACGGCGCGGCCGGCATCTACCGGTCGCTGGCCGACGCCAACACCGCCGCCTCCAGCGGGTTCCTGGCGGGCGGGCAGGAGAACGCGCAGTCCCGGGACCGGTACGAGAAGGACATCCGCGGCGCCGCCGCCGGACTGGTCACCGCCGCCGCCAACGCCGAGCCGGGCTCCGCGTCCGAGGAGACCATCGCCGGGCTGAACCGGCTGCTGCCCGAGTACAAGGGCCTGATCGAGCGGGCCCGGACGTACAACCGGCAGGGCTATCCGGTCGGCGGCGCCTATCTGCGCTACGCCAACGAGAAGATGCAGAAGGAGATGCTCCCGGCGGCGGAGGACCTCTACACCACGGAGAACCGGCGGCTCGACGCGGACTACGCGGACGCCACGCCGTACCCGTGGGTCGCCATCGGGCTCGGACTGCTCGCGCTGGCCGCGCTCGGCTGGGCCCAGCACCGCACGTACCGGCGCACCCACCGCGTCCTCAACCACGGCCTCGTCGCCGCCAGCACCGCGACGGCCGTCGCCCTGCTGTGGCTGGTCGTCGGCCACATGGTCGCCCGGTCGGGGCTCGACGGCTCCTACGAGCACGGCATCCGCTCGCTCAACGTGCTCCACGACGCCCGGATCGCCTCCCTGAAGGCGCGCGGCAACGAGAACCTGAGCCTGGTGGCGCGCGGCGCCGAGACCGTCACGGTCGACGGCACCACGTACGACGCCTACTACCGCGACTTCGACGAGGACATCGCCGTGCTCGGCAAGGGGCTGACCGAGGCGGCGCGGCTCGCCGACGACCAGGGGGGCACCGCACCGGTCGAGGCGGCCCAGGCCGACATGGCGGTGTGGAAGCAGCGCCACGCCACGGCCCGCGCCGAGGACGAGAACGGCAACTACCAGCAGGCGCTGGACAAGGTGATCGGCGCGAAGGGCGCGACCGCCGAGTGCTTCGACGGCGTCGACCGCAGTCTGGCCCGGGCCATCGCCCATGAGCGGGCCGAGTTCCAGCGGGCGGCCGGGGACGGGCGCGACGCCATGACCGGGCTGCCGGAGGGCGCCGCCGTCCTCGCCGTGCTGGGCGCGGCAGGCGCCGTCGCCGGCATCGGCCGCAGACTTTCGGAGTACCGGTGACAGGGGGCAAGGCGATGGACGTGAGCCGTGCACGGTCCGCCCTGCGGGGCTGGGGCGGAGTCGCGGCGATGGCGGTGCTGTGCGCGCTGGCGCTGGCGTTCGTCCTGCTGCTGCCGTGCACCCAGCGGACCCCGGACGGCCCGCGGCACGCCGCGCAGAAGACCGCCACCGGCGTCCAGGCCCGCGCCGACGGGTGCGTGGACGCCGAGGCGCACGAGCAGACGCCGGCGCCGTCCGGCGCGGACGGTCGGACGATCGACGCGATCAAGGCCCGCACGGGAGCCAAGCGGAAGCTGATCGTCGGCGTCGACCAGAACAGCTACCGCTGGGGCTACCGCAACCCCAACACCGAGGGCGCCCGGCTGGAGGGCTTCGACATCGACCTCGTCCACCGGATCGCCGAGGACATCCTGGGTGACCCGGAGGCGGTGCAGTTCAAGGCCATACCGACCAACCAGCGCATCCCGGCGATCGAGGACGGACGCGTGGACATGGTCGTCCGCACCATGACGATCACCTGTGACCGGCTGAAGCAGGTCGCGTTCTCCGCGCCCTACTTCAAGACCGGCCAGCAGGTCCTCGCCCCCAAGTCCTCCCCGATCACGGGCTACGACGGCTCGCTGGCGCACAAGAAGGTGTGCACGGCGGCCGGTTCGACGGCCCTCGCCAAGCTGGAGGCCGACAGGAAGGACGGCCGGCTGCCCGCCACCACCGATCTGTCCACCACCGTGCCGAACCAGCTGGACTGCCTGGTCCGGCTGCAACTCGGCGAAGTCGACGCGGTGGTGACCGACGGCGCCCTCGCCGCCAGCCAGGCCGCGCAGGACCCGACCGTCGCACTGAAGGGCGAGCCGTTCACGACCGAGTACTACGGCGTGGCGATGAAGAAGGACGCCGGCGATCTGGTACGCCGGGTCAACCGCGTTCTGGTGGACTACCGCGCGCACGGCTGGCAGACGTCGTACGACGACTGGCTGTCGGCGACACTGGGCAAGGACTCGGCCGCGTCGAAGCCGCCGGCGCCGCGGTACCGGCTCGGCGGCTGAGCCGTACCCGACCCGAACAGACAGCAAGCGAGAGGTGATCGATGGGCGTCACGGACCCCGCCGGGCCGGTGATGGACCGGGACGAGGTGGACCGTGCGCTGGCGCGGCTCGGCCAGGAGCACGAGGCGATCGAGACCTCGCTGCTGGCCCTCCAGGACCACGCGGGCCGCAGACTCCTCGAAGGCGCGCGGCTGACCGGTGTCACGCAGGAACGCTGGCAGGCCACGGAGACGCGGATCACCCGGCTGTGGGCGTACTTCGACGCCTACACGGCCGCGCTGCGCGGCGCCCGCGAGATCCGCGCCCGCCGCCGCTGGTCCAGCCGGGAGGACCTGGCGGAGCTGACCGGACTGCTGCGCGGCGAGTCCGTGACCGTCCCCGACGGCGGGAACGGCAGGCTGAGCGAGACGTTCTCGCTGTCCGCGCTGGTGGACCGGATGAACGAGCTGTACGCGACGAGCCTGGACGTGATCGTCGCCGCCGACGCGGTCTGGTCGGCGCTGCCCGCGCGGATCGATTTACTCGCCGCGGAACTCCAGCGCACCCGGCAGCTCGCGCACTCGGTGGGGGTGCGCCCCGGCGAGCACCCGGCCGGTGACGACCTGGAGCGGATCACCCGCACGCTGACCCGGCTGCGCGAGGACGTCGTCTCGGACCCGCTCGCCTTCTGGGTGCCGGCCGAGGGCAGCTCGGCGCCCGGCGGCGGACGCCCGGACACGACGGTGTACGACCGCGAGGCGCGTGCCCTGGAGGACGTGCGCCGGGAGATCGACGCGGTGCTGACGGTCCGGCAGGACGCGGAGGCGCGGCTGATCCGGCTGCGGGACGTGCTCTCGCGTGCGGACCGGACCCTGGCCGAGGCGCGGACCGCGCGCGGCGAGGTGCTGGCGAAGATCGCCGCGACCGAGGTGCCGGTGGTGAGCGGACCACCGACCGCGCTCCAGGAGCAGCTGGCCACCGCGGCCGAGTACCGCAGGCAGGCCCAGTGGCACCGGCTCTCCCCGCTGCTGGAGTCGCTGGAGGAGAAGGCGGAGGACGAACTGCTGCGTGCCCGCGAGTCGTTGACCGCGGTCACCGCGCCGCTGGCGGTCCGCGCCGAGCTGCGCGGCAGGCTCGACGCGTACAAGGCGAAGGTCTCACGGCACGGTCTCGCGGAGGACCCGCTGCTGGCCGAGCGGTACGACGCGGCCCGCCGCATGCTGTGGAGCGCGCCCTGCGACCTGCGCGTGGCGGAGCAGGCCGTGCTGCGCTACCAGCGGGCGGCGGCGGAACTGCTCGGCAGCGCGAGCGCGCCGGAGGACCGTAAGGGGGACGAGTCATGAGTCAGCCGGGGCAGAGCTGCCAGCGACCGGGCTGCGAGGGGACGTACGAGGACGTCGGCGGCGGCGAGCTGTACTGCGACACGTGCGGTCTGGCGCCGGTCGTCTCGGCCGGGGGTCCCCCCTCCGGGGGAGGCATGGTGGGCTCGCCGCCCACCGGGGTCGCCCGGGGGGCCTCCGACACCGGCAGTTCCCGCAGCTCGCGTACGTCCTCGCAGTCGTCGAGGTCGCGCCGCTCGGTGTCCGGGCGGCTGTCCCGGTCGCTGTCGGGGACGTCCACGGGCCGCTCGGTGTCGGTGCGCAGCTCGGGATCGTCCTCCGGGGCCTCCTCGCGGGGTCGGCTGGGCGCGGGGCTGGTCTCGGTGCCGCAGGTGCCGCGGCCCGACCCGCGCGCGATGGTGCTGGAGAACCCGGAGGTGCCGGAGCGCAAGCGGTTCTGCTCGCGGTCGGACTGCGGGGCGCCGGTCGGCCGGGCCCGGGGCGACCGGCCGGGCCGCACGGAAGGTTTCTGCACCAAGTGCGGGCACCCGTACTCCTTCGTGCCCAAGCTGCGGGCCGGGGACATCGTGCACGGCCAGTACGAGGTCGCGGGCTGCCTGGCGCACGGCGGGCTGGGCTGGATCTACCTGGCCGTGGACCGGGCCGTCGCCGACCGCTGGGTGGTGCTCAAGGGCCTGCTCGACACCGGCGACCAGGACGCGATGGCCGCGGCGATCTCCGAGCGGCGGTTCCTCGCGGAGATCGAGCACGCCAACATCGTGCGCATCTACAACTTCGTGGAGCACCTGGACCAGCGCACCGGCTCCCTCGACGGCTACATCGTCATGGAGTACGTCGGCGGCAAGTCCCTGAAGGAGATCGCCAACGCCCGCCGGGCGCCCGACGGCCGCCGCGACCCGCTGCCGGTGGAGCAGGCGTGCGCGTACGGCATCGAGGCGCTGGAGGCGCTCGGCCATCTGCACAGCCGGAACCTGCTGTACTGCGACTTCAAGGTCGACAACGCCATCCAGACCGAGGACCAGCTCAAGCTGATCGACATGGGCGCGGTCCGCCGGATGGACGACGACGAGTCGGCGATCTACGGCACGGTGGGCTACCAGGCCCCGGAGGTCGCCGAGTCCGGCCCGTCCGTGGCCAGCGACCTCTACACGGTGGCCCGCACGCTCGCCGTGCTGGCCTTCGACTTCCAGGGCTACACCAACGTCTACGCCGACTCCCTGCCCGACCCCGACACCATCGACGTCTTCCGCCGCTACGAGTCCTTCTACCGGCTCCTGGTGCGCGCCACCGACCCCGACCCGGGCCGCCGGTTCGCCTCCGCGCAGGAGATGGCCGAGCAGCTGACGGGTGTGCTGCGCGAGGTGGTCTCGCTCCAGACCGGCCGGGCGCGGCCCGCGCTGTCGACGCTGTTCGGGCCCGAGACCAGGGTCACGGACACGGAGTTGTTCCGCCGGCTGCACGGGGACGTGTCCCGGCTGGGCGCGCGGCCGGTGCGGAGGGCTCCCGCCGCTCCCGCCCCGCCCCCGCCGGCCCTGGTCCGGCCCGTCGACACGCCGGCCGCCGCGCTCGCCCTGCCGGTCCCGCTGGTCGACCCGAACGACCCCGGCGCCGGTTTCCTCGCGGGCCTGATGGCCTCGGCGCCGGCCGAGCTGATGAGCGCGCTGGCGGCGGCACCCGCGCAGACCGTGGAGACCCGGCTCCGGCGGATCCGCGCCCGGCTGGAGAGCGACAACCACCAGGGCGCGCTGACGAGCCTCGCGGAGCTGGACGAGGAAGAGGGCGACGACTGGCGGGTGGTGTGGTACCGGGGCGTGGCCGCGCTGGTCACCGGCGACTTCGAGCAGGCCGCGCTCGCCTTCGACGCGATCTACGACGCCTTTCCCGGCGAGGCCGCGCCCAAGCTGGCGCTCGGCCTGTGCGCCGAGGTGCTGGGCCAGCTGGACAACGCGGCCGAGTACTACCGCCTGGTGTGGACGACCGACCCGGGCTTCGTGAGCGCCGCGTTCGGGCTGGCGCGGGTGCAGCTCGCGGCCGGGGACCGGCGGGGCGCCGTGACGACGCTGGAGTCCGTGCCTGAGTCCTCCATCCACTACACGGCCGCCCGCGTCGCCGCCGTCCGGGCCCGGCTGAGACAGCGCACCGCGAGCGCGGGTGACGTACCGTTCCTGGACGACCTGACGGCCGCCGCCGGTCAGGTCGAGGCACTCCAGGCGTACGGCCTGGACCCGGCACGGCGCGAGCTGCTGTCGGCGGAAGTGCTCGGCTGCGCGCTGGACTGGATACTCTCCGGGGGCCAGGGCACCGGGCCCGCCGCCGGAGGCCGGGTGCTGCTGGGCAGCGGTCTGGACGAGCGGGGCCTCCGCTTCGGCCTGGAGCGCGCCTACCGCACGCTGGCCCGGCTGGCGCCCGGCGGCGATGAGAGGATCGAGCTGGTGGAACGGGCCAACCGTTACCGCCCCCGGACGTGGGTGTAGTCGATGTCGCAGATGCCCCAGCAGGCCGCACTGGCGAAGTGCCCGAGCTGCGCGGAGCCCGTGGAGTCGGGTGACCTGTTCTGTGGAGCGTGCGGGTACGACCTTTCGGTGGTGCCCGCGCCGCCGCAGGATCACCCGACGCTCACCATGACGGGCCCCGCCGGTCCCGGGGACGGCCCGGCGTGGCCCGCCCCCGGACCGCCCACGGCCTCTCCCGCCCCCCACCTCCCGACGGACCTGCCGGGCACCGACTCGGGCGGCACACCACTGTCCGGCGACGCCTCCGGGACCACACCTGCGGCACCGCAGCAGTACGGCCCCGCCCCGGCAGCCGCGCCGCTGTCCGCCCAGGAACCCGGCGCCCTACCGCCGGCCGCGCACGGGTCCGGGTCCGTTCCGGACGGCGGGCCGTCGGCGGCGGGTGGGGCCGGCTCCGGTCCGGGCGGCGCGCCGCTGCCTCCGGGCGAGAACGGTCCCGGCCCGGGTGACGCGGAGCCGGGCGGGCATCCCTCCGGTTCCGGGGTGCGGTTCGACCGGCCGCACGAGCCCGAGGAGTACCCGTTGCAGGCACCGGACCCCCGGCCGGCCTCCGCACCGGCCGACCCGGCGCAGCTCTGCGTGGCCTGCCGGGCGGGCCGGGTGGACAGCGACGGCTACTGCGAGAACTGCGGGCACGCCCAGCCGCGGGAACGCGACCACGTGGAGCGGGAGTCGGGTCCGGTGGCCGCCGTCAGCGACCGCGGTCTGCGTCACCACCGCAACGAGGACGCCTTCGCCGTCGGCCACACCACACTGCCCGACGGCACCCCGGCCGCACTGGCGATCGTCTGCGACGGCGTGTCGTCCGCGACCCGCCCCGACGACGCCTCCTTGGCCGCCTCCCGGGCGGCGGGCGACACCCTGCTGGCCGCGCTGCCGCGCGGCACCCACCCGCAGGCGGCGATGCACGAGGCGATCGTCGCCGCCGCGCAGGCCGTCAACGCGCTCGCCGAGGAGCCCGCCACGGCCCGCGAGCACGCCCCGCACCAGAACGCGCCGGCCTGCACGATCGTCGGCGCGGTGGTCACCCCGGGGCTGCTGGTCGTCGGCTGGGTCGGCGACAGCCGCGTCTACTGGGTGCCCACCGACCGCACCGCACCGCCCGCCCGGCTGACCGAGGACGACTCCTGGGCCGCGCAGATGGTCGCGGCCGGTCTGATGAGCGAGGCCGAGGCGTACGCCGACGCGCGCGCCCACGCGATCACCGGCTGGCTCGGCGCGGACGCCTACGAACTGGAGCCGCACACCGCGTCGTTCGAACCGGACCGGCCCGGCGCCGTGGTGGTGTGCACCGACGGACTGTGGAACTACGCCGAGACGGCGGAGGAGATGTCCGAGGTCCTGCCACCCGACGCGGTGGCCCGCCCGCTGCACAGCGCGCGGGTGCTGGTCGGCCACGCGCTGGACGGCGGGGGCCACGACAACGTAACAGTGGCGGTCCTGCCGTTCCCGGTGCCGCCGCAGGGGGCAGGATCGGCCTGAGGGCCGTATCCGACGGGGGAACGGCACGGGGAAGCCGCGGCGGACCGGAGGGGACCGGTCCGCTCACAGTCGTCGCCTCGCGTCGGCGGGGCGTCCGAGGGGGATGCGAGCGAGCATGGCCAATTTCGCGAAGTCGGACAAGCCACGGTTCTCGGTGGACGTCTACCAGAACGAGTACCTGCCCGAGGGCGGCAGCGAGGTCAACGCCATCGTCACGGTGACCGCGACCGGCGGCGCCCCCCTCGGCGGCGCGGTCTCCGCGCCGGCGTACCCGCCGGGCGGGGGGCCGTCCGCCGCCGTGGCCGTCATGGTGGACTGCTCGGGCTCCATGGACTACCCGCCGACCAAGATGCTGGGCGCCCGCAACGCCACGGCCGCCGCGATCGACACCCTGCGCGACGGCACCCGTTTCGCGGTGATCGGCGGCACGCACGTGGCCAAGGAGGTCTATCCGGGCGGCGGGCGGCTCGCGGTCGCCGACGCCACCACCCGCGAGCAGGCCAAGCAGGCGCTGCGCCGGCTGAGCGCGGGCGGCGGTACGGCCATCGGCACCTGGCTGCGCCTCGCCGACCGGCTGCTGTCCGCCGCGGACGTCACCATCCGGCACGGCATCCTGCTCACCGACGGCCGCAACGAGCACGAGTCGGCGGAGGACCTGCGGGCCGCGCTCGACGCCTGCGCCGGCCGGTTCACCTGTGACGCGCGGGGCGTGGGCACCGACTGGGAAGTGAAAGAAGTCACAGGGATCGCCTCGGCGCTGCTCGGCACCGCCGACATCGTCGCCGACCCGGCCGGTCTGGCGGCCGACTTCACGGGGATGATGGAGACGGCGATGGGCAAGGAGGTCGCCGACGTCTCCCTGCGGGTGTGGACGCCGGTCGGCACGACCATCCGGTTCGTCAAGCAAGTCGCCCCCACCGTCGAGGACTTGACCGGCCGGCGCACCGAGGCCGGGCCGCGCGCCGGGGACTACCCGACCGGCTCCTGGGGCGACGAGTCCCGCGACTACCACCTGTGCGTGACGGTCCCGCCGGCCGGACTGGGCCGGGAGATGCTCGCCGCGCGGGTCTCGCTGGTCGTTCCGGAACCGGGAGGAACCGCACAGAACCTGGGCGCACAGGGGCTGGTACGGGCCGTGTGGACCGACGACATGACCGCCTCCACCGCGATCAGCCCCCAAGTCGCCCACTACACCGGGCAGGCCGAACTGGCGCAAGTCATCCAGAAGGGCCTGGACCTTCGCAAAGCGGGTGATTTCGATGGAGCAACCGCCAAACTGGGGCGGGCGGTTCAGCTCGCGAACGCCTCGGGGAACGCGGATACTGCGAAACTGCTTGCGAAGGTGGTGGACGTGGTCGACGCCGTGACAGGTACTGTGCGGTTGAAGACGAGGGTCGCGGAGGCGGACGAGATGACTCTGGAGACCCGGTCCACCAAGACCGTCCGTGTGAAGAAGTGACCCTCCACAGCGTAGGAGAAGGGGAAGCACCGACATGCCGACCTGCCCGAACGGACACCAGTCGGGTTCCGACGACTGGTGCGAGGTCTGCGGTCACCGCATGGCCGGTGCCGTACCTCCGCCCCCTCCGCCGCCCCCGGGCGGTTACGGCTTCCCGCCCCCGCAGGGCGGCCCGGCCGGCGGGTCCGCCCCGGAGCCGGAGCTGTGCCCGCAGTGCCGTACGCCCCGCGAGGGCGGCGCGCCGTTCTGCGAGGAGTGCCGGTGGAACTTCCTGACCAACACGGCGACCTCCTACACCCCGGCCGCCCCGCGTCCGCCGCAGCCGCGGTTCCAGCCGCCGAGCTCGACGTACGGCGGGGGTGACGGGTACGAGTACCAGGGTTCGCGGCCCTCGCAGGTGAACCGGCCCGCCGAGCCGCTCCCGTCCTTCCACAGCGAGCCGTCGGGCCCGACGCCGTTCGGCGGCGACCGGGCCCCGTCCGGCCCGCCGACCTCCCCCGGCCCCTCGGGCGCGCCCCCGTTCGGCGCCGGTGACCGGCGCCCGCCCGGGGCGCCGCAGGGCTTCGGCCAGGGTCCGGGGCAGGGCGGTCCGGGGCAGGGCCCGGGTGCCGGCAACCCGTCCGGTCCCGGCGGCCCCGGCGCGTTCGGCGGCCGGGGCGCGGTGCCGGGCCAGGGCCCCGGCGGCCCGGGTTCCGGTGGCCCGTCCGGCTTCGGCGGCGGCCCCGGGCAGGGACCGGGCGCCGGTGGCCCGGGTGGGCCGTCCGGGTTCGGCGGTGGCCAGGGACAGCGCCCGGGTCCGGGTGACGCGTCCGGCTTCGGCGGCGGCCCCGGACAGGGACCGGGCGCCGGTGGCCCGGGATCCGGTGGCCCCTCGGCCTTCGGCGGCAACCCGGGTCAGGGGCAGGGTCAGGGTCAGGGGTCCCAAGGCCCCTCCCCCTTCAGGCGTGAGCCCTCCCGTCCCGGTGGCCCCACGCCGTCCGGCCCCTCCGGCTTCGGCGGTGACCCCTCGGGTCCGGTGCCGCCGCCCGGTGGTCCCGGTGGTGCCCCGCAGGCGTTCCAGCCGTCCGGCGCGTCGGCCCCGCCCGCGTTCCCGGGCGAGACCCGCCGGCCCCCGGCCGCCGACGACGACTGGGTGATCTCCCCGCCGTCGTCCACCGGCCCCGGCGGTCAGGGCGGCGGCTACGGCTACCCGCAGTCCGGCGGCACCCAGACCCCGCCGGGACCGGGCGGACCCGGCGGTTTCCCGCAGGCGCCGCACGCACCGCAGGCCCCCCGGTCGGCCACCTGGACCGCGACCATCGGCCCGGACCGCGAGTACTTCATGGCGATGATGCAGCGCTCCGGCCCCGAGGCCGCGGGCCTGAACCTGCCCGCGTACTCGCCCGAGCAGCAGCGCACGCTGACCGGCAACCAGGTCACCATCGGCCGCCGCCGGCACTCCACCGGCGACACCCCCGACATCGACCTGTCGGTGCCGCCGGAGGACCCGGGTGTCTCGCACCAGCACGCGGTGCTGGTGCAGCAGCCGGACGGCAGATGGGCGGTCGTCGACCAGAACTCGACGAACGGCACCACGGTCAACATGTCGGAGGAGCCCATCCAGCCGTTCGTGCCGGTCCCGCTCCAGGACGGCGACCGGGTACACGTGGGCGCCTGGACGACGATCACCGTCCGCCGGGGCTGACCGGTGTAACGAGATGCCTAGGGCAGGGGCCAGGCGTACGGCCCCTGCGGGTCGTCCAGCCACGCCCAGGCGTGCTCGCCGGCGACCGTGACGCCGTACCGTCCGCGCTCCGGCTCGCCCTCGCGGTCCCACAGGGCGTACGCCTCCCGCGGGTCGAGGGCGCCGCCGGTCAGCGTGAGCAGGAAGCGGAACGACTCCTGCTCACGGGCCCGGCCGGGCAGCCCGGCCAGTGAGACGCCCTCGGGCCGCGCCCGGCGCCCGCCGCGCAGCGGCACGAAATAGGCGGCCCCGGGCAGGAACGGTCCCTCGGCGTGCTCCGCGTCCCGCACGGTGAGCGTGAGCAGACCCGTGGCGAGCGGGGTGAGGACGCGCGCGCCGGGGCGGCTCTGGGCGAGCCACGCGCGCGGCACCGTGGGCAGCTCGCAAGTGGCGATGATCCGGTCGAAGGGGGCGCGTTCGGGCACCCCGCGCGCTCCGTCGCCGGTGACGACGAGGGGGCGGTGGCCGGCCGCCGCGAGGTGCTGCCGGGCCGACTCGGTGATCTCCGGTTCCAGGTCGATGGTGGTGACGAGGTCGTCGGCGCCCAGCCGGTGGGCGAGCAGGGCCGCGTTGTAGCCGGTGCCGGCGCCCACCTCCAGGACCCGGTCGCCGTCCTCGACGCGCAGGGCGGCCAGCATCCGGGCCATCAGGGAGGGCTGGCTGCTGGAGGAGAGCAGCTCGCCGTCGCGTAGCCGGGTGGCCAGCGGTACGTCCGCGTAGGCGCCGCGCACCCAGCGCTCGCGGGCCTGGCGATCGGGGCTCTCGCCCCAGCGGCGCTCGTAGCCGCGCGCCCCGGTGACGTAGTAGTACGGCACGAACAGGTGCCGGGGCACCGCCGCGAACGCCTCCCGCCACACCGGGTCGTCCGCCCAGGCCCCGTCCGCCTCGATCTCCCGCACCAGCTCGGCCCGCGCCGCGTCCGCGAGGGCCTCGGTCTCGGTGTCGTAGCCGCCCATGGGTCCACAGTAGGGACGGACGGGGCGGACGGGCTGGTCCTAAGCCTCGAGTCCTCGGTCACCCGGTCTGAGACGATGGACGGGTGAATGAGATTCGGCGCGGCACGCTTCAGGAGCAGACCTTCTACGAGCAGGTCGGCGGGGAGGAGACCTTCCGCCGGCTCGTCCACCGTTTCTACGAGGGGGTCGCGGAGGACCCGCTCCTGCGCCCGATGTACCCGGAGGAGGACCTGGGCCCGGCCGAGGAGCGGCTGGTCCTGTTCCTGATGCAGTACTGGGGCGGTCCGACGACGTACAGCCAGAACCGCGGCCACCCCCGGCTGCGCATGCGGCACGCCCCGTTCACCGTGGACCGGGCGGCGCACGACGCGTGGCTGCGGCACATGCGGGTGGCCGTCGACGAGCTGGGGCTGTCGGAGGAGCACGAGCGGACGCTGTGGAACTACCTGACGTACGCCGCCGCGTCGATGGTGAACACCCCCGACTGATCACCCGACTGACGGGTCGTCACTGAAGGTCGGATTCCGGTCACGCGTCGCCGCATTCCGATCACAATCCGGTATAGACCGGCTGACAACCGCTTACCCGCCGCCCGCCGCTCTGCCAGCATCGCCCGAAGGTCTGGAAGCGCCGGACACACGGGGGCCGGGTGACGGGGTTCGTCTTCTCACGCGCGCGTGCGCACCTCCTGCTGCTGGGCGCCGCGCTGCTGACGGTGGTGCTGACCACCACCGTGCTGGCGACGCTCACGGCGTACTCGGGGGCGATCGGTGACGCGGCGCTGCGCCACGTGCTCGCCGACCCGCGCAACGCCGCCGACACCGCGCTGATCGTCAAGGCGGACGTGCCCCCGGCCGGGCGGACCGCCGCCGACACCGCCGTACGCAGGGGAGCGCGCCGTACCTTCGCCGGTGCGCCGGTGACCGTGCGGACCCTGCGCCGCTCGGGGCCGTACGCCCTGCCCCGCTCCCTCCAGCCGCCCGCGAGCAGGTCCGGCGACCCGGACCTGACGTACTTCGCGGCACTGGACCGTACGCAGATGCGGCTGACCGCCGGCCGCCTCCCCCGCCGTACCGGCGGCGGGCCGGAGGTGGCGCTGCCGGAGACGGCGGCCCGCGCGCTGCGGCTCAAGCCGGGCGCCCGGCTCACCCTGGCGGACCGGCTGCGGGGCCCCGCGGTCCGGGTCCGGGTCGTCGGCGTGTACCGCCCCGTCTCGGTCACGGCACCGTACTGGCGGCTGGACGACCTGCTGGGGCGCGGCGTGAAGGAGTCCGGCTTCACGACGTACGGCCCGCTGCTCGCCGACCCCGCCGTCCTCACCGGCGGCCGGGTCAGCGCCGGGGCGACGGGCTGGCTGGCGTCGGCGGACTTCGCCTCGGTGACGACCGGACGGATCGGGGAGCTGCGCGCGGCGGCCCGGGCCGGCAGCGCGGCCCTGCGCCGGCCGGCCGCGCTGAGCGGTACGACGGTGTCGCAGACCGCGCTGCCGGACGTGCTGGACCGGGTGGACCGCGCACTGCTGGTGTCCCGCTCCACCCTGCTGATCGTCGCGCTGCAACTGGTGCTGCTCGCCGGCTACGCGCTGCTGCTCGTCGCCCGGCTGCTCAGCACCGAACGCGCCGACGAGACCCGGCTGCTGCGGGCCCGGGGCGCCTCCCGCACCCGGGTCGCCGCGCTCGCCGGGGCCGAGGCGCTGCTGCTCGCGCTGCCCGCGGCCGTGTGCGCGCCGCTGCTCGCCGGCCCGCTCACCGCCCTGCTGGCCGGGCACGGCCCGCTGGCCCGGCTCGGCCTGCGCCTGGACCTGCCGGCCGCCGGCCGGCCCGCCGTCTGGCTGGTCGCGGCCGGCGTCGCCGTCGGCTGTGCGCTGGCGGTGACCGTACCGGCGGTGACGGGCACGGGGCCCGAGGCCCGTCCGTCCGCTCCCCGGCGCCCCTGGGCCCTGCGGCTGCGCGGGAAGGCGGCCCGGCCGGGCACTGCGCGAGCCGTGCCGGCCCCGCTGCGGGCCGGCGCCGACCTCGGACTGCTGGCGATCGCCGGGGTGGCGTACTGGCAGCTGGACCGGCAGGACTCCGGGGCCGTGGCCGCCGACCGGTCCGGCGCGCTCGGCGTCGACCCGCTGCTGGTGGCCGCGCCCGCGCTGGCCCTGCTCGCCGGGACCGTGCTCACGCTGCGGCTGCTGCCACCCGTGGCGAGGTTCGCCGAGCGCTGGGCGGCCGGCGGGCGGGGGCTGCCGGTGGCGCTGGCCGGCTGGCAGTTCAGCCGGCGCACCGCGCGCGGCGCGGGCCCGGTCCTGCTGCTCGTCCTCGCCGTCGCCCTCGGCGTGCTCGCGATCGGGCAGGCCGCCTCCTGGGACCGCTCGCAGGACGACCAGGCCGACTTCCGGGCCGGGGTGCCGGTGCGGGTCCTGGCCACCGGCGAGGACGCGTTCGGCCGTACCGACCTGTACGCGCGCCTGCCCCGGGTGCGCGAGGCCGCCCCTGCCGTGCGCGCCGCCCAGCCGCTGTCCGGCGACCGCACGGCCACGGTCCTGGCCCTGGACACCGCGCACGCCGCGGACGCGGTCCTCATGCGGCCCGACCTGGCGGACGAACCGGTACGGCCGCTGCTGGGCCGCCTCACCCCCGGAGGCACCCCGGCCGGGGCGAAGGTCCCGGCGGGCACCGCCCGGCTGAGGCTGACGGCCCGTCTGCACAGCTCGACCGGACCGGGCACCACGACCGCGCTGACGGTGACGCTGACCGACCGGTACGGGGTGCCGTACCAGCTGCCGGCCGGGCAGCTCCCCGCCGACGGGCGCCCGCACACCCTCGCCCTCACCCTCACCGCCGCCACCGGACCGGCGACCCTCACCGGTCTCCGCCTCGACCTGACCCAGCCCGCCGGGCGCGCCGAGCACCACCGCCTGACCATCGACGGGCTGACCGCGTCGGGCACCGACGGCACCGACCACCGGCTCACGCTGCCCGTCCGCTGGACCACCACGGCGGAGGCCGGCGGCGCCGCCGTACCGAGCGCCGCCACCAGCCCCACCCGCCCCGAGGTCACGGGCACCCACCCGCTGACCTTCGCCTACGGCACCGGCTACCTCCCGGACGCCGACATCTGGACCGTCGCCTCCGTCACCCTCCGGTTCCAGGCCGCCCAGGCCGCGCCCGCCGAGGTCCCGGCCCTCGCGACCGACCGCTACCTGGACGCGGCCGGCGCCCGCACCGGACAGCGCGTCGACCTCACCCTCGGCGACCGGCGGGTGCCGGTACGGATCGTGCGGGCGGTACGGGCGCTGCCGGCCACCGCCGACCCGGCCGCCACCGGCGCGCACGACGGCGGTGCCGTCCTGCTGGACCTGCGCGCCCTGAACCAGCTGCTCCAGGCCCGGTACGGCGAGAACGCCACCCCGACCGAGTGGTGGCTCGCCACCGCGCCCGGCGCCTCCGCGCGCGTGGCCGCCGCCGTCCGGGCCATGCCGGACGTCGGTCCCGGGCAGGTCCTGGTCCGCGACGAGATCGCCGCCGGCCTGCGTGACGACCCGTTCGGCGCCGGACCCGAGGCCGCGTTCACGGCGGCCGCCGTGGTCGCGGCGGCGCTCGCCGCGGTCGGCTTCGCGGTCGGCGCCGCCGGCGCGCAGCGGGCG
Source organism: Streptomyces sp. NPDC046870 (assembly GCF_040704595.1). Lineage (NCBI taxonomy): Bacteria > Bacillati > Actinomycetota > Actinomycetes > Kitasatosporales > Streptomycetaceae > Streptomyces > Streptomyces sp. NPDC046870. The sequence continues at coordinate 612,880 of NZ_JBEYXM010000001.1, forward strand.
CGCGGCGCCGAGTTCGCCGTCCTGCGCGCCCTCGGCGTACCGCGCCGCCAGCTGGCCCGGACGGTCGCCGCCGAACAGGCCGTCCTGGTGGGCCTGGCGCTCGCGGTGGGCCTGGGCCTGGGCACCGTACTGGCCCGCACCGTCCTGCCCCTGATCGTGCTGACCGGCGAGGCGACCCGCCCGGTACCGGAGCTGCTGGTCCGGCTCCCGCCCGGACCGGTGGCACTGCTGCTCACCGCCGTCGCCGTGGCTCCCCTGGCGATCGCGGCGACAGCCGCCGCACGCCGGACGGACCCGTCACGGGCGCTGCGCGCGCAGGGGGGTGAGTGACGTGGGGATCGCTCCTGGTCCCGTCGCCGCGGAGGCGGCCACCGAGTGGACGGTGACCCCATGCCGGCGGCCCCGGCCCCGGCCCGCGGCCGGCCCGACGGCAGCCGCCGTGCGCCGGCCGGGCCCCGGACAGGTGCCGCACGTCCGGGGAGGTGAGTGACATGGGACGGCCGTCGCCCCGCGTGGTCGCTCCATGGGTGCGCACCCGGCTGCGGGCCGCGCCCGGTGCCGCCGTCGCACTCGCGGTGCTGGTCGCACTGGCCGCCTGCCTGGCGGGCGCCCTGCCCCGCGCGGTGGACCGCTACGAGGACGCGGGACTGCGGCAGACGCTCCGCGAGGCCCGCCCGGAGCACACCACCGTACGCGTGACGGCACCCCAGCCCGACCCCGGTCTGCCACCCGAGCGGCGTGCCGCGGCACTGCGGCCCGGCGTGCTGAAGCGGCAGTACGAGAAGGTGCTCGGCACGGTCGGCAGCCCGCTGAGCGTGCGGCGCGCCGAGTCCGCGTACGGCGTCGCCGGCACCGTCAGCCCGGCGGTGCCCGACCCGTGGCTGCCCCGGCCGACCGGACTGCCCGCCCACATCTCGCTGGCCGCGCAGAACGGCCTCGCCGACCACGCGCGCGTGCGCACCGGCCGGTTCCCCCGCGCCCCGCACCCGGTCGACGCCACGACCCCCGAGGTGGAGGCCGCCGTCACCGCCGCCACCGCCAAGGCCCTGCACATCGAGGTCGGCTCGGTCGTCCACATGCCGGCGCCCGGCCGTGCCCCGCTCGCCGTCCGGGTCACCGGCATCCTCGTCCCGCGCGACCCCGACAGCGCCTACTGGTCCACCGTCCCGCTGCTGCGCACCCCCACCCTGGTGACCCTGCCCACCCCCGGCCCCGACCCGGACAAGTACTGGCTCGGTGCGCTGCTGCTCGCCCCCGAGGCGGCTCCCGCTCTGCTGGGCACCAGCACCGACCCGGCCCGCTACTGGCACCTCGCCCCCGATCTGCGCGGCCTGCGCGCCCACGACCTGGACCGCCTGCGGCCGGCCGTCGCCGCCCTGGAGTCCGGTCCCGGCCTGCAACGCGCCCGCGCCGTCACCGACGACGGCACCGATGTCGGCACCGACCTGGACGACGCCCTCGCCTCCTTCTCCCGGCTGCGCTCCGGCATCGCCCCGCTGGTCTCCGTGGCCGCCGCGGGCGCCGCGACCGTCGTCGCCGTCGTCCTGCTCATGACCGGTGGCCTGGCCGCCGACCGGCGCCGCGCCGAGCTCGCCCTGCTGCGCGCCCGTGGCGCCTCCCTGTCCGGGCTCGCCGGGCGGCTGCTCGCCGAGACAGCCGTGATCGCCGTACCGGCGGGCGTCCTCGGCCTGGCCGGGTCCCTGCTCGCGGTCCCCGCCGGCCGGATCGCCCCGGCCGTCCTGTGCGCCCTGGCCGTCGTCCTGGCCGCCTGCGCCGCCCTCCCCGTGCGTGCCGCCCTCACCCACCGCACGGCCCGGCTGACGGCCCCGCGCGAGGACATCACCTCGGTACGGCCGTCCCGGCGCCGTACGGTCGCGGAGCTGACCCTGCTGGTGCTGGCCGCCGGCGCGGTGGCCACCCTGCGCCGGCGCGGCACGTCGGGCGACCAGCTGACGGCCGTGGCCCCCGTCCTGGTCGGTGTCATCGCCGCGTTCGTGCTGCTGCGCGTGTATCCGCTGCTGCTGCGCCGCCTGTCCGGCCCCGCCGGACGGCTCCGCGGCGCGGTCGGCCACCTCTCCCTGGCCCGCGCGGGCCGCACACAGGGTTCCGCGGTGCTCCCGCTCCTCGCCCTGCTGACCGCGCTGACCACGGCGGCGTTCGGCGGCTCGGTGCTGGCGGGCGTGGCCGACGCCCGTGACCGGGCGGCCCTGCTCACGGTCGGCGCGGACGCCCGCGCGGACGCGGGCGTCCCCCTGCCCGCCGACGCCCCCGCCCGGGCCCGCTCGGTCCCCGGGGTCCGCGCGGTGACGCCCGTCAGCATCGCGTACGAGGCGAAACCGGAGGACGGCGCGAACGCGGTGCCCCTGGTGGGCGTCGACCCGGGCGGCTATGACGCCCTGACGACGCACACCGGCCTCGGCACGTTCCCGGCCCGCCGGCTGACGGCGGGGGGCCGGCCCGGCACGGGGCGGGTGACGGCGGGGGGCCGCTCCGGTAGCGGGTACCTGTCCCGCAGCCGCCACTCCGCAGACGGGGACCACTCCCGCACCAGCCTCCTGACGCACGGGGACCACGCAGGCATCAGCCCCCTGACAGACGGAGACCACTCCCGCACCAGTCCCCCGGCAGACGGGCACCACTCCCGCACGAGCCCCCCGGCAGACGAGGACCACTCCCGCATCAGCCCCCTGACGGTCGAAGCCCACCCCGCCACCAGCCCCCTGACGGCCAAGGCCCGCCCCGGTGCCGGCCACCTCGCGGGCGGTACCCGTTCCGGGCCCCTCCCCGCCGTCGCCTCCCCCTCCGTCGCCTCCTCGTACGGCACCCGGCGGCCGTTCCTGGTGCGGCTGGAGGACGGCAGCGCGGTCACCGTGCGGATCGTCCTGGTCCGCGACCGCACACCGGCCGTCTCCGGTCCCGACTTCCTCGTCGTGGACCGGGCGGGGCTGCCCGCCCCGGCAGGCCGCCCCACGACCCTGCTGCTCACCGGCGACCACGTGGACGCGGACGCCCTGCGGAAGGCCGTGGGAGGCTCGGCCGCCGTACGGCTCCGGGCCGAGGAACGCGCCCGGTACGCCGACTCGCCCCTCCAGTCCGGCGCCGAGCGCGTCTACACGGCGGCCGTCGCCACGGGCGCCGGCTTCGCCGTGCTGGCCCTGCTGCTGTCGCTGCTCCGGGCCGCCCCCGAACGGTCCGCGCTGCTGGCCCGCCTCCGCACGATGGGCCTCACCCGGACCGAGTCCCGCCGCCTGCTGGTCCTCGAGTCCCTGCCCCAGGCCCTCCTGGCAGCCCTGGGCGGCATCCTGACCGGCTGGACGGCGATCCGCCTCCTCGCGCCCGGCATCGACCTGACGGCCGTCGCCTTCCCGTCGGCCCAGACCCCCGTGACCGGTATCCGCCTCCACCCGGACACCTGGTCGCTGTTGCTCCCGGCACTCGCCGTGGTGACGGTGGCGGTGGGAGTGGCGGCACTCCAGGCCTGGTGGACGGGGAGGCGGAGCTCGGTGACGGAACTGAGGGCGGGGGACGGCCGATGACCCCCCGCAGGACACCCGGCCGGCACGGGCCGGCGACCCCGCCCCCGCCCGGCACGGACACGGCGTACCCGCAGGAGACCCCATGACAACCGACCCGAGCCTGACCGAGCTGGCCAACCGCGTCACCGAGGCCGGAGCGAACCCGGCCTACGGCCACGACGCCCTGATCACCTGCGACCGCCTCGTCCGCGTCTTCACCACCGCGGGCACAGAGGTGCAGGCCCTCCAGGGGCTGGACCTCCTCGTCCGCGAGGGCGAACTGATGGCGCTGGTCGGCGCGTCCGGGAGCGGCAAGTCCACCCTGATGAACATCCTCGCCGGTCTCGACACCCCCACCGCCGGCGCGGCCCGGGTCGCGGGCCGCGACCTGCTCACCCTGACCGCCGCCGACCGTCTCGCCTACCGCCGCGAGGTCGTCGGCTTCGTCTGGCAGCAGACCGCCCGCAACCTCCTGCCCTACCTCACCGCGGCCCAGAACGTCGCGCTCCCCCTCCAGCTCGCCCGCACCCGCAAGGGCCGCCGTGCCCGTACCGAACGCGTTCTGGAGCTCCTGGAGCTGCTCCAGGTGGCCGACTGCCGCGACCGCCGCCCGCAGCAGATGTCCGGCGGTCAGCAACAGCGAGTGGCGATCGCCGTGGCCCTCGCCAACGACCCGGCCGTCCTGCTCGCCGACGAGCCCACCGGCGAACTCGACTCCCAGACGGCCGCGCAGATCTTCGACGCCTTCCGCACGGCCAACGAGATCCTGGGCACCACGATCGTCATCGTCACGCACGACCAGGCCGTGGCGAGCGAGGTCCGCCGTACGGTGGCGATCCGGGACGGCCGGACCTCCACCGAGGTGCTGCGCCGCAGCGAGATCGACGCGGCGACCGGCCACGAGACGGTCGTGGCCCGCGAGTACGCCATGCTCGACCGCGCGGGCCGCCTCCAGCTGCCCGCCGACTACCTCCGCGCCCTGGACATGCGCGACCGCGTGGCCCTGGAACTGGAGTCCGACCACATCGGCGTATGGCCCGACAACACACCATGAGCGGAACCACCCGGGTCAGCGCACACCGACCCGCCTGGCCCCGCGCACGCCGGCCCGCCCTGCTCAACGCACGCTGACCCCGAAGGCCCCGAGCAGCCCGGCCTGCCGCACGGCCACCGAGCCGTACGGCGTACGCAGCCGCAGCCACGCTCCCGAGGAGAACAGCCCGGTGTCGCCCGGTTCGCCGCCGGGCCGCAGGAAGCCCAGTGACTGGGCCGCGTGCACGGCCCGTACCGGCAGCCGGGTGCCCGCGATCTGCCGGGACCAGATGTCCTGCCCGATCCGGTCCAGCTCCGCGCGGGTACGCCCCTGCGGCCCCAGCTCCTCGGTGCGCGAGCGGAACTCGGCCACCGCGGCGGCGACCGTGGCACGCAGCGCGTCGGGTGCCGGCAGTCCCGGCTCGGGCCGCCAGCCGGCACGCGGCGGCAGCACCCCGGCCCACGGCGGTCCGGTGACCGCGCCGGGGACGGCCGCGGTGGCCGCGCGCTCGTCCACGGACTCCAGGAACTCACCGGCGGAGACGGTCACGTCGAGGGTGACGTCGAGGCCGTCCTCGTACGGCTTCGCCAGCCGCACCGCGCGGACGGCCAGCACGTCGAAGGACGGCGGCCGGCCGAAGACGGCGAGTGCGGTGCCGGCCGCCTGCAGCCGCACCGCGGCCCCACGGTCGAAGTGGAGCAGCCGGGAGAGGAAGGCGGCGAGGTCCGCCGCCTCCGTCTCGTCGGCCAGGTGCAGCACGGTCATGCCGCGACGGCCTCGCCTTCGGGATCGGGCTCGGCGTCCGCGGGGCCCTCGGCGGTGTCCGTGTACTCCCGGAGGAACTCACGCTCCTCCGCGGTGATCCGCCGCGGGCGCTGGGCGTCGAAGTCGAACGGGACGATGACCGTCGACGCCCGTACGTACACGAGGTCCCCGTCCTTCACCTCGTAGGTGAGGGTGAAGGACGCGGCCTTGATCTCGGTGACCCACAGCTCGATGTCCACCGGCTCGTGCCGGTGGACGAGCTGCCGCTTGTAGTCGATCTCGTGGCGCGCCACCACGGACCCCTGCTTGAAGTCCTTGTCCGGGCGGAAGAGGAAGTCGATCCGGGCTTCCTCCAGGTAGCGGAGGAACACCACGTTGTTGACGTGGCCGTACGCGTCCATGTCCGCCCAGCGCAACGGGCAGCGGTAGATGTGGCGCAAGACCGATCAGCCCCGGGTCAGCTTCTTGTAGGTGGCGCGGTGCGGACGCGCGGCGTCCGGGCCGAGCCGCTCGATCTTGTTCTTCTCGTACGACTCGAAGTTGCCCTCGAACCAGAACCACTTCGACTCGCCCTCGTAGGCGAGGATGTGCGTCGCCACGCGGTCGAGGAACCACCGGTCGTGGGAGACGACGACGGCGCAGCCGGGGAAGTCCAGCAGGGCGTTCTCCAGGCTGGAGAGCGTCTCGACGTCGAGGTCGTTGGTGGGCTCGTCGAGGAGCAGCAGGTTGCCGCCCTGCTTCAGGGTCAGCGCCAGGTTGAGCCGGTTGCGCTCACCACCGGAGAGGACCCCGGCCGGCTTCTGCTGGTCCGGGCCCTTGAACCCGAACGCCGAGACGTACGCCCGGCTCGGCATCTCGACCTGGCCGACGTTGATGTAGTCGAGCCCGTCGGACACGACCTCCCACAGCGTCTTCTTCGGGTCGATGTTCTCGCGGCTCTGGTCGACGTAGGAGATCTTGACGGTGTCACCGACCTTGATGTCACCGGAGTCCGGCGTCTCCAGGCCCTGGATCATCTTGAAGAGGGTGGTCTTGCCGGCGCCGTTCGGGCCGATCACACCCACGATGCCGTTGCGCGGCAGCGTGAAGGACAGCCCGTCCACGAGGATCTTCTCGCCGAAGCCCTTGTGCAGGTCGTTGACCTCGACGACGACGTTGCCCAGGCGCGGGCCCGGCGGGATCTGGATCTCCTCGAAGTCCAGCTTCCGCATCTTGTCGGCCTCGGCGGCCATCTCCTCGTACCGCGCGAGACGGGCCTTGGACTTGGCCTGCCGCCCCTTGGCGTTCGACCGCACCCACTCCAGCTCTTCCTTGAGCCGCTTCTGGCGCTTGGCGTCCTTCTGGCCCTCGACCTTGAGGCGGGTGGCCTTGGTCTCCAGGTAGGTGGAGTAGTTGCCCTGGTACGGGTAGGCGCGCCCGCGGTCGAGCTCCAGGATCCACTCGGCCACGTTGTCCAGGAAGTACCGGTCGTGGGTGATCGCCACGACGGTGCCCGGGTACTTGGCCAGGTGCTGCTCCAGCCAGTTCACCGACTCGGCGTCGAGGTGGTTGGTGGGCTCGTCCAGGAGCAGCAGGTCGGGCTGCTCCAGCAGCAGCTTGCAGAGCGCGACGCGGCGCTTCTCACCACCGGAGAGGTTGGTCACGGGCCAGTCGCCGGGCGGGCAGCCCAGCGCGTCCATGGCCTGCTCCAGCTGTGCGTCGAGGTCCCAGGCGTTCGCGTGGTCCAGGTCCTCCTGGAGCTTGCCCATCTCGTCGAGCAGCGCGTCGGAGTAGTCGGTCGCCATCAGCTCGGCGATCTCGTTGAACCGGTCGAGCTTGCCCTTGATCTCGGCGACACCCTCCTGGACGTTCTCCAGGACGGTCTTCTCCTCGTTCAGCGGGGGCTCCTGCAGGAGGATGCCGACGCTGTAGCCGGGCGAGAGGAAGGCGTCACCGTTGGACGGCTGCTCCAGCCCCGCCATGATCTTCAGCACGGTCGACTTACCGGCACCGTTCGGGCCGACGACGCCGATCTTCGCCCCGGGGAGGAAGTTCAGGGTGACGTCGTCGAGGATCACCTTGTCGCCGTGCGCCTTGCGCGCCTTGCGCATGGTGTAAATGAACTCAGCCAAGAGAAACCGTCCGGCAGCTTGAAATCTGGCAGTGGGCAGATACACCCCATCTTGCCTGACGGCTACCCCTGGGGGGAAACGCGTCGGGCCCGGGCGCGCTGACCTGGGGCTTCGCTGCTGCGCGCTGCGGCTCTTCCGTCACTGTCGGTCGCCGTTGGCCGGCCCCGGGCCCCCTCGCACGGCCCGGAGACGGCCCAGGGCGCTGATCACCCGGCCCAGCCGCAAGTCGGCCCGACAGACTTGGTGATGTCCTGGTACGCGGTCTGTTGACGCCGCGCTCCCTACGGCGTTGGATCTTCCCTGCCCGTGCGGGTGTACGGGTAGAGAGCTGGGACGATGACCGAGGACGCCGGACCCGGGCTGATAAGGGTGGTGTACTTCCAGCAGACGTGCGCATGGATGATGGGCGGCGGCGCGGTACTGTCCGAAGCTCTGCTCCTGGTCCTGATCGGTACGGCTCACCGGCTGGAGACCCTCCTGGTGGGAGCCGTTGCGGTGGCTCTCGTGTCCGCGGTGCTTCTGCCGCTGCGCCTCCGTCTCCGCGCCCGGCTTCGCCGCACGTACGAGCATGCCGTGCGGATCGACAGCGCCGAAGAACCACCGCACACCGGCCAGGACGCGGCACAGCGGCTGTCGCTACGGCGCACCGCCGGATTCGTGGGTGGAGCGGTCTGCTGGATGATGCTCATCGGCCTGGCATCGCACCAGCTGATGCCGCCGCTCATGCTGGTTCCGGTGGCCGTTGCCCAGTGGGCGCAGTCCCGGGCGACCGCGAGATGGGAGCGGGTGAACGGCGCGGACCTGTGGCAGACCGTACCCGGGCTGCTGGGTGCCCGAGGCCCGGTGTTCCGTGTGCCGGCAGAGCGCGGCATGTGAAGCCACGGCCTTGGGGGCCGTCCCTCACGTCCGAGAGGCTCGTCCCGAGCCCGATGACATCGACGCACACGGCATCGACCTGTGCGGGTTCCGCGTTCGGCACGCGTGCGGGCCCGACACCGCGGAGCGCGACGCGGAACGGCTCCGAGCCGTGGAAGCCATGGGACCACCGCGCTTCCGCACGCTCGGCCCCCACGGCTCACTGACCGAGCGCGACGGCCACTGACGCACGGCCTCCACCCCCTTACGGCGCGGTCGTACACGACCCGATGGGGCCTGCGGACTATCGCGAACTCACTGGAGCGTCCTGGTGCCGCCTCGCCTTCGCCGAGGCCGCCGCCGCGCGTCGCCGCCCGCTCAGAAGTCGTGCCATCACCGCGCCCACCAGGACCGGTACGGTCACGAGCACGGTCCACCAGGGGAGGTCGAGCCACACCGAGACGGCCCCCACGCCCACGCCGACGCAGATGTCGGTGAAGGCCAGCCACCTGCCGTAGGGCTCCCAGACGAAGGGCGCGCAGGCGGTGGGCCTGGCCAGGCGGACCACGCCGAACACCAGCGACTGGGCCGCGAGGAGAGCGAGGAGGACGCCCAGGGCGGCGTTTCCCGAGTGCTCGTCTCGGGGTGCGTCGGAGGTGTTCTGGCGGACACCGTCCTTGCTGAGGGCGACGACGTCACCGCGCCAGCCGGTGGCGGTCACCTCGTCGCCCCGGTGCAGCCTGTCGAAGAGGGGCCCTGAGTCGCTGAACCGCACGACCGTCTGCCGTGAACCGTCGCCCTGGCCCCTGAGCGTCGCCTCGCGGACCGTGACCTTTCCTGTGAACGTGGACTCGGTCTTCGTGACGGTGAAATGCCCGGTCACGAGGCAGTCCTCCGCAGCCGCCTCCCGCGGGGCCGCCTGCGCGGGGCACGGCTCAGCCGCCCGGTACTGCTCGTAGCGCTCCTGCCGGTCCGGTACCCACACCGTGAACGCCAGGTAGCTCAGCACTGCCGCCGTCAGGGCCAGCACGATCAGCGCCATGCCCGTGAGCCGCACCCGGCTCACCGACTTCCGGTCGGTACTGCCCTTCCTGCCCCCAGTGGCCCACGCCCGCTCCGCCATCGCCGCCCCCTCGTCCCTGCGTCCATGAGCTGAAGCAGGCATAGCACGGGGGCGCGGGGCAGCGGGTGACGGGTACACGTTTCCCGTGGCCGCTCACACGGTCCGGTACGACCGCCCGCGAGACCCTTCCTGGCTCAGGCGCCGGGAGCCCGGAAGGCGACCTGTCGTCCGGCGGCCTCGTCGACCTCTTCCAGCGTGAGGAGGGGAGTGGCCCGGGTGTGCAGGGCACCGCTGGCCTTGACGGTGAGGCTGACGGCGGCCATCGACACCGGATCGGGGAGGTCGATGATCAGCACGAGGTCGTCCTGCCCGAAGGCGAAGTACATGGCCTCCACCGTCCCGCCGAGGCCGGCGACGACTCGGTCGACGGCGTCACGGCGACCGCTGGCCCCTTCCTTGAGCAGCCCCTTCGTACCCTCTGGCGTGTAGGTGGCCTGGATGAGGAACTTCGGCATAGGACTGCTCCCTGTCCGCTTCTTGTCCGACAGCACCTGCCCTACCCGTTGCCACGCCGGTCGCCGCTCACCGAACGGCTCCATTCACCCGGAAGCGCCGCACTCCGCTGCCGCCCGACGGGACCGCCGTCGCGCGGCACCCTTCCGTGACGCCGACGGGGAGGGCGGGCTGTGCCGGATCGAAGCCGTACCCAACCACGGCGAGTGGGTCGTCCTCAAGCAGGCCGAGCTGACTCCCGCCGGGCCGACGTCGGCGTGGCGGCTTCGGTCGGGACTGCTTCGGCGCTTGCCTCCGGCGCCCTGTGGTTCGACGGCGTGGCCGTCGGCTCGGCGCCGGCCGGGGATGGCGAGCGCCGCCCACGGGTCATCCGCCGTGGGTCGACTCCCTCTTGCGCAGCACGATCAGGACCCCGCCGCCGATCACCACAAGCCCGATGGCCACGCCCGCGATCATGGGAGTGATCATCGAACCACCGGTGGCGGCCAGGTTGGTGGCGTCCGCGGTGTTCCCGCCCACCGCGACCGGGCTGGGCTCGGTGTGCAGCTGGGCCGTCTCCGTCGTGATCGTGCCCTGCGTCTTGCAGTCAAGGACGCCGGTGAAGCGGTGGCTGAAGCCCTGGGGGCCGGTGATCGTGAAGTCGTACGCCTGGTCTTCCTGGAGCGGCACGGTCACCGTGCGGGACGCGTGCGCCGGGATCGTGTGCTCGGTGCCCATCAGACGGAAGGTGAACGGCTCGGCGCCCTTGTTGGACGTGGTGATGTCCACGCCGCCCTTGGCGCAGTTCTTGCGGGCCGACACCGCCGGTATGGAGCCCTTCTCCGCCCAGCTCGCCGTCGCGGTCGCGGAGACCGTGGACTCGCTGGAGCCGGCCAGGATCTGGGTCTGGCTGCGGCTCTCGGAGGCGAAGGCCCGCCCCACCGGCACGGTCGTCGACGCCTGCACGCTCAGCTGGGCCGTTCCGTCCGCCGCGTCCTCGGGGACGTCGAAGAACAGCTGGCTGCCGTTCCCGGCCGAGGTGATCACCTTGCCGGTCTTGTCGATGATCCGCACCCCGCTGGTGGCCGCGTCGGCCGGCGGGCTCACCGTGACGGCGCCCGCGTTGGTGTGCACGGTCACCGGTCCGAGCAGGTCGCCCGGCCGGCCGGAGACCGCGGGCGGGTCCAGGGTGAGCGAGGCCTGCGGCTCGGCGACGTTCCGGGCGCTCTTCTCCAGGTAGTCGGCGAGCTTCTCGGCCCGCGGGTCCACGGCGTCGACCTTCGCGCCGTCGGAGTAGCGCCAGATGGCCACCTGGGTGCCGGCCGCCGCGTCCTGCTCGGTCAGCCCGCTCGTTCCCGCGCGCCGCGCGAGTGCGGCGAGGTCGTTGACCTGGGGGTAGGAGTTCTGCAGGATCCAGCGGATCCGGCCCGCGTCCTTGTTGGTGCCCAGCGAGGTGCCGCTCCAGGGCGTCTCCTGGTATCTGGCGTCCCGCTGGGTGGGGTTGTGGAGGTCCACGCAGTACGTCTGCAGGGTGCCGCCACCGTCCACGGACATCTCGAACAGGCCCGCCGACACCCGCTGGTCGCCGCCGTCCCCGTGGATCACGGCCTCGCCGTAGGTCTTCAGACCGTTGATCGTGGCCGTCGCGCCGCCCTGGGTCTGCGGTGTGTCCACGGCCACGGCCGTACCGGCGCCGGACAGCACGCCGGCCGCCACCAGGCCGGTCACCGTGGCGGCGGCGGCCATGCGGGCCGTTCCCGAGGACCGGCAGAACCCAGAGAGCGCAGCAAGCACAGAATTCCCCTTCGAGCAGGACCCGTTGGACGTGGGGGACGGTCCCACCAGCAGAATCGGCAGCCCCAAGGGGCACGCCCGGCATCCTATGGATCAGGCGGAGCCTCACCCGGCGGTCGGATCATCCGATGGGCGATCCGATCCGTAATCGTTATCGCCGGGACCGTCCGCGAACTGGTCGTATCGACAAATCCACCGGTTCGTACCGCGTGTTCAGGCCGCACGCGGGGACTTTGAGGTCGGGCGGGCGACAAGACGCTTAGGGCAGCGCCTTGCTGACGTCACGTCACCGCCGCCGCCCGCTGTTCCTGCGCCTCGGCTCCCCCTTCTCCCGCACCTTGTTCCTGCTGCTCCTGGCCGTCCCGCCCCCGCTGTTCGTCCTGCGGTTCCGTCGGCCGCGGCGTCTCCCAGTTCGGCTCCGGGCGGGACGCCGTCGGTGGTGCCTCCGGTTTGACCGCGCGCTGGAAGAACGCCATACCGCGCGACAGGTCGTGGCCGATCGCCACGGCGTCGATGTCGGCGGAGGCCCATTGCTGCTGTCCCTGCACCTCCGTGCGCACCTTGAGCCGGCCCTGGACGACGACCGGCTGGCCCACCTCCACGCACGCGGCCACGTTGACCGCGAGCTGCCGGTTGGCCCACACGGTGAAGAAGTTGGTGTGCCCGTCCGTCCAGACGTTCCTCTCCCGGTCCCAGTAGCGCGCGGTCACCGCGAGCCGGAACCGGGCCGACGGTCCCGTCGCCAGCTCACGGTAGGCCGGCCGGGTCGCCACGTTCCCCACGACACAGACAGTGGTCTCGTTCACTTCGATCGCTCCCCTCCCCGCCCTGCCCCTTCCGGCCGGGCGGGCACGCGTACGGGCCCGTCCCGTACGGCTGCGTCTGCCGTGCCGGCGCGTACCTCTGCCGTACGCGCCGGCACCACCCGACGACCGCCCGCACCGCCCGCCGCTTCTCCTGGCCGGGCCCGCCGTGCGATCGCCGTGCCCTCAGACTGCCTCCGCCGGGCCGAGCCCGCTGAGCGCTGTGGAGGACCGCCTCCCTGTGGAAAACCTCGCCACCCGCAGGGATGACCAACGGCCGGCGGCCGGCACGTGTGCCGACCCGTCGTGACAACCGGCACGAGCGCCGGCCCGCCCAGGCGACCACCGGCACGAGCGCCGACCCGCCCACGAGCAACCGCCCGCCGCTCCGGCCACCCGCCCCCAGCGCTCCCGTCACCCCCGGCCAGCGGCGCCGACCGGGGTCACCTCACCCCGCTCCCGGTCCGCACCACCCTGCCGTACTGTTCACGCACCTCCCGGTACCGCAGCAGTTCCGCCGCCACCGGATCGAGCACCCGGGCCCGGCCGCAGCTCGCCGCCGCCTCCCGTAGCCGGCGTTCCGCTTCCTGGCCGTAGCGTCGTGCGGGCCCCCGGGCCGCCATCCGGCAGGCCCACTCCACCAGCGGCCCGCCGATGATCCCGCAGACCATCAGCAGCACCGGAACACCCAGGTTGGGCGCCATCACCCCGGCGATCTGGCCCGCGAGCCACGCACCGCCCGCGATCTGCAGCAGGGTCATCGCCGCCTGGACCAGTACGGCCACCGGCCACCAGCCCGGCCGGGGCGGGCGGCCCGGCGGCAGTCCGGCCCGGGCCGCCAGGTCGTCCAGCGCCTCGGACAGACCGTGGGAACCGCGGACGGCCGCCTCGCGCACCGCCTGGGCCCAGGGAGCGGGCAGCCCGGCCGAGGCACGGTCGGACACCGTACGCACCGCCTGTTCCACGCTCTGCCGGGCCGTGGCCTCCTCGTCGGCCTGGGCGCGCACCGCGTGGCGGCCCGTCGTGGAATCGCCACGGCCCTGGTACCAGCGCCACAGCCGCAGCCAGGGCGTGCCGCAGGCGCGGTTGGCGTTGCGCAGCCAGGCGCGCTCCGCGGCCTCGCCCGCCGCGGTGGCGCCCACCGCGTCCGCGAGCCGCGCGGCGAAGTCCTCGCGCGCCTCCTCGCTCAGGCCGACCCGTCGTCCGGTGGCGTAGACGGGCCGCAGCTCGGCCGCGGCGGTGTCGACGTCGGCCGCCACCCGGCGGGCCGCCGCGCCGCGCTCCGCCACGAACTCGCCGAGCGCCTCGCGCAGGTCGCCCACGCCCTCCCCGGTGAGCGCGGACAGCGCGAGCACGGTGGCGCCGGGCTCACCGTGCTCGCCGAGGGCGATGCCGTCCTCGTCCAGCAGCCGCCGCAGGTCGTCCAGGACCTGGTCGGCGGCGTCCCCGGGCAGCCGGTCCACCTGGTTGAGGACGATGAACATGATCTCGGCGTGGCCGGCCATCGGCCGCAGGTACCGCTCGTGCAGGACGGCGTCCGCGTACTTCTCCGGGTCCACGACCCAGATGACCGCGTCGACCAGTTTCAGGATCCGGTCCACCTGTTCGCGGTGCTGTACGGCGGCCGAGTCGTGGTCGGGCAGGTCCACCAGGACCAGTCCGCGGAGCTGCCCCTCGGTGTCGGGGCCGTGCAGCGGACGGCGGCGCAGCCGGCCCGGGATGCCCAGCCGGTCGATGAGGCCCGCCGCGCCGTCGCTCCAGCTGCACGCGATGGGTGCGGCCGTGGTCGGGCGTCGTACGCCGGTCTCCGAGATGGGCACTCCGGCGAGCGCGTTGAACAGCTGGGACTTGCCGCTGCCGGTCGCTCCGGCGAGGGCGACGACGGTGTGCCGCCCGGAGAGCTTGCGGCGCGCGGCGGCCTCGTCCAGGACGCGGCCGGCCTCGGCGAGGGTGCGGCTGTCCAGTCGGGTGCGGGAGAGCCCGACGAGTTCGCGCAGGGCGTCCAGCCGGGAGCGCAGCGGGCCGTCGTACGCCAGCGGGGCGGGGGTGTGGCCGCCGGGTCCGCGGTGCGCGGGTTCCGCGGCGGAGGCGCGTTCGGCGGCGAGGGCGGCGGCGCTGGCGTCGGTGACGCGCCGTGCGATGAGACCGTCGTCCCAGGCGCCGGAGGAATCGGCCTTGCCGTCGGCACCGGTGTCGGCGGGGGCTTTCGCGGCAGTGCCGTTCGCCGTGCCGGCGCCGTTCGCGGTACCGGAGTCGGCCGTGGCGGCGGTCTTGGTGGGCGTGGCGTCGGGTGCGGGGCGGGGTTTCGGCGAGTGGGGCTGTGGCCGGGGTACGGAGACGCCGCCCTCCTCGGCGCCGTGCCCGCGCGCGGGACGGTCACGATCGGGGGTGCGGTCGCTTGCACCGTGTGCGCCGTGTACGCCGTCACGGTCGCGTTCGCCCCTGCCGTCCCGCGCGGTGTCGCGGTCCCATTGGTCCCGTTCGTCGTCGCGGCCGGCGTTCTCGTCCTTCACGCGCGCGGGGGCCCTGCCGCCGGCGTCCGGGCTCGTGCCGCGACTCCCGTCCAGGTCCTTGCCGTGTCCCCTTTCCGGGCCGTCGTCCTCGCCCCCGTGGCCGCCCTCCCCGTTCCCCTCGCCCTCGTCCCCGGAGAGGGCGACGGTGGCCGGTCGCGGCGCGTCCGCGCGGTGACCGGTGCCGGGAGCGTCGTCCCCGCGCTTGGCTTTTGCGAGGTCACGGTGTGCCTCCAGAAGGCCACCCGCGCGTTCGGCGCCACCCTTGGGGCCGCGCTCGGCACCGCCCCCTGGGTCGCCCTCGGTGCTGCCCTTCGGACCCGAGCCGGGGTGACCACCGTGCTCTCCGGGCCCCGTGTCACCGCTGTCGCTGCCGTGGTCCATGCGCCTCATGTGCTCGGTGTGATCGGTGTGGTCGTGGTCAGTGATGGCGGTCACCGGTCACCTCTCCTTCTGCAGTACGGACAGCGCGGCGATGAGTTGGGCCTGGGGTTCGGGATGGACGTCCAGGGCGTCGAGCGGGGCGAGGCGCCGCTCGCGTTCACGCTGCATGACGCGGTCCACGTGTTCGACGAGCAGCCGGCCGGCCCGGTCGCGCAGCCGCAGCACGCCGTGGGCCCCGAGCCGCTCGGCGAGCCCCTCGCCGGCGGTACGCGCCCGGCGCCCGCCGAGCACGGCCGTGGCGACGAGGGCGGCGACGACCTCCGGATCGGGTGCGCCGGTCCGCTCCAGGACGCGTACCTCGTCCTCGGCGTACTCCTCCAGCTCGCGCCGCCAGCGCCGGGCCGCGAGCCCGATGCGGTGCTCGGCGCTCTCCAGGGAGGCCTTCCGCTCGGCGAGCCCCGGGGCGTCGGCGGCGGGCTCGCGCCGCCAGATGTCGTCGACGCGCTCGTCGGCCGCGGTCACGGCGCACAGCAGCAGGGCGGCCAGGCTGTCCACGAGGGCGTCCAGGAGTTCCCCGGCGGTGCAGTCCAGGGGGAAGGCGCGCCAGCGTTTGAGGGCGTCGCCGGCGAGTACGGCGCCGGACTGGAGGCGCGCCCGCACGCGCGCGTGCTCCTTGTCGTACGCGGTCTCGACGGCGGAGGTGAGCCGGAGGGCCGCCGCGTACTGGGCGGCGGCGGCACCGGCCAGCTCGGGCAGGCGGGACTTGAGCGAGTCGAGGAGGCCGTAGGCCGTACGGGCCATGACGTGGTGGCGGGCCGCCGGGTCCTGGGCGTGGTGGACAAGCCAGCTCTTCAGGGGCGCGACGGCGGTGGCGGGCAGCAGCCCGGCGCCCCAGGCGGATTCGGGCAGCTCGGGCACGGTGAAACGCGGTACGTCCCCGAGCCCGGCCTTGGTGAGCAGGGCCGCGTACTGCCGGGAGACCTCGGAGACGACCTGGTGGGGGACCCGGTCCAGGACGGTGACGAGGGTCGCGTCGTACTCCTTGGCGGTGCGCAGCAGGTGCCAGGGGACGGCGTCGGCGTAGCGGGCGGCGGTCGTGACCATGATCCAGACGTCGGCGGCGCAGATCAGCTCGGCGGCGAGCACGCGGTTCTCGGCGATCAGCGAGTCGACGTCCGGGGCGTCGAGGAGGGCGAGCCCGCGCGGGAGGGTGTCGGCGGTCTCGACGCGCAGCACGCGCGCGGGGTCCTCGTCGGTGAGCACGAGCTCGTCGGCGGGGTCCTGGTGGGGCACCCACACGCGGGTGAGGTGCGGGAGCACACGCATCCCGCTGAACCAGTGATGATCCTCCGGATGGCAGACAAGGACCGGCGTCCGGGTGGTCGGCCGCAGCACACCGGCCTCGCTCACCCGTCGGCCGACGAGGGAGTTCACGAGCGTGGACTTGCCCGCGCCGGTGGAGCCGCCGATGACGGCCAGCAGCGGCGCCTCGGGCTGCCGTAGGCGGGGTACCAGGTAGTCGTCGAGTTGCGCGAGGAGTTCGTCGCGGTTGGCACGCGCGCGTGGCGCCCCCGCGAGGGGCAGCGGAAAGCGTGCGGCGGCGACACGGTCGCGCAGAGCGGAGAGTGTGTCGAGCAGCTGAGGCCGTACGTCCAAGGTCACCACATGCGAAGAATGCCCAATTTTAGGGGAATTCTGAAGCATATAGACATGTCTGCGCGCCGACAGGACAGAACGGGCAGAAGGGATGACCGGGACACGCGCACAGTCCAGGCATAACGAGTGCACAACACCCGGTGCGTCAGGCGCCAAAAGCGGTGCACGATTCGTACCTGCCTGCGATTATCAGGACCGCTTCACCGAACCTCCACATCGAGCCACGGAGGCGAAGCGACAGGGTCGAGGAACCGGGAGCCCTATCCTTGACCCCGGCAACGTCACGGATCAGCCCCCACCAGGGCACCAAGCACGAGGCCACCCCACCGGCCCCCGTAGCTCAGTGGATAGAGCAGGCGCCTTCTAAGCGCTTGGCCGCAGGTTCGAGTCCTGCCGGGGGCGCCAGTATCCGCCCTCCCGCTCGGGAGGGCTTTTCGCAGGTCAGAGCGGATGTCAACGAGTACGACGAAGCCCCGGACGCCCCTCTTGATGATCAAGGGCAGACTCCGGGGCCGTCCGGTTGTCACCGGGTTCTCGCGAGTGGCCGTATCGAATACGTGTCGAAGTTCTCGACCGGCCGAAGATCAGCCGGCGCCCGACGCCTCCGCCTCCGGAAGGTCACCCGCGGCTTCCAGCCGCCGCTTCAGGTCCGGCAGCTGCCCGTCGATGCACCGGGCGTACGTCGCCAGCAGCACGGCAACGCTGTTCCCGGCCCACTCGGCCACCTGAGCGGGCGGGATGCCGTCGTTGAGCCACTTCGTCAGGCGCGTGTTCCGGTTGTCGCAAACGCGCCGTCCGGTGGGTGACTCAAAGACGTGCGGGGGCAGTACGGCCTTACGCGCGCTGCGCCACGCCCGGCGGATGACGGAGCCGGCGAGGATGCCACCGAACTCGCCCTGGAAGAGCAGATCACCCGGCTGGAGCTGTTCATCGGCGATGTGCTGCCGCAGGATGCGCGTGAGGGCCGGGTGCCCCGGCACCGTGCGCGTCTCGCCCTCCGCCCGGCCCTTCAGGTCACGTTGCTCGTGAATCTCACCCGTGTCGGTCCACTGCTTCCCGATCTCCGGCGTCGCCGTGTGGATCAGCAGCTCGCACCACTGGTCGGTGGCGTCGGGCTCAGGCAGGGTCACGTCCTCCACCCGCATGGCTACGGCTTCCTCGGGCCGGGGGCCGCAGTAGTACAGCGTGGCGAAGAAGGCATGGAGCCGCTTGCCGCCCCGAGGCCGGCGGCGAATCCAGTCGAGGATGGCCGCCGCCTGCTCGGGATTCAGCAAGGACCGCTTGTCCACGGGTTCGTGGTCTTCGTGGCTGCTGTCGACTCCTTACCCTTGGGAAGGGGGTTGGCCCGAAGGATGCGCCGCCGGATCGCGTACTTCATGGCGACGTTGAGGATCCGACGGTTGCGCTTGCGGGACCAGGCCGCCGCCTGCTTGCCATCGAGGCGGGTGTCGATGGCTTGCAGGACCTGGTCGACCTTCTCCGGGTCCTCCCAGGCGGAGACGGGCAGGGAATTCCGCTCGACCCACTTGAGGATGGCCACCACGTCTCGGGGAGCGTCAGGACGTCTGTTGGTGTTGAACGCCCATTCGCGAAGAGCCGTCCGCACGGCCGCAGGTGCGAACTGGGTGGGCTTGGCCCGCAGCAGGGCAACGGTGGTCGCCGTCATGGTCTTGGCGATGTTCTTGCGGCTGTTGCCGCCGAGTTGAGGCCAACGGGCGTCCACGTACTCGACGGCGAACTTGTACCAACTCATGGCAGCCGACTTGGAGCGATGGGACACCGGGAGACCCGTGGCGACGACGAATGCCTCGCCCTTGCCCGTGGCCCGGATGAGTTCCGAGCGGAAGCCCCCGGCGAGCGCGACGGTGTTGAAGGGCTCACGCCAGCGCTTGCCCGCGACTACCCAGCGCACGGTGTACGTGGTCTTCCGGGCACCCTTGTAGGTGAGGATCTTGTAGATCTTAACGTCGTACGTCGTCTCCATCAGGCGGCGTCCTCGCAGTCGTCGAGCCAGTGGTCGAGGTCGCTCCGCCGGATCCGGAGGTCGCCGTTCGGGAGCTTGATGCAGCGTGGCGCACGGCGCGTGGCCCGCCAGTCGTAGAAGGTCGAGCGGGAGATGGCCAGTTCCTCGCAGACCTCCGCGAGGGTGAGCATGGTTCGGCGTGACCGGATGGCCGTGGTCATTGCGTGCTCCCTTCGTTCAGGAGGGCGTCGCGGGCGGTTTCGCGGTTGGTCTGGAGGTCACGGGCGATGGTCGCGGCGAGTGCGGCTTCACCCGGGGTGTGGCCGTGGCCGGCGTACTGCCAGTCCGCCAGGACGAGGACGGTGTCCGGCTCGCGGTCTTCGAGGCCGAGGACGGATGCCTCTTGGGCTGCGCGGTAGTCGGCTCGTTCCTGACGGAGGGCGCCGAGGGTGGTGGAGTAGGTGCGCGACTTGGACGAGAAGTGCCCGCGGAAGCCGAGCATGTGGGCCCAGGCCCAGAGGCGCCGGTCCGGGTAGAGGCTGTCCAGGTCGCGGCACGCGGTGATGAGCCGCCGGGTGTGGTCGGGGACCTGGTGGCGGTCGAGTTCGGCGAGTTCGCCGATACGGCGGTCCAGGGTGCCGGTGTTCTCGGCGGCCTTGGTCGCGTACTTGGCCACATAGAGGCGACGGCCTGCTCGGTGATGTCGGAGCCGTCACCGAACGCCTTGACCGGGCGGACGTCAAGCTGTCGGCCCCAGCGGAAGGTACGGGCGGGCTCGTCACCGGCAGCCGGGACCGACACGGACGTGTACGAGTGCGCTGCGGCGGCACGAACGGCGTCCGTGAGGAGGTCGACCGTGGCCCAGACGGGCGGGGGTGTCCCGGGCCCCTCCGGGCCGTCGAGGCGTACGACGGCGTGGAAGTGCAGGGCGCCGCGCTTCTGGAACTCGGCGACCTTGCCGTACGAGACGCGGAGGTGTTCGGCGAGTTCCCGGCGGGGCAGGCCGGCGCGCGCGGCGAGTTCGCGGCGAAGTCGCGTGGTGAAGCGCTGCCAGAGCTGACCGGCGTGGTTGTTGAACAGCACGGCGCCCGCGTAGTCGTAGCTGTCCGGGTCGAGGGCGATGCCCAGTTCCGGAGCGTCGGACGCGTGCGGTGTGCCGCAGCGGCAGGTGCCGTGATCGGGGCGGTTGTGGACCGGGCCGAACGAGGGGGCCGTGAGGGTGGCGAAGACGCGCGGGTGATCGCGGACGGTGGCGGGGATGTCGCGGCGGTCGTCTCCGGCCAGGCCGGCGCGGATCAGGTGGTACGTGTCGCCCGCGTAGGTCCAGGCGCA
This sequence comes from Streptomyces sp. NPDC046870, assembly GCF_040704595.1. Lineage (NCBI taxonomy): Bacteria > Bacillati > Actinomycetota > Actinomycetes > Kitasatosporales > Streptomycetaceae > Streptomyces > Streptomyces sp. NPDC046870. Next base: position 633,156 of record NZ_JBEYXM010000001.1, read on the forward strand.
GGACGGGCAGCGGGAGGCGCGGCGGTTTCCGCAGGCGAGGCGGAGACGTCCGCCCGGCTCCTTCTCGGTGGAGTAGTGGTGCAGGGTCTCGCCGGTGGTCTTGTCCTTGTGGAGAACCCAGCCGGTGAGGTGGATCGGGTCGGAGCAGCCGCCGGTGCGGCGGATCTGGTCCTCCCAGCGGGTGTAGTCCGAGGCCGAGGCCACCCGGAGCACGTCTCCGAGAGTGATCGGGTCAAGCAATGTGTCGGGCATGGGCGCACTCGGTGTCGCGGGTGAGGCGCGGTGGGCCATGCTTGGGGTTCCTTCCGGTTGCGAGATCGGACAGGGTCGGCGCCCGGGCGGCGGATGCTTGGCGGTATCGAGACCGCCCGGGGGCCGGTCAGCGACGCTTTGTGTCGGAGGCGAGCAGGGAGCGCAGGACGACCGCGCAGACGGCGACCGAGGCTCCGGTGATGGCGACCGCCAGGAACAGGGAGACCAGGACGGCTCCGAGCACCAGGACGACGGCCGTGCCGCCGCCGACGAGGGCGAGGGCGGTGCCGGGGGTGAGCTGGACCGTGGGCCGGACCGGCGTGGGAGGCGTCGGGGCGACCGGCGGGGTCCCCGCGCTCGAGATGATGGCGGTCGGCTCGACGACGGGCGGTGTGCCGAGTCCAGCCGGCGTGGGCATGGTCGGGATCTTCGGGCGGAACATCGGTGGTCTCCTCTCGCGGGCTGGTTACTTGACGAGGGCGTTGATGGCCGGGGCGAGGACGCTGTCGGCGAGGAGGAAGCCGCCGAGCAGGAGGACGGCGATGAGCCAGGCGGGCGGGCGGATGAGCTTGACGCCGAGGTAGCCGACGACGAGCAGCGCGAGCCAGAGCGGGACCTGCATGGCGGATGTCTCCTAGCGGACGCGGCAGCGGTGGGTGCGGGCGGCGAGCTGGGCCGCGGACTGGCTGGAGTAGTCGGCGGACCAGCCGCAGCCGTCGGAGCTGCACACGGCGGCGTGCTTGGTCTGGCCGTTGCGGTCGCGGTGCGTGCCGATCTGCACGGGGCCGATGCGCATTACGGAGTGGAAGTGGTCGCGGGCGGGCATGTCAGTCGGTCTCCTCTCGGGTCGTGGTCGGGGCGGGGAAGCCGGCGCGGATGCCGGCGGCGGTGGCCGGGTCGGCGGTGAGGCGGGCGGCTTCCTCGGCGAGCAGGTGGGCGAGGAAGGGCCGGTTGGCGGCGGCCATCTCACGGGCGCCGTCGAGGTAGTCGGAGGCGGTCAGGTCGCCCGGGTCACGGATCACTGGTCTTCCTCTCTCGCCGATCAGGCGAGGTGGGCGGCGATGGCGTCGGCGAGGTGGGGCGGGACACCCAGGCGGGAGCGCAGGGTGTCGGGGTCGATCGGGGCCCCGGTACGAGCGCGGTACTCGTCGGCGACTTTGCGGGCGTGGTCGACAAGGACGGCGGGGACCTGAGGAGCGGAGGCCGGGGCGGGAGCTTTGTCCGAAGGGGACGGGGCCGCGTCAGGCTCGGGTACGGCGTCTGTGGCCGAAGCGGCTTCGGCGTCCGGTACCGGCTGCTGAGCCGGAGGCTCCGCGCCCTCCGCCTCCGCGACGGGTGCCGGCGCAAGCGGCTCCGACTCCGCAGCCGACGAGTGAGCGAGGAGCGTGCCGCCGAGGAAGGCAAGAGCAGGCCATCCGGCGATGCCGAGGCGGAGCAAGGCGGGCGGGTCGGTCAGGTCAAGGAACCCGGCGGTGGCGACGTTGGCACCGAGCGAGGCGCAGAGCGCGACCAGGAACCAGCACCAGGCCAGCCGGGACGGGCCCTCACTGCGCAGGCGCCGCCAGGCGGCCACCAGGAGCAGGTCAACGCTGACCGGGTAGGCCCACGCCTTCCACCCGTTCTGCCCGGCGGCGGAGGCCAGGTCGTGCAGATGCGCGAAGGACAGGGCGCCGGCGATGACGGCCTGCACCAGGACCGCGTCGACACGGAGGCCGTGACGAGCACCCATCAGGAGTCACCCGGGTAGGCGGGGCCACCGTCGGGGTCGTAGCCGTCCGGGAACACGCCGGGCGGCGGCTCGGGCAGGGAGACGGCGAGGGACGCACTGACGGTCTCAACGAAGTCGAGATCGGCGCCGACCGTGTCGGCGTAGAGGGCGAGTTGGCCGAGCAGGAGCACGGTCCGGGCGAAGTCCTCGCAGTTCGGGCACACAGCGAGATCTCCCTTCTTTGGGCATGGCGGGGTAGGGACTTGGCGCGAGAGCGGTCACGCCGACCGGTGGAAATCCGAGAAGTCAGGCGGTAGCCGGGGACCGCTTGGCCGCCGGCAAGGGAGCGTCGGCCGAGCCGGAGAGAGCGGGCCGGAACGGAGCCAGCTCGGGCAGGTCCGGCGTCTGATCGGCATGCCGGTTGCAGATGTTCACGGCCTGTCGAAGTGAGGTGTGCGGGGCACGGATGCGGTGCCACCCTCCGGACGAGTCGCCCGCGATGGCCAGCCCCCGCATCTCCGCCGGGATCTGGATGGCGGCGAGGACGGCGTCCGGGGCGATGTCGCCGAAGGCCATGTTGGCGGAGGTCTCGTCGTTGACACGGTGCGCGGTACGGCCGGTGAGCTGGGCGCAGAGCATGGTGATGCCCTTGCCGAGTTCGGAGCCGAAGCGCTGCCCACAGATTTCGAGGTAGATGCCGGCCGCTCGGCCGAGCTGGGCGAGGCGAACCAGGGCGGTGATGATGCGGTCCCGGCGCTTCTCCTCCTCCTTGTTGGCGTACAGGGCGAGTTCCGCAACCTCGTCGACCAGGACCACGACCGGGGTCGGGCGCAGATCGGTCGGCAGGTCCCAGATGTCTGCGGCGATCTCCGCGTCCGGCACGTCCGCGGCGATGCGCTGCTGGGCCCGGATGACCTGATAGATGCGCTCCATCCGGACCACGAGCGCATCAAGCACGTCGGCAGCGGTGTCGGGGTCGTCGGCCAGCGCGGAGAACCGGCGGGCCAGCGGGAACAGTTCGACCCCCTGCTTACAGTCGATACCGACGAGGGCGACGTCCATCGGAGCGAGTCCGGCGACCAGGTTGCGCTGGTAGACGGACTTGCCGGACTCCGTGGCCCCGAGGGTGAGGGCATGGGGTATCGCCCGGTAGTCGCGGTAGTGCACCGAGCCGTCCTGCCGCAGGGCGACCGGCACCCGCATCGGCTGGGTGTCGGTCTGGGCCGGCATCTGCACCCGCTTGAGTACGTCGTAGCCGGTCATCCGCACCTCTACGACGCCGGAGCGCAGCTCCCGCGAGGTCACGCCGTACATCGAGAAGGAATGCCGGAGCCGGTCCGAGGCGGCGGCGACGTCGAAGGCGTCCTGCCCAGGCCGGAGCTTGAGCCGCAGGACCAGGCCGGTACGAGTCGGCCGCAGCCGCAGAATGCGCGGGGCGCGTGGCCCCGGTGTCGGCCGGTTGGTGGCACGGGCGAGGGCGAGCCGCCACCGCGCGGGCGGAACGGTCAGCCCGCACGCGTCCATGACGGAGCCGTACCGGACCAGGACCCGCACCACGGCCAGCGTGACCCCGAAGGTCAACCAGTACCAGGCGGGACGCCGCCACCGCAGAACACCTACGGCGGCGACGACCAGCACCAGGGCGACCGTTAAGGCGGTCATGATCAGGCCGCCTTGGGCCTTGCGGCGGCATCGGCGAGCGAAGTGACCGCGACCGCGCGGAACGCGATGCCGTGCCGCTTCTGGCCGTTGAAGTCGTTCTCCCAGGGCCGGGCGATCAGGCCGGTAAGCGCGACCGGCGTGCCCATGGCCAGTTCGCCGGTGATGCCGGGCTCCGGGACGGTGATGGAGAGGATCTCCACCTCCTCGTTCGCCGCGAACATCACGTCGACCGTCATCAGCTTGGCACCGGTCTCGGCGTCGGTGGCGATCTCGCCGGTACGGCGGTCACGGACCTTGACCTGCGGGGACTTGGCAACCATCACGACGGCGCCGTTGGTGTCGACGGGAATCTGACGCACAGCGATCACTCCTCTATAGATGCTGAACTCCACCACTCATGTATATGAGTGACAGGAAGAAGAGTGCCTGGCTCCTGTACATGAGTCAACCCGCCACGAAGAAGAACTCGTGACGGGGGGCGGAGAGTTGAGTGCGCGTCAGTCGGCGGCGGGGATCCGGTACTCGAAAACGAACTGGTCAGCGGCCATGAGGGTGTCGCACACCTCGACCACGAGACCCGCGGTCGTGCGGGCCTCACGGATCAGGTGAACCACGGGTGCACCCGGACTCAGTGCCAGCTCCGAGGCTTCCGCCTTGGAGGCCGGCCGCGCTTGCAGCGTCTCGACGAACTCCGCGAACTCATGCCCGTGGTCTTCGAGGCGGGCGTAGATGCCACCGCCGCCGGGGTTCTCGCCGAACAGCTCCGGGATGTCCTTCACGACGTCCCAGGGCAGGTACGACGTCGCCGTCTCGACCGGGGTGCCGTTACGGAAGTAGAGACGCCGGCGAGCCAGCACCTGCGTACCGGCGGGGACGCCCAGGCGCTGGGCGGCATCCTCGGGCGCCTCCATGGGCCCGATGTACAGAACGCTGACCTTGGCGGTGGCGCCGGACTGGGCGGACTCCGCAAGGTAAGCGGCCTGCCCGCCCTGCCGGAGCGAGCGCCGGAAGCGATCGGAGGAGCGGTGCCGCACAGGAGGCCGGTTCTTCACGATCGAGCCCTTGCCGTGCCGGGTCTCGACCAGCCCACTCGCGCGCACCTCGACCATGGCCTTACGGATCGTCCCGCCGGACACGCCATAGCGCTCCACCAGCTCAGACTCACTCGGCACCATGTCGCCAGGCTTGAGAACTCCCGCCCGGATCTGCTGCACGATCTCGTCCGCGATCTGCACGTACCGAGGTCCGGACCCGACCCCTCCAGCCGCAGTTCCCATAGTCCTTCTCTGCCTCCTATGCTCCTCTACATGAGTCAAGCACAGGAAGCGACGCCGTCTCCCCTGCACTCCGTATCCGTGGCCGGAGTGGTGGTGCGCGAGGACGGCCGCCTCCTGGCGATCCGCCGAGCCGACAACGGCACCTGGGAGCTCCCCGGCGGCATCCTCGAACTCACCGAGACCCCCGAGGCCGGCGTAGCCCGCGAGGTCCTGGAGGAGACGGGCATCCACGTCGAGGTGGACGAGCTGACCGGCGTCTACAAGAACCTCACCCGCGGCATCGTGGCCCTGGTCTTCCGCTGCAAGCCGTCCGGCGGCACCGAGCGCACGTCGAGCGAGTCAACCGCGGTTTCCTGGCTCACGCCCGACGAGGTCAGCGAGCGCATGTCCGAGGTCTTCGCGGTCAGACTCCTGGACGCCCTGGACGGCAACGGGCCTCACGTACGTAGCCACGACGGCAAGCGCCTCATCCCAGCGGGATAAAACCTTCTCTCCTTCATCAAGCGCCTCATCCCAGCGGGATAAAACCTTCTCTCCTTCATCAAGGCGGCTCGCTCCGCTCACCGCGCGCGGCCCGGCCCCCGGCCGGGCCTGCGCTCCTGTCTCCGCCCCGCTCCAGCCCGGCCGGCGCCCGTGCCGCGCGTACAGCAATCAGCCACCTGATGCCAGAGAAGGGGTACGTCGTGGCTGGGGCGGTCGGCTCCACGGCTTTAGCCACCTCCCCGGTCCGGGTCCCGCGTCGAGCAAGACCAGGGGGCCACTCGTGCACATTGCGGGCAGGTCCAAAGCCTGCCCGAGTTGCCAACCAGCGTACGGCCCCCTGGTCATGCCCGACCCCAGACCGGGCAGGCCACCGGCCAAACCCGCTCCGCCGGCCTTGCGCTACAACAAAACGGCCGTTACTCACCCGCAATATCTCGTGACTCCGAAACGAGAGAAGCGCCAATTCCGCGCAACCTAAGGGCTGCATTATGCGGTGAGTCCGCTAGTTTATAGCGTCCCTTATTTTCCTCTAGGGCGGCAACCAAAGGACTTGAAAGGAAGTCCAAGCACTCCCGCACGGAGTCTGCTGTTGGACGTGGAGTAACTTCTTTCCGAAGCGCGTAAATAATGTTCTCTACGCTGATGAATCCAGATGCAATCGGGTCGTTGTCGACTGCCTCCTGCAAGGCAAGCGCCAGAATCTTTCCGATAAGCAAGGAGCGACGCTCTGAAGCTGCGTATTGCTCAGCGATCTCGTCCCTATGGGCGTCCGGGCGACTGAAAACGTCCCGCATGTCACGTAGGGAAATTGGGCTGAGTGCATGGCGCTTCAACGCGGAAACGAGATCCTCCACCTGAAGCATCACGACACCGTTCTCTACGGACCAATCCTTCAAACGGGTAGCGAAATCAGGACCGATAACCAGTGCATACTCGGCTTTATGTTTCCGCTTATGATCACGCAGAGCGTCAAATTTAACGCTCGACTCGGCTACAATACCGCTCCCGGAGCTTTTAGCGTCGATGATAACGCGGTAGCTATCACCAGGAGCCAACTGGGCTACAGCAAGGACGTCCGTTCTGCCTGGGCCGCCGAGATGTTCGGCATGAAACCCAAGGAACCGGAAAGCTCGGGCAATCGCCTCTTCGAAGGCCTTACTCTCGTTTCCATCCTTTCCGTACTCTTGCAGATCACGGACGATATCTCCGATCAAGGACCTCGGAGAGTCCTCCTGGTCGGGGACCGGATCTGCAACTTGTGCCTCTGCCGCCACAGATTCTTTTTGTAGGCTCAGAAGCTCGGCAAAAGCCTTGCCGACGCCCGTGACACGGAACCTTTGCCAGTCCACCCGCTCGACAAGACCAGCGTCTTGCAGGAAACCCAATCTAAGGCGGATCTCCCCATTGGAAGCTTGTGCGTACCCAAAGCGCTCTTTTGCCTGGGTGGTGAGACTAGACGTCGTCGAGGGATCGTCGATAACCTTCAGAATCTCACCAAAGAACGAATACCGCGAATGCAAGAATGCAACAAGGACTTGCTCATTCCCGACATCGGTCAACCACTGAGCGTCTGCCGTCGGCGCAAATACATTGAATGCCACCTGCTCAATTAGGCCCATGTGCCGCAGCGCATGCAAAGTTGACTGGAAGGATGAATGTGTGATTCCCAATTGCTCGGCGCATGCATTGCGGAAGTCTTCAGTGGTCATTCCGTCGCCAAGAAGTGAGATCAGGTTCCGAACGGCCTCAGAAGCAGACAGTGAAGATTCATCACTATCCCGGCTTGCCGATTTTGTTCCTCGCGGAATATACCCAATCAAGGGGCGCCGGCCCCGGAGTGCATCCTGGTCCATTTCTGGAGTGTCAGACAGATACTGTACGGCTTCCGAATCTACAGTAGCTACCTCCTCGGCAACTGCCACTTCTCCTTTAGCCTCTTCAGGGGAACACAATTCGATTTTACTAAGCAGTGCTTCTCCTGCTGGAGTGCGTACTACCTGAGTTCCCCAGAGTTCCACCATACCCAGACTTCTGAGCCATCCCGTCCGACGGCGGACTTGATCAAGACTGGACCACGGCAAACCGTAGGTATCCCGCGCAAGGTTGAACAGATCCGTTTGGGAAGTCTTCACCCCAATGCCATTAAGGAGCTCACCGATAAATTTTACGTTGTTGTGAAAGTGGATGGCCAAGGCCTCTGGTTCGGGAGCTTCAAGCCACTTCACTGCAAACTCGCTTGCCTCCCATTGGCCTTCTTTCTCGCGACGGACGACCAGACCGGCCGCAGACAATTGACTGCGGCATAGATTTTCACAGCGAGCCGAAACTTCTTTTCCCTCCAAGTTTTTCCAAATCAGAGTCGATTCGCCACTGCACGGCAATTGGCCAAGAATCTGTCGAAGCATGGATGCCTGAGACTCGATGCCGCCAGAAATGTAGCCAAGCGTATTGACGCGATCACGCCAAGACTTCGGAAGGCTTTCAGCTTGCCGGGTCACTTGCGGCTCCTTCTTCAAGGTCGACTCGTGTTGCCTGGAAGGCTAGAGGGCCGGACTGACACTTGGGACCCGATCTGGTGATTAGGCGTCAAAGCCCACCAGACGTCCGCACATCTAGGGCGGACGGCCTTGAGCGTGTGGCGGCTGAGGTGACAACGCCGATGGACAGCGGCGAACAAGCGCGGACGTCTGCGGACCATCAGCGCACGTGAGAGGCCCACCAGCCCAAGGCAGTTCCTCCACCCAAGTTCCTTCGGGGCCAAGAGGTCATCACTCAAGGTCTCACCACCACGCTTCCGCCGGCGCGGCTCACTCTGGTCGACGGCATGGCTGCGTGGCGAGGCCGGCGGGGGTGCGGCGAGGCATACGCGTGTGCGGTCGGTCGGCTGACCCGCCGTCGTGGCTGGCTGTCGCCGGTTGAGGTTCAGACAGGGCGCATCTCTTCGGCCAGCAAAGCCGCAGTTCAGGTACGAGATCACCCAGCCTCTCTCCTAAAGCGGGTGTCGCAGGTTCGAATCCTGTCGGGGGCACAGAGAACACCAGGCCCCTGGCTCTACCGGTAAGTCAGGTCACTCAATGTCGTCTCATCCTGCTCACGCGCGTCAAACCCCAGACCCCGGCCTCCAGACCCGCCTGGACATCTCCGACCCTGCCGGTGAGCACGCCGCGAGCGATGATGGCGTCGACGGAGTTGAATCCGAAATGAGTGTCGGTGGGTGGCAGTACCGTCGGGGCATGACTGCATGGCCGCCAATTGATCGTGACGATCTACGCAAAGCACGCGGTGACGCGGGCTTCGATACCGTGCTCCCGCTGCTCGTCAGGCGCTTGATAGCCGAGACCGCAAGTGGGTTGGCATCCCTGGACATGCCGGGAGGCTCCGGCACCGCGGTCGGAGGTTTCGACGGCATTGTCACAGCGTCGGGACCGTCGGCGTTCGTGCCGGACGGAACCTCGGTGTGGGAGTTGTCTGTTGGTGGCGGCAACAGGAAGGCCGAGGAGGACTACGAGAAGAGGACGAAAGGGCCGAACGGGCTCGCCACCGAAGACGTCACCTATGTGGAGGTCGTCCTCGACACGTGGAGAGATGCTCGAACCTGGGCCGCCCGCCACGCAGAGGATGGTCGGTGGCGGGAGGTACGCGCGTACAACCTCGACGTGATCGACCTCTGGCTGGAACAGGCGCCCGCCACCACGGCATGGCTTGCTGCCCGACTGGGGAAGGCACTGCCGGGCGTGCGGTCTCTGGAAACGTGGTGGACTGACAGTTGGCTCCGTTCGACGCGCGTCCCACTGGACCGGGCGGTGGTGCTGGCCGGGAGAGAGAAGGGGGCTGCCGACTTCAGCGCCGTACTCGCCACCGGGCGGCCGGTGATCGCGCTAGGTGGTGATCTGCGCCCCGACGAGCTTTGTGCTTTCGTTGCCGCTGCTCTAGAGCAGGAAGGCATCCTGGGGTCCAGCCAGGTGGGGGCGCGAGTGTTGTTCGTTTCCGACAGCAGCAGTCTCCAGCAACTGATCACGCAGCGCCAGCCTTTGATCCTGGTCCTCGCAGACCCGGCGCTCGCACGGGACATTCCACAGCAGCACCCTCACCAGCTCGTGTGGGCGGCGATGCCCGGCGGCCCGTGCGACGTGAAGGTGCCCAGGCTCCACAGCCAGGTCATCGAGTCCCTGTTGCGGTCCGCCGGCATGTCGTACGAGCGTGCGGCCCGGTTCGGCACGCTCGGTCGTCGCAGCCTGCTCGCGCTGCGGCGAGCCTTGGCCCACCACCCGGAGCCGCTCACACCGGAACGGGCCTCGACGCTCGATGTGGTCCGCCGACGGCTGCTCCTGCTGAATTCCTGGAACGGGGACAATCGGGAAGACCGCCGTGTGGTCGGACAGTGCTTGGGACTTGAGTACGAAGAGTTGCAGGAACGGGCCCGGGAGCTCGCCGCCGGGACCGACATCCCTTTCCTCGGCCACCTGGAAGAGATCTGGCACGTGCTCGCTGCTGAGGATGCCTGGACCTTGTTCGGTACATCCCTAACCAGCGACGATCTCCACGTCTTCCGAACGGCAGTCTTGGAAGTACTGACTGAAACGGACCCGATTCTCGACCTAGACCCGGGCGAACGGTGGAGGGCCGGGGTGATGGGCGTGAGACGGCGCTTCTCAGACACCCTTCGCACAGGGCTCGCCCAGTCGCTCGCCCTCTTGGGCACCCTGGGCGCGGATCTAAGGGGCCCCCGAGGCGTCACGGGGGATCGATGGGCACGGCTGGTGGTCCGTGATCTGCTGGAGCAGGCCAACGCTGATGACACGTACAGCTTGTGGCGTTCCCTGGGCGATGTGCTCACCTTGCTGGCTGAGGCTGCCCCGGAGGAGTTCATAGAGGCGATGCACGAGGGCCTCAGCGGCACCACGCCTCTTCACGCTGCCATGTTCACCGACAACGAGCCTGACAATATGGGGCTGGGATCCAGCTCTCCCCACACAAGGTTCCTGTGGTCCTTGGAGGTCCTGGCATGGTCTCCGGAGCACCTCGATGACGCAGTCGACGTACTGACCACGCTGGCCGCCGTGGACCCGGGCGGCCGGCTCTCAAATCGTCCCCTCGCGAGTCTGGTGGGGATTCTCAGCGCTTGGGCTCCCAACACAACCGCCGGTGTCGAGGACCGCATCAGAGTGATCCAACGCCTGGCGCGGAGGCACCCGGTAGTCGGCCGCAAGTTGCTCCTTCAGCTCATTCCTGACAGTCACGCGGTGCAGATGAGCCATCCTGGCCCGCGTTTCCGTGACTGGAAAAGGGACATCGCCGTCACGCTCGGTGATCGATGGAGTGTTACCACCGCCGTTGCCGACCTGCTCCTCGACGAACTCAATGCCGCGCCCGAGCTGTATGTGGACCTGATCGGCAAAATCGACGATCTCCCTCCCAAGCACCGCGCTGAGGTTGCGCAACGGCTGACTGAGCTGGCCTACGGCCTGGAAGATGACGATCAGCGTGCGGTTCTCCACCACGCGCTGCGAGATCAAATCTCACGGCACCAGGAGTATTCGGACACCGCATGGGCCCTTCCCGCGGACGAGCTTCGCCCCCTCCAAGCCGCGTGCGAAGCGCTGGAGCCTCGGAATCCGGTGCTGCGGCACGCCTGGCTGTTCCAATCCCACTGGGTCACGCTCGGCGACATCAGGCGTCGTGACGACTTCGCCGCCTACGACGCGGAAATCCTCGCCCGGCGGGCCACAGCGGTCGAGGAGACAGTCGCGAGCGGAGGACTGGGGGCCCTCGTGGCGCTGGCCTCCGCAACGGAATTCGCAGAGCTGGTGGGCATCGCTCTGGCAGAGCACTCCGAGGACCATGACCAAGAGTTGCTGTCGTGGCTCGAGGAGGACGCCTCACCAGCCAAGAAGGTTGCGACAGGGTACCTGCGTCGGCGCATGTGGGCCCAGGGGAATGATCTCCGCGATAGGCTTCTTTCTCTCACCGAGGTTCCACAGACTCAGGCAACGATCCTGCGGCTCGCCCCGGAGCCAGCCACCGCTTGGGCCAAGCTCGCCGAACTCAGTCCGGAAGCAACAGAACATTATTGGCGCGAGTTCTCCTACTTCGGGCTCGGCTCCGACTTCCCGCGAGCTCTTGATGCGGCCCGGTCGCTGTTGAGCGCAGGCCGTCCCGCAGCGGCGCTGGACGTAATCCTCCTATACAACAGAGAAGGGGACAGCGCAGAGGCCGCTGAGATCGTCGCCACCGGGCTTGAAGACCTCATCGCAGCTAGGTTGAGCGATCCCGAACTCGGCCAACTCAGTTCACGCTTCAAGGAGCTCTTCGCGCTGCTGGCCCGGCACCACGAGCACGTCGGACGTAAACGCATCCTCAATCTGGAGTGGCAGCTCTTCCCTACACTCGGATTCGACGCTGAGGCCCCAACCCTCCACAAGACGCTGGTTGAGGAACCTGAGGCATTCGCAGATTTGGTGACGTGGGCCTTCCGCCCCAGCACCACTGCCGAGGAAGACGCAGAAGATCCCGTCGAGCAGGAGAATAGACGCAGTCTAGCGAGCCACGCCTACAGAGTCCTTCGTACTTTGCGTACATGTCCCGGACTTACAGCCGGCGGGACCCTCGACCCGGTTGCACTGCGCACGTGGGTGATGGCGGCACGGGCAGAACTGGCTGCCAGAGATCGTGCCAGGATCGGTGACGAGCAGATTGGTCAGGTGCTTGCTTTCGCCCCACGCGACCCAGACAACGTGCAGGTCCCGGAGGCTGTCCGAGACCTACTTGAAGAGATCAACAGTAGCGATATCGAACGAGGTCTTAGAATCGGTATCTTCAACAAACGAGGTGTGACCAGCCGGGGACTCCTGGATGGCGGAGTTCAAGAGTCGGAGCTGGCCCGGTCCTTCCGGGAACAGGCCGAACGTGCACGCGCGTGGCCGCGAACCAGAAAGTTGCTCAAAGGGCTTGCGGAGTCGTACGAAGCTGACGCCCGGCGGGAGGACCACGAGGCAGAGCGACGGCACCAGGGCCTGGAGTAGGGCGTACTTGCACGACGACGTCGACGCTTCCGCTCTGCACGATCGCACGGGGCGGGCTCACGAGTTCCGGCACCGGGCCGAGATGGCACTAGGAGACGCTGCCGAAGTGAATGATGTCGGTTCTCACCTCGCTGGCGGCTCGTTGCTATACAGCAGCGGAGTACAGCAACCACCGCAACCGCAACCGACCACCAAAGGCCGTCGAAGACCCCACGACCTGCGTGCTGGACCGCAATGGCCGTCTAGCCGATAGTTCGGGACGAAGCGATCGCGCACCTAAGGTGCACTGCATGACCACCGACACCCCAGCCTGTCCCGAGTGCAACCACCCCATGCGGTCCGGCGGCCTTGTTCTCTTCGAACGGGAGGACGACGGCCGGCGGACCTGCCGGACACTGTGGAGGTGTACCGGTCGGCATGTCTGGTGGCGCTGGGCCGACCGGCCAGACGAGCCTTTGGAGGTCTGCCCAGTCCCAGGGTTGTTCCGCTGACGTCCAACGCTGGCATCAGCGACCCTGGACAGCGGCAACCAGTCGTGGCTCCGACTTACGACGCAAGCCCTGACCAGGGCGGTGGCAAAGCGGAGACGCGCTGATGCAGCCGAGCCGTCTCCGGGGCCGCCCAGCAATGGCAGAAGCCCACGGCATGGTGTCCAGACCGTGGGCTTCGTCGGGCTTCTTGTTCGGCGGGACCAGCAGTCAGGAGACCGGCATCTCAGGTCGCACGCAGTAGGCCGCAGCAGAGGAAGCTGCCTCAGCCTCTGAGACGACGCAGCGACCCCCTTCAGGGTCGATGAGGGTCGCTCACCGCCAGGAGGTGACCGCGACTGACCGCAACGCGGAGAACATCCCGCAACGCCCTGGTCAGTTCCTTCGCCAGCCGTCGCAAGTCTTCCGGGCCAGCGTCCTGGTCGTCGAGGATGTCGGAAGCATGCTCCAGCAACTCGGCCGCCGTCCCCAGCTGCACCGCTTCGATGTTGTCCGCCAGCCGGGACATGTAGCCGGCCTTGTCGTCGGTGTCCAAATAGCAGGGCTTGCCCTCCGGCCCCGACCACGGGAGGAGTCGTAGTTCGTTCGGTGCCGTCATCGTTGGGTTACCTTCTCATCGGTCACGTCGTGGGTGGTGAAGACCGCGTCGACGCGATCCCCGGGGAACACGAGTAGCGCGGCCTCGACGACTCGACCGGTGGAGTCGGTCGCGACCCGTGTGATCGCGAGGGCTGCCGCCGTTGGGCCGATCCGGAGGGCGGATGCTTCGTCCGGTGTCGGTGGACGAGCACATACCGTTTCCCGGACAGTTGCCGGTGCCGAGCCGAGGACGGCGAAGCGCGTGGCCGTGTCCCGCCACGAGGAGTCGTCGCCCAGCACCCCCGCTGGCGCCAGGTCGCGCGGGACGTAGATGCGGGCCAGACCGTGCGGTGAGTCCCCCTCATGGCTGATGCAGAAGAACTCAGCGAGAGGGCTGCCCGTCGGCACCCTCAGCAAGGACGTCAGATGGCCGTCTGCCTGCATGGTGGTGGTGCGAACAGTGACGCGCATAGCCGCTTCTGCGGCGGTCCATGGATCCAGCGTTCCCCATCCCCCGACGTACACGATCTTGCGGAGGCAGCGGCGGACGAAGTTGCCTTTCCCGTGGATCTTCTCGACAAGACCTTCGCCCTGGAGGACTGCGAGCGCACTTCGCAGTGTGGCCGTACTGACCTCGTATCGGTCGGCGAGGTCTGCCTCGGACGGCAGGCGTTCACCCGGTTTGAATGCGCCGGTTGTGATCTGGCGCCGGAGATCGTCGGCAATGTCGTGATGGCGTGAAGGCACAGACTGGGTCACCGCCTTCTCTGCACGCGAACGGCGACGAGCCGGGTTCGCGTGTGTATGGTCAGCAGCTCGCCCGACTCGAAGAGAAGCCGTTTGGCCCCTTGGGGAAGTTGGAAGAGGTCCATGACCCGGCACGCTCTGCCGCCCAGTTGAATGACGTCGCCTCGCTGAACAGTGGTCGCCGTGACCTCGACAGTGGCAACTAGCGCGCCGCCCGGTGCCCAACCGCTCACCGCTGCACCTCCCTGGGCTTTGAGTGGCCCGGGATCGAGTGACACGGGCACGCGCACGTCTCGTAGACAACCGGCAGGTCGATCGGCGCGGAGACGGGAGAGGACTCCGTGCAGAGCGGGTGTGTGCCGATGCGGCAGGCGGTCGACCGGTAGGGGACGGCAGATGCTTCGGTGACGCGGAGCTGTTGGCGTGGAGACATCAGCAGGCCCCCGCCAGGGTCGACCAGGCTTCAGCCGGCAGATGGGAAGCGACGACCACCGCCCGTGGCCGTAGTCGTTGCTCCCAGGCCAGCACGTAGGGGCGGACGAGTGCGTTGTCCTCCCCTGCGAGCGGTAGTCGATGGTTGGCGATGTTGGACACCCGGCCCAGTGGCCGCCTCGACGCATCGGCGGACGGCGGGCAGGCTGGGACCACCGTCGAGCGGGACGTCGTTAAGGGGCGGCGATGCCTGCCCTTGGGGGCGTACCGCGCTCTGGTGAGCGAGACGGCACGGCGGATACGGTTGAGCACGCTGCTCAGCTCCTATCGCTGATGGCTCGGTCCCCCGACATCGCCCGTCGCGGGGACCGCTTTGTGTACGACCGCCCAGAGGGTGCGGCCGTTCAGGCTGGTGGCGAGGAGTCCGAACCGATCGGCCTCGGCCACCACTTCCAGGGCCTCCCGCCATAAGTCAGCGGAGAGCGCTTCCGGTATCTCCGCTTCGACCGACGTGTAGCGGTCGTACTCCTCCACACGCGTGGGAAGCCCGACGGCGGTCAGCCGGGCGACGATGGCCGCCATGCGAGATCCCGAAGCGGGCACAGGGCAGCCTCCGCTAACCGGCGATCACTTTCAGTGAAGCTAGTTAACTAGATTAGAGCTAGTGGACTAGATTTTCCATATGCCTGAGCAGCCGCCCTATCTCCGCATCGCCGACGAACTCCGGCGCCGGATCGCGGAGCACGTATGGGAGCCCGGGGACCGTCTGCCGTCTCGCGCCCAGATCGGCCAGGAGTACGGGGTCGGCGAGAACGTGGTCCGCCGGGCTCAGGAGCTGTTGATCTCCCAGGGTGTGCTGGAGGGCCGCGCCGGTTCGGGCACGTACGTCGCCGAGCCCCGGCAGCGGGTACGGGTGGTTCGTTCGTCCGCCCGTGAGCGGCCCGACGGGTCTCCGTTCCGGGCGGACATGAAGGCCGTGGGCAGGCAGGGGGATTGGGAGAGTCGGACCGAGGCCAAGGTGCCGGCTCCGGCGGACATCGCGGCGCGGCTTGGAATCGCCGAGGGCGACCTGTGCGTCCGGACGACGTATGAGTTCCTCGCCGATGGCAGGCCCGTGCAGCTGTCGACGAGTTGGGAGCCGTACGACCTCACCGCCGGCACTCTCGTCGTCCTCCCGGAGGGAGGGCCGCACGCCGGGGCTGGGGTCGTGAACCGCATGGCCGCGATCGGTGTCACCGTCAGCCACGCCGTGGAGCAGCCCGAGCCGAGGCAGGCGACCGCCGAGGAGGCGTCACTCCTGGGCATCCAGAAGGCCGCGCTCGTCACGCACATCCGGCGGACGTACTACAGCGACGATGGTCGGCCCGTGGAGACGGCGGACATCGTGGTGCCCGCCGCTCACTGCGAGATCGTCTACGAGATTCCGATCAACCGTCAGTAGGGAATGGTCAGAGACGCCGCTTGGGAGGCAGTAGGTGTCGGCCTACCTACGGCGCCGGATGTACCAACCCGGCGCCAGCACGGTGAGGATGCTGACCACGAAGGCCCACACCGTGACGGCGCCGTCGTACGAACGGTAGGCCACGAGAGCGTGCATGCTCTGACGGATACCCAGGACGCTTGGGCGCAGACGGAGGCGTACGAATCCATGAGTCGAATGCGTGTCGAAGTGCAGACGATGACACGCGCGCCGCACAAAGACAAGCAGGTCAGCAAGGGTGTGACTCAAGATCTACCGAGCGCCTTCTAAGCGCTTGGCCGCAGGTTCGAGTCCTGCCGGGGGCGCCATTCTTCGCCCTCCCGCTCGGGAGGGCTTTTCGCTGGTCAGAGCAGGTGTCAGCGGGTACGACGAGGCCCCGGACGCCCTCTTGATGATCAAGGGCAGACTCCGGGGCCGTCCGGCTGTCACCGGGTTCTCGCGAGTGGCCGTATCGAATACGTGTCGAAGTTCTCGACCGGTCGAAGATCAGCCGGCGCCCGACGCCTCCGCCTCCGGAAGGTCACCCGCGGCTTCCAGCCGCCGCTTCAGGTCCGGCAGCTGCCCGTCGATGCACCGGGCGTACGTCGCCAGCAGCACGGCAACGCTGTTCCCGGCCCACTCGGCCACCTGAGCGGGCGGGATGCCGTCGTTGAGCCACTTCGTCAGGCGCGTGTTCCGGGTGTCGTAAACGCGCCGTCCGGTGGGTGACTCAAAGACGTGCGGGGGCAGTACGGCCTTACGCGCGCTGCGCTACGCCCGGCGGATGACGGAGCCGGCGAGGATGCCACCGAACTCGCCCTGGAAGAGCAGATCACCCGGCTGGAGCTGTTCATCGGCGATGTGCTGCCGCAGGATGCGCGTGAGGGCCGGGTGCCCCGGCACCGTGCGCGTCTCACCCTCCGCCCGGCCCTTCAGGTCACGTTGCTCGTGAATCTCCCCCGTGTCCCGACCGCCAGGAGCAGGGAGACCAGGACGGCTCCGAGCACCAGGACGACGGCCGTGCCGCCGCCGACGAGGGCGAGGGCGAGGGCGAGGGCGGTGCCGGGGGTGAGCTGGACCGTGGGCCGGACCGGCGTGGGAGGCGTCGGGGCGACCGGCGGAGCCCCCGCGTTATGGATGAGGCCAGATCTCAAAGTCTGCATCGGATACGGTGCGCCGTCCCCACCGATGGGTGGCGCGCAGCGGCGGCTTCGGCCAGACTCTACTTTTCGGTGCCGCGGGACAGGGCCTTGCTGAGGGCGTCGAGGATCGAGGCCTTTGCGGAGGAATCACGGGGAAGGACGACGCTGAGCACGGCCGTCATGATGAGGGTGACCCGCACCCCGTTCGCCACGTCGGACGTTTGCCCCACCGCTGGAATCCACGGCAGCGCGACGGCCGCGGTGATGAGGACGACCGGGGGCCACACCGCAGCCGCGGTCCTGCGCAGCCGGGAAAGGGCGGTCACCGGCGGAGCCGCGGCGATCAGGGTCTCCCAGTCGTCGGTGATCAGCGCGAGCACTCCAGTCCAGAGGGACTTGGTGACGACGTCGAAGGAGGTTGGGCCGCTGGCCCGGGCTATAGGAGTCCGGTGCTGCCGAATAACAGCGGCCAGCCGCAGCGTGTCGGCCCGCGCGGGCCCGCGTCCGTCCGGGAAGGGGCGGGCGGGCAGTGCCGTCTCCGCCTTGCGGGCCGCTTTCTCCAAGGCACGTTCCACCGCCTTTCGTGAGCGTTCCTCGAACCAGGTGCCGCGGTGGGCACGCGTGACTTCGCAGGCGTCGACCAGGCCGAGGAGCAGCAGGTCATAAGGTCGCAAGACTGGGCGAACCACCCACTTGATCAGGGCGGAGCATATCGACACCCAGACCAAGACGAGCAGGCCCATTGCTAGCAACCACAGAACGCCCTGGGCGACCGTGGCGGCCAAGCGCACCAGGGCATTGCGGGCGGTGGGCCACTGTCCGCCGGGGACGCCTCCCGAGTAGGCGAAGAAGAATAGAGAGACGGAGACGAGGCCGAGGCCTAGGGTTTGGAGTAAGGCCATCCGTCCGGCATGCAGACTCCGCCCGCGGGGCGGCTGTGAGTACAGATGCTGGGTCCACATCACCATGACGGCCGCCACCCCGAAGAAGCCCAAGCCGATCCACACGAAAGCGGAGTGGGGCCTGGGGGCGTCATGCGTGTTGCTGACATGGTTGAGCCAGGGGAAACCAAGGGACACCGTGTCGTTCCCGTGGACTGCCACCAGCCGGATGATCCAGGGAAACGCAGCGGCGAGGAGGAGTCCCCCCGGGATGGCAAGCGGCCACCACTCTTTGGTGACCTCCTCATGGATGGCTCGGCGGGCAGCGGCCCTAGCCACCGCCCTACCGACGAGTGCGGTCTCCTCCGCGTTCAGTGCGATGGCGGTGGAACCTGTTACGCGGTTGCGGTACCGCGCGGCCTCCGCGCGGACGAGCTCAATGGACGGCCAACTCACGTCTGCTCCTCCCGGGGCAGATGAGGCAGGAGAGCCCCCAGCACTATGCCCGCCGAAGCTTGCAAAGACGCACGGTTTGCCTCCTGACCAGTGGCGAACACCGTCCGGATGCAGATACCCGGCGCGCCCTCGCCGCGATCACCCCGTACGAGGCCGACGCCATGCACTGCAACAGCCGTCGCGACCGTGAAAGTGCGAGGCTAGGAGCGCTTGAGATCAGCCGGCGAGCACGCAAGGACGGAAAGGGATTATCGCGCAGGGCCATTGACATCACCAGCTGACGTCAACACTCACGTACGCCGGCGCACGACCCCTGGACTAACCCGGGCCCTTCGTTGTGTACCAACGGCGCTGGGGAGCTATCCGGTTGGCTTCACGTACGGGATGAACACGTCTACGGATCAAGTAAGTCCTGTACACCGGCCGCCCGTCCGGTGTCATGGATGGGACCGACCTGTCTGGAGGGAAGCGTGTCTCAGAGTCACGAAGTAATCCTTGTTCCAGTGCCGCGCGAGAGCGGAGCATAGAGCAGCAACCACAGGGGGGCTGAGTTCGTCGGCGTCGTTTCCCGGACCTGATCTCGTTGTCCTGATCGTTGTCCAGTTCGCCTACGTACGCCGCTGTCCACCGACGTCCGCGCACACTCCTTGACCTGCTACTCGAACGTCACACTGACAACGCGCCCCACGAGCACGACCTTCGGCACTGTGCGGCTCGCACCACAAGCGCACCAGATCGCGCGGGGAACAGCGGGGAATCACGGTGAACGCAGCCAGGCCCTACGGGACCACGGCATGGACGTTGATACAGGTCAGCGCCCCAACCCGCCGCCACCGCCAGCAGCAAGGGGACTGGGAAAGCCAGACTGAGGCCAAGGTGCCCGCCCCGGTGGACATCGCGACGCGGCTCGGCATCGCCGAGGGCGACCTGTGCGTCCGGACGACGTACGAGTTCCTGGCCGACGGCAGGCCGGTGCAGCTGTCCACGAGCTGGGAGCCGTACGACCTCACCGCCGGCACTCGCGTTGTCCTCCTCGAGGGAGGGCCGCACGCAGGGGCGGGCGTCGTGAACCGCATGGCCGCGATCGGTGTCACCGTCAGCCACGCCGTGGAGCAGCCGGAACCGCGGACGGCGACCGCCGAAGAGGCATCACTACTCGGTATCCAGAAAGCGGCACTCGAGACGCACATCCGCACACGACCGGACCGGTGCTGAACCGTGCTGGGGCGGACCCCACCGACGGCAAGGGTGGCCAACGAGATGACCGGTCCAGGCCCCCATCTCGTCGGCACCCGAGTCGATAGCAGCTGGCCCAAGAAGGCTAGCCCCGAGAGCGGACCTGGCAGGTGCGAAGTCGTGACCGGTCATCGGGTTGTCAGTAATGCCACCGATTGGCGCCGGCTCCATAGTCGCAGGTGATCTCGCGCCCTGCTGCGTCCGTAGTCGTCGCCCCCACGTCGATGTTCCGGCAGAACTGGCCAGCGTGGTAGCAGTTACCGGCGTTGGATCGGATGCCGCACAATTCCGTCGTGTTGGAGCTGTCCGATGCGGGCGAGCTGCCAGCCGTCGACGTGCTTCCACCCGAGCTGGAGTCAGAACCGCCCTTTGAGGACGATTCGTGATGAGAGCGAGACCGTGGTGGCGAGGCGCACGCCTCGTTCGTCTTCAGAACCGCGAACGTCAGAGTCCCGGCCCTCTTGGCGCCAGCATCAGGAAACTGCCGGCACACTTTCCAGTTGCCGAGGTGAGACGGACTGCGGTTCAGGTCGCTGAGGTCTGTGTACGTCACCGACCTGACTTGGTGCTTGCGGGCGTCCGCCACAGCCTTCGCAAGGTTCCACTGCTGGTAGTCGCTCAACGGTGCCGAAAGCGACGGAGTCGCCGAGGATCTACCCGAGGGAGAGGCAGTCAGGCTAGGCAACGTTGTGGGCTTGGCGGATGCGCTCCTGACGTGGTCACCGCCAGCGCCCCCCGCTCCGATGGCGAAGCAAGCCGCAGTTCCCACCGCCAAGGCTCCGTAGGCCAGAAGTCGCTTCTTCGCCCTGCTCTTCGCGCTCCGAGCAGCGTTGGACTTGGTGAGTTTCCTGTCACCAACATGCTCGACAAGTCGCTCTCGTTCCGTCTTCGGGCGACGTGGCGGAGGCGGCACGATCCGCTCGGGAATCTTGACCTGGATGGTCTGTTCGCTGCGTGGCACCCAGTCGAGTCGCCGCGCGTCCATCTCTGCGCGGAGTGCTTCCAAAGCCTCCTGCTTCGCCAGCTGGGGATCCGGTGCAGAGAACGGGAACCGGCGGGACCAGTCACTCTTGTGGCAACGCGCGCAGTTGGAAACGCCTTCGCCGCTGACGCGCATCAACCGGCCTACGCCGTGTCCACAATGCGGGCACGTGTGCCTCACTTCGAACATGGTCCCCCTCCCCTGACCTGCACATATTAGGGCTGTACTTCAACGCCCTTCTGCTTGGGCGGCCAGTTGTTCGCCGGGGCGGCGATGGCGAAGCACGAAACCTTTGATAGATCACCTGCGCTGAACGAGACGATCAGGATGCCGCGCGGCGCGGCCCGCCTCAGCGGGCGGTCCACAAGTGAGCCCCCGCGAGCAAGCCCTCGCTCGCGACGACCCTCACCTGGCGAGTGGGATCATCCATGGGTGGCAGACATACGGCTCCCCCGCGGTTGGACTCTTCAGCGAATCCGCGATGTCTCGGGAGACCAAGAAGCCGCCGCCCTGGATCCCGATCGGCCAGTGAAGTGGGTCAGCGTCGGCGAGGCCCACGAGATGCCACACCCAGAAGTCGTCCTCGGGTTCCACAGCCTGTGCCTCGTGAAGCCTGTCGATGACGACGACTGGTACATGGGCAGCCTGTACGACGACGGCAGCATCGACTGCTGGACCACCTACGGCGACCTGTACGAGGCACTACGCGGCCTCTAGAAGCGTGCTCCACGGCGACGTCGCGCTTGAGTGTCTCACCGCGTGACGGCCACGACGGACAACCGCGAACAGCCGCCATCGTCAGCGGACCATCAGCGCAGGCCACACACGCAGCAAGCAAGAGCAGCGCTCATACCGAGTTGCTTCGGGATCAAGCGGCCGTCGTGCCAGGCCGTGCGGTACTGAGGGAAGCGGCAGTATCTAGTCGGCCATCAGGTCGTTCTCAACGGCGGGAGCCAGCCTGGCGAGCCAGTGCTGCGTCTCGGTCGATTCCAGGATGCGGTCGAGACGGAGGGCCGGCGTCATGTGCTCGAACACTCGACCCGCGCCCATGGCGTAGTTGCCGTTCGGCGGGTGCAGGACGAGGACGCGGGTGCCGTGGAGGAGGCCTATGTCGGCCGGCACGCCTTCCGGGCTGATGTAGGTCCCCTGGCCGTCGAAGAGGCGGAAGCAGCGGATCGCCGGGTCGTCGGGGCCGAGGTACGGGTTGCCGCTGGTCGCCGCCTCGACCCAGGAGCGCGCTGGGCGGTTCCCAGCGACCAGGCCCTGTCCGGGGTCCCCGACGAGCCGATCGGCCAGGAGGATGTGCAGCTGGCCGTTGTCCCCGACACCACTCATCGTGAGGGCGTATCCCCAATGTGTACGGGGGTCGATGACGATCAGCGGCTCGTCGTCAAGGACAGCGGCCAGCGCGCCGACCCAAGCAGCGCGCTGGGATCGATGTGCGACCGCTGCGGCATGTTCGCGCAACTCGGCTTTGACGTCGCCGGGGACGGCCGCACGGAAACTCGCGTCCGCCATGACGGTGATCAGGGCTTTGAGCCAGTCCTCCATGTCGAACCAGGACATGGCGACGCGGGTCATCGTGTTCTTGTCGAGGCCCCGGCGCCATCGGGTCAGCCTGGTCAGTGTCCGCACCAACTGGTGTGTGCTGGCACTCACCGGTTCGGGCAGCGGCCGCCCGCGCGCTGCTTTCTCCCAGAAGTCCGGCACTGCCTCGTTGAGCATCATGGCTTCCGAGGCACGCTGCGGCAGCACGTCGACGAGAGCCATGGGGGACGCGCCCCACTCGACGCAGGCGCCGGCCAGCACCGCGGTCATGGCGAAGTCCCCGCCAAGACCCGGCAGCAAGGGCGCGAGGGCTTCCACGGCAGTCGTCAGGCTCTCGGGCCCTCCCGCCCGAGCGGTATCCGCAAGCCGCTTCATCGCGGCTCGGTAAGCGGGCGCGGAGCCCGACCTCATGTGCGTGACGAGTTCGTCGACCAGGCGCGGTATCTCCGAGGGCACCGGGGGAGGTTAGCAGCGGTGATGGCCCGTTCAGAGTGGTCATACGCTGGCATCTCCGACGGCAGTGACGGCGGCACTGACGGCGACGTCGGCGGACGTCAGCGGCATTGAGCGGCCTGACGCCGTTCCGGCGACAGCAAGGGTCTCCGGCTGGCACTTCAAGCGGTCACCCGACCCCGACGCCGATCCTGGGCGCCAGCCCTGCGTGACGAACCGGACCAGCACGCCGAACGCAGGCCCCGCCGAAGGAGTTTGCCACCCGCGCGAGCGGCAAGGCGGACTCTATGAGTCAGTCGAACAGCGGCACGAATGGAAGTTCCGTATCCAAGCGGGGTGCGTCCGCCAAGGCGCGGCAGGCCACGGCGAAGGCGACTGCTCCCGCGTCACAGGCGGCGGACAAGGCGGCCGAGAAGACCGGTGACGTCGCGTCGGCTGCCGCCCGGAAGGCCGAGCCCGTGGCCTCGGCAGGCACGGCGGTCGTGCACGGTGCGGCCGAGCGGGTCCAAGCCGGGCGCCAGGCCGTCGTCGCCGCCTCGGGCCAGGCCGTGGCCTTCGCCAAGACGGCCTGGACGGCGGTCGCCCATCGAAAGGCTCTCGCCGCCGGTGTGGGCGCGGGCCTGTCGGCGTTGGGTGCCACGTCATACCTGGCGGGTCGTCGCGCGGTGCGCCGCACGCACGGTCCCCTCACCCGGCTGACCGGCGGTCGGATCTGAGCAGTATCCGGAAGCTGCGGCCGGGGCGGCGACGGCACTCGGTGATCCGGCGCGGCACCTGCGAGGTGCCGGCGGCGCACACCGACGACGTCCGCTCGCGTCTTCCCGGCGCATGGCCGCAGCTTCGGATCCCGCTGCGGTGCCGGTCCAGCCCTCCCACCCGGGAGGGCTTTTCGCTGGTCGGGGCGGAGCATGCGGCGTTAACGTTTTTACTGGTCAGCCGAATGTTGCCAGGTTCCCTCACTTTGCTGAAGCCGGCCACCACCCCGCAACGAGCCACGGCGGCCCCGGTGGCCCCCGATGTTCATCGGAAGGGGCATGGCTCGGCAGACGGAGGCGGTGAGAGGGGCCGTCGGGTGGTGCGGGACCCGCTGGGAGGGGTGTTCGGGGGCGCGCTAGAGTCGCCGGACGGGAGGGAGATCTCGTGCGACTTCGCTGCGTGGTGCTGGACGACTTCCAGGGTGTGGCGACCCGGCTGGCCGACTGGGCGGTGATCGAGGACCAGGTGGAGGTCGTCGCGCTGCGCGAGCACCTCGCGGGAGAGGACGCCCTCGCCGCCGCGCTCGCCGGGTACGACATCGTCGTGACCTTGCGCGAACGCGTCCCTTTCCCCGCCTCGCTGAT
The DNA here is from genome assembly GCF_040704595.1 of Streptomyces sp. NPDC046870. Lineage (NCBI taxonomy): Bacteria > Bacillati > Actinomycetota > Actinomycetes > Kitasatosporales > Streptomycetaceae > Streptomyces > Streptomyces sp. NPDC046870. Next base: position 657,303 of record NZ_JBEYXM010000001.1, read on the forward strand.
CGCCCGCCTCCCCCGGCTGAAGCTGCTCATCGCCTCCGGGATGCGCAACAGCGTCATCGACTACGCCGCCGCCGAGGCGCACGGCGTCACCGTGTGCGGTACGGCGAGTTCCAGCACCCCGCCTGTCGAGCTGACCTGGGCGCTGCTGCTCGGCCTGGCCCGTGGGATCGTCCAGGAGAGCAACGCGCTGCGCGGGAACGGGCCCTGGCAGTCGACCGTCGGCGCCGATCTGCACGGGCGCCGGCTGGGTCTGCTCGGGCTGGGGAAGATCGGCGCCCGGGTCGCCCGGGTCGGCCTCGCCTTCGGGATGCGCGTCAGCGCGTGGAGCCAGAACCTCACCGAGGAGCGCGCCGCAGAAGTGGGCGTCGAACTCGCCGGGTCGAAGGAGGAGTTGCTGCGCGACAGCGACTTCGTGTCCGTCCACCTCGCCCTCGGTGACCGTACCCGCGGCCTCGTCGGCGCCGCCGAGCTCGCCCTGATGAAGCGGACCGCCTACCTCGTCAACACCTCCCGCGCCGCGATCGTCGACCAGGACGCTCTGCTGGCCGCGCTGCACGAGGGACGTATCGCCGGCGCCGGCGTGGACGTCTTCGACATCGAGCCGCTGACGGACGGTCATCCGATGCGCTCCGCGCCGCGCCTCCTCGCCACGCCCCACCTCGGCTACGTCTCCCACGCCAACTACACGACGTACTACGGCCAGGCCGTGGAGGACATCCAGGCCTATCTGGCGGGTTCCCCCGTACGCCGGCTGCCTGCCTGAGGACCGGAACCGGCCGGGCGGCACGGTGGGACGGACGGGGCAGGCGGCACGGTGGGACGGACGGGGCAGGCGGCACGATGTGGCCGAGCGGCCGGGCACCACTGCACGACCGGTCCCTCAGGCGGCCCGGCACGGCTCGTCAAGCGGCCGGGGGCCGTACGCGTTCGTAGACGCCCTCGCTCCGGCGCAGTTCGTGCAGGTCCACGAGGTACCGCCGGAGCGTCACATGGTCGATCTCGTCGGACCCCTCGCACCAGGCCCGCAGGCGTTCGTTCACGACCCGTTCCGGGTAGGCGACCCCCGGCTCGAAGGTCCGCTCCGCGATGTGCCGCAGCACCTGCTGCTTGCGGGTCCACTGGACCGGCAGCCGGAGCAGACGCCCGTCCCGGACGAAGGTGCCCACCACATCGCCCGGGACAGGGCGCGCGGAGCGCTCCGCTGCGCGCGGGCGGGCGAGTTCGCGCAGGAGGTCGTGGGCGACGGCCAGGCCGTCCTCCGGTCCGTCCGTCACTGCGCCCTGCTCGCGCAGTCTGAGCAGGGCGAGAGCCGTGTCCTTGAGCGGGAGGCCCGCCGTCTCGGCCACCTGCCGGGTGCTGCGCGCGCCCAGCGCCACCGCCGCGAAGGCCCGCAGCCTGTTCTCCTCGGCGAGCAGACCGATCAGCTGCCGTGACCGCTCGCCCGCGTCGGGGACGTCGCCGGGAACGTTGTCCGTGTCCATACCCGGAGGGTAGGGGCGGGCCCCGGCCGACGCCCGTGAATTAACCCCGGCCCGCCCGGCAGCCCCCACCCCGCCCAGCCTGCCTGTTAAAAGAGTGATCCCCCGCTGATCACCGTGACCAGCCCGGTGCGGCGCCGTTGAACGGGAAGTGCGGCGGCTGCTCCGCCGTCGCGTTTCCCGAGCTACAGAAGGAGAACGTGATGTCTCGCATCGCGAAGGCAGCCGGTGTCGCGCTCGGCACCGGTGCAGTGGTGGTCGGCGGGGCCGGGCTGGCCCTGGCCGACGCAGGTGCCGAGGGTGCGGCCGTCGGCTCCCCGGGCGTGGTGTCCGGCAATGTGATCCAGGTTCCGGTGCACATCCCGGTCAACGTGTGCGGGAACACCGTGAACATCGTCGGGCTGCTGAACCCGGCGTTCGGCAACACCTGTGTCAACGACGGCGGCCACGGCAAGACCGGCAACCCCGGTCCTGGTCAGGGCGGCTACGGCAACTGAGCGGGCCGACACCCACAGGCCAGAGCCCCGGCACCCCGAACGCCGGGGCTCTTGCCGTTCCGGCCCGGTACGCGGGCCCGTGCGCACGCGTACCGGCTGCTCACGCGTACCGGTAGATCCGGCTCACGTCCTCCAGCTGGTCCGGCGTCTCACTCCACGGCGGCAGCTTCTCGTGCCGGGCGATGACCCGGTGGTGCTGTGTGTCGGAGCGGCCGGGCGGCTCGGCCGGGAGGTAGCGGCGGTTGCGGTGGGCCCGCTGCCAGCGGTACCACTGCAGGTCGAGAAAGGCGTGGTGGAGCCAGAACACCGGGTCGTTGACGGACGCGCCGCCGAGCATGGCGCCGCCGACCCACCGGTGCACCCGGTTGTGGTTCCTCCAGGAGCCGCTGCCGCTGCCGGTGCCCCAGCCCTCCAGCTTGTTGCGGAAGCCCTTGCGCACGGTCGAGTCCCAGGGCCAGGCGTCGTAGACGGGGTCGTCCAGCGCCCACTGCAGCTCGCCGCGGGTGGGCAGCTGGAGAGGTGCGGCGGAGCGGCCGAGGTCCCGGGTGAGGAACTTGCCGTCGGTGACGCCCTCCCTGAGGGTCCAGTGGCCCGCCGCGTAGGCGAACGGGCCGGTCATCACCTGCCGGTCGGAGCGGCGGCCGTTCCCGCCGAGCAGGTCCTTCGTCCACGGCACGGAGGACCTCGTACGGTCCCGGGTCCAGTCCCAGTACGGCACCGTCACCGAGGAGTCGACGCGGCGCAGTGCTCGCTCCAGTTCCAGCAGGAACCTGCGGTGCCAGGGCAGGAAGGACGGCGCCATGTGGGCGGTGCGCAGCCCGTGCTCGCCGTCGGCGGTGTAGAAGTCGATGTGCAGGCGCACGAACTCGTCGTACTCACCGCGCCGTTTCAGCGTCAGCAGCGCGTCCACGAACCGTCGTCGCTCGCCGGCGGTGAGCGTGCTGACGTCCTTACGCACGTACGCCATGCCGGCCCCCCTGGTGCGCCGGTTCCCCGGTGCCCGCGCCGAAGTGTCCGCCGAACGGGTGCGGCGCCAGGTCGCGCAGCCGTTGGCCGGGCCCGATCTCGTCCACGGCCGCCCGGGTCGCCTCCAGCGGCGTCCGGTACGACGTGTAGTGGTCGATCATGCTCAGCCAGGTGCCGTCGGCCCGGCGCATCAGGTGCAGCGGGCTGCCGTCGACGGTGATCCGCCACTCGGTGCCGGTCTCCTCGTGACCTGTGGCGGGCACCGGGACACCGCGGATACGGCGGCCCCGGTAGCTCTCGTCGAAAGAGCTGCCGCCGGGGTCCTCGGCCGGGGGCGCCGGCCGGGAGGCGGCGACGAGCGGTGCCAGTGCCAGCGCGGTGGCGGAGGCCAGCAGCCCCCGCGCCATCTCCCGCCGGGACGGTCCGGCCGCCTTCGCCCCGGCCCGCCGCTGCGCACCGACCCCTGCTCCGCCCATGCCGACGACCATGCTCGCTCCTTCTGTGGTTCACGGTGTTCGTACCGGCTAACCGGCCGGGAGCGCGCGGAGTCACCGTCCAGGGGCCATACGGCGGGTACGGCCGCGCCCGGCTACCGTCCCGGACCCGTGCCGACGCCGCCGTCCGCGGTGGTCCGCAGGACGGGGGGAAGGACAGCCGCCCGCGGAATCGTGGCGCCCGGCAGCCCGGCTCCGCCCCCGTCGGGTGCGGTCAGGGGGGCGTCCAGGGACAGGCCGGGAGTGAGGGCTCGCAGGTCGCCGGTGGGCGAGTCCACGTCGACGTGGTCGAAGCCCTCGTCCAGGAGGTGCGGCAGCGGAGCCCTGGCGTCCAGGCCGGGCAGCCCACTGGTCACCGGCAGCCGGGGCAGGGTCCGGTCCGGGAGGAGCCGGCCCGTGACGTACCGGGGTCCGTCGGGGGCGCCCGGCTTCAGCAGCGGCAGCTCGGCGCCGAGCCTCGGCACCTGCGTGCCGAGCGCCGTGGAGGCGCCGCCCAGGGGCACGGGGACGGGGGCCGTACCGGCCGCCGCGGCCGGGGCGGCTGCCCCCACGGTGGCCGCGACGCCCGTGACGACGGCGGCAAGGATTCCTCGGGTGGTCGGCTTCATGTCAGGTACGGTCCCTTTCACGATTGCGGGGGTTGGAGGTCCGTACCGGGTAACGAGCGGAAAACGCCTTCATTTCACGATTCCCCCGAGTGCCGTAATAGTCGGCTCGTCGAGAAAGCTCGAACCCGTCCGCGGCGACGGTCCGGGAGGCCGGCAGGCCGAACGGCTCCGGTGCGGGGCGGACGAGGGGGCGAGCCCGCCGCTTCCGGGCCGCGCACCGGGGCGTCAAGCACGCAGGCTGCGGGCGGGCAGGTAGACGTGCGCGGCGGCGTTCGTCGTTTCCGGGGCTCCCGCGAACGCGGCCAGCTCCGCGCCCGCGACCGGCTGGCGGGGGCCGATCGTGGGGCAGACGCGCGTGGTGAACATGAAGTAGGTGTAACCGAGTTTCCCGACCGCCTCCAGCCACTCCGCCGGCGGCGTGACCTGAGTGGTGACGTTCGGCATCTGCAGGACGATCTGGCCGGCGACGACCAGCATGCTGACCTTCAGGCTCGGCCGGGTGGTGCCGTCGACGGGATCGCCGCCCACCGGCAGGCGCATCTCGTCCAGAAGCCGCGCCACGGCGGCGGACGCGCCCTCCGGGCCGCCCGGACCGTCGCCCAGAGAGCAGGCGAGCAGGCAGGGGGTCCTGCCCGCGCCCTCCTCGTTCCTGGCCATCCAGGCGAGCAGGGCGAGCGTACCGAGGTCGGTGGCACGGAAGGGGCGGAAGGGGTGGATTTCGCTGGATACTGAGGTCACCGCGCGACCCTATCGACGGGCCCTGGCGTGCCCCGGCCGCTCGTCACCCTTCCGGAGCAGTGTCCTGAGCCACTCCACACGATGGAGGGATGCGGCCCCGTCACGCAGCGCATACGCCGAGGGCCGGCTCCGCGTGGCTGCGGGACCGGCCCGGACGGGGCGGAGGGCGTCAGCTCTTCAGCGGCAGACCACCGAGCAGCGGCCGGTGGTTGACGGATGTGGTGACGTCCTTCAGGTTGCTCAGCACGGACTCCTTCTTCTCCGTGTCGAGCGCGTTCGACTGGTGCTGTAGCGGCATCAGGTCCTTCACGGTGGGCGGCTTCTGCGTGAGCTGGGCGAGCGCGCCGTTGACGCTCATCGGCGGCAGGTGGTGGGCGTCGTAGGCGAACGCGGGTGCGGCGACGCCGGCAAGGGCCACGGAACCCGCGACTACGGCGGCGGCCTTCAGGGACTTCATCGTGTTCCTTTCTTCGGCAACTCACGTCACCCAAGGGTCTCTGACGCCGTGTCTAACGATGCCCGGCCGGGCCGGAAACTCCATGTGCAGAAGACATATGAAATTGCCGTGCAGCCGCCGGAAACCATCCGCCTCAGCTGGTCGCCGACGGGCTCGGCTCCGTGGGGAGGCTGGGCAGTGAGGGCAGGGATTCGACGCTGGGAGCGGTCGTGTCCTCGTCGAGGAGCGTCGGGTCCAGCAGGCCGGCCAGACCGGACACCACGTCGGTGGCGGACGACAGGAGCTGGTCCAGCTGCCCGGTGACCGCCTTGACCAGATTGTCGATCGCGGTCTCCAGCTCGGACAGCGCGTCATCGGCCAGGTCGCGGGAGGCGGGCGGGTCGACGAAGCCCGGGTGCCGCTCGGCCGCCCGCGCGGTGAGGGCCGCCGGGGCGGCGGAGACCGCGGGGGCCGACGCCGACGCGGCGGCGGTGGGGCGCGCGGGTTCGGCGGAGGTCGCCGGCGCGGTCGGCGTGGCGGTGGTGGGCTTCGTGGGCGTGGCGGAGGCGGTCGGAGACGAGGGGGCCGTCGCGGGCTTCGCGGACGCCGTGCCCGTCGCGGGCTTCGCGGACGCCGTGCCCGTCGCGGGCGCCGAAGGAGCCTCGGGTTTCACGGTGCTCGTCGCGGACGCGGGGGCCGTGGGCTTCGCCGATGCGGCAGGAGCCGCGGATGCCGTCGGCGTCGCCTGGGCGGGCGCCGTCGGGGCGGCGGGCTTCGGGTCGCCGGCGGCCTTGACGACGGCCTGCTTCGCCGCCTCCCCCAGCCGTCCGGCCTCGCCGGCGGAAAGCCTGCCCTTCTCCAGCGACTGGTTGAGCAGGTCGACGACCGGGCCGAGTGCGGGAGCGGCGGTGCCAAGGGCCCTCGCCCGCGCGAGCAGCTTCTCCTTCTCCGCTGTCTGGACGGGCGCGCGGGAGGCGGCACGGTCGTGCCCCCGGGACGGGTCGGCGGCGACTGCGGCCGGGCCGGTGATGCCGAGCAGGACGGACGCGCACAGGACGGTGGACGCGAGACGCCGGACAGGCAGATCACGCATGGGTGTTCCTCTCGGTGAACGGTGGGGACCTATGACCACCGTCAATTCACCGATCAACCTGCGCAACCGCTCGCGCACGCCTGGTGATCCATTCGGAGGAGCACAAAACCGGCCGGCCACCCCGCGACGTGCACGCGGGGCGGACGGCCGGCCGAAGGGCTGCGTCCCGACGTCAGTCGTTGACGCAGGCGTTGCCGAACGCGGGGTTCAGCAGGGCGATGACGTCGACGGTGTTGCCGCACACATTGACCGGGACGTGGATCGGGACCTGGACGACGTTGCCCGACAGCACGCCCGGCGACTTGGCGGCGGCGGCGCTCGCGCCGGCGTCGGCGGAGGCAGCGCCGGCACCGCCGGCGACGGCCGCGACGGCGGCGGAGGTCAGGACCAGGCCCTTCGCGATACGCGACATGGAGAGGTGCTCCTTGGGATCGACACAAACATCCGAGCGGATGCCCGGCGCAGTGTCAACGCGCGGCGCTGCCAGGGGTTGTGCCGCCAATGGGGTGACATGAAGGCGGACTGCCTTCACCTTTCCAACACACTTGCAAGCTTTGTCCGTATTTATAGGTATATCGACTAGAGTTGCGGATCTCCTCAGTCCGTGCGAAAGGGCACCGCCGGTCATGCGCAATCTCCTCGGTCCGCTGCTGCGTACAACGGCGGGCGCCCTCGCCTGCACCACTCTCGCCGCCCTCCCGGTCCTGGCGACCCCCGCCGCGGCCCGGACCGGCACACAGCCCTCCCCCGAGGTCACACCGGTCTTCGCCCTGCGCCATCACGCCGTGCAGCGCGGCGGCTTCGTCCGCGCGGCCAACGCCTCCCTCAGCTGCCGCGCGTCGGAGGCGTCCGCGTGCCAGGCCGCGCGGGCAGGACGGGCCGGGGGGAGCGCCGACTTCGACATGGCCTACGTCGACGTCGACAACGACCCCCGCACCTACAACTCCTCCCGGGCCGAGGTCCGCGTTCCCGAGGGCGGCCGGGTGACGTACGCCCGGCTGTACTGGGGCGGCAATCCGCTCGCCGGCGAGCAGAAGCCACCGCGTGACAACGGACGGGTACTCGTCGCCGGACCGGGCGGCACGTACGAGGAGGTCCTCGCCGACACGGTCGAGGGCCACCGGGTGGCAGACGGCGCGAACGCCTTCCAGGCCTCGGCCGACGTCACCCGGCTGGTACGGCAGAGCGGCTCGGGACTGTACACCGTCGCGCAGGTCAGCATCGCCACGGGCAGGCCGGCGGCCGGGGCGTGGGGCGGCTGGACCCTGGTGGTGGCGTACGAGAACCCCGCGGAGCCGCTGCGCGAACTGGCCCTCTGGGACGGTCTGGACTCGCTGGACACCCCCGTCGACGTCCGGCTCGCGGGGATGCGCGTACCGGCCGGGGCGGGTGGACGCGTCGGTCTGGTGGCGTACGCCGGCGACCGGGGCAGCGTGGGCGAGACGTTCACGCTCTCTGTCGGTCCCCGGCGTACGCCCGTCGCACTGCACGACTCCGTCAATCCTCAGGACGACGTACTCAACTCCACGATCAGCGAACCGGGTGACGTACCCGTCCGGCGGATCCCCGACTACGCCAACACGCTCGGCTACGACTCCGACATGTTCGATCTCGGCCGGGCTCTGCGGCGCGGTGGTGACCAGCCTGGCTTCCGGCTCGTTTCCCACGCGGACGCGGCATGGGCCGGCGCGCTCTTCGCCGCCGTGGACACCCGTGAGTAAGAGGCGCGTTCACGACCGCCGTCCCAAGCGCCCCACGAGCGAGGTAACCCGCGAATGCACCATCCAGCACCCGATCTTCGACCCCGGGTCCTGCACCTCGCGCAACCCGTCGACGGCGGTGTCGCCCGAGTCGTGCTCGACCTGGCGCGGGCCCAGCTCGCGGCGGGCCTGCGCGTCACGGCCGCCTGCCCGGGCGGCGCACTGGCCGCCGGCCTGCGGGAACTGGGCGCCGACCTCCGGCACTGGCAGGCGGACCGGTCCCCGGGCCCCACTCTGCCGGGCGAGGTACGACGGCTCGCACGCCTGATCGACGAAGTGCGGCCCGAACTGGTGCACGCGCACAGCGCCAAGGCGGGACTGGCCGCGCGGCTCGCCGTCCGCGGGCGCGTCCCGACCGTGTTCCAGCCGCACGCCTGGTCCTTCGAGGCGGTCGGCGGCGTCACCGCCGCGCTCGCCCTGCGCTGGGAGCGGTGGGGGGCGCGCTGGGCGGACCGGGTGGTGTGCGTCAGCGAGGCGGAGCGCGCGACAGGTCTGCGCGCCGGGGTGCGCGCGGCCTACGCGGTCATCCCCAACGGCGTCGACACCACCCGCTTCTCACCGGCTCCGGCCGCCGGCACCGCGCCCGGCGGCTCGGCAGCCACCTCTGCCGAGGAGCCCCCACGGGAACCGTCCGTCCCCGGCGACGAGAGCTGCCCCCTCGTGGTGTGCGTGGGCCGCCTGTGCCACCAGAAGGGTCAGGACGTACTGCTGCGGGCCTGGGACGAGGTCCTCGGCGTGCTGCCACGGGCGCGACTCGTGCTCGTCGGCGACGGCCCCGACCGCGAGGCCTTACGGCGACAGGCACCCTCCTCCGTGCACTTCACCGGTGCCGTCGCCGACCCCGTGCCCTGGTACCGGGCCGCCGACCTGGTGGTGCTGCCCTCGCGCTGGGAGGGCATGGCACTCGCCCCGCTGGAGGCGCTGGGCTGCGGAACACCCGTGGTACTCACCGACGTCGACGGCGCCCGCGAGAGCCTGCCGCCCGCGCTCGCCGCGCGCTGCCTGGTACCGCCGGAGGACCCCACGGCGCTGGCCGCAGCGGTCACCGGGCTGCTGTCCGATCCACCGCTGCGCGCGGCGCTCGGCGACCAGGGCCGTCGGCACGTCCTGTCCACGCACGACGTGCGGCTCACCGCCGAACGGTTCGCGGCCCTCTACCGCGCCCTCCTCGACACCGCCGACACCGGCTGCGACGCCCCGGCGGCGGCCGGCGGAACAGCCGAGCTCGTACCCTCCGAGTGCAGGGAGTCCATCCACTCGTGACTGCGGAAAGCACCGTCCCCTCCCCGGGCGCGCAACCATGGGACCACGGATTCTCGCCCGTCTCCGTCCTGCCGGCCCGCCCCGAAGGCGGCTTCCGGTTCGCGCTGCGGCGCCCGCCCGAACGGTCCGCCTCGCCGGTGCCGCTGCTCGCCGCGGACCTGTTCGCCGCGTTGGTGGGCGGCATCGCGCTGGACGAGGCCACCCGTCGGCCGCTGCCGGTCGCCGTCCTGGTGTCCGGCGCGCTGCTGCTGCGCCCGCACTCCGCACGGCCGGTGCACGGCGTGCTCGACGAACTGCCCGTGGTGTGCGGGCGGATCGCGGTGGTCTGGCTGGGCCTGGCCGCCCTGCTCGCCGCCTACGCCCCGGGGCGCGCCCTGACCGTCTCCACACTGCTGCTGGGCTGCGCGCTGCACGCGGCGGCAGCGGGTGCGGGCCGGGGCGCGGTGCACTGGCATCGCCGGGTCGCGCTGCGCCGCCGGCCGCGTCCCGCCCTGGTGATCGGGCCCGCGGGGACCGCCCGGCGGGTGGCCGCGGCGCTGCTGCGGCAGCCGGGCTGCGGGGTGCGCCCGGTGGGCGTCGTCGCGGAACACGCGGACGACGCCGGCGGGCTGCCGGTGCTGACCACCGGCGAGGAGGTGGAGCGGGCACTCATCCAGAACGGGGTGCGGGTCGCCCTCACCGTCCACCCGGCCGTGCGCACCGAGCGGAGGCCGCTGCTGCGGGCGCTGGCCGAGTCCGGCTGCACGCTGTGGGAGGTGGACGCGGACAGCCCGGCGTACGGGATGCGCGATCAGCTCTCCGGGTTCGCCGTGCGCCGCCTCGACCTCGGCGGGCGGCGGCGGACGAGCGTGGCCAAGCGGCTGCTGGACATCGCGGTGTCCGGGACGCTGCTGGTACTGGTCAGCCCGCTGCTGCTGGTGTGCGCGGTGGTGCTGCGGCTCACCGACGGCCCCGGGGTGGTGTTCCGGCAGGAGCGCATCGGCAAGGACGGACGGCCCTTCACCCTGCTGAAGTTCCGCACCCACCGCCCGGTCGACGAGCACGAGGCGGCCACCCGGTGGAGCGTGGCCGGTGAACGGAAGATGAGCCCCTTCTGCCGGTTCCTGCGGCAGACCTCGTTGGACGAGCTGCTCCAGCTGTGGAACGTCGTGCGGGGGGACATGAGCCTGGTCGGCCCGCGCCCCGAGCGCCCCTATTTCGTCGCGGAGTTCAGCCGGAGCTACCCCGGCTACGCGTTCCGCCACCGCATGCAGACCGGGATCACCGGACTCGCCCAGATCAACGGGTTGCGGGGCGACACCTCGATCGAGGACCGGGCCCGCTTCGACAACGCCTACATCGACAACTGGTCGCTGTGGCAGGACGTCTGCATCCTGCTGCGCACCGCCGCCGCGCTCGTACGGTCGACGGGAAGCTGACCGATGACCCTCGCCCCGCCCTTCCACCGCCCCGTGCGGCCGTCCCCGGTGCTGCCGGTACTGGCCGTGGTCGCGCTGCTCGCGCTGCCGGTCGCCCCCGGCGGCGAGGGCGGTGCGGGCCCCGCCGACGCCCTGTCCGCGCTGGTCGTCCTCTTCTGCGCGGTGCGCCTGCTGCGGGCGCGCCGCCGCCCGCTCACCCGTGCCGCCGCGCTGATCCTCGGGCTGCCGGTGGCCGGTCTGGCACTGGCCGCGCTGCACGCGGTCGCGCCGGGCGCCGGGATCACCGGGCTCGGCCGCTACCTCCAGGTCTTCGTCCTCGTTCCGGCCGCCGTCGTGCTCCTCGTCCGCGGCCGGGCCGACTTCCGGCTGCTGGCCTGGTCGGTGGTGGCCCTCGCGGGGTGGCAGGGGACGGTGGGCGTGCACCAGTACGTCACCGGCACCGGCGCTTCCTACCAGGGCCAGGACATCCGCGCGGTCGGCACCTTCGGGGCGACGGACGTGATGGGCATGGCGACGGTGGTGTCGTTCGGGCTGGTGTGCGCCGTGGGCCTGGCGCTCGGCCGGTCCGCGGAGCGGGGCCGGGCGCTCGCCGCGTGCTGCGCGCTCGCCCTCGCGGTTCCGCTCGCCCTGTCCTTCAGCCGGGGCGCCTGGATCGCGACCGCGGTCACCGTCACCGTCCAGCTGGCCCTGGCCGGGTTGCGGCGGGCGCTGAAGGCGGGGGCGGCCGTGCTGGCCGCGGGGGTGGTGCTGGTGGGCGGGTTCGGGGTGGGCACGGCGATGCTCCAGGAGCGGTTCGACAGCATCACCCAGGTCACCGACGCGCCCGACCAGTCGGTCACCGACCGGTACACGATGTGGGCCGCGGCCGTCGACATGTGGCGTGAACGCCCGCTGACCGGCGTCGGTCTGAAGGGCTTCCCCGAGCACCGCGACGGGCACGCCTCACTCGCGCTGTCCTCGGGCAGCGACATCGCGGGCGCGGGTGCCGCCTACCGCCGGCAGCCGCTGCTGTCACCGCACAACATGTACCTGCTGGTGCTCGGTGAGCAGGGTCTGACGGGACTGCTGTGCCTCGCGGGCTCCTGGCTCGCCCTGCTGGTGTGCGCGCTGCGCGGCCTGTGGCGGGCCCGTGCGGCCGGCGGCCGGGGCCTGGACTGCGCGCTGATCGCCTGCGGGCTGCTGGTGTGGCAGCTCGTGGACTTCGCGTACGCCGACATCGGCGGCCCGTCGACCGTGCTGACCGCGGTGTGCTTCGGCCTGGTCGCCTGGTGGGCGCTGGTGGGCGCGGAACGGTCCGCCTGCGGTGACATCACCGCCGTACCCGCCGCGCGGGAGAGGGTGACGGGGGAGGCGGCCCTGCGATGACGGTCACCCGCCCGAGCCGGGGGCGGCAGCCGGCCCCCCGCCGGACGCCCCCGCCGCCCCACCGGACCCGAAGGCCGATGAGATGACGCGCCCCGGAACCGGTGGCGCACCGGGGCCGCGGCCCGGTACGGCGTACGGGCCGGCGGCTGACGCGCGGATCCTCCCGGATACGGCACACCGGCCGGCGGCGGACGCCGGAGCCGGGGCCGGCGGCGTCGCTCTGCCGGTGGCCCGGTCGGCCGAACCCCCCGCGCTGAGACCCGCCGGCACCGCGGCGGGCCGGTCCGGCCCCCCGGCACCCCCCGACCCCACCGAGACGAACATCGCCCCGACCCCTGTGCCACCCCTCTCCGACCCCACCCCGGCGTCCGCCCCACCGCCCCCCGGTCCTGCCCCGGCACACCCGCCCCTCGCCCCCACCTCACCGCACCTCGCTGCCCTCCCCGATCCGGCCCCCGCGCCCGCGGCCCGTGAACAGGCCCCGCCCACCGGGCGTTTCCTCGCTCACGCCGCCCTCGTCACGGCCTCCCTCTCCATCGCCGCGGCGCTGCTCGGGCTGGTGCGGGACCAGTCGCTGGCCCGGCTGTTCGGGGCCGGGCGGGACACGGACGCCTTCCTGGTCGCCTGGACGGTGCCGGAGTTCGCGGCCACGCTGCTGATCGAGGACGGGCTGGCCTTCGCGCTGATCCCGGCGTTCAGCATGGCCCTGGCCCGCCGTGCGCGGGGCGCCCCGGGCGATCCGGTGCGGGCGCTGGTGGCCGGCACCCTGCCCCGGCTGGCCCTGGCGTTCACGGCGGTCGGGGCGCTGCTCGCGGTGGCCGCGCCGCAGTTCGTCGCCGTGCTCGCGCCGGGCCTGCCCGACCCCGCCCTCGCCGTGGACTGCACCCGGCTCACCGCGACGTGCGTGCTGAGCTTCGGCCTCGCCGGGTACGCCAGCGCGGCCCTCAGGGCCCACCGCCGCTTCCTGGCACCGGCCGCGATCTACCTCGCGTACAACGCCGGCATCATCACGGCGATGCACGCGCTCGGCGGCCGGTGGGGCGTGCGGTCCGCCGCGTTCGGGGTGGCGGCGGGCGGCTGTCTGATGGTGGCGGTCCAGCTGCCCTCCCTGGTGCGGCAGTTGCGCCATCGCGGGATCAGCGGGACGCAGGCCAGGGCCGCCGCCGCGGCACAGCCGTTGGACGTGCCGCTGCTGGCCACCGTGCTGCTGTTCGCCCTGTGCCGGCAGTCGCAGGTGCTGATCGAGCGGTTCCTCGCCTCCGAGCTGCCCGCCGGGGCCATCTCGCACCTGAACTACGCGCAGAAGGTCGCGCAGATCCCGATGACGCTGTCGATGATGCTGTGCACGGTCACCTTCCCGTTGGTGGCGCGGGCGCTGGCCGACGGTGACACCGAGCGGGCCCGGGACCGGGTGGAGCAGGATCTGGCGCTGGCCGGCTGCCTGGTGCTGCTCGGCACGGCCGCCGTCGTGGCCTGCGCCCCGCAACTGATCGGACTGCTGTTCCAGCGCGGCGCGTTCACGGCCCAGGACACCGCGACGACCGCCGGTGTGATGCGGGTCTACGCGCTCGGCCTGCTCGGCCAGACCCTGACCGGCGTCCTGGTCCGCTCCTACTTCTCGGCGGGGCGCGCCACCTGGTACCCGGTGGCCGCGATGACCGCGGGCATCGTCGCCACCTCCTGGGTCGGCGCCTGGACGCTCGGTTCCTGGGGGGTCACCGGGATCGCCGCCGCCAACGCCTCCGGCATCACCGTCACCGCCGTCCTGCTCCTCGCCGGGATGCGACGCCGCAGCGTGCCCATCCGGACCGGGCCGGTGCTGCACGAGCTGAGCCGGCCGCTGCGGGCGGCCGTGGTGGCCACCGTGGCCGGCGGGTTCGTGGGGAGCCTGCCGTCGGCGCCGCTCGCCGGGCTGGCCGCCGGCGGCGCCACGGTGACCGTCGTGTTCGTCCTGCTCGGCTGGGCGCTGGGCGCCCAGGGCTTCGCCCCCGCACTCCGTTCCGTACGCACCCTCACCCGAAAGCTCGCCCATGCCGTCCTCCGTTGAGTCCCCGGCCCCCGCCCGGCACCTCACCCCCGGCCCGGTCCCGTGGATCGCCATGTACCACTCGGTCGGCGACTGCTCCGACGACCCGTACCACCTCACGGTCAGCCCGGACCGGCTGGAGCGGCAGCTGCGCTGGCTGCGCCGGCGGGGGCTGCGCGGGGTGTCGGTCACCGAACTCCTCGCCGCCCGGGCCCGGGGCGAGGGACGGGACCTGGTGGGCCTCACCTTCGACGACGGGTACGACGACTTCCTCGGCAACGCCCTGCCGTCGCTCACCCGCTGGGGGTGCACGGCGACCCTGTTCGTGCTGCCCGGCCGGCTCGGCGGCGACAACGCGTGGGACCGCCTCGGCCCGCGCAAGCCGCTGCTGACCGCCGAGGGCATCCGGCGGGCCGCCGACGCGGGCATGGAGGTCGGCTCGCACGGCCTCACCCACGTCGACCTCACCCGGGCCGACGACGGCCTGCTGAGGGCCGAGACCGCCGAGAGCCGGGCGGTCCTGGAGGAGCTGACCGGCGCCCCGGTCACCGGGTTCTGCTATCCGTACGGCACGGCCGACCGGCGTGCCGTTCAGGCCGTGCGGGAGGCCGGTTACGCCTACGCCTGCGCCATCGACCCCGGCGAGCTGACCGGTCCGCACGCCCTGCCGCGCGTGTACGTCGGGCAGAACGACACCGCCGTACGGCTGTTCCTGAAGTACCGGCTGCACCGGCTGCGCCGACGGCCCGTCGAGGGGCTGCGGTGAAGGCCCTGCACATCATCACCGGGCTCGGCGTGGGCGGTGCCGAGCAGCAACTGCGGCTGCTGCTGCGGCACCTGCCGGTGGCGTGCGAGGTGGTGACCCTGACCAACCCCGGGCCGGTGGCCGACGGCCTGGCGGCCGACGGGGTCCCGGTGACCCACCTCGGCATGACCGGCAACCGCGACCTGGCCGCGCTGCCCCGGCTGGCCCGGCACATCCGGCGCGGCCGGTACGACCTCGTGCACACCCATCTGTACCGGGCCTGCCTGTACGGCCGGATCGCCGCCCGGATGGCCGGGGTCCGCGCGGTCGTCGCCACCGAGCACTCCCTCGGCGACTCGCAGATGGAGGGCCGGCCGCTGACCGCGGGGGTGCGCGCGCTGTACCTGCTGGGCGAGCGGCTGGGCCTGTCCACGGTCGCCGTCTCCCCCACGGTCGCCGCCCGGCTCGCCCGCTGGGGGGTGCCCGAGCCGCGCGTCGAGGTCGTGCCCAACGGCATCGACCTGGCTGGGTTCGCCTTCGACCCGGACGCCCGCCGGCGCACCCGCGACCGGCTCGGGCTGCCCGCCGACGCGTTCGTCGTCGGCGGCGTCGGCCGGCTCGTCCCCGGCAAACGCTTCGACGTGCTGATCCACGCCCTCGCCCGGCTGCCGGCCGACTGCCGGCTGCTGCTGGTCGGCGGCGGCCCGCAGGAGCCCGCGCTGCGGCGGGCCGCGCGGGAGGCGGGTGTCGCCGGGCGGGTGCTGTTCGCCGGGGAGCGGCCGTACCTGCCGGACGGCTCGGCCGGGCCCGGCCTGCCCGCGCTGGCCTCGGCGATGGACGTGCTCGCCGCCCCCTCCCCCGAGGAGGCGTTCGGCCTCGCGGTCGTGGAGGCGCTGGCGGCCGGCCTGCCGGTGCGCTACAGCTCCTGCCCCGCCCTGGACGACCTGCCGCCCGGGGCCGCCCCGGACGCGGTGCGGGTCCCGTGCGACGCCGGCGCCTACGCCCGCGCGCTCGCCGGGGTCCGCGCCGCCGGGCCCGGTCCGCGCACCGCCCCCGAGGCGGCCCGCCACTACTGCATCACCCGCAGCGCCGCCCGGCTCATGGACGTCTACGCGGCGGCGCTCGCCCGTACGGTCCCCCCGTCCCGATCCCCCGAGGGAGTCATCCCGTCATGACCGAGAACCACGTCCCGCACCGCCGGACCTCCCGCCTCCGCGCGCTCCCGCCCTGGTCGCTCGTGGCGGCCGGTGTCCTCGCGGGCGGCCTGCTGGGCGGCGGGTACGGCGTGCTGAAGTCTCCGGAGTACACGGCGACCAGCTACGTGGTCGCCGTTCCCGGCGAGCGGACCGACACCGCAACCGCGCTCGGTTTCGCACAGGCCTACGGCCGGGTCGCCACCCAGGTGGCGGTGCTCGGCGACGCCCAGGTGTGGGCCGGGGTTCCGGTGCGCACCCTGCGCGACAGCGTGCGCACCGCGACGTCGCCGGACGCCCCCATGGTCGCCGTCTCCGCCACCTCCGTCCGCCCGGACCAGGCCGCCGACATGGCCAACGCCGTCGCCCGCGCACTCATCCGGCACGCCGACGCCGCCAAGGCCGAGACCCACGTCGGACTCATGCAGTTCTCCCGTGCGGGAAAGCCCGGCACGCCCACCTCGCCGTCCGCCGCGGTGACCGGACTGGTCGGTGCGAGCGCGGGCGGGCTGCTCGGCGCCCTCGCGCTGCTGGTACGGCCCAGGCGGCGTACGGCGGAGGAGATCACACCGTCGCCTTCCGTGCCCGGTCCGGCCGTCGCCGCCGACGCACACGGCCAGCTGTGATCGCCACGTACCCGGCGGGCACCGCGCGCCCCGCCCGCGCCACGGGACTGATCAGCGAACTCGTCACCGACGAGGAGAGATTCGCCGCGCTGGCCCCCGCCTGGGGGCGGCTCTTCGCGCGGTGCTCCGCCGCGACCCCGTTCCAGAGCCATGCCTGGCTGCACTCGTGGTGGCTGTCGTACGGCCTGCCCGGGCGGCTTCGGCTGCTGGTGGTACACGCCGGACGGGAACTGGTGGCCGCCGCGCCGCTGATGCTGGTCTGCCGACCGCTGCCCGCGCTGGTGCCGCTCGGCGGGACGATCTCCGACTACGCCGACGTGCTGCTGGACGACGGCGACAGCGGGCGGGCGGCCGGCGCGCTCACCGAGGCGCTCGCGGACGCGGCAGGCACGGCGCTGATCGACTTCCGCGAGGTACGCCCCGGTGGCGCGGTGGAGCGGATCTACGACCGCTGGCGCGGGCCCCGCCGCACGGTGAGCGACTCGTTGTGCCTGGAGCTGCCTGCCGTACCCATGGACGAGCTGATCGCCAGGCTGCCCTCGGGCAAGGCCGGCCAGCGGGTACGGGCGAAGCTGCGCAGGCTGACCGCGCTGGGTGTCCAACGGCGGGCGGTGGGCCCGGACGAGGTGGACGCGGCGATCGGCCGTCTGCTGGAGCTGCACCGGTTGCAGTGGCAGGACCGGAAGGTGACGGAAGAGCACCTGAGACCCCGGTTCCGCCGGCATCTGGTGCGCGCGGTGGGCTCGATGGTGCGCTCGGGGAACGCGGTGGTCACCGAGTTCCGCATCGGGGACGACGTGGTGGCCGTCGATCTGACCCTCGTGTCGGGCGGCCTGGCCGGCGGCTACCTGTACGGCGCCCATCCGGACCTGCGCCGGCAGAAGGTGGACGTGGCGGTGATGCTGCTGGACGCCTGCGCCGAGTACACCGGCGGCGGCGAACCGCGCACGCTGAGCCTGCTGCGCGGAGACGAGCCGTACAAACGGCACTGGCGGCCCGAACAGGTCGTGAACAGACGGCTGCTCATGGCCCGGCGGCGCACCGCCCCGCTGCTGATGGCCGCGCTGTGCGACGCGAACGCCCGGCAGCGGGGCAGGGAGGTGCTGCTGCGGTGGCGGGAGCAGGCCCAGCGCTGACGGCCGCGGGACCGTCAGTCGAAGGGGGCGCAGAATGACTCGCCGAGCCAGTACGCGACCCAGTCGACCAGGGCCGACGGCGAGCAGCTCGCCACGGGCCGGGTGGTGAGCGTCGGCTCGAGTGCGGGCGCCGGGGTCGGCGTGGGCACCTGGGCCGGCTGCTCGCCGCGGCCGTACAGGGCGGCCCGGTAGATCCGGGACGAGCGGGGGTTGGCCGAGCACTGCCACACGCCGTGCGGGCAGTAGTCGGTCAGCGTGTTGTACAGCGGTGCGTGCGCGTCGATCCAGTCGAGCATGCGCCGCATGTACTCGGCGTTGTCACCGTTGCGGAAGAGCCCCCATTCCGGATAGGAGATGGCCTTGCCGTGGGCCTTCGCGAAGTCGACGTGCTGCTGGAGGCCGTAGGGCTCGGTGACCTGTTCGTCGAACGACATCCCGCTGGGCTGGTCGTAGGCGTCCATGCCGATGATGTCGACCGTGGCGTCACCGGGATAACACTCCGTCCACGGCACGGCGTCCCGGCCTCGGCTCGGCGTGAAGTCGAACCGGAATCTCTGCCCCGGCACCGAGCGCATGGTGGCGACGATCCTGTTCCAGTACGTCTTCCAGGCGGCGGGGTCCGGCCCGCAGCGGTGGGTGTAGGTGATGCCGTTCATCTCCCAGCCCAGCACGATCACGGTGTCCGGCACCCGCAGCGCGACCAGCCGCTCGGCGAGCGTCTTGAAGTGATGGTCGAACGCGCCGTCCGCGGCCTGCCGCAGCAGCCACCGCACCTGGACGTCCGAGACGTTCTCCTCGTTGCGCTCCTGCATCGGCACGTTCAGGACGAGCATCCGGTCCGCCTTCTCACGCCGCCACTGCGCCCATGCGTCCAGGAAGCCGGGCGCCCCCTCGATGTCCTGCCAGCGGCCCCCGGGCAGATAGGTGTGGGCGACCTTCAACTCGGTCCCACCGAGCCAGTGACTCAACTCGGCCATGCGGGCGACACCGAGCGGCCCGGAGTCGAGGAACGCCCCGAAGTCCGCGAGGGGGCGGCCGGAGCCGGGAGGCACGGGGGTCCGCGACGGCGTCGGGGGCAGGGGGACGGGGAGCGTGCCCGGCGGGGAGGCCGGTGGAAGGAGTGAGGGGGAGGGCACCGTGGGGGCCGGCGTCGGAGCCGTCGGGGTGGGGGTGGCCGGGACGGCGGCGCGCGTCGCTCCCGAGTCCACGGCGAGCCCGGGGCCGGCCGCCAGGGTGGCCGACGCGAAGAGCGCCGCCGCGATGACGGTGACCGGTCGCCCGGCCCGGGCCCTGCGCTGTTGCGGAGCCATGCCCGCTCCTTTCTGCACCCGCCACTCGGTGTCGCGGCGTCGCGTCATCCGGCGACCGGCGCGCAGTCATATCAATACGACTGATGCCGGTACGGATATCGCTTTCGCCCCACCGAACCCCCACACGGGTGAAGGGCACACGCTGCCCGGGCACGGCGGTTGCGGAGTGGTGGAGCGCGGGGCACGGGAGCACGGCGCGCAGTGCGGCATCCGGGCGCTAACGGCGTGAGGCGGAACGGCCTCGCCGGTACAGGATCAGCCCGGCGGCGATCAGGGCGGCGCTGACGGCCGACGCCGCGATCATCGCGGGGCCGGCACCACCGGTGTGCGGCAGCGTGGGCGGCTTCCCGGGGAACTCCGCCTCTCCACCGCCGGGAGGGGTGCTGCGGCCGGTGCCAGGGGACGCTCCCTCGCCTCCGCCGTAGGGACGCGGGGCGGACTCCTCACCGCCGTACGGGGGAGGGCTCGTCCTGCCGTCGACGGTCCCGGGGCCTGCGGGTTCTTCAGCCGGGCGGACGACGCCTCGGCCCGGTAGGACGTGCGTCGTCGTGGTGGCGCAGGAGTCGGCGAATGCCGGGTTCAGCGGCCCGGCCGCGTCGCCGGAGGGGCCGCAGACGCCGACCGGGAGGCTGGCGGAGGCCCGGATGCCGTTCCCGGGCAGCACGCCGGCGGAAACCCGCGCGGCATCCTGCGCCCGGGCCCTGCTCGGAGACGAGGCAAGGCCGGCCCCGGATCGCGGAATCGACGGATCGGCGATCCGGGGCCGGCCAGTCCGCAGCCGGGGCTGGTGCCTCGTGCCGCGTCGTCACTTCTTGTCGATGTCCCCGTTGATGCAGGTGTTGCCGGCCGCCGGGTTCAGCGCAGCGAGGAGGTTGATCGTGTTGCCGCAGATGTTGATCGGGATGTGGATCGGGACCTGGACGACGTTCCCGGACACGACGCCCGGGGAGTTCGTGGCGGCACCGTGGGCCTCGGAGTCGGCGAAGGCGGGTCCGGCCAGGCTCAGGGCCAGGATGGCGCCCGCAACGGCGGCAACGGTCTTCTTCATGAAAGTTCCCTTCTTTGGGGTCATGCCCCAATGACGGTCAGAACCGTGTGAGCACGACGTGAACGGTCGGGGCACGGAACGAGGGATAGACACATCGGAAGGCCGCAGAACGCGGAAAGCTCGACAATCACTCGATCGCACCCCTTCCTCAGCACTGTTCCTCGCCCGAATTCGACGAAAAAGCCCGGGCGGCCCGCAGACGGTACAGCGGACGGCCCGGGCCGGCAGACCGGCTCAGCTTTCGCCGTTGGCCGAGAGGACCGACAGGTCCTCCAGGACGTGGGAGAGCGCGCCGTCGCGCTTGGCGTTCGTCGAGTTGTCGGAGCACTGCTGCTGCAGGTGGTCCGAGAGAACCGGGATGTCCTGGATCGTGCCGCCGATGGCCGCGTCGACGGCGACGTCGGTGTCCTGGACACCGAGGCACGGCTTGTTGAGCGAACCCTGCACCAGGGAGAGCTGCGGGCTCAGGTTGCCCTTCGTCGCCGAATTGCCGAACGACGACACGGCGCCGTTGCCGTTCGCTACGGTCGGTCCGTCGTCGTTGCCGATGGCAAGCGCCTGCGGCGCAGCCGCCACCGCCATTCCCACGACAGAAGCGGCGGTCGCTGCGGCGACCATTGCCTTCTTGAGCACTTCGCGTTCCTTTCCTCGTAACGACGCATGCCCTACTGCCTCATCAACCCGGCGCATCGGAAATGGTTCCGCCGGTTCACTCGGTTGGAGCGCACACGCCTGAGGGATGACAAGAAGTCACCCATCCGAAAACCACACCACCAGTCCATCTCGTCGGCCGACAGGGTGAACGGGAGAAACCAGGGGCAGGCCTTGGAGTTGACCACAGCGCTCCGGTACGGGGTTTCCTCAGAAAGGACTGGCCAGTGATCAAGAAGATTGTTGCCACTGCGGCCGTCGCCGCTTCCGCCATGGGCGCCTCCGCCGCCGCGGCTCCGCAGGCGCTGGCGCTCGGCAACGACGACGGGCCGACCGTCGCGAACGGCAACGCGGGATGGCAGACCTACGGCAACTCGGCCACGTACGGGAACATGAGCCCGCAGATCGCTCTGATCCAGGGCTCTTTCAACAAGCCGTGCATCGCGGTGAACGACCTTCCGGCCTCCGTGGACGCGGCCGTCGGCGGTGCGCTCCAGGATGTTCCGATCCTGTCCGACCACATGCAGCAGCAGTGCACCGAGAACTCCTCGAACGTCAAGCGCGACGGCGCGCTGGCGCACCTGCTGGAGGACGTGTCGATCCTGTCCCAGAACTCCGAATCCGGTCACTGAACCCGGTCCGCGAAGCGGGTCGCCGAGTCCTCGGCGGCCCGCTTCCGCGTGTCCGCCGCCGCACCGGCCGGTCAGCGCCGGTACAGCTCCTCGATCTGCTCCGCGTACACGGCCGTCACCGCGTGCCGCTTGACCTTCAGCGACGGGGTCAGCAGCCCGTTCTCCTCGGTGAACTCGCCCTCGACCAGCGCGAACGCGCGGATGGACTCGGCGCGGGAGACCGCCTCGTTGGCGTGGTCGACCGCCTTCTGCACCTCGGCGCGCAGCCGCTCGTCGCGCACCAGCGCGGACAGCGGGGTGTCCGGCGGCAGTTTCCGTACGGACAGCCAGTGGGCGACCGCTTCCGGGTCGAGAGTGATCAGCGCGGCGACGAAGGGCCGGTTGTCGCCGACGACCAGGCACTGGCCGACGGGTGAGCGGCTGCGCAGCCGGTCCTCCAGGACGGACGGCGAGACGTTCTTGCCGCCGGAGGTGACGAGGATGTCCTTCTTGCGGCCGGTGATGCTGAGGTAGCCGTCGTCGTCGAGCGCGCCGAGGTCACCGGTCGCGAACCAGCCGTCGCGCAGTACGGCGTCCGTGGCGGCCGGGTCGTTCCAGTACGACGTGAAGACCACCCCGCCCCTGATCAGCACCTCCCCGTCGTCGGCGAGGCGCACGGAGACGCCCGGCACCGGCCGGCCGACCGTGCCGGGGCGGGGGCCGAGCGGGGGCACGACCGTGGCGGCGGCACTGGTCTCGGTCAGTCCGTAGCCCTCGTAGACGGCGATGCCGGCCGCGAGGAAGAACAGGTTGAGGTCGCGGTCCAGTGGGGAGCCGCCGCTGATGGCGTACCGCGTCCGGCCGCCCAGCTCCTTGCGGATGCGGCGGTAGACCAGCAGGTCGTACAGCGCCCAGGCGGCGTACAGGCCGGGTCCCGGGCCCTTGCCGGTGCCGAGGAACTTCCGCAGGTGGGCCTCGCCGAAGCGGACGGCGACGCGTTCGGCGCGGTCGAAGGAGGCGGCCCGGCCGAGTTTCTCCGCGGTGGCCCGCCCGGTGTCGTGGATCTTCTCGAAGAGGTACGGCACCCCGACCAGGAAGGTCGGCCGGAACTCCTTGAGCGCGGGCCGCAGTTCGTCGGGGCGCACGCTCGGGAAGTGGCCGGTCTCGATGCGGGCCAGCAGGCAGGCGAGCTGGAGGGTGCGGCCGAGGATGTGGGCGAGCGGCAGGAAGAGCAGCGTGGACGCGGCCTGGCCGGTGACCGCCTGGAAGACGGGGTGCAGCAGCTCGACGGTGTTGGCCGCCTCGGCGTGCAGGTTGGCGTGGGTGAGGACGCAGCCCTTGGGGCGGCCGGTGGTGCCGGAGGTGTAGCAGAGGGTCGCGATGGTGTCGGGGCCGAGCGCCCCGCGCCGCTTGGCGAGTTCGTCGTCGGGGAGGTGCCGGCCGAGGACGGCGAGGTCGCCGAGGGCGCCGGCGTCGAGCTGCCACAGGCGCGGGGGGTGCGGGTGGCCGGCCGTGCCGGTGGTGACGGTGGCCGCGTTCGCCATGGTCTCGGTGACGACGAACCGGGCCCCGGAGTCGCGGACGATCCACTCGACCTGCTCGGCGGAGGAGGTCGGGTAGACCGGCACGGACTGGCCGCCGGCCGCCCAGACCGCGAAGTCCAGGACGGTCCACTCGTAGCGGGTGCGGGACATCACCGCGACCCGGCCGCCGGGTTCGAGCCCTGCGGCGACGAGCCCCTTGGCGACGGCGGCGACCTCGGCGGCGAAGGCGGACGCCGTCACCGGCTGCCAGGCGCCGCCGCGGTCGCGGCGGCGCAGCAGCACGGCGTCGGGGGTCTCGGCCGCGTGCGTGAACGGCAGGTCGGCCAGGGAGCCGGTGGTGAGCGGGGGCGCCAGGGGCGCGGCGCGCACCTCGCGGACCGCGCCCGTGGCGTCCCGGACGACCTCCACCGCGGCGCGGTCCGCGAGATCGGCGCGCCGCCGTGCCCGTTCCAGATCCCTGCGTACGCCCATGACGGCTCCCGGTGGCGGTGCGTGGCCTGCCCAAGACCTCTACGGAAAGGTCAACTTACTCGGAAGTAAGGAAAGGTCAATGGGGCCCGCGCAGTCCACGCGGCGTTCACTGGGCGGGCTCGGTGCCGCTCGCCTGGCGGATGGCGTCGGCGAGCCCGCGCACGTCGGCGTCCTCGGTGGTGGCGGCCAGCCCGGCGGCCCTGCGGGCGAGGCCGGTCAGGCTGGGGGCGCCGGGAAGGGCCGGGCGGTCGGCGGAGCCGGTGCGCAGGGCGTCGGCGAAGTACGCCGCGACCGCGGTGACCTGGAAGCGGGGGCTCGCCCCCCAGACCGAGCCGGCCAGGGCCCCGGTCTCCAGGCCGCCCGACGCCTCGTGCGGGTCGCGGGTCCGCGGGTCGAGCCAGCGGACGGTGGCGGTGGCGAGGTGACCGCGGGCGCCGTGCCGGGTGTGGACGGCGTACAGGGCGGTGACGGTGTGCCCGGGGCCGACCTCGCCGCCGTCGACCCGGTCGTTGCGGAAGTCCCGGTCGGCGACCCTGCGGTCGTCGTAGCCGACGAGGCGGAAGGCGGTGACGGTGTGCGGGTCGAAGGCGACCTGGGCCTTGGCGTCCCGGGCGGTCAGCTCGATGTTCCTCGGGAGCTGACCGGCGAAGACCTTGTCGGCCTCGCCGGGATCGGAGACGTACACGGTGTGGCCGTCGCCCCGGTCGGCGAGGCGTTCCATGAGGGAGTCGCCGTAGGTGCTGCCGACGCCGACCCCGAAGAGGGTGATGCCGTGTTCGCGGCGGGCGTCGTCGATCCGGCGGAGGATCGCGTCCGCGCTGGTCTCGCCGGTGTTGGCGAGGGCGTCGGAGACGAGCACGACCCGGTTGGTGGCCCCCTTGCGGGCGCCCTTCACGGCGGTGGCGTAGCCCTCCTCGACGCCCGCGCCGAGGTTGGTGGAGTTCTGCGGCTCCAGGCTGTCGATGGCGTCGCGGACCGCGCCGCGGTGGCCGCCGAGCCGGGTCATCGGCAGCACGGTCTCGGCGTCCTCGCTGAAGGTGACGAGCGCGACGGAGTCTTCGTCGCGCAGCCGGTCCGCCAGGGTGGTCAGGGCGTGCTGGGCGAGGTCCAGGCGGCCGGGTTCGCCCATGGAGCCGGAGGTGTCGATGACGAAGGTGAGCGCGGCGGGCGGGCGGTGCGCGTCCGGCGCGGCGGGCCGGGTGGCGAGGCCGACGCGGACCAGGGACCAGTCCGGTTCGCCGGTGCGGGCGCCGTCGACGGTGACCGTGAAGCCGTTGCCGTCGGGCCGCCGGTAGTCCTGGCGGAAGCTGTTGACGAACTCCTCGGGCCGCACGGTCCGCGGATCGGGCCTGCGGCCTTCGGCGAGGGTGCGGCGGGCGTAGGTGTAGGAGGCGGTGTCGACGTCCAGCGCGAAGGTGGACAGCCGGCCGCCGGCGTCCTGGCGGACCAGTCCGGACCCGCCGTCGCGGGCCTTGTCGTCGGCCGTCCGCGCGGCACCGCCCGCGCTGCACGCCGTCAGCAGCACTCCGCCCGCGGCCGTGAGCGCGAGCAGCGCCCGCCGTGTCCGCCGTGTCCGTCGGTTCCCGTACCGGTCCATCGCGTCCTCCCCGTCGGCCTGTCGGCACCGGACGTGTGCGTCCGCTGCCGACTGTGACGGGGCGGGGGCCGGGAGCGTGCGTACCGGGGAGTTGCGGATGGATCTCGAACCGGCCACGACGGCGGCCCCCCGTGACCGGCGGGTGACGTGCCGGTGACCTAGGGCCTCTCGTTTGGATCATGCCGGGCTCGCGGGCCCTGGCACCGCGCCTCGCCGCGTTGTCGTCGGTTGCCATGGCTCCGCCATGGCGCCCTCCTCCGCCTTGCGACGCACGGCACCAGACCCCGCTCCCTGATCCGGCCTGATCCAAACGAAAGACCCTAGGACACGACGTCCTTGCGGGCGAAACCCCGGAAGGCCAGCGCGAACAGCACCAGGGCGTACGTTACGGAGAGCGCGGTGCCCTGGATCATGCCGGACCACTCGGGGCGGGGCTGGACGGCGTCGGCCCAGGCGAACTGCCAGTGCGCGGGCAGGAAGTCGCGCCAGTGGCCGAGGGCCGTGACGGCGTCCAGGACGTTGCCCACGATGGTCAGGCCGACCGCGCCGCCGACGGCGCCGAGCGGGGCGTCCGTCCTGGTGGACAGCCAGAACGCCAGTCCGGCGGTGACCAGCTGGGACACGAAGACGTACGCCACGGCCACCAAAAGCCGCTGGGCCGCCGTGCCCACCTCCAGCGCGCCGCCGGTCGGTATCTGAAGCGGCCCCCAGCCGTAGGCGGCCGTGCCGGCGGCGAGCGCCACGAGCGGCAGCAGCACGATCGCGGCGAGGCTCATGCCGAGCGCGACCACGAGCTTGGACCACAGCAGCCGGGCCCGGGGTACCGGCGCGGCGAGCAGATAGCGCAGCGAGGACCAGCTCGCCTCCGAGGCGACCGTGTCCCCGCAGAACAGGGCGACCGGGATCACCAGCAGGAAGCCCGCCGAGACGAACAGGTTGACGGCGGCGAAGTTGGCCCCGGAGGCGGTGGCCGTGTCCATCAGGGTGACCTGGTTGTTGCGGCCGCCCGGGTCGCCGCCGATCGCGAAGGCGATCAGCAGCACGAACGGCAGTACGGCCAGGACGGCGCCCATGACCAGCGTGCGGCGCCGCTTGAGCTGGCGGGCCAGCTCGACCCGCAGCGGCAGGGTGCGCCCCGCCTGATAGCCGGAGGCGACCTCGGTGAGCGTGCTCATGCGGAACCTCCGATCAGGGTGAGGAAGGCGTCTTCCAGGCGCCGGTGCGGGCCGACGGAGGTGACCGGCACCTCCAGCCGCACCAGCTCCACGACCAGCCGCTCGGCGGTGCCGCCGGGGTCCAGCCGGATGAGCAGCCCGTCGTCGGTGCGCACGGCGGAGGCGACGCCGTCCAGCGCGCCCACCTTCTCCACCACCGGCTCCTGCACCGGTACGGCGGTGCCGACCAGCAGGGTGTCGCCGGAGCCGACGATCTCCCGGACCGGGCCCGCCTGCACCAGCCGGCCGCGGTCCATCACGACCAGGTGGGTGCAGGACTGCTCCACCTCGGCGAGGAGATGGCTGGAGACGATCACCGTGCGGCCGCCGGCCGCGTAGCGGATCATCACCTCGCGCATCTCGCGGATCTGGGGCGGGTCCAGGCCGTTGGTGGGCTCGTCGAGGATGAGCAGGTCGGGCAGGCCCAGCATGGCCTGTGCGATGGCGAGGCGCTGCCGCATGCCCTGCGAGTACGTGCGGACCGCGCGGGCGAGCGCGTCGCCGAGTCCGGCGATCTCCAGGGCCTCGTCCAGGTGGGCGTCCTCGGGCGGGCGGCCGGTGGCCCGCCAGTACAGCTCCAGGTTCTCCCGGCCGGACAGGTGGGGCAGGAAGCCGGCGCCCTCGACGAACGCGCCGACGCGGGAGAGCACGGACGCGCCGGGCCGGATGGTGTGGCCGAAGACGCGGATCTCGCCGGCGTCCGGCCGGATGAGGCCCATCAGCATGCGCAGGGTGGTGGTCTTGCCCGCGCCGTTCGGTCCGAGCAGACCGAGGACCTGGCCCTTCTCCACGCGGAAGGAGAGGTCCCGGACGGCGTACCGGTCGGTGGCCCCGGCGTACCGCTTGCTCAGACCGGTGATCATCAGCGGGACCTCGGCCAGCCCGGGGTCGGGAGCGGGGGCGGACGTCCGGCGGCGGGTGGTGAGCAGCAGGGCGAGGGCGGCGACCGCGCCGGCCGCGGGCAGCCACCAGACCCAGGCCGGCAGGGCCGCGGCGGCGGTGGTGACGGAGGGGGCCGTCGGCACGCTCAGGCTCCCCTTCAGGGAGACGGTGTAGGTGGCCGGGGCGGCCGGGGAGGCGTAGCCGAGGTCGGTGGAGGCGAGGACCAGGCGGAGCCGGTGGCCCTTCTGCACCTCGTGGTCGATCGCCGGGAGCGTGACGGTGACGTCCTTGCCCGCCTTGGCGCCGGTCACCCGGAAGGGGGCGACGAGCCGGGCGGGCAGCACCTGCCGCCTTCCGTCGGGGCCGACGTCGTAGACCTTGCCGAACAGGACGGCGTCGTCGCGGGTGGAGGTGATGTGCACGGTGGCGGTCGGGGTGCCGGTGACGCGCAGGTCGCGGGTGAGGGGCGCGGAGTCGAACCGGGCGTACTGGCCGGGGAAGTCCAGGGAGACGCCGACGCCGAGCGCGGAGAGCTGCGCGAGGCCGCCGGAGCCGCCGAGGCCGGGCAGCGCGGAGACGCCGGGCGGGCTGGCCCCGGCCGGGTTGGCGACGCGCTGGGTGCCGCCGGTGAGGGCGACGGGGCGCGGATGGTCGCGCAGGCCGGGGTAGGCGGCGGCACTCGCGCCGCGCAGTCGGGCGGTGCCGTCGGTGGAGTCGACGCCGCCGGTGCGGGTGACGCGGAAGGCCGGGCCGGTTTCGGTGCCCTCGTCGCCCTTCAGGTAGCGGTCGAACCACGCACGCACGCGTGCCTCGATCCGGCTCGTCTCCATGTCGCCGCCGTCGTGCCCGCCGGCGATCCAGTCGACGTCGACGGGGGCGCCGTTCGCGCGGATCGCCTTCGCGGCGGCGTCGGCCTGGCCGAGGGGGAACAGGGAGTCCGTCTGCCCCTGCACCAGCAGCGTGGGCACCTTGATCCGGTCGCCGACGGCGGACGGTGAGCGTTCCTCCAGCAGCTTCCGGGCGGCGGGGTCCGGGGTGCCGGACTCGGCGACCCGCTCGTACATCCGGCACAGCGTGGGCTGGAACCTCGCGCAGCCCCCGCCGGTGTTGACGAAGACGCCGGCCCACAGCTTCTTGAACACGCCGTCCGGGAACAGGGCGTCCGCGAGGTTCCAGTAGGTGATGGCCGGGGCGATGGCGTCGACCCGGTGGTCGTACCCGGCGGCGAGCAGGGAGATCGCGCCGCCGTAGGAGCCGCCGGCCACGCCGACGCGCGGGTCGCCCGGCTTGTCGAGCCGCACCTGGGGCTGCCGGGCCAGCCAGTCGATGAGCCGGGAGACGTCGGCGACCTCGCCCTGGGGGTCGTTGAGGCCGATCTTCCCGGTCGAGCCGCCGAAACCTCGCGCGGACCAGGTCAGGACCGCGTACCCGTCCCGGGCCAGGTCCTCGGCCTGCCGGCGCATGTCGTCCTTGCTGCCGCCGAAGCCGTGCGCGAGCAGGACGGCGGGGTGCCGGCCGGAGCCGGCCGGGGTGAAGTACGAGGTGTCCAGGCGCACCCCGTCGACCGCCATGACCTGGTCGCTGCGGCGCACGGCCCGCGGGTCGTCGGAGGCGACGGCCGCCGTCCACGTCCCGGCGCCGGCGAGCACCACGACGGCGGCCCCGGCGGCCAGGAGCCGACGGGGCCGCCGCAGCAGGCCGCGCAGGGCGGGCAGTCGAAGATCCATGCGTCAACGGTACGGGGCGGTGCCGACAGCCGCTGCCGACCTGGGGTTGAACGGCGGACCCTCCCCGGGGAGTACGGGTCCGCCGTCTCCTACCGCGACCGTGGTACGCGCGGCGGCCGGGTCGCTCCGGTCCTCGGCGCGCGTGATCAGGCCTGCGCGTCCTCCGGGATCGACACCAGCCAGTGGGTGTCGCGGCGCGGACGCAGGTACAGGGCCCAGTAGAGGGTGGCCGCGGCGGTGATGCCGCCGGTCCACAGGAGGTAGCTCGTCTCCTGCTGGGTCAGGATGTAGGCCAGGACGGCGATGAGCAGGACCGGCACCGCGGGCCACAGCGGCATCCGCCAGGCGGGGGTGTGCTGGTGGGAGCCGCGGCGGGCGAGCAGGGCGGCGACCGCGACGAGCAGGTACATGCCGGTCACCGAGACGCCGGTGACGCCGTACAGGGTGTCGAGGTTGACGAAGCAGAGCACCGCGCCGGGGACGCCGACCGCGAGGGTGGCGACCCAGGGGGAGCCGAAGCGGCCGAGCTTGGAGAAGACGGCGTTGACCGGGCCGGGCCAGGCCTTGTCGCGGGCCGAGGCGAACAGGACGCGGGAGTTCTGGATGACCATGACGATGCCCGCGTTGATGATCGCGAGGGCCACGCACAGGCTGACGAAGGTGCCGACCGCGGAGTTGGACCAGGCGGTGACCATGGAGCTGATGTCGCCGCCGGTCAGTTCCTTGAGGTCGGAGGCGCCCATGGTGATGGCGGCGACCGGCACCAGGATGACCACGGTGGAGATGGCGAGGGTGGCGAGGACCGTCCGGGCGACGTTGCGGCGCGGGTTCTCCAGTTCCTCGGAGAGGTAGACGGC
Organism: Streptomyces sp. NPDC046870; assembly: GCF_040704595.1. Classification (NCBI taxonomy): domain Bacteria; kingdom Bacillati; phylum Actinomycetota; class Actinomycetes; order Kitasatosporales; family Streptomycetaceae; genus Streptomyces; species Streptomyces sp. NPDC046870. The sequence continues at coordinate 687,057 of NZ_JBEYXM010000001.1, forward strand.
GGTGGAGAAGCCCTGGGTGACGAAGAGGGCGATGGCGAGGCCGGAGACCACCAGCATGGCCGTCACGGTGTCGGTGTGGCCGTTCGCGCCCGCCACCTGCATCGAGACGAGGCTGCCCACCCCGCGGTGGCTGTGCGAGAAGCCCAGCAGGGCGACGACCCCGGCGGCGATGACCTCCAGGACGAGGAAGATGCCGGTGATCCAGGCGTTGGCGCGCAGGTCCAGCAGGCCGGCGAGGGTGGCCAGCAGCATCACTCCGGCGCCCGTCAGGGACGGGTCCAGGTGGACGATGGGGGCGAGGTAGTCCGCGGTGCCCATCGCGATCACCGGGGGCACGATCATCACGACCAGCAGGGAGAGCACGAAGACCAGCCAGCCCGCCAGCCGTCCGGCCATCGTGGAGACCATGGCGTACTCGCCGCCCGCGCTGGGGATCAGGGTGCCCAGCTCGGAGTAGCAGAACGCCACGGCGATACAGAGGAGGGAGCCGATGGCGATCGTCAGGGCGGTGGCGGTGCCGAGGGAACCGAACAGGTCGGGGACGACGACGAAGAGCGTGGAGGCGGGCGTGACGCACGACAGCGTCAGCAGCGTGCCGCCGACGACACCGATGGAACGCTTCAGCCCCGGTGCGGGGGCCGTCGCGGTGTCTACCACGGACTTCTGGAGCGTGTCGGTCATACGGCGGTTCCGTTCGACGTGAGCGGCTGGGTGGGGGTCGGGAGCGCTATCGCCTCCGGCGGATCGTCGTACGTTCGTCTCGTCCGCTCCCGGCGCTGCATAGCGAACCCCGACGAAAACCACCACGTCAATGGCCGTTTACCTTCGGAATCCGCACCTCCGGACGACTGTGCGCCGCATCACTTTCCCAGGCTGTGACGCCCGGTAGATGCATCCATCAAGCCTGTAGCCCATATGACCTTGCTTTCGAAGGCCATCTTGTGGCAACCCCTTCGCCACCCGTTTCGTCCGACCTGAACGGGAACCGCAGCCAAGGTTTCAAAAAAATGTCAGCCGTCCGGTATCCGGACCGGTAAACCGGTCGCGTCCATGTCAGAGGTGGCCGATAGAGTGCGCCCCGCACGACAGACATACTGCTTGGGGTGGGGACATGAGGAAGAGGCACACCGCCGCCTGGGTGGCGTTCACGGCGGCGGCGCTGGTGGCGGCCTCCGGCTGCGGCACGGAGAGCGCCAGGACGGCCGTCAAGGCGGTCGACAGGGCCGACCAGGCGATGGCCGCGCTGACCAGGGCGACGGACCGGACGGAACAGCTGGGCTCCGCCGAGGTGCGGATGACGACCGATACCGGCACCAGCGGCCCGATCTCCATGAAGGGCACCTACTCCTGGGGCGGCTCGTACGCCTTCGACGTGGAGATGGACACCAAGGCCGCGAACATGCAGGCCATGAACCACTCCCCCACGACGCACGTCCTGTTCGTCGACGGCGTCTACTACTACGACGTCGACCCCTTCCGCTCCGGCCCGTACCAGGGCAAGGACTGGATCAGGATCGACAGCTCGGTCCTCTTCGGGGAGAAGGGCGCCCAGGCCCTCAGCGGGGACAACGGCAGCCCCTCCGCCTCCATGAAGGGCCTGAAGTACGCCAAGGACGCGCAGAACCTCGGCACGCAGACCGTGAACGGCAAGCGCACCACGCACTACCGGGGCGTCATCGACAGCGCGCGCATGGGCAAGCTCAAGGACGTCTACGGCGAGGGCAGCCCCATGAGCAAGGTGACCGGCGCGAAGTCGATCCTCATGGACGTGTGGGTCGGCCCCGACGACCTGCCGGTCAGGCTCAGGGAGAAGATCGGCGTCATGACCATCAGCATGGACTTCGACAAGTTCGGCAGGACGGCCACCGTGAAGGCCCCGCCCGCCGGGCGCGTCGCCGACCTCACCGACGTGGTCCGCAAGCAGCAGAGCCGGCGGAGCTGAACGCACCGGTGCCCCGCCCTCCCGCACGGGGGCGGGGCACCGTGCCGTCCGGCTCAGTGGTTGCGCGGGAAGCCCAGGTCCACGCCCGCCGGGGCGTCGGCCGGGTCGGGCCAGCGCGTGGTGACGACCTTGCCGCGGGTGTAGAAGTGCGTGCCGTCGTTGCCGTAGACGTGGTGGTCGCCGAAGAGCGAGTCCTTCCAGCCGCCGAAGGAGTGGTAGCCCACCGGCACCGGGATCGGCACGTTCACACCGACCATGCCGGCCTCGATCTCCAGCTGGAAGCGGCGGGCGGCGCCCCCGTCCCGGGTGAAGATCGCGGTGCCGTTGCCGAACGGCGAGGCGTTGATGAGCGCCACGCCCTCCTCGTAGGTCTCGGCGCGCAGCACGCACAGCACCGGGCCGAAGATCTCGTCCTGGTACGCCTTCGCGCCGGTCGGCACCTTGTCCAGCAGCGAGATCCCGATCCAGTGGCCGTCCTCGAAGCCCTCGACGGTGTAGCCGGTGCCGTCGAGCACCACCTCGGCGCCCTCGGCGGCGGCGCCCTCCACGTACGAGGCCACCTTGTCGCGGTGCGCCTTGGTGATCAGCGGGCCCATCTCGGACGCCGGGTCGTTGCCCGGACCGATCTTGATCTTCTCGGCGCGCTCGCGGATCTTCTCCACCAGCGTGTCGCCGATGGCGCCCACCGCCACGACCGCCGAGATGGCCATGCAGCGCTCGCCCGCGGAGCCGTAGGCGGCGCTGACCGCCGCGTCGGCCGCCGCGTCCAGGTCGGCGTCCGGCAGCACCAGCATGTGGTTCTTGGCGCCGCCGAGGGCCTGCACGCGCTTGCCGTTGGCGGAGGCGGTGGCGTGGATGTAGCGGGCGATCGGGGTCGAGCCGACGAAGGAGACGGCCTTGACGTCCGGGTGCTCCAGCAGGCGGTCGACGGCCACCTTGTCGCCGTGCACGACGTTGAAGACACCGTCGGGCAGGCCGGCCTCGGCCAGCAGCTCGGCGAGGCGGACGGACGCCGACGGGTCCTTCTCGCTCGGCTTCAGCACGAAGGTGTTGCCGCACGCGATGGCGATCGGGAACATCCACATCGGGACCATCGCCGGGAAGTTGAACGGCGTGATGCCGGCGACGACACCGAGCGGCTGGCGGATCGCGGCCACGTCCACCCGGCTCGCGACCTGCGTGGACAGCTCGCCCTTCAGCTGGACGTTGATCCCGCAGGCCAGGTCCACGATCTCCAGGCCGCGCGCGACCTCGCCGAGCGCGTCCGAGTGCACCTTGCCGTGCTCGGCGGTGATCAGCTCGGCGATCTCGTCCCGGTGCGCGTCGAGCAGCGCCCGGAACCTGAACAGGATGGACGTGCGCTGCGCCAGCGAGGACTGGCCCCAGGTCAGGTAGGCGTCCTTGGCCGCCGCGACGGCCGCGTCCACCTCCTCCACCGACGCGAACGCGACCTTCGTGGTGACCGCGCCGGTCGCCGGGTCGGTGACCGGCCCGAACTCACCCGACGCGCCTTCGACGGTCTTCCCGCCGATCCAGTGGTTGACGATCTTCGTCATGTCCGGGGACTCCTTCTCACAGATGGCGGCGTCGGGTCGAGACGTGCCGTTCGTACAGCTCACGTGCCTTGACCGCGGGAGGTCGGGTCGCGGTCTCGGCCACAGGAACATCCCACCAGGCCTGCGCCGGAGGCGCCCCCGACACAGTGTCGGACGTTTCCGTCTCCACGTAGACACATGTGGGTGTGTCGGCCGCACGCGCCTCCGCGAGCGCCGCGCGCAGGTCCCGTACCGTCTTCGCGCGCAGCACCCGCATGCCGAGGCTGGCCGCGTTGGCGGCGAGGTCGACCGGGAGCGGGGCGCCGGTGAAGGTGCCGTCCTCGGCGGTGTAGCGGTAGGCCGTGCCGAACCGCTCGCCGCCCACCGAGTCGGAGAGCCCGCCGATCGAGGCGTACCCGTGGTTCTGCACCAGCAGGACCTTGATCGCGATGCCCTCCTGCACCGCGGTCACGATCTCCGTCGGCATCATCAGGTAGGTGCCGTCGCCGACCAGTGCCCACACGTTCCGCTCGGGCGCGGCGAGCTTCACCCCCAGGGCGGCCGGGATCTCGTAGCCCATGCAGGAGTAGCCGTACTCCAGGTGGTACTGGTCGCAGGACCGCGCCCGCCACAGCTTGTGCAGGTCGCCCGGGAGCGAGCCGGCCGCGTTGATGATGACGTCCGACTCGTCCACCAGCGCGTCCAGGGCGCCGATGACCTGGGTCTGGCTCGGCCGTGCGTCCGTCTCGCCGGCCTCGAAGCAGGCGTCGACGCGCTGCTCCCAGCGCTCCTTGTCCTCGGTGTACTCGCGGACGTAGGAGTCGGCGACGCGGTGGCCGTGCATGGCCAGTGCCTCGGTCAGCTCGCCCAGACCGCTGCGGGCGTCGGCGACCAGCGGCAGCCCGGCCAGCTTGTGACCGTCGAAGGGCGCGATGTTGAGGTTCAGGAAGCGGACGGCCGGATTCTCGAAGAGGGTGCCGGAGGCCGTGGTGAAGTCGGTGTACCGGGTGCCGACACCGATGACGAGGTCGGCGGTGCGGGCCAGCTCGTCGGCGGTCGCGGTGCCGGTGTGGCCGACCCCGCCGACGTCCTGCGGATGGTCGTACCGCAGTGAGCCCTTCCCGGCCTGGGTGGAGGCGACCGGGATGCGCGTCGCCGCCGCGAACTCGGCGAGGGCCTCCTCCGCGCGGCTGTGGTGGACCCCGCCGCCGGCGATGACGAGGGGCCGGGCGGCGGAGCGGATCGCCCGGACCGCCTCCGCCAGCTCGGTCGGGTCCGCTCCCGGCCGCCGTACGGTCCACACCCGCGTCGAGAAGAACTCCTCCGGCCAGTCGAAGGCCTCCGCCTGCACGTCCTGCGGCAGGGCGAGCGTGACCGCGCCGGTCTCGACGGGGTCGGTGAGGACCCGCACGGCCTGGAGGGCGCTCGGGATCAGGGCTTCCGGGCGGGTGACGCGGTCGAAGTACTTCGACACCGGGCGCAGGGTGTCGTTGACCGACACATCGCCCGCGTACGGCAGCTCCAGCTGCTGGAGGACCGGGTCGGCGGGGCGGGTGGCGAAGACGTCACCGGGCAGGAGCAGCACCGGGAGGTGGTTGATGGTCGCGAGGGCGGCGCCGGTGACGAGGTTCGTGGCGCCGGGGCCGATCGACGTCGTGACCGCGTGCGTGGACAGGCGGTTCGACTGGCGGGCGTAGCCGACCGCCGCGTGCACCATGGACTGCTCGTTGCGGCCCTGGTGATACGGCATCACGTCCGCGTACTCGACCAGCGCCTGGCCGATGCCGGCGACGTTGCCGTGTCCGAAGATGCCCCAGGTGGCGCCGATCAGCCGCTGCCGCCGGCCGTCCCGCTCGGTGTACTGGGCGGCGAGGAAGCGGACGAGTGCCTGGGCGACGGTCAGCCGGATCGTCATCGGTAGCCCCCTGTGCTCTCTACGTGGTCGGGGTGGAAACAGATCCGCCATTCCCGGGTCTGCCCCGGGCCCGCCATGACGTTCAGGTAGTACATGTCGTGGCCGGGCTGGGCGATGGACGGGCCGTGCCAGCCGTCGGGGACGAGGACGGCGTCGCCGGAGCGCACCTCGGCGAGGACGTCCGAACCGCCCGCCCGCGAGGGGAACACCCGCTGGTAGCCGAGCCCGTTCGGGCCGTCGATCTCGAAGTAGTAGATCTCCTCCAGCTCGGACTCCTCGCCCGGCCGGTGCTCGTCGTGCTTGTGCGGCGGGTACGAGGACCAGTGGCCGCCCGGCGTGATCACCTCTACGGCGATCAGCTTGTCGCAGGCGAAGGAGTCGGCGGAGGCGAAGTTGCGCACCCGGCGGGCGCAGGTGCCGCTGCCGCGCTCCTCGACGGGGACCTCCGGCGCGGGGCCGTAGCGGGCGGGGAGTCGTCGCTCGCACTTCGCTCCTGCCAGGGCGAAGCGGCCTCCCGCGCCGGAGGCGATCAGGACCTGGGCGTCCCGGGGCACGTACGCGAAGTCGGAGACGTCCGCGAACACGCTTTCCCGGCCCAGGAGTTGGAACTCGTTCTGCTCCATATGTACGGTACATCCGCCTTCCAGCGGAAGCACGATCCACTCACTGTCCCCGGTGCTGAACGTATGGCTGCCACCGGGACCCAGCTCGACGACACGCAGACTGCTGTGCGTCCAGCCGGCCGACTTGGGACCGATGTCGACGGCGTAGTCGGCGTTCGCGGCGGCGCCCCGGGGAAGATGCAGGTCGATGCTGGTCATGCGGCCCTCACAGCAGTCCTACGGCGGTGTCCACGGCGGCGGCCACATCGCCGTCCGCCGGGTACAGCAGCGAGCGGCCTACCACCAGGCCGCGCACGGTGGGGAGTCGGAGCGCGCCGCGCCACTTCTCGTACGCGGCGACCTGGTCCTCGGGCGAGTCGCCGATGTCCCCGCCGAGCAGCACGGCGGGCAGGGTGGAGGTCTCCATGACCCGGGCCATGTCGTCGGGGTTCTCGGTGACCGGCACCTTCAGCCAGGTGTAGGCGGAGGAGCCGCCGAGGCCGGAGGCGATGGCGATGGACCGGGTGACCGCTTCGGCGGACAGGTCGTTCTTCACCTTCCCCTCGGGGGTACGGCGGCTGATGAACGGCTCCACGAACACCGGCAGCCGGCGCTCGGCCATCGCGTCGATGGCGCGGGCCGTGGACTCCAGGGTGCGCAGGGAGCCGGGGTCGCTGTAGTCGACGCGCAGCAGCAGCTTGCCGGCGTCGAAGCCGAGGCGCTCGATGTCCTGCGGGCGGTGGCCGGTGAACCGGTCGTCCAGCTCGAAGCTGGCCCCTTGCAGACCGCCGCGGTTCATGGAGCCCATGACGACCTTGTGGTCCAGGGCGCCGAGCAGGAGCAGGTCGTCCAGGATGTCGGCGGTGGCGAGGACGCCGTCGACGCCGGGCCGGGACAGCGCGAGGCAGAGGCGTTCGAGCAGGTCGGCACGGTTGGCCATGGCGAGCTTGCGGTCACCGACGCCGAGCGCGCCACGGGCCGGGTGGTCGGCGGCGACGATCATCAGCCGCCCGTTCTCGTTCAGCAGCGGTCTGCGGGCCCGCCGGGCGGCGGCCTCCGCGATCGCCTCGGGATGCCGGGTGCGGGTCCGGACGAGTTCCCCCACGTCGACACCCCGGCGCGGGGTGCCTGCGGCGCCTTCGCGGGAAGCGTCTGCCGGGGTACCGGAGCCGGAGCCGCCCTCGGGGTGCGTGCCTGTGACGCGGCCGGCCCTCACAGCACCGCTCCGGCCTCGAGCGCGGCGGCCACCTCGTCCGGGGTCGGCATCGCGGAGGAGCACTCCAGGCGGGAGGCGACGATGGCGCCGGCCGCGTTGGCGTGCCGCATGATCGTCTCCAGGTCCCAGCCGGCCAGCAGGCCGTGGCAGAGGGAGCCGCCGAAGGCGTCCCCCGCGCCGAGTCCGTTCAGGACGGTGACGGGCAGGGGCGGGACCTCGGCCGACTCGCCCTTCCGGTTGACGGCCAGTACCCCCTTGGGCCCTTGTTTGACGACGGCCAGATCGACCCCGGCGTCCAGCAGGGCGCGGGCGGCGGCGTGCGGCTCGCGCACTCCGGTCGCGACCTCGACCTCGTCCAGGTTGCCGACGGCGACGGTGGCGTGGCGCAGGGCCTCGGCGTAGAAGGGGCGGGCGGCGCCGGGGTCCGACCAGAACATGGGGCGCCAGTCGAGGTCGAAGACGGTGCTGCCCGCCTTGGCGCGGTGGGCGAGGGCCGCCAGGGTCGCCGTACGGCTCGGCTCCTCGCTCAGGCCGGTGCCGGTGACCCAGAAGATCCGGGCCTCGCGGATGGCGTCCAGGTCCAGCTCGTGGGCGTCGATCTCCAGGTCGGGGGCCTTGGGCTGCCGGTAGAAGTAGAGCGGGAAGTCGTCCGGCGGGAAGACCTCGCAGAAGGTGACGGGAGTCGGCAGGCCGGGGACGGGGGTGACCCAGCGGTCGTCGACGCCGAAGCCGCGCAGCGCCTCGTGCAGGTAGGTGCCGAACGGGTCGTCGCCGGTGCGGGTGATCACGGCGGTGCGCCGGCCGAGGCGGGCCGCGGCGACCGCCACGTTCGTCGCCGACCCGCCGAGGAACTTGCCGAAGGACGACACCTGGGCGAGCGGGACACCGGTCTGCAGCGGGTAGAGGTCCACCCCGATCCGCCCCATGGTGATCAGGTCGTAGGCCATCGGCTTCCCTTCGTCATGGCTCTCCCCGGCTTTCTAGTCCCGCAGGCCGAGCCATGTCAATGTTTTGTCCAGACATTCGGACTAGTCCCCGTCCGGGGGCGGCGTCACCGGGGCGCCTTGTGTGGCCGTCGTGTCACAAAGACCGCCCTCCTGTCACACATGTCACGTGCACGCGGGTTCTCGGTCACACCCGGTCGACAGGGAGGCCCCGTCGGTCACGCAGCGTCGTTCACCAGGCGCAGGTTTGTGATCAGCGCAGCGCCCGGTCCCCCCGGTGGCCCTTCCCGGTCGCCGCCGTGGTGCGCGCGGGGAGGTGCAACGCATGGCCGACCGAAGGCTCTGGTCCTACAAGGAGATCGCGGCGCACATCCGGGTGCAGCCGGACACCGTACGGTCCTACCGCAAGCACGGGCTGCTGCCCCCGCCCGACCACGTCGAGGGCGGCAAGCCCTACTGGTACGCCGACACCGTCCGCGCCTGGGTCGCCTCCCGTCCCGGCAACCGCGGCCGCAGAGAGGACTGAGGCGCTCCCGCGGACACGGTGCCGGGCAGCGGTGAAGCCGGGGGCGCCGGGCTCTCAGCTCCAGGGCTCGATGACCGTGACGCCCGCGCCCGGCGCCGTGTCCATCGCCGCGAGCGCCGCCGGAGCCGCGTCGAGAGGGATCCTCCGGGTCACCAGGAGGTCCGGGCGCAGCACGCCGGCGCGCACCAGGTGCAGCATGCCGGGATAGGCGTGGGCGGCCATGCCGTGACTGCCGAGGAGCTCCAGCTCCAGGGCTGTCGCGCGGGCCAGCGGGACCGGGGTGGTGCCGTCGGGCGAGGGCAGCAGGCCGACCTGGACGTGCCGGCCGCGGCGGCGCAGACCGTTCACGGAGGCGGCGCAGGTGGCCGGCGAGCCGAGGGCGTCGAGGGAGAGGTGCGCGCCGCCGCCGGTCAGCTCCCGGACGACGGCGGCCGGGTCGGACACGCCGGTCGCGTCCAGGCACTCGGCGGCGCCGAACGTCCGCGCCAGCTCCAGCGCCCGGGGAGACACGTCGACCGCGACCACCCGGGCCCCCGAGGCCGCCGCGATCATCACCGCCGACAGACCGACCCCGCCGCAGCCGTGCACCGCGACCCACTCCCCCGCCGCCACCCGGCCCTGCTGCACCACGGCCCGGAACGCGGTGGCGAAGCGGCAGCCGAGGGCGGCGGCGGTGGCGTACGCCATGTCGTCCGGCAGCGCGACGAGATTGACGTCGGCGTGGTCGAGCGCGACGTACTCGGCGAAGGAGCCCCAGTGGTGGAACCCGGGCTGGGTCTGGCGCTCGCACACCTGCTGGTCGCCCGCCGCGCAGGACGGGCAGCCGCCGCAGGCGCAGACGAACGGCACGGTGACCCGGTCGCCGGGCCGCCGGCCGGTCACCCGCGCGCCCACCGCCTCGACCACACCGGCGAGTTCGTGCCCCGGCACGTGCGGCAGCGTGATGTCCGGGTCGTGCCCCATCCAGCCGTGCCAGTCGCTGCGGCACAGTCCGGTGGCCTCGACGCGGACGACCACCCCGTGCTCCGCGGGCTCCGGGTCGGGCACCTCCCGCACCTCGGCCGGCTTTCCGAACTCCTCGAACACCACGGCTCGCATACACGCTCCTTCCGGGAACCTGTGCGAAGGCTAGGACGTCCGGCCACCGCCGCTGAAAGTCGCGATGCCGACGGCGAGTTCGCACGACCGCGGTCGCGGACCACGGTTCCGACGGCGAACACCGGTCGCGGGCCGGTCCCCGCCGGGAAGAGGGCTCGCTTCGCCGTTCGAGGCGTCACACATCCCGCTGAAAAGCCCGCGACACAACGGCCACCGCTCGCGCACGGCTCCCCCTTGATCAAGCTGGTGTCTTCTGCGAAGGAGACGCCACTGTGCGAATTTCTGACATCCAGCGCTGCGAGGTCCGGCCCGGACGGCTCGTCGAGTGGACGTTCAGCCCGGCGACCATCACGGCGGCGTCTGCACTGCCCACGGACCCGCGGCCGCCGGCGTACATCCAGGAGTCACACGTCAGGACGGCACGGTCGGTACGCGCGGACGGACTGTTCGTACCGACGTGGCTGGGCACGGCCTTCGACCTGCCGGGCCGGGCCGACCTCGACGTGCTGGAACGGGCGTTGCGTCACTGGACGGTGCGGCACGAGACGCTGCGCAGCGGCTTCCGGTGGGCCGGCGACGAACTGCGCCGGTTCACGCTCGCCGAGAAGGACGTGGCACTGCACCGTGAGGTGATCGGCGACTTCACCGACGCGAACGCGCTGGTCCGGTACATGCAGGACCGGTTCGACGTCGCGGCGGACGCGCTCGGTTGGCCGAACCTCATCTACGCGGCCGTCGTCCGTGACGACGCCACCAGCGTGTACGCGGTCTTCGACCACACCAATGTCGACGCCTACTCCCTCCAGCGCATCCCGGAAGAGATCCACGAACTGTACACAGCGGGCGTCACGGGTCGGCCCACCACCGCTGCGGCTGTGGGGAGTTACGTGGACTTCAGCGAGCAGGAGCGTGCGAACGCGGACGGGATCGACGACACCCACGCGATCGTCGCGCGCTGGCGGGCGTTCATCAGCCGGTGCGACGGAAGGCTGCCGGAGTTCCCCGTCGACCTCGGTCTGCGACCCGGCACCGCACTGCCCGCCCAGAAGCTGATGTGCGAGCCGCTCCTCGACGCGGACGCGGCCGCCGCCTTCGAGAAGCGCTGCCGGCCCCACGGCGGCAGCCTGGTGGGCCTGCTGGCCGCGACCAGCCTGATCGTCCACGAGCTCGGTGGGCACCCGTACTACCGCACGGTCGTCCCGTTCCACACCCGGCTGAAGCGCGCATGGTCGGACTCCGTGGGCTGGTACGTCGGCGGCGCGCCGATCGAGGTGCCTGCCACACGGGACTTCGACGAGGCGCTCACCGCCGTCCGCGCCGAGCTGCGGGCGAACCGGTCGCTCGCGCGCATCCCGCTGGCCCGCGTACTGCGCCTGCTCGGCGCGGACTTCCGCCCCACATCGCCCGACATGTACTCGATCGTGTCGTACGTGGACGCCCGCCCCACTCCCGGCTCGGCCCGCTGGACCGAGAGGAAGGCGTACGGACTGATCCGGGTGTCCTACGGCGACCAGGTGTGCGTCTGGGTCAACCGGCTGCACGAAGGACTGTGGCTCGCCTGCCGTTACCCGGACACCGACGTCGCCCACGAGAACGTACGACGGTATGTCGAGGGGCTGCGGGACCTGATCACCTCCGCGTCGGCACGCGATGACCTGCGCGTCGCGGAGCCGGTGTTCTCCTGACGCAACCACCCGTCGTCCTCCGCGTGTTGACGCGCGCACCGCGTCCCGCCCGTACGGCCCCACGCGGCATGGCGTCTCACCGCGAGCGCCAACGCACTTACGGCTCGGGCATTTGGCGAACACGTCGCCGTCCGGGTCCCCGCCCCCTCGGGACACAGCCGTCCAGCACGGAACAACCCGTTTGTTACTGCTAGTATCTGGACGGTCACACTAGGCAACTTAGCCTCAACGAACAAGCAAAGAACCGAGGGTTCCATGCGCAAGTTTCAGCAGGTCGTGTTCGCAGCAGTGGCGGCCGGCGGCCTGTCGGCCATCGGCGCCGGCACCGCCATTGCCGACACCTCCGGCGGAGGGCTGCAGGTCAACGACCTCTACCGCCCCTACCAGGAGTGCAGCCCGCAGACGGTGTCCGAGAACGACATCCCGGTCGCCGTCCTCGGTCTCGCCGACACCATGGACACCACCTGCGGCCAGTACAACAACGCTTTCACCGGCTGAGCCCGGAGCCATCCGAGCGTCGAAGACAGAACCCGGCGCGGCCGGTGCCCGGGGCCCACGGTGCCCGGCCACCCGGGCACCCTGACAGAGGGAAAACGCATCACATGTTCAGCACGAAGAAGATCGTGGCCGTCTCGGGGCTGCTCGGGGGCCTCGCCCTGACCGTCGCCGGCGCCGCCCAGGCGTACGCCGGGACCGGCCCGGGGACCTGCACGCGGGACCTCCTGGGGACCCTCACCTGCACCCAGCGGATCACCGGCGAGGTCCCCGAGGACGGTGACATCCCCCACCAGGAGAACTGCCAGAAGGTGGAACCCCTGACCCTGCCCGCCGCCCTGGGCAACGGCCAGACGCGGCTCGGACCCGAGGTGACCTGCGACCCCACGACACGGGGAGTGCCCGAGACCGAGAAGACCGACGGCCGGCCGGAGTCGCCCGCCCTGTGGCGCTGACCCCGGAACCCGCCGCTTCCCGGCCGACGCCTCACGGTGCCCCTACGGCATAAGAGGGACTACCGCGACATGTGGAGTGTAGATCCTGAATTACTACTCTGCGTGCGCATAAGCTCACCGCGAGTAGTCAAGCCGGGCATCGTGCCTGGGTCAGAAAGGGTCAAACATGCGTACGTTTCAGCGCGCTGCAATCGTAGCGGCGGCGGTTATGGGACTGTCCACCCTCGGCGCCGGGGTCGGCTTCGCCTACGGCGGCGACGACTCGGCTCCCGAGGTCACCGCCGTGGCCAACTCGTCGGCGAACGCCGTGGCCGTCGGTGGCGGCTACTACGTGCAGCCGCAGGACAAGCAGGAGGCCCAGCCGGAGGAGCAGAGGTACGCCGAGCCCGAGCAGGGCTACGGGGAGCACGAGGGCGACCACGAGGGCGACCACGAGGGCGAGTGAGGACCTAACGGGGCCTGTCGTCTCGGCGCCACGGCAACGGGCGCATCGACCTTCTCCGGAAGCCTGATGCACAACGCACGAACCCGACGTTCCGGTCCTGCACCGGCTCGATCCGTTCGACGGTGTGCCGAGTGACACCCCAGCACCACCTCAGCCCGGACGCGCGGCGAAGCGCGCGTCCGGGCTGCCGCCGTCCCGCCTACGCGTCCGGTTCGCGACGCACCAGGCACAGGGATGGCCTGTTCCGACCTTCTCGGGCCCGGGCGCACGCCGGTGAACGGCACAGGCGCCCGGGCCTCCGTCGTAAAGGAGAACAACACATGTTCAGTCTGCAGAAGATCGCCACCGTCTCCGGGCTCGTCGGCGGTCTCGCCCTGGTGTGCGTCGGCGGCGCACACGCGCACGCGGACGCGCGGCCAGGTGGCTGCGAGACCACCGCGCAGGGGGGCACCGTCTGCGTTCGCAAGAACGAGACCCGGACCGACAAGGACGGCGACCACACCCTCAATCAGGAGCAGAACTGCTCGACGGCCGACCGGCCGCGCGTGGTGTTCCCGGAGGACGAACTGACGAGCGGTGGGTCCGCCAGCGTCGGACAGGTGGTCGACTGCTCCAACAGGGCGGAGCTGCCCAAGGGCTTCAAGAAGCCGCACGTCGAGTTCTGAGGAACGCCGGCGCGTTCCGGGCCGGGAGCGACCCCGGCCCGGCATTTCGGTTTCCGCGGACGTACGTTGTCCGCACCTACGGCCGCACACGCGCCGGACACAGCAGATTCCCGGTACCCCGGCCGATGGCCGGGGCACCGGGAATCGAGGTCCGCTCCACTAACCGCCGAAGCTGTTGTTGCAGCCCATCGTCGAGCCGAGGTGGGTGGCCTGCGCTCCCGGGTTGCCCTCGCCGTTCGCCAGGTTGCCGCCCAGGCCGTTGCCGATGCCGACCTCGCCGAGGATGTCGAGGTTCAGGTCGTGCGACCTACAGGTGCTGCGCTGCTCGACGTCGAACTTGTCGCCGCCCTTGCCCCAGCCCTGGCCTGCGTGGGCGGCGCCGGTGCCCAGGAGCCCGACGCTTCCGATTGCGGCGACCAGGACGGCAGCCATGCGGATCTTGTGCATGTCATCTCCCGTGAAGTGAGGGTGGATCGCGATCTGCGAAAGACCGGCTTTCATGCGTTCGTGAAGACTGGTACGTCGATGGTCCCGGCACCCTGCATGACGCTCGGTTGCCGGGACCATTGATCGTCCGGCGCCTGCCGCGCCGGACAGGCTCTTAGAAGGCGCTGTTGTTGCAGCCCATCGTCGAGCCGATGTTGGTGGCCTGGGCGCCCGGGTTGCCCTCACCGTTCAGCGCGTTGCCCAGGACGCCGTCGAGCAGACCGACCTCACCGAGGACGTCGAGGTTCAGGTCGTGCGACTTGCACTGCGAGCTCTGCGAGATCTTGAACTTGTCGCCGTGGTCACCGCCCTTGCCGCCACCCTCGCCCGCGTGGGCGGTGCCGCTCATGAGTCCGATGGTGCCGAGCGCGGCGACCAGGACGGCAACGTTGCGAAGCTTGCGCATGTCATCTCCGAGTGGATGTGGGTGAGTGCGATCTGCGTTCGATCGACTCGTCTCAGTTACGGGAGACTAATACGAAGTATCCCAAAACGGACATCGACGCGCCGAATTCGCAAGCTCGCAACAGCAATGACCCGAAAGGCCGTACGGGCAGCGCTACTGCCGCATCGCGGTCGCGCTGGCGAGGGAGTTCGCCTGGCTGTTGGCCTGCGTGCAGTCGACGCCGCGCGTCTCGGACGCCGCGAGCAGGGCGACCGGGACGTTCGCGTCGAGCAACGACTGCGGGCTGCACTCCTGGTACGGACGGAACAGGTTGTTCTGGTGTACCGGGGCGCCCTGTTGCGACTGCGGGGCCTGCGGGGTGACTTGCGGACTGATCTGCGGGTTCAGCTGCGGGTTGATCTGCGGGGCGATCTCGGTGCCCCGCTGAGGGGGCGCCTGCCGCTGGGCCGGTGAGCCGTACGTCTGCGCGGTCGCCTGGGACGAGGTGGCCGCGGCGGCCTGGGCGTCCGGCTGCGAAACGGGTGGCGGCGCGGCCCCGTTGTAGGCGGCGGGAGTGGCGGCGGAGCTGGGGCCGGCGCCGACGGCGGACAGACCACCGGCTGCTGCGACGACGAGCGCGACGTGCTGAAGCTTGCGCATGGAATCCTCGGCCCTTCATTGACCTGTGCACGGAACCTGGTGAAATGCCGATACGGCAGCCCAGTTGTCGCTGTTCTTGCTGCCCTCGGTGCGGCGGCGATGGAGCATCCCGCTCGGCGTCTGAGGAACGAGTCGGGAGCGGGCTCAGATACGGCACCCCTTCGGGGGTCACCCGTTTGACCCAAGGCCCGTGGCACTAAGCGCCGCCCGTCGGCGGGCAAACGGGTGACGGCTCTCAAGGCCCGTGACCACAGCGAGGAGTCGTCGTTCCAACGGGGAGAGGGGCAGCGGCCGTCAGCCCGAAGAGGGACGCGGGGATTCGCTGTCGGCTCCGACGCGAAGTCCGCGTGCTGATCAGCATCACCGGCTGACCGTGCAGCGCGAATGCCGCACCCGCCGCACGCGACCGCGCTGAATGCAATGTTTCAGGTATCGAAGGGCCGAGGGTTTCATGCGCAAGCTTCACAAGGCCGCGCTCGTTGTAGCGGCGGCCGGCGGTCTGTCCGCCATCGGCGTCGGCGTCGGCCACGCCGACACGCTCGTCGCGCCTGGCAGTCCGTCTCCGGCGCCGGCTCCCGAGTATCCGGCGTACCAGGCCCCGCCACCGCAGTACGCACAGCCCGCGCCGGCCCCACAGCAGGCCCCGCCTCCCCAGTACGCACAGCCAGCACCGCAGTACGCACAGCCCGCACCCGCACCCCAGCAGGCCCCGCCGCCGCAGTACGCGCAGCCCGCGCCGGCACCCCAGTACGCACCGCCGGCGCCGGCCCCACAGCAGGCCCCGCCTCCCCAGTACGCACAGCCGGCACCGCAGTACGCCCAGCCCGCACCCGCACCCCAGCAGGCCCCGCCTCCCCAGTACGCGCAGCCCGCGCCGGCACCCCAGTACGCGCCGCCGGCGCCGCAGCAGCCGACCGGTTACGCCACGGCCTCGGCCACGTCGCTCGGAACGGCACAGGCTTCCACCACGCCTTACCCGCAGCAGGCCGCTCCCCCGCAGCCGGTCCAAGCCGCTCCCCCGCAGCGGGCGCAGGTGGTGCCCCAGGTCATGCCTCAGGTCATGCCGCAGGTCGCCCCGCAGGTGGCGGTGCCCCAGACGTTCGCCCCGGAGCCTCCGGCCCACGTCGCCCCGCAGGTGAACCCGCAGGTGAACCCTCAGATCAACCCGCTCCTCAACCCGCAGATCACGCCGGGGAGCGTGCCGGAACTGGCTCCGGTCGGCCTCGGGCAGGTCGCGGCGCCACCCGTCGGCCAGCTGGGGCTCCCCCGGCTCGGCTGACAGCCTCACCGAAACCCCGACCCGATCTGGTGCAGATCGCGTCCTCTCAACCAACGGAGAACCCATGCGCACGTTTCACAAGGCGGTCCTCGTGGGCGCCGTCCTCGGCAGTGTCGGCTCCTTCGGCGGCGGCGTCGCCTCCGCCCATGGTGAGCCGGGCCACGACATCGACATCACGCAGGGCGTCGAGTGCCGCTCGCACGACATGAACATCGAGGTGATCGGCAGCATCGGTGCGATCACCGGCCTGGCGGGCAACCTGCTGAACGGTGAAGGCAACCCCGGCGCGCAGCAGAGCCACCTCGGTTCGGACATGGGCTGCAACAACCAGGCGTTCTGACGCCGCGCTCGGCCGCGGGCACGCACGGACCCTTCCGTCGAGACCACGCCCATGCCCTCGCATGCGGCGTGTCTCGGGGTCTGTGCGTGCCCTTTGCCATGCGATGCCGCCGCCGGACGGGGATGCGCCTTCGGGCTCCGTGTGCACCTGGTCACCGGCTGCCTCTCCGCATGACGCGGCGGAGTTCCGCGGTTCCCGGACCGGTCGGAACATGTCACGGGCCCCGGAAGTTCTTCGCCTGACTTCCGGGGCCCTGACCGAAGGGAACGCACTCCTTCAACGACACGGCGCATCCGGAGTCACGCGCCGGTTCTCGCCCGGCCTGCGCGGCCCGCCGGCTGGTGGGCCGGAAGCAGGGACGGCGGATGCTTCGCGAGGGCCGCGTGGGCACACGCGGCCCTCGGTCCCGCGGGACGGGGCCGGTGCGGGACCGACGCGTCGCCGGTCCAGCGCTGCGGGCCCGGAGGAGGACACGGTGGGCCCGCAGCGCCTGTCCGACCGAAGGACACCCGGCGGACGCGTGAGCCGCCTCAGCGGGCGTGGGCCCCGCTGAAGCGGCGGTACAGAATGCCGCCCGTGACGATGAGCGCGACGCCGCCCGCCAGGGCGGGAGCCGTGAGGTCCGCTCCGGTGTGGGCCAGCGAGGACGCCACGGGACGCGGGGCGGGGTGGTACGGGACGGAAGCCGGAGGCTTGTGAGCCCGCGGCTTCGGGACAGCGGTGTGCGGGGTCCGGACGGAGTGATCGCCGGATTCGTTGACCGAGTGGTTGCCGAACACGGGGTTGCCCACACCGACCACGTTGACACTGTTCCCGGAGACGTTCACCGGCACGTCCACCGGAAGCTGCAGGCCGTTGCCCGACAGCAGTCCCGGCGAGTCCGCGGTGCTGCCGTGGGCCCACGCCCCACCGGACGCGACCGATGCGCCGGTGTCGCCCGCCCCGCCGGCTTTCGCCGCGCCACCGGTCCCGGCGGCGCCGGTCTTCGCCGTGCCGCTCTTCCCGGCACCGGCGGCCTTCGCCACGCCGCCGTTCACGCAGGTGTTCCCCGCGGCCGGATTGAGCAGCCCCACTACGTCAACGGTGTTGCCGCAGATGTTCACCGGCACGTGCACCGGGATCTGGACGTTGTTGCCGGAGAGCACCCCGGGCGAGCCGGCCGCCGTTGCCTCGGCACCGGCCCCGTCGGCCGCGAAGGCGGCGGACACCGGGAACGCCACGACCATCGCGCCGGACGCGGCGGCGACGGCGAACACACCGTTTCGGGTAGTCCGTCTCATTGGTTTCCTGCCTTCCTGACATCATCGCGGGCACTTACCCGCACCCACATAAAACGGACGTGCCCCGTGCGGAGTTATGGCGTGCCGCCCGCGAGTTGCTCCGGCCGGGCCCGCGACCCCTCCCGCGCGAAGGGGATGTCACGCTGGCTCCATACCCCCTAGGGGTATACTATGGCCACGCCGGGGAACCCCCCAAGGACCCCACTGGCCCCGAACACCTCGACGAGGAGTAACGACATGACCGCTCAGACCGACATCACGGGCTCCGTCACCACCGTCTACAAGGTGACCGGCATGAGCTGTGGCCACTGCGAGGGCTCCGTGTCCGGCGAGATCTCCCAGATCCCGGGCGTCAGCTCGGTGAAGGCCGTCGCGTCGACCGGCGAGGTGACCGTCGTCTCCGAGGCCCCGCTGGACGAGGAGGCCGTGCGCGCCGCCGTGGACGAGGCCGGTTTCGAGCTGGCCGGCCAGGCCTGAGGAAGACCTTCCCGTTCCCCGACCCGGACCGTGCCGACCAGCTCATACTGGATCCGTACGGTCCGGTCCGATGTCTGGAGTCCGGACATGACCAGCACCACCGCAGAAGCCGCTCGCACAGCCGCGGCCACGGGCACCACCTCCGAGGTCGAGCTGCTCATCGGCGGGATGACCTGTGCCTCCTGCGCCGCCCGGGTGGAGAAGAAGCTCAACCGGATGGACGGCGTCAGCGCCACCGTCAACTTCGCCACCGAGAAGGCCAAGGTCGCCTTCGCCGACGGCGTCCGGGTCGCCGACCTGATCGCCACCGTGGAGAAGACCGGCTACACCGCCGAGGAGCCGCCGCCGCCCCGGCCCGCGCCCGCGACGGAACCGGACACCCCCGCACCGGACGCCGAACCGGGGGCCCTGCGCCACCGCCTGCTCGTCTCCGTGCTGCTCGCCGCCCCCGTGGTCCTGCTCTCGATGATCCCGGCGCTCCAGTTCGACAACTGGCAGTGGCTCTCGCTCACCCTCGCCGCGCCGGTCGTCGTCTGGGGCGGCGCCCCCTTCCACCGGGCCGCCTGGACCAACCTCCGGCACGGCGCCGCCACCATGGACACGCTCGTCTCGGTCGGCACGCTGGCCGCGTTCGGCTGGTCGCTGTGGGCCCTGTTCTTCGGCGACGCCGGCATGCCCGGCATGCACGACGAGTTCCGTCTCACCGTCTCCCGCATGGACGGCGCCTCCACGATCTACCTCGAGGTGGCCGCCGGAGTCGTCGCGCTGATCCTGCTCGGCCGCTATCTGGAGGCCCGCTCCAAGCGCCGCGCCGGCGCCGCCCTGAAGGCGCTGATGGAGCTGGGCGCCAAGGACGTGGCCGTGCTGCGCGAGGGCCGCGAGGTACGGATACCGGTGTCGTCCCTGGCCGTCGGCGACCGGTTCGTCGTCCGCCCCGGCGAGAAGATCGCCACCGACGGCACGGTCGTGGAGGGCGTCTCCGCGGTGGACGCCGCGATGCTGACCGGCGAGTCGGTGCCGGTGGACGTCGGCCCGGGCGACCGGGTCACCGGCGCCACGGTCAACGCGGGCGGCCGGCTGGTCGTGGAGGCCACCCGGGTCGGCGCGGACACCCAGCTCGCCCGGATGGCGAAGCTGGTCGAGGACGCGCAGAACGGCAAGGCCGAGGTGCAGCGGCTCGCCGACCGGATCTCCGCCGTCTTCGTGCCCGTGGTCATCCTCCTCGCGCTCGGCACCTTCGGCGTCTGGCTGGGCGTCACCGGCGACACCGCGGCCGCGTTCACCGCCGCCGTCGCCGTGCTGATCATCGCCTGCCCCTGCGCCCTCGGCCTGGCCACCCCGACCGCGCTGATGGTCGGCACCGGGCGCGGAGCCCAGCTCGGCATCCTCATCAAGGGCCCCGAGGTGCTGGAGTCCACCCGCCGCGTGGACACGGTCGTCCTGGACAAGACCGGCACGGTCACCACCGGCCGGATGCGCCTCCAGGCGGTCTACGTCGCCGAGGGCGAGGACGACAAGGAGCTGCTGCGGCTCGCGGGCGCCCTGGAGCACGCCTCCGAGCACCCCGTGGCCCGTGCCGTAGCCGCCGGCGCCCAGGAACGCGCGGGAGCGCTGCCGCCGGTCGAACACTTCGAGAACGTGCCCGGCCGGGGCGTGCGCGGGCGTGTGGACGGCCGTGAGGTGGCCGTGGGGCGCCTCTACGACGACCTCCCGCAGGAGTTGGCCCGCGCGGCCCGGGAGGCCGAGCAGGAGGGTCGTACGGCCGTCGTGGCGGGCTGGGACGGACGGGCCCGCGGGGTCCTCGCCGTCGCCGACGCGGTCAAGGAGACCAGCGCCGAGGCGATCCGTGAGCTGCGGGCGCTGGGACTGACGCCGGTGCTGCTCACCGGGGACAACCGGACCGTCGCCGAGGCGGTCGCGCGCACGGTCGGCATCGACCCCGCGCACGTCCACGCCGAGGTGCTGCCCGAGGACAAGGTGGACGTCGTACGACGGCTCCAGCGCGAGGGACGGGCCGTGGCCATGGTCGGCGACGGCGTGAACGACGCCGCCGCGCTCGCCACGGCGGACCTGGCCCTGGCCATGGGCACCGGCACGGACGCGGCGATCGAGGCCGGCGACCTGACGCTGGTGCGCGGGGACCTGCGGGTGGCGGCGGACGCGATCCGGCTGTCGAGGCGGACGCTGGCCACCATCAAGGGCAACCTGGTGTGGGCCTTCGGCTACAACGTCGCCGCGTTGCCGCTGGCCGCCGCGGGGCTGCTCAACCCGATGATCGCGGGGGCGGCGATGGCCTTCTCCTCGGTGTTCGTGGTGACCAACAGCCTGCGGCTGCGGGCCTTCCGGTAGGGCGGCGGCAATTGCCGGGGCGGATGTCCCGGTCCCCCTGGAGTCCGGCGCGAGCCTCACATAAGCTCTTCACAAGGCTCGCGCATCATCCTTACGCTTGAGCCCCGATCGCCGTATCGGGGCTCTTGCGCACCTAAAGGACATATGCAAGAGACGCAGATCACAGTGATGCGAACGTAACCCTCGAAGGGGTTCGAGGGTCTAAGTTGGCGGTGTCAGACCAGCGTCTTGGGGGGCGCTGACTGGCATCTGGGGATGTCTTGGGGGACTTCCTCAGAGATGCGTTGCCGGGGCACGTACACCGGGAAGCTTTGAGCGGCCCTTCCGGCGTGCGTTGTCCCGGCAGATCGCACCGCGTCACTGGAGCAGGCCGAGTTGTGCTCGTTCTGCTCACCGACAGCGATTCAGGCGCTGTCCTCTCCAGCGCCCGGCCGGATCCCGTGGGGGGAATCCGCACCGGGACATGGGAAGGCGCCCTGGTCGTCGGCCCGTGGGGGGACCGGCGTCTCAGGGCGCCTTCCGCTTTTGCGCTGTGGCGACTTCGTGCCGACGGCCTCTCGGCGGGCACGGCCCGTCAGGCGGACCAAGGGGCGCGGACAACCGCACGGCCGGCCACCAACCGGCCCACAGCCGCCCCCGGCACCAGGCCGGCAAGGGGACGCCACCACAGCGGCGCCCCTTCACCGGCAGGTGTCAGCGCTCCTCGACCGGAACGAAGTCGCGCTCCACCACGCCCGTGTAGATCTGGCGCGGGCGGCCGATGCGGGAGCCCGGCTCCTTGATCATCTCGGTCCACTGGGCGATCCAGCCCGGCAGCCGGCCGAGGGCGAACAGGACCGTGAACATCTCGGTCGGGAAGCCCATGGCGCGGTAGATCAGGCCGGTGTAGAAGTCCACGTTCGGGTACAGCTTGCGCTCGACGAAGTAGTCGTCGGACAGCGCGTGCTCCTCCAGCTTGAGGGCGATGTCGAGGAGCTCGTCCTCCTTGCCCAGCGCGGAGAGCACGTCGTGCGCGGCGGCCTTGATGATCTTGGCGCGCGGGTCGAAGTTCTTGTAGACCCGGTGGCCGAAGCCCATCAGGCGGACGCCGTCCTCCTTGTTCTTCACCTTGCGGATGAAGGTGTCGACGTCGGAGCCCGAGTCGCGGATGCCCTCCAGCATCTCCAGCACGGACTGGTTGGCACCGCCGTGCAGCGGGCCCCACAGGGCGCTGATGCCCGCCGAGATCGACGCGAACATGTTGGCCTGCGAGGAACCGACCAGGCGGACCGTGGAGGTCGAACAGTTCTGCTCGTGGTCGGCGTGCAGGATCAGCAGCTTGTCCAGCGCCCCGACGACGACCGGGTCCAGCTCGAACTCCTGCGCCGGCACCGAGAAGGTCATGCGCAGGAAGTTCTCGACGTAACCGAGGTCGTTGCGCGGGTAGACGAACGGGTGGCCGATCGACTTCTTGTACGCGTAGGCCGCGATCGTCGGGAGCTTGGCGAGCAGCCGGATCGTGGAGAGGTCGCGCTGCGTCTCGTCGAACGGGTTGTGGCTGTCCTGGTAGAACGTGGACAGCGCCGAGACGACCGACGACAGCATGGCCATCGGGTGCGCGTCGCGCGGGAAGCCCCTGTAGAAGTTCTTGACGTCCTCGTGCAGCAGCGTGTGCCGCGTGATGTCGTTCTGGAACGACGTCAGCTGGTCGACGGTGGGCAGCTCGCCGTTGATCAGCAGGTACGCCACCTCAAGGAAGGTGGAGCGCTCGGCCAGCTGCTCGATGGGGTAGCCGCGGTAGCGGAGGATGCCCGCCTCGCCGTCGAGGTAGGTGATCGCGGATTTGTAGGCGGCGGTGTTGCCGTAACCGCTGTCCAGAGTCACCAGACCGGTCTGGGCGCGGAGCTTCCCGATGTCGAAGCCCTTGTCACCGACGGTGCTGTCGACCACCGGGTAGGTGTACTCGCCGTCGCCGTACCGCAGTACTACAGAGTTGTCGCTCACGTCTTCCCTCACCGACGTAGTGCCTCATCTTCGAGGTGCCCTGACTGTCTCTACCATCCCCCATTTGGCTCAGGAGAGTGCACTCGGGGTCGACCATTGGGCCTATTGGCGGCACTCAGTGCCGTCAACCTGCTCATCCTGCCCCCTCGGAGGGGTAACCGGAAGTGCTCTGTGACCTTCACGACTCGTTTGATCGATCATTTTGGCCGCGAGGCCGGATTCCGTGCCGCCACGGTGACTTCGGGGCCACCGCCCGTGACTTCAGGACCCGCCGCCGAGGGGCCGGGACCCCAGTCTGAAGTCCAGGGCCGTGCAGCGCCGCCCGGCCGACACCGTGCGCACCGCCTGCCCGATCGCCTTGCGTGAACCGACGAGAACGACCAGCTGACGGGCCCGGGTGACCGCCGTGTAGAGCAGGTTCCGCTGGAGCATCATCCATGCTCCCGTGGTGACGGGAATCACCACGGCGGGATATTCACTGCCCTGTGAACGGTGGATGGTCACCGCGTAGGCGTGGGCCAGTTCGTCCAGTTCGTCGAACTCGTACGGAACCTCCTCATCCTCGTCCGTCAGCACGGTCAGGCGCTGGTCGACCGGGTCGAGCGAGGTGACGACACCCACGGTGCCGTTGAACACACCGTTCTTCCCTTTCTCGTAATTGTTACGAATCTGGGTGACCTTGTCGCCGACGCGGAAGACCCGGCCACCGAACCGCTTCTCCGCGAGATCGGGCCGCCCGGGGGTGATGGCCTGCTGGAGCAGCCCGTTGAGCGTGCCCGCACCGGCCGGCCCCCGGTGCATCGGCGCGAGCACCTGCACGTCCCGGCGCGGGTCCAGCCCGAACCTGGCCGGGATCCGCCGCGCGGCCACGTCCACGGTGAGCCGGCCGGCGGCCTCCGTGTCGTCCTCCACGAAGAGGAAGAAGTCCTTCAGCCCGTCGGTGAGCGGATGCTGCCCCGCGTTGATGCGGTGCGCGTTGGTGACGACACCGGACTGCTGGGCCTGCCGGAAGACCCGGGTGAGCCGGACGGCCGGGACGGGGCTGCCGTCGGCGAGGAGATCGCGCAGGACCTCCCCCGCGCCCACGCTGGGCAGCTGGTCCACGTCCCCCACGAAGAGCAGATGGGCCCCCGGCGGTACGGCCTTCACGAGCTTGTTGGCGAGCAGCAGGTCCAGCATGGACGCCTCGTCCACGACCACCAGGTCGGCGTCGAGCGGCCGGTCCCGGTCGTAGGCGGCGTCCCCTCCGGGCTTCAGCTCCAGCAGCCGGTGCACGGTGGACGCCTCGGCTCCGGTCAGCTCGGCCAGCCGCTTGGCGGCCCGGCCGGTCGGGGCGGCGAGCAGCACCTTGGCACGCCGGGCCCGGGCCAGCTCCACGATCGAGCGCACGGTGAACGACTTGCCGCAGCCGGGCCCGCCGGTGAGGACGGCGACCTTCTCGGTCAGCGCGAGCTTCACGGCCGCCTCCTGCTCGGGCGCGAGGTCGGCGCCGGTGCGGGATCCCAGCCACCCGAGCGCCTTGCCCCAGTCGACGTCCCGGAACCCGGGCATCCGGTCCTCGTCCGTGCGCAGGAGCCGCAGCAGCTGGGCGGAGAGGGAGAGTTCGGCGCGGTGGAAGGGGACGAGGTACACGGCGCTGACCGGCTCGTCGCCGCCGCCGTCGGGTCCGGGCACCTTCTCCCGGACGACCCCCGGATCGCCTCCGTCCTCCGGCACCCGGCCCAGCTCGCCCAGACACTCGATGACCAGTCCGGTGTCCACCTGGAGCAGCTTCACGGCATCGGCGATCAGCCGCTCCTCCGGCAGGAAGCAGTGCCCCTGGTCGGCGGACTGCGACAGTGCGTACTGCAGGCCGGCCTTCACGCGCTCGGGACTGTCGTGCGGGATCCCGACCGACTGCGCGATCTTGTCGGCGGTGAGGAAACCGATGCCCCAGACGTCGGCGGCGAGCTGGTAGGGGCGTTCCCTCACGACGGAGATCGACGCGTCACCGTACTTCTTGTAGATCCGCACGGCGATGGAGGTGGACACCTCGACGGTCTGCAGGAAGAGCATGACCTCCTTGATCGCCTTCTGTTCCTCCCAGGCGTCGGCGATCTTCCTGGTGCGTTTGGGGCCGAGTCCGGGGACCTCGACGAGGCGCTTGGGCTCCTCCTCGATGATCCTCAGGGTGTCGACGCCGAAGTGCTGGGTGATGCGGTCGGCGAAGACCGGCCCGATGCCCTTGACCAGGCCGGACCCCAGATAGCGCCGGATGCCCTGGACGGTGGCCGGCAGTACGGTCGTGTAGTTCTCGACGTGGAACTGCTTGCCGTACTGCGGGTGCGACCCCCAGCGGCCCTCCATCCGCAGGGATTCACCGACCTGGGCACCGAGGAGCGCGCCGACCACCGTGAGGAGGTCCCCGGCGCCTCTGCCGGTGTCGACCCGGGCGACCGTGTACCCGTTCTCCTCGTTGGCGTACGTGATCCGCTCCAGCACACCTTCGACCACGGCAAGACGCCGCTCACCGGTCTGGGTCCCCGCCTGTCGAGCCATGATCCGACGGTACCGGGGTGGTCTGACAGAGGCCCACCTGTGTTTGCCCTCAGAGGGGGTTGAGGCGGGCCTTGAGCAGGCAGAACTCATTGCCCTCGGGGTCGGCGAGAACATGCCAGGGCTCGTCGCCGGTCTGACCGATGTCGGCCGGGCGTGCCCCGAGCTTCAACAGGCGTTCCAGCTCGGCGTCCTGATCGCGGTCCGTGGCGTTGACGTCGATGTGCAGCCGCGGCTTCCCCGGCTCCGGCTCGTCCCTGCGGCTGAGGATGAGTGTCGGCTGCGCGCCGCCGAAGCCTTCTCGTGGGCCGATCTCGATGCTGCCGTCCTCTTCGCGCCCGAGCACCACGAAGTCCAGGACCTCGCACCAGAACCGCGCCAGCACCTCGGGTTCGCGGCAACCGAGCACGAGCTCACTGATACGACATGCCATGGGCGCAACCTGCTCTCGACGTGGATCGGCCGGTAGGGCCGCGCGGAGCGGGCGGGCTCCGCGCGGTGGGAACACGCCGGAGACCGTACCGGGCGAAGGGAGCGGGTGCGAAGGGTTTCGGGCGCTGGGGGCGGGCCTGGGGTTCGCAGCTCGCGGGTGGAGCGGATCTGCCTGTCGGTTGTCGGGGGAGTCGCCGGGCCTTTGGTCATCGGCGGTGGCGGGGCTTGTCCTGGCGTGGGGGGAGCGTCAACGTGATCTGACGGACCAGTTGCTGGAAGCACGCCAGGGACGCGCACGCGGGGAGGGCGGCGCCGGCGATTCCGGTGATCGTCCGGTCGGCCTGGGCCACGCACAGCATCATGGCCACGGACGAGAACAGCAGGACGATGAACCACGAGTGCAGGGCCCGGCGCTGGTGCAGGGCGCTTCGTAGGATGGAGAGGGAAGCCACCATCCAGGGGCCGTACACCAGAATGGGCCACCAGGCGAACATCTCGCCGCTCGTGCCCGACGTGATGTTGCGCAGTGGCCCGTAGGCCGCCATTCCGCCGAATACGCTGACCATCGCCACGATGACGGCAACAAATGCGGCGATCACGAAGCTGCTGGTCTGCATCCATTTGACGCGGATTCTTCGGACCCGGCTCTTGCGGTGTCCGGGCCCGGCGGAGGGACGGCGGATGGGCGGCAGTTGCGCGGTGATCCGGGCGAGGTTCTCCATCGGGTCGGCGTAGTCGACGGGAGGTGACGGCTCGTTGCGCGGGGGCGGGACCACGGCCGGCTGCTCGGCCGGGATGGCCTCCTGCAGGAGGTAGGCGAGTTCCTCGGCCGGGTCCCAGCCCGAGTCGGGGGGCACCAGGAGAGCCTCTGCGTCGAGGGCGTCGACGGGGCTGCCGTGCCAGACGGTGCCCACCGTGTAAGGGGGCGTGTCCGCATACCGTTCACGCCGGGCGAAGGAGGAACCCGCATAGTCGTGATTCATGGAGATCCGCCCCCGTCACACGCGATCCGCGCGACAGTCAGAGTTCGCCTGGTCGGTCCACCGTTGATTGAGTTCCTCCTGCACCGCTTCCAATAGCGTGAGGAACTCGCGGAGCAGCGATTCGGTGGCCTGGGGCTCGACGCGTACGCCGTCCCCGCGCAAGGTGCCACGCGCCTCCAGCGAGCGTGCAACACCAGGTGTATAAATATACTTTGCCACCGTCGCCACACGACTCGCAGACAGACTGTCTTTCCTCGCGTCGCGGTGAGGCAAGCCATGGAACCGTGCTGTCGTCATATTCGAGCTAACGCAGCCCCCTCTCCTCCAGATGCGCGGCAAATGAGTGAACATCGCGCAGAGGAAACGTTGGAAGTGCGTTTTTTCATTTGTGTCATTCGCTTTTCAGCGGCCAGTTCGTGGGCCGAGTGGTTTGTATTCTGAGAACCCTCCCGGTCTGATCGTCCGTCCCGCGCCGGGCGGCCCGTCCGGCCCCGGGGGCGGGTCTGCCGGGCCACCCCCGGTCACGATTGGGTCTCGGCCACCCGGCGCCCCTTGTCTCCCGCCCGTGTAATCGATTCCAATCCTCCCTACGGCATCGATGTAATCGATTCCACGAGTCCACGAGGAGGTGGGGCCGGCGATGGCGAGCATCAAGGACGTGGCCGCTGCGGCGGGTGTGTCCGTGGCCACCGTGTCGCGCGTGCTGAACGGGCATCCGTCCGTCAGCGCCGACGCGCGGGCGCGGGTGATGGAGGCCGTGGACGCCCTGGGGTACCGGCCCAACGCCGTCGCCCGGTCCCTGCGGACGGACCAGACCCACACGCTCGGACTGGTCATCAGCGACGTGCTGAACCCCTACTTCACCGAGCTGGCCCGTTCCGTCGAGGAAGAGGCCCGCGCGCTCGGCTACAGCGTGATCATCGGGAACGCCGACGAGCGGCCCGAACTCCAGGACCACCACGTACGGAACCTGCTCGACCGGCGGATCGACGGACTGCTCGTCTCCCCCACCGACGGCGGTTCGCCCCTGATGCTGGACGCCGCCCGGGCGGGGACACCCATGGTGTTCGTCGACCGGTGGATCCCCGGCGTGGACGTGCCGGTCGTGCGCGCCGACGGACAGGCGGCCGTGCGGGATCTCGTCGCCCACCTCCACCGGCTCGGACACCGCCGGCTCGCCATCATCGCCGGGCCCGCCGCCACCACCACCGGCAGTGAGCGCGTGGAGGCGTTCCGGGCCGCGCTCGCCGAGTACGGGCTCCCGCTCCCGGACGCCTACACCGGGCAGGGCGACTTCCAGGCCGAGAGCGGGCGGCGGGTCACCGAGGGGTTCCTCGATCTCCCGCGGCCGCCCGAGGTCGTCTTCGCCGCCGACAACCTGATGGCGCTCGGCGCGCTGGACGCCGTACGCGCGCGCGGGCTGCGGGTGCCCGACGACATCGCGCTGGCCGCGTTCGACGACATCCCGTGGTTCGTGCACACCGATCCGCCGGTCACCGCCATCGCCCAGCCGACCGGTGAGCTGGGGCGAGCCGCCGTACGGGCCCTGGTCGACCGGATCGAGGGGCGCACCCCGCGCTCCGTCACCCTGCCCGCGCGGCTCGTCGTACGCCGCTCCTGCGGAGAGGCGCACGTGCCCTCCCAGACCCCCGCACCCCCCACGCAGTCCCCCTCCCCAGTGCAAAGGAGCACGTCGTGAGCAACCCGGACGAGTTGCTGCGCATCGAGGGCATACGCAAGACCTTCCCCGGCGTGGTCGCGCTCGACGGCGTCGACTTCGACCTGCGCCGGGGCGAGGTCCATGTACTGCTCGGTGAGAACGGCGCCGGCAAGAGCACCCTCATCAAGATGCTCTCCGGTGCCTACACCCCCGATGCCGGCCGGATCCTCGTAGGCGGTGAGGAGGTGCGCATCCACGGTGCGCAGGACTCCGAGCGCCTCGGGATCGCCACCATCTACCAGGAGTTCAACCTGGTTCCCGATCTGACCGTCGCCGAGAACATCTTCCTGGGGCGGCAGCCGCGCCGGCTGGGGATGATCGACCGGAAGCGGATGGAGGCCGAGGCCGCGACGCTGCTGGAGCGTGTCGGGGTCGACGTCTCGCCACGGGCGCGGGTGCGGGAACTCGGCATCGCGCGGCTTCAGATGGTCGAGATCGCCAAGGCGCTCAGCCTGGACGCGCGCGTGCTCATCATGGACGAGCCGACCGCCGTGCTCACCTCGGAGGAGGTGGAGAAGCTCTTCGCCATCGTGCGGTCGCTGCGCGAGGACGGCGTGGGGATCGTCTTCATCACCCACCACCTGGAGGAGATCGCCGCCCTGGGGGACCGGGTGACCGTCATCCGGGACGGGCGGAGCGTCGGGCAGGTGCCCGCCTCGACGCCCGAGGACGAGCTCGTACGGCTGATGGTGGGGCGCTCCATCGAGCAGCAGTACCCGCGGCAGCGGCCGGAGAAGGGTGCCGCGCTGCTGTCCGTCGAGGGGCTCGGCCGTGCCGGCGTGTTCCACGACGTGAGCTTCGAGGTGCACGCCGGCGAGGTCGTCGGTATCGCGGGGCTCGTCGGGGCCGGCCGTACGGAGGTCGTCCGGGCGGTGTTCGGCGCCGACCCGTACGACCACGGGGTCGTGCGGGTCTCGGGTGCCGAACTCAAGCGGCACGACGTGAACGCGGCGATGGCGGCCGGCATCGGGCTGGTGCCGGAGGACCGCAAGGGCCAGGGGCTGGTCCTGGACGCCTCCGTCGCGGAGAACCTGGGGCTGGTGACCCTCCGGTCGGCCACCCGGGCCGGGCTGGTGGACCGCAAGGCGCAGTACTCGGCCGCCGAGCGGATCGCCGGGCAGCTGGGCGTGCGCATGGCGGGCCTCGGGCAGCACGTGCGGACCCTGTCCGGCGGCAACCAGCAGAAGGTCGTCATCGGCAAGTGGCTGCTGGCCGAGACCAAGGTGCTGATCCTGGACGAGCCGACACGCGGTATCGACGTCGGCGCCAAGGTCGAGATCTACCAGCTGATCAACGAGCTGACGGCCGCCGGTGCCGCCGTGCTGATGATCTCCAGCGATCTGCCGGAGGTGCTCGGCATGAGCGACCGGGTGCTGGTGATGGCCCAGGGCCGGATCGCCGGTGAACTCCCGGCCGACGAGGCCACCCAGGACGCCGTCATGGCGCTCGCCGTCTCCACCCCGACCGCCGGCCCGGACTCCGCCGCCGGCTCCACCCCCACCACCGACAAGGAGGCCCCCCGTGGCCACTGACACGCTCAAGAGGCCGGCGGGCGCGAGTGGCGCCCCGGGCGGCCTGCGCCGGCTGCTCCTCGACAACGGCGCGCTCACCGCGCTGATCGTCCTGGTCATCGCCCTGTCGGCGCTGTCCGGCGACTTCCTGACGACGGACAACCTGCTGAACATCGGCGTCCAGGCGGCCGTGACGGCGATCCTCGCCTTCGGTGTGACCTTCGTGATCGTCTCGGCGGGCATCGACCTGTCGGTCGGCTCGGTGGCGGCGCTGTCGGCGACCGTGCTGGCCTGGAGCGCCACCTCCCACGGGGTGCCGGTCGTGCTGGCGGTGCTGATGGCGGTCGCCACCGGCATCGTCGCCGGTCTGGTGAACGGTTTCCTCATCGCCTACGGCAAGCTGCCGCCGTTCATCGCGACGCTGGCCATGCTGTCGGTGGGCCGCGGTCTGGCCCTGGTGATCTCGCAGGGCTCGCCCATCGCCTTCCCGGACTCGGTCTCCCACCTCGGGGACACCCTCGGCGGCTGGCTGCCGGTGCCGGTGCTGGTCATGGTGGTGATGGGGCTGATCGCCGCGTTCGTGCTGGGACGCACGTACATCGGCCGCTCCATGTACGCGATCGGCGGCAACGAGGAGGCCGCGCGGCTGTCCGGTCTCCGGGTGCAGCGCCAGAAGCTCGCGATCTACGCCCTGTCCGGGCTGTTCGCCGCGGCGGCGGGCATCGTGCTCGCGTCCCGGCTGTCCTCGGCGCAGCCGCAGGCCGCCGACGGTTACGAGCTGGACGCCATCGCGGCGGTCGTCATCGGCGGCGCCTCGCTGGCGGGCGGCACCGGCAAGGCGTCCGGCACGCTGATCGGCGCGCTGATCCTGGCGGTGCTCCGCAACGGCCTCAACCTGCTGTCGGTGTCCGCGTTCTGGCAGCAGGTCGTGATCGGTGTCGTGATCGCGCTGGCGGTGCTGCTGGACACCGTGCGCCGCAAGGCCGGCGCGACCCCGGTGGCCGCCGGCACGGGCGGGCCGAAGGGCAAGCAGGCGGCGACGTACGCGCTCGCCGCCGTGGTGACCGTCGCCATCGTCGGCGCGACCTCCTTCCTGCACGGCGGTTCCTCGTCGTCCACCACCCCGAAGATGGGTCTGTCCCTGTCCACGCTCAACAACCCCTTCTTCGTGCAGATCCGGTCGGGTGCCCAGGCCGAGGCGAAGAAGCTGGGCGTGGACCTGACCGTCACCGACGCGCAGAACGACGCCTCGCAGCAGGCCAACCAGCTCCAGAACTTCACCAGTTCGAGCCTGGGCGCGATCATCGTCAACCCGGTGGACTCGGACGCGGCGAGCAACTCGGTGAAGGCCGCCGACAAGGCGAGGATCCCGGTGATCGCCGTGGACCGCGGGGTCAATCACGCCTCCGTGGACGCGCTGGTGGCCTCGGACAACGTCGCCGGTGGTGAGCTGGCCGCGAAGACGATCGCCGAGAAGCTGGGCGGCAAGGGCAGGATCGTCATCCTCCAGGGCCAGGCGGGCACGTCGGCGGCCCGGGAGCGGGCGGCCGGATTCGCCCGGGGACTCAAGGCCTACCCGGGCATCCGGGTGCTGGCGCAGCAGCCCGCGGACTTCGACCGCACCAAGGGCCTCGACGTGATGTCGAACCTGCTCCAGGCCCACCCGGACGTGCAGGGCGTCATCGCCGCCAACGACGAGATGGCCCTGGGCGCGATCAAGGCGCTCGGCTCCAAGGCCGGCAGGTCCGTGCAGGTGGTCGGCTTCGACGGCACCCCGGACGGCCTGACCGCGGTCAAGAACGGCACGCTGTACGCGTCCGTCGCCCAGCAGCCCTCGCAGCTGGGGAAGATCGCCGTGGACAACGCCCTCAAGGCGGTCAGGGGCGACAAGGTGGACCCGACGGTGAAGGTGCCGGTGAAGGTGGTCACGAAGGACAACGTGGCCGGCTTCACGGGCTGACAACAGGCGGCTCGGGCGGGCGGCCCCGGGCACTTCCGGGGCCGCCCGCCCGGCGTCATCTCTCAGGGGAGTCAACTGATGTACGACTACGACCTTCTGGTCGTGGGATCGGCCAACGCCGACCTGGTGATCGGCGTCGAGCGGCGGCCGGCCGCCGGCGAGACGGTGCTCGGCGGTGATCTGGCCGTGCACCCGGGCGGCAAGGGCGCCAACCAGGCGGTCGCGGCGGCCCGGCTCGGTGCCGCCACGGCCCTGCTGGCGCGGGTCGGCGACGACGGCCACGGCCGGCTGCTGCTCGACTCCCTGCGCGCGGCCGGGGTCGACCCGGTGGGCGTGCTGGTGGGCGGGGCCCCGACGGGGGTCGCGCTGATCACCGTCGACCCGTCCGGTGACAACAGCATCGTGGTGTCGCCGGGCGCCAACTCCCGCCTGCTGCCGGCGGACGTCCGGGCGGCGGCGGGCGTGCTGCGCGCCTCCCGGGTGGTGTCGGCGCAGCTGGAGATCCCGCTGGAGACGGTCGTGGAGGTCGTACGGAACCTGGCGCCGGGCAGTCGCTTCGTGCTGAACCCGTCCCCGCCGCGTGAGCTGCCGGCGGAGGTGCTGGCGGCGTGCGACCCGCTGATCCTGAACGAGCACGAGGCACGGGTGGTCCTCGGGGACGCCTGCACGAGCGACGACCCCGAGGACTGGGCCCGGCTGCTGCTGGCCAGGGGCCCCCGCTCGGTGGTGGTGACGCTGGGCGCGGAGGGGGCGCTGGTGGCCGACGGCTCGGGGACGGCCCGGGTGCCGTCGGTGAAGGTGGACGCGGTGGACACCACGGGTGCCGGGGACGCGTTCACCGCGGCCCTCGCCTGGAGGCTGGGGGCCGGTGCGGGCCTGGCGGACGCGGCGGCCTACGCGGCCCGGGTCGGCGCGGCGGCCGTGACCAGGCGGGGCGCGCAGGAGTCGTATCCGACGGCGGAGGAGGTCGAGGCCCTGTGAAGAAGGCGGGGATCCTCAACCGTCATCTCTCGGGTGCCCTGGCCGAGCTGGGCCACGGGCACGGGGTGCTGGTCTGTGACGCGGGCATGCCGATACCCGACGGGCCCCGGGTGGTGGACCTGGCCTTCCGTGCCGGTGTGCCGCCCTTCGCCGAGGTGCTGGACGGCCTGCTGGCCGAGCTGGTGGTGGAGGGCGCCACGGCGGCGCAGGAGGTGGAGGCGGCCAATCCGGCGGCGGCCGGGCTGCTGCGGACCCGTTTCCCGGAGCTGTCCCTCGTCCCGCACGAGCGGCTGAAGGAACTGTCGGCCGGGGCCCGGCTGATCGTCCGCACCGGTGAGGCCCGCCCTTACGCGAACGTCCTGCTGCGCTGCGGGGTGTTCTTCTAGGGTCTTTCGTTCGGATCAGGCCGTATCGGGGAGCGGGGTCCGGTGCCGTGCATCGCAAGGCGACCGGGCCGTCCGGCACGTTTCGAGGGGGCGTCCCCGGCCCGCAGGCCCGGGACGCCCCCTCGGTGTTTCCCCTCCCTCGCCGGAACCCGATTCCCCCCCCGGGGTCCCCCGTGGTTCCGACGACAGGTACGACACGGCGGGCGACGGAATGGTTGCACCCGCTTCTGGAATTCCTCCGCGCGGGTGAGCTAGCGGATCACGTGCTCCACGAACCGCTCCGCCGTCTCCGCCAGCACCTCGCGCCCGTCCCGCGCCCACAGCCGCTCGTTGAACAGCTCGACCTCGATGGGGCCGGAGTACCCGGCGGCCTCCACCCGGCCCTTCCACTCCCGCATGTCGATCGCTCCGTCGCCGAGCTGGCCGCGGCCGTTGAGGACGCCCTCGGGCAGGGGGGTGGTCCAGTCGGCGAGCTGGAAGGCGTGGATGCGGCCCGCCGCGCCCGCGCGGGCGATCTGCGCGGGCGCCTGGTCGTCCCACCAGACGTGGTAGGTGTCCACGGTCACCCCGACCTGGTGTGCGGGGAAGCGTTCGGCGAGGTCCAGGGCCTGGGCGAGGGTGGAGACCACACAGCGGTCGGACGCGTACATCGGGTGCAGCGGCTCGACGGCGAGACGTACGCCGCGTTCGGCCGCGTAGGGGGCGAGGACGGCCAGGGCGTCGGCGATGCGCTCGCGGGCGCCGCGCAGGTCCTTGCTGCCGGCGGGGAGTCCGCCGGAGACCAGGACCAGGGTGTCGGTGCCGAGGGTGGCGGCCTCGTCGATCGCCGCGTGGTTGTCGCCCAGCGCCCCGGCCCGCTCGACGGGGTCGGTGGCGGTGAGGAAGCCGCCCCGGCACAGGGTCGTCACCGTCAGGCCCGCGTCCCGCACCAGCTTGGCCGCGGCCCGCACGCCGTACCGCCGCACCGGCTCCCGCCACAGGCCCACACCGGGGACGCCCAGCGCGGCACAGGCGTCGGCCAGTTCGGGGAGGGACAGCTGCCTGACCGTCATCTGGTTGACGGAGAAACGCGCGAGTTCCGCCGTGTTCACCGGTCCACCCCGTACAGCGACAGAAGGATCTTCATCCGTTCCTCGGCGAGCTTCGGGTCAGTGAACAGGCCGAGGCCGTCGGCGAGTTCGTAGGCGCGGGCGAAGTGCGGCAGGGAGCGGGCCGACTGGAGGCCACCGAGCATGGCGAAGTGGCTCTGGTGGCCGGCGAGCCAGGCGAGGAACACCACCCCCGTCTTGTAGAAGCGGGTGGGCGGCTGGAACAGGTGGCGGGACAACTCCACCGTGGGGTCGAGGAGTTCACGGAAGCCCTGGACGTCGCCCGTGTCCAGGACCCGTACCGCCGCGGCCGCGAGCGGGCCCAGCGGGTCGAAGACGCCGAGCAGGGCGTGGCTGAAGCCCCGGTCGTCGCCCGCGATCAGCTCCGGGTAGTGGAAGTCGTCGCCGGTGTAGCAGCGCACGCCCTGCGGCAGCCGCCGTCTGAGGGCGGCCTCGCGCCGGGCGTCCAGCAGGGAGACCTTGACGCCGTCGACCTTGCCGGGGTGGGCGGCGATCACCTCCAGGAGGGTCCCGGTGGCGGCGTCCGGGTCGGACGAGCCCCAGTAGCCCTCCAGGGCCGGGTCGAACATCGGGCCGAGCCAGTGCAGGATCACCGGTTCGGCGGACTGGCGCAGGAGGTGGCCGTAGACCTCCAGGTAGTCCTCGGGGCCCTGCGCCGTCGCGGCCAGCGCCCGGGAGGCCATGAGGACGGCCTGGGCGCCCGCCTCCTCCACGACCGCGAGCTGCTCCTCGTACGCGGCCCGGATCTGCGCGAGGGTGCCCTCGGTGAGCTGGTCCGTGCCGGCACCGCAGGCGATGCGGCCGCCGGCCGAGCGCGCCTCGGCGGCGCTGCGCCGGATCAGTTCGGCGGCGCCCGCCCAGTCCAGGCCCATCCCCCGCTGGGCGGTGTCCATGGCCTCGGCGACACCGAGCCCGTGGGACCACAGGTGGCGGCGGAAGGCGAGGGTGGCGTCCCAGTCGACGGCGGCGGGCGCGCCGGGCGGGACGTCGGCGAACGGGTCGGCGACGACATGGGCCGCCGCGAGGACCGTGCGGGAGGTCAAGGGAGTGCCGGGGGCGAGGGAGAGGGGCGCGGTGCGCGGCTCGTACGGGTGCAGGGTGCCGTCGGCCGCGGGGAGTCGGAGGGTCACAGGGAGATCTCCGGTACGTCGATGCGGCGGCCCTCGGCGGAGGACTTCAGGCCCAGTTCGGCGAGCTGGACGCCCCGGGCACCGGCCAGCAGGTCCCAGGGGTAGGGGGCGTCGGCGTGGACGTGCTTGAGGAACAGCTCCCACTGGGCCTTGAAGCCGTTGTCGAACTCGGCGTTGTCGGGCACCTCCTGCCACTGGTCGCGGAAGGCGTCGGTGGCGGGGACGTCCGGGTTCCACACCGGCCTGGGGGTGGCGCTGCGGTGCTGGACACGGCATCCGCGCAGGCCGGCGACGGCCGATCCCTCGGTGCCGTCGACCTGGAACTCGACCAGTTCGTCGCGGTGGACGCGGACCGCCCAGGAGGAGTTGATCTGGGCGACGGCGCCGCCTTCCAGCTCGAAGACGCCGTAGGCGGCGTCGTCGGCGGTGGCGTCGTAGGGCTTGCCGTTCTCGTCCCAGCGCCGGGGGACGTGGGTGGTGGCGAGGGCCTGCACGGAGGTGACCCGGCCGAACAGTTCGTGCAGGACGTACTCCCAGTGCGGGAACATGTCGACGACGATGCCACCGCCGTCCTCGGCGCGGTAGTTCCAGGAGGGGCGCTGGGCGGGCTGCCAGTCGCCCTCGAAGACCCAGTAGCCGAACTCCCCGCGCACGGAGAGGATCCGGCCGAAGAAGCCGCTGTCGACGAGGCGCTTCAGCTTCAGCAGGCCCGGCAGGAAGATCTTGTCCTGGACGACGCCGTGCTTGACGCCCTTGTCGTGGGCGAGGCGGGCGAGGGCGAGGGCGCCTGCGAGACCGGTGGCGGTGGGTTTCTCGGTGTAGACGTGCTTGCCGGCCGTGATCGCCTTCGTGAGGGCCTCCTCGCGGGCGGAGGTGACCTGGGAGTCGAAGTAGATGTCGACGGACGGGTCGGCGAGGACGGCGTCCACGTCGGTGGAGACCTGGTCCAGTCCGTGCCGCTCGGCGATCTCCCGCAGGGCGTGCTCGCGGCGGCCGAGCAGGATCGGTTCGGGCCAGAGCACGGTGCCGTCGCCGAGGCCGAGGCCGCCCTGGTCGCGCAGGGCGAGGATCGACCGGACGAGGTGCTGACGGTAACCCATGCGTCCGGTCACGCCGTTCATGGCGATACGCACCGTCTTGCGTGTCACGTGAGTCCCCTTCGCGGGCCGGTGGAGCAAGCAGTTCGACCATCGGGCAGCAAGCGCTTTCCAAACGGGGAAAGCTAGCCTCTGGACGCGGTCTGTACAAGACCGCGTCCACTCCGAGTTGTTCGAAGGGTCGAACAACCACGGGTCGTGGCCTTAAGGTCTGCTCGGAACCAGGACGGGTGCCCGGCTGTCTACGAGGGCGTACCGACGACGCGTGACCGGAGGACGACGAGATGACGGTGACCCTGGCGGACGTGGCGGCCCGCGCCCAGGTCTCCCCCGCGACGGTGTCGCGCGTGCTGAACGGCAACTACCCGGTCGCCGCGTCCACCCGCGAACGGGTGCTGCGCGCGGTGGACGAGCTGGACTACGTCCTCAACGGCCCCGCCAGCGCCCTCGCCGCCGCCACCTCCGACCTGGTCGGCATCCTCGTCAACGACATCGCCGACCCGTTCTTCGGGATCATGGCGAGCGCGATCCAGGCGGAGATCGGCGGTCCGGGCGGGCGCGCGGGCGGCGAACGCCTCGCGGTCGTCTGCAACACGGGCGGTTCCCCCGAGCGCGAGCTGACGTACCTGACCCTGCTCCAGCGGCAGCGGGCCGCCGCCGTCGTGCTGACCGGCGGCGCCGTGGAGGACGCGCCGCACGCGGCCGCGGTCGCGGCCAAGCTGCGGAAGCTGGCGGACGCCGGGACGCGAGTGGTGCTGTGCGGGCGCCCGCCGGCGCCGGACACCGGGGCCGTCGCGCTGACCTTCGACAACCGGGGCGGCGCCCGCGCGCTGACCGACCACCTCATCGGCCTCGGCCACCGCCGGCTCGGCTACATCGCCGGCCCCGGGGAACGCACGACCACCCGGCACCGCCTGGAGGGCCACCGCGCGGCGCTCGCGGCGGCGGGCGTCGAGGAGGACCCGCGCTGGACCGTCCACGGCCGCTACGACCGCCGGTCCGGTCACGAGGCCACGCTGGAACTGCTGCGCCGCGACCCCTCGTTGACGGCGATCGTGGCCGCGAACGACTCCGTCGCCCTCGGTGCCTGCGCCGCGCTGCGGGAGTCCGGGCTGCGCATCCCCGAGGACGTCTCGGTGGCCGGCTTCGACGACCTGCCGTTCAGCATCGACGCGGTGCCGTCCCTCACGACGGTCCGGCTGCCGCTGGCGGAGGCGGGAGCGCGGGCCGGGCGCATCGCGATGGGGCGGGAGGAGCCGCCGCCCGGGGGGATCGCCCCGGTGCGGGGGGAGCTGATGGTGCGGGGGTCCTCCGGGGTTCCGCGGGAGTGAGGTGCGGGGCCCCTGCGGGGTTCTGCCCGGGGCCGGGGGTGCGGGGTGCCGGGGCGGCCGGCCGGTCCGCCGCTTCCGGACAGCACCGGCACCACCGGCGGCACCGATGAGTTTTCGGGGTGCCGGGCGTCTTCACCGTCGTAAGCAACGGACACATGCCGAGGAGCGGAACCATGCGGGTCGTCGTCACCGAGTTCATCAGCCTTGACGGAGTCGTACAGGCCCCGGGCGGGCCCGAGGAGGACACCGACGGGGGGTTCGCGCACGGTGGGTGGTCGCACCCGTTCTTCGATCCGGAGGTGGTGGGCGGGGCCTTCGCCGCGGGGCTGGAGAAGGCCGAGGCGCTGCTGTACGGGCGGCGGACGTATCTGACGATGGCCGCCGCGTGGCCGGAGCGGGCGGGGGACCCGTTCGCCGACCGGCTGAACTCCATGAGGAAGTACGTCGTGACCGACACGCTCGGCGAGTCCGAGCTGAGCTGGGAGAACACCGTGCGGATCCCGGGGGCGCGGGCCCTGGACACGGTACGGGAGCTGCGGGCCGCCGAGGGCGGGGACCTGGCGATGATGGGCAGCCCCACGCTGGTGCGGGCGCTGATCCCGGCGGGGCTCGTGGACGAGCTGCGGCTCGTGGTCATGCCCGTGCTGCTCGGCGGCGGGAAGTCGGTCTTCCCGGCCGACGGGGGGCTGCGCAGCTGGGAGCTGGTGTCGTCGGCCACCGCGAAGACCGGGGCGCAGGTGAACGTGTACCGGCCGGCCGGGCGGTCGTAGGCGTGGACGGGGGCGCGGGGGCGTCCTAGGCTCGAGGGGCAGGATCTCTGACTGGGTCAAGCATCCGGGGGCGATCGTGACCGTCCAGGACGTCCGCGCTTTCAACCGGTTCTACACGGGTGTGATCGGCGCCCTCGACTACGAGCGCCACCTGTACGCCCCGTACACCCTGACCGAGGCCCGTGTGCTGTACGAACTCGCGCACGCGCCGTATCTCGACGCGGCCGACCTGCGCGGTTCGCTGGGGCTGGACGCCGGGTACCTGAGCCGGATCCTGAACCGTTTCGAGGAGGACGGGCTGATCCGGCGGGAGCCGTCGCAGGACGACCCGCGGCGGCGCCGGATCACGCCGACCGCGCGCGGGCGTGAGACCGCCGCGCTGCTGGACGAGCGGGCCCGGGAGTCCGTCCGGGCGCTGCTCGACGGTGTCGCTCCGGCGGACCGGGACCGGCTGGCCGAGGCGATGCGGACCATCCGGGAGATCCTGGGCGGGCGGAGGCGGGCCGCGGACGTGGTGGTGCGGGAGCCGCGGGCCGGGGAGCTGGGATGGATCGTGCAGCGCAACGGCGCGCTGTACGCGGCCGAGTTCGGGTGGAACACCGAGTACGAGGGGCTTGTCGCCCGGATCGTCGCCGACTACGCGGAGGATCACGATCCGCGTCTGGAGCGGGTGTGGATCGCGGAGCTGGCCGGGCGGCCCGTGGGCTGTGTGATGTGCGTACGGGACGACGCGCCCGGCACCGCGCGGCTGCGGCTGCTGCTCGTGGAGCCCGACGCGCGCGGGCACGGCGTCGGCGACCGGCTGGTGCGGGCCGTGATCGACTTCGCCCGCGGGGCCGGCTACCGGGACCTGGTGCTGTGGACCAACGACGTGCTCGGCAGCGCCCGCCGCCTCTACCAGCGGCACGGGTTCGTCCTGGTCGCCGAGCGGCCCCACCGTTCCTTCGGCAAGGACCTGGTCGGCCAGGACTGGAGCCTGGCGCTGCGCGGACCGGGCGAGTGACGGCGTCGCCCGCGCCGCGGGTGACGGTTCCTGCCGGCCGGGACCGGGTACGCGCACCGCTCGCGCCAGGCGAGGCGCACGACCTCCCGGGCACCGGCCGGCCAGGCGCGGTGGCTCCCTCAGCCGGGATCAGGTACGTGTACGGCCCGCCGTGAGCGAGCGGCACACGGTCCCCGCCACCGCCCTCAGGCGAGCCACGCCCAGCCGCCCTCCCTCACCTCCCCCGGCCCCCGGTCGGCCGAGTGCGGTGGGTCGTGTCGTGTGGCGGGTGGGGCGGGTAGGGTCCCTGAGCATGAAGCTGGCGTTCTCCACTCTCGGTGTCCCCGGCCTGCCCGTCCCGGAGGTCCTCGCGCTCGCGACCGCGCACGGCTACAACGGTGTCGAACTGCGCGCCCATCCCGAGGAACCGGTGCACCCCGGCCTGAGTCCCGCCCGACGAGCCGAGACCGCGGCCCTGTTCCGGGATTCCGGGGTCGAGGTGCTGGGCCTCGCCGGGTACGCGCGCGTCGCGGCCCCGGGCGACGACGCGCCCGTGCTGGAGGAGATCAGGGAGCTCCTGGGGCTGGCCCACGACCTGGGCGCGCCGTTCGTCCGGGTCCTGCCCGGGGCCGACCCGGACCGCCCCCGCGAGGAGTCGGACGCGATCGCCGCCCGGCGGCTCGGCACCGCCGCCGAGGACGCCGCCGCCCTGGGCGTCCGGATCCTGCTGGAGACCCACGACTCGCACCCCACCGGCGCCGACGCGATCCGGATCCTCGGCCCGGTCGGGCACCGGCAGGTGGGGGCGCTGTGGGACGTGATGCACACCTGGCTGGGCGGTGAGCAGCCGTCGGACACGTACGCGGCCCTCGCCCCGCACCTGGGCTACGTCCAGGTCAAGGACATCGCCTCGGCCGAGGACACCACCCCGTTGCCGCTCGGCGCCGGGGTGCTGCCGCTGAGCGAGTGCGTGGACGTGCTGTCCCGGAACCACTGGGACGGCTGGCTGTGCTGGGAGTACGAGAAGCGCTGGTACGAGGAGGCCGCGCCGCTCGCGGATCTGCTCGCCGGCGGTCGCGAGCATCTGCTGAGGGCGCTGGGGGAAGCGGCCTAGGGTCTTTCGTTTGGATCAGGCCGGATCAGGGAGCGGGGTCTGGTGCCGTGCGTCGCAAGGCGGAGGAGGGCGCCATGGCGGAGCCATGGCAACCGACGACAACGCGGCGAGGCGCGGTGCCAGGGCCCGCGAGCCCGGCATGATCCAGACGAGAGGCCCTAGACCCTCGCCGCCCCCTTCGCGGACAGCCGCCTCCCGCCTAATTCGCTGGCCGGGGCGTCGGCGTGCGGTTACCCTCCCCCGGTGATGCAGCCACCGGGGCCGTGCGCCCGCTTTCGCTCATGAGCCTCACCCGCTCGCTCGTCGACGTACGCCCCCTGCGCACCTCACCCGTCTTCCGGCGGCTGCTGATCGGCCGGACCGTGTCCGTGCTCGGCGGGTTCATGACCATGGTGACGGTGATGTACCAGGTCTGGGACCAGACCGGCAGCACCGCGTGGACCGGGGCCGTCGGGCTGGCCCAGGCGCTGCCGCTGGTGGTGTTCGGGCTGTTCGCCGGGGCGTGGGTGGACCGGGCCGACCGGCGCCGCGTCTACCTCGCGGCGACCGTCGGCCAGGCGGCCTGCTCGCTCCTGCTCGCCGTGCAGGGCTTCACCGGGCACGTGCCGCCGGCGGCCGTCCTGCTGCTCGTCGCCGTGCAGTCGGGCTTCGGCGCGCTGGGCGCCCCGGCCGCCGGGGTGTTCGTGCCACGGCTGCTGCCCAAGGAGCAGGTGGCCGCCGGGCTGGCGCTCCAGCAGGTGACCGGTCAGTCGATGATGCTGATCGGCCCCGCCCTGGCCGGGCTGCTGCTGGGCTGGTTCGGCATCGGCGTCTGCTACCTGCTGGACGCCCTCAGCTTCGGCCTCGCCTTCTACGGCGCCCGCGGGCTGCCCGCGCTGCCGCCGCAGGGCGAGCCGTCGCGGGCCGGGCTGCACGGGGTGCTGGACGGGCTGCGGTTCCTGGCCGGGCACCGGGTGGTGCGGGGCGCGCTGGTCACCGACCTCGCCGCGACCGTGCTGTCGTTCCCGGTGAGCCTGTTCCCGCTGGTGAACGCCGAGCGGTTCGGGGACGATCCGCGCACCCTCGGCCTGTTCCTGTCGGCGCTGGCGGTGGGCGGGGTCGCCGCGACCGCGCTGTCCGGCCCGCTGACCCGGCTGGCCCGGCCCGGCCCGGTGATGCTGTGCGCGTCCGCCACCTGGGGCGCGGCCCTGGCGCTGTTCGG
Organism: Streptomyces sp. NPDC046870; assembly: GCF_040704595.1. Classification (NCBI taxonomy): domain Bacteria; kingdom Bacillati; phylum Actinomycetota; class Actinomycetes; order Kitasatosporales; family Streptomycetaceae; genus Streptomyces; species Streptomyces sp. NPDC046870. The sequence goes on from NZ_JBEYXM010000001.1 coordinate 729,061, forward strand.
CCTGGCCGGCGACCCCTGGCTGGGCCTGGCCCTGCTCGCGCTGGCCGGCGCGGCCGACGCCACGGCCGTGGTCTCGCGTTCCACGATCGTGCAGACCCGCACCCCGGACGCGCTGCTCGGCCGGGTCACGGCGGCCGAGCAGATCGTCGGGCAGGCGGGTCCCAGCCTCGGCAACGCGCGCGGCGGTCTGCTCGCCGGCTGGACGTCGGGCACGACCGCCCTGATCAGCGGCGGCCTGCTGTGCGTGCTGGCGGTGGCGGCGGTCGCGACGACGACACCCGAACTGCGGGACGGGGCTAGCGCGGTGCCGGACGTGCCGTGAGCGGCGTGGTGCCGCCGACGCACCAGTCCAGGACCGCGGGCCAGGGACCGTACCCGGCGTCCAGGTCGAGGTGGGCGGCGCCGGGCAGGATGTCGGCGGGGATCCCGAGCGGCTCGGCGAAGACCGTGTCCGCGCCCCCGGGGCAGTAGGGGTCGTCGTCGCCCGCGACCAGCCGCGTCGGCCCGGGCAGCGTGAAGCCGGGCGCGGGCGGGGCGAAGGCGGCCACCTCCGGGTACCGGGCGAGGACGGGACCGGACGGCGGGGAGACGAGCAGCACCCGGTCCGCGTACCGCTGCTGCTTCATGCCCCGGGCGGCGGCGTGCAGCCAGAGCACGGCGGACAGGCTGTGGGCCACCACGACCCGCTCCTCCGGTCCGTTCAGTTCCTCCAGGTGGCGGGCGAGTTCGCCGAGCCAGACGTCCAGGTCGGGGTCGTCGGCGTCGGGCAGTTGCGGGTAGCCGACCCGGTGGCCGAGGGCGGTGAGCCGGTCGGCGAGCCAGTGCTGCCAGTGCTCCGGCGGGCGGTGGTTCTGCCAGCCGTGCAGGATCAGGTACGCGCGTGTGGTCATGCGGGTGATCCTCCACGGCGGGTGTTCCACCGGTCCAGCGAGCCCCCCCGGAAGCCGGTGGAACACCCGGACGCGCGCCGCGCGTGCGCGGTCGGCCGCCCCTTGGTGGTTACTGTGCATTCCCTTGACGGAAAGAAACTTCCCGGATATTGGTGACTCCTCGGAAGTTTCCTTCAGCGGTTCTCCTCGGGAAGGAGCGCACGTGCACCACACCAGCACGTCAAGCGGCACCGGCATGGGAAGCGACGCCGGCACGGAGAACTCCGCGAGTGCCGGCAGACGCACCGCACGGCCGTCCAGACGCGCCGTCCTCGCCGCGACCGCGGGCCTCACCGCCGCGCTGACCGTACCGACGACCGCCCGTGCCGCCACCCCCGACGACGCTCGGCTGCGCGCCCTGATCTCCCGCATGACGCTGGAGGAGAAGGTCGGCCAGCTCTTCGTGATGCGGGTCTACGGCCACTCCGCCACCGCCCCCGACCAGGCGGACGTCGACGCCAACCTCCAGGAGATCGGTGTCCGCACCGCCGCCGAGCTGATCGCCAAGTACCGGGTCGGCGGCATCATCTACTTCGCCTGGGCGCACAACACCCGCGACCCGCACCAGATCGCCGACCTCTCCAACGGCATCCAGCGGGCCTCCCTGGACCAGCCGCGCGGTCTGCCGGTGCTCATCGCCACCGACCAGGAGCACGGCGCGGTGTGCCGGATCGGCAAGCCCGCCACCCTCTTTCCCGGCGCCATGGCGATCGGCGCGGGCGGCTCCCGCTCCGACGCCCGCGCCCTCGGCCGGATCTCCGGTGCCGAACTGCGCGCGATGGGCGTCAACCAGGACTACTCCCCCGACGCCGACGTGAACGTCAACCCGGCCAACCCGGTCATCGGCGTCCGCTCCTTCGGCGCCGACCCGCAGGCCGTGGCCGCCCTGGTCGCCGCCGAGGTGAAGGGCTACCAGGCCGCGGGGGTCGCCGCGACCGCCAAGCACTTCCCGGGCCACGGGGACACCGCCGTCGACAGCCACTACGGCTTCCCGGTCATCACCCACAGCCGCGAACTGTGGGAGGAGCTGGACGCCGTACCCTTCCGGGCCGCGATCCGGGCGGGCATCGACTCGATCATGACCGCGCACATCCAGTTCCCGGCGCTGGACGACTCCGGCGACCCGGCGACCCTCTCCCGCCCGATCCTGACCGGCATCCTGCGCGGGGAACTCGGCTACGACGGTGTGGTGATCACCGACTCGCTCGGCATGCAGGGCGTGCGCACCAAGTACGGCGACGACCGGGTGCCGGTGCTCGCGCTGAAGGCCGGCGTGGACCAGCTGCTCAACCCGCCGTCGCTGGACGTCGCCTGGAACGCGGTGCTGAAGGCCGTGCGAGAGGGCGAGCTGACCGAGGCCCGCCTGGACGAATCGATCCTGCGCATCCTGCGCCTGAAGGCCCGGCGCGGACTCTTCGACCGCCCCTGGGCCGACCGGGCGGACGTCGACCGCACGGTGGGCACCAAGGCCCACCTGGCCGTCGCCGACCGCATCGCCGAACGCACCACCACCCTGCTGGTGAACGAGGACGCCACCCTGCCCCTCGACCGCCGCACCCGGCGCAGGCTCCTGGTCGTCGGCGCCGACCCCGCCTCCCCCTCCGGCACCACGGGCCCGCCCACCGGCGTCCTGGCCGCCGCCCTGACCGAACTGGGCTTCACCGCCACGGCCCTGTCCACCGGCACGTCGCCCTCCGCCGCGGTCATCGACCAGGCGGTCACCGCCGCGCGGGACGCGGACGCGGTGATCGTGGCCACCTACAACGTGACGGCGTCCAGCACCCAGCGCACGCTGGTCGACCGCCTGCTGGCCACGGGCACGCCGGTGGTCGCGCTGGCCGTCCGCAACCCGTACGACGTCGCACAGCTCCCGTCCGTCCGCGCCTGCCTGGCCACGTACTGCTGGACGGACGTCGAACTGCGCGCCGCCGCACGGGTGATCGCGGGCCGGGTGAGACCGCGCGGGAAGCTGCCGGTGCCGGTGCAGCGGGCGGACGACCCCACGCGGGTGCTGTACCCGATCGGCCATGGGCTGACCTACTGAGGCCGTGTGTCGGAAGCGGCCGGCCTGGGCAACCGGCCGCGGGCGGACACTGATCGACCGGCGTCCGCGTCTGCCCGCCAACCGGACCGACGACCGTGAAAGGAGCCGCCGGGCCGGGCCGGCGGTCGGAGCCGGAGCGGGCGGACGTCTTCCACGTCATGCCCACCACCCGGCACGACACCGTGGTCGCGGGGCGGTCCTCCCAGCTCATCCACCTCGGCCCCGCCGGGATGCGGGGGCTGATCACCCACCCGCACCGGCCGCCGCCCCGCACCCGGATTGCAGGCGGCCGACGAGGTGCCCAGGCTGGAAGGAGCGAGGCCGGGAAGTGGTCGCCGGCCGGCGATCGGCTGCTCACCGTGACGGTGCGACGTCCCGGCGCGGCAGCGACGACACGCTCGAGGTGCCTCATGACATCAGCGACGACGAGCGACGCGGCGGAGGAGTTCCGTCGGCTGAGCGACGACGATCCGGAACTGCAGGCCCACGGCACGTACTACTCGTGCAGCTTCCTGCTGGACATGGACCCCCACCGGTTCCTCGTGCGGATGCACAAGGGAAAGGTGGACGAACTGATCACCGATCCCGAGCCGTTGGCGGCCTACGACTTCGCTATCCGCGCGGACGCGGAGACATGGCAGGGCTTCTGCAGCGAGACGCCTCCGCCGATGTGCCACGGCATCTGGGCGGCCACGTTCCGGCGGGGCATGCGCCTGGAGGGCGACCTGCTCGTGCTCATGCAGAACCTGCGCTGCGTGACCCGGCAGCTGGAGCTGCTGCGCGTCACAGGCCCCCTCGGGCCGGCGGACGAGGCCGGGCCCGCCCCATCCTCTCGTGAGACATAGGAGCCCGCCATGGTCAGCGGCAGGATCTCTCCGGTCACCGGCCACTACGTCACCATCGACGTGGAGGACGCGCAGTACAGGGTGTTCTACCTGGAGAACGGGCAGGGCACGCCTCTGGTGTGCCAGCACACAGCGGGCTGCCACAACCACCAGTGGCGGGGCCTCCTCGAGGACGAGGAGATCACCGGCCGCTACCGGGTGATCGCCTACGACCTCGCCCGGCACGGCAAGTCGGACCCGCCGTGGAACCAGGAGTGGTGGAAGGAGGAGTACCGGCTCACCGCGGACCACTTCACGTCCTTCATCGTCGCCTTCTGCGACGCCCTCGAACTGGAGGACCCGATCTTCATGGGGTCGTCGTTCGGGGGGAACGTGGCCCTGCAACTCGCCCTGCGGTACCCGGACCGGTTCAAAGCGGTGATCCCCGTCGAGGGCGCGGACTACTCACCCGGCTTCTACCTCGACTGGTGGCAGCATCCCCACGCCAACGCCGCCCAGGTGTGCGCCAGCGGCGTGTGGGACCTCATGGCACCGCAGTCCCCGGAGCAGGACCGCTGGGCGACCTGGTTCTACTACACCCAGGGATCGGAGGCGTTCAAGGGCGACCTGTACTTCTACTCGGTCGACCACGATCTGAGGGACCGGCTGGACGACATCGACGGCGAGCGGTGTCCCGTGATCATGCTGACCGGCGAGTACGACTACCTCACCACCCCCGAGGACGGGCGCCGTACCGCAGAGGCCATCCGCGGGGCGGAGTTCATCGAGATGAAGGAGATCGGCCACTTCCCGATGAGCGAGAACTACCCGCGCTTCGCCCAGTACCTGGGGCAGGCCCTGGAACGGATCGAGAAGCGGACCGGCTCCTGAGGCAAGTACCTCCGGGGCGGCCCCGGTGTCTGTCGAGGCGGTCGATCCCGCACCCGGCCGCGGGCCGCCCGCGGCAGTCGGCCGGGGCTACGGCCGCAACGCCGGTTCCCTCTCCGTGTCCCGTACGTCCAGCTTCGCGTCGTACCCGGCCAGTGGCCTCGCCGCGGCCACGGTGGCCGGTGAGGCGCCCGCCCACTTCAGGATGCGGGCCGTGGCCAGGGACTTCTCGTCGGGGTTCAGACCCGCCACGTTCGCGCCGTGGTTCGCGCCGGGTGCCGTGAGGACGTACGCGTCACGGGCACCCGCGCCGAGGCGGAAGCGTTCCGAGCCCCAGGGGTCGTTCTGGCCGTAGACGAAGAGCATGTGGGCGGCGTGGTGGCGCACCCACGTGTCCACGTCCCGCATGGCGTCCGGCTGGAAGCGCATGGGGATGGAGCGGGGGACGAAGTTGCGCGGGGGCTGGTAGCCGTAGCGGATCAGCTTCCGCTCGATGTGGGGGAAGTGGATCGTCGGGGCGCCCAGCTGCGTGCCCGCCTGGTAGTAGTACGGGGTGTACGTCTCCAGGCCCTGGTCGGTGTAGGCGGAGAAGCCGGAGATCGTGTCGATCGAGTTCCAGATCTCCTCGTCGGTCGCGGTCGCGGCGTCCGCCGGAATGGTGCCGCAGTCCTTCAGCAGGCTGTACTGCCAGAAGCCCCAGACGTAGTCGAGGACGACCGCCTCGTAGGCCTTGTCGAGGCTGCCGACGGTGGTGAAGGTGTAGCCGTTCTCGGCGGCGTACGCGGCGTACTTCTCCTCCAGCGGCCCGCGCCGCACCAGCGCCTCGCGCTGGACGGCGTTCAGCCGGTCCCGGCACTCCTTGGTGCCGACCCGCTCGAAGAACCGGTCGTACGCCGAGTCCTCCTTGTTCACGACGTCGTTGGGGGCGACGTAGGCCACCACGCCGTCCATGTCACGGGGGTAGAAGCGCTCGTAGTACGTGGCGGTCATGCCGCCCTTGGAGCCGCCGGTGGCCAGCCAGTTGGCGGAGTAGAGGGGCTTGAGCGCCTCGTACACGCGGTGCTGGTCGCTCGCCGCCTGCCAGATGTCCAGCGTGGACCAGTCGGCGGGGGCCGGGCGGGACGGGGTGAAGAAGCGGTACTCCAGGGAGACCTGGTTGCCGTCCACGATCTGGGTGGGCTCGCGGCGCGAGGGGGTCGTGGAGACGTTGTATCCGCTGGTGTAGAAGACCGTGGGGCGGCTGGTGTCCCTGTGGAGCACGGTGATGCGCTGCTGGAAGGTGCCCCGGCCGGGGTGGCGGTGGTCGACCGGCTGGGTGTAGTTCAGCACGAAGTAGCGGTAGCCGGGGTACGGCTTCTCCTGGATCAGGCTCATGCCGGGTATCGACAGGAGCCGGTCCTTGATGTCGGTGGGCTCGGGCTCGGCGGCGGTGGCCGCGCCGGCCGCCGCGCTCAGGGTTCCCATGAACACCGTGAGCGCCAGCAGCCATCTGAGCGCCTTGCGCATGCGCACTCTCCCCTGTGAGACAGATGTGCGCCGGAAGCTATCCCAGCAACTGCCGTCCCACCAGAGGGAATTGAGCGCTCCGGATCAGCCGGGCCCCGGGGCCGCGCTCAGCACAGGATCCAGCCCGAGCTGACGGAGTACTTGCCCACCGAGCCCTTGATCCACACGCAGCGGTGGCCGGCGTGCACGGTCACCGGGCCGGCGTGGTGCCGGTAGCGGCCCTTGTCGACGACCGGCCGGTTGCCGCGGGCCTGCACGCTGACCGACATGGTCCGGGCGGGCCCGGGCTGTCTGGCGACGGTGACGGCGCAGACGTAGCCGTCGCGCTTGTAGACGTGGGTGATCCCGGACGCGAACGGGAGCGTCCGCACCTCGCGCCCGGCGCAGCCGCTCGCCGACTCGGCCCGCGCGGTCCCCGTCGCCGTCAGCCCGAGCACCCCGGACGCGGCCAGCACGGCCGCGACGAGCACCAGCCGCCGGCGCGGGTGCCGGCGTATCGCACCACTGTCCACTGTCGTCCTCCCCGTCCCGGTCACACACCGCGTGTCCGTACTGATGTACGGACGCACGGGTGTGTCGGATGGTTGCACGACCGTCAGGGAGACGACCCGGCGGGAGGCGTCAGCGGGAGGCGCCGACCGGCTCCTCCGGCTCGGCCTGGCCGACGAAGGTCCGCCACAGCTCGGCGTACCGGCCGCCGCGGGCCAGCAGCTCCTCGTGGGTGCCGTCCTCCGCGACCCGGCCGTGGTCCATCACCACCACCCGGTCCGCGCGGGCGGCGGTGGTCAGCCGGTGGGCGACCACCAGGGTCGTACGACGGCCCGCCAGCCGGTCGGTGGCCTGGTTGACCTGTGCCTCGGTGGCCAGGTCCAGGGCCGCCGTGGCCTCGTCCAGGAGCAGGATGTCCGGGTCGACCAGTTCCGCGCGGGCGAGGGCGATCAGCTGGCGCTGGCCCGCCGAGAGGTTCCGGCCTCGCTCGGCCACCTCGTGCAGGTAGCCGCCCTCCAGCGTGGCGATCATCTCGTGCGCGCCGACCGCGCGGGCCGCGGCCTCCACCTCGGCGTCGGTGGCGTCGGGACGGCCGTAGGCGATGGCGTCGCGGACGGTGCCCGGGAAGAGGTAGGCCTCCTGCGGGACGACCCCGAGCCGGTGGCGGTAGGACGTGAGGTCCAGGGCCCGCAGATCCGTGCCGTCGACCGTCACCCGGCCCTGTGTCGGGTCGTAGAACCGGGCCACCAGCTTCACCAGCGTCGACTTGCCCGCGCCCGTCTCGCCGACGAACGCGACCGTCTGCCCGGCCGGGATCGTCAGGTCGATGCCGGACAGCGCCTCCTCCTCGTCGCCGTACGCGAAGCGCACGCCCTCGAAGGCGATCTCTCCGCGCAGGGACCGCACGCCGAGGGGTTCGTCGGCGGTCCGCGTGGACGTCGGCTCGCGCAGCAGCTCCTGGATGCGGCCCAGCGAGACCGTGGCCTGCTGGTAGCCGTCGAAGACCTGGGAGAGCTGCTGGACGGGCGCGAAGAACAGGTCGATGTAGAGCAGGTACGCCACCAGGGCGCCGGTGGTCAGCGTGGCCGCCTCCACCCGGCCCGCACCCGCGATCAGCACGGCCGCCGCGGCCACCGAGGACAGCAGCTGCACGAACGGGAAGTAGACGGATATCAGCCGCTGGCCGCGGACGCGGGCGCTGCGGTAGGCGTCACTGCGCTCGGCGAACCGCCGCCCGCCGTCCCGCTCCCGCCGGAAGGCCTGCACGATGCGCAGCCCGGCCACGGTCTCCTGGAGGTCGGCGTTCACCGTCGACACCCGCTCGCGGGCGAGTTCGTACGCCTTCACGCTCGCCCGGCGGAAGAAGAAGGTGGCCACGAACAGCGGGGGCAGGGTGGCGAAGACGACGAGCGCGAGCTGGAGGTCGAGCACCAGCAGCGCGACCATGATCCCGAAGAAGGTGACGACCGAGACGAACGCCGTGACCAGGCCGGTCTGCAGGAACGTGGACAGCGCGTCGACGTCCGTCGTCATCCGGGTCATGATCCGGCCGGTCAGCTCGCGCTCGTAGTAGTCCAGGCCGAGCCGCTGGAGCTGGGCGAAGATCTTCAGCCGCAGCGTGTACAGCACGCGCTCGCCGGTGCGGCCGGTCATCCGGGTCTCGCCGGTCTGCGCGGCCCACTGGACGAGCACGGTCAGCAGGCCGAGCAGCGCCGCCGACCAGACCGCGCCGATCGCCATCTTGGTGACGCCCGAGTCGATGCCGTGCCGGATCAGCACCGGCAGCAGCAGGCCGGCGCCGGCGTCGACGGCGACCAGCAGCAGGCTGGCGATCAGGGGCAGGCGGAAGCCGCGCAGCAGGCGGCGCAGGCCGTAGGAGTCCTCGGGCAGGACGGCGCGGGACTCGTCGATGTCCGGGGTGTCGGTGGCCGGGGGCAGGGCCTCGACCTGGGCGAGCAGCTCCGGGGTGGCCGGGGTGCCGGCCAGCGCCTGGTCCTTGGGCTCGCGGTCGCCCGTCCACAGTCGCGGGGTGACGCCCCGCTCGGCGTCGAACTCGGCCTCCAGCTCGTCGCGGACGGAGGTGTCCTCGCGGCGCTCGGCGGGCAGGGCGCGGCCCGGGGAGACCCCGCCGAGCTCGTCCGGGTCGGTGAGCAGACGGCGGTAGAGGGCGGAGCGCTCCTGGAGCTCCTCGTGGGTGCCGACGTCGGCGAGCCGGCCGCCGTCGAGCACGGCGATGCGGTCGGCGAGGTTGAGGGTGGAACGGCGGTGGGCGATGAGCAGGGTCGTACGGCCCTCCATCACGTGCTTCAGCGCCTCGTGGATCTCGTGCTCGACGCGGGTGTCCACGGCCGAGGTGGCGTCGTCCAGGACCAGCAGGCGCGGGTCGGTGAGCAGGGCGCGGGCGAGGGCGACGCGCTGGCGCTGACCGCCGGAGAGGGTGAGGCCCTGCTCGCCGACCTTGGTGTCGTAGCCGTCGGGCAGCTCCCTGATGAAGCGGTCCGCCTGCGCGGCGCGGGCGGCGGCCTCGATCTCCTCCCGGGTCGCGTCCGGGCGGCCGTAGGCGATGTTCTCGCGGACCGTGTCGGAGAAGAGGAACGAGTCCTCCGGGACCAGTCCGATCGCGGCCCGCAGCGAGTCCAGGGTCAGCTCGCGGACGTCGTGGCCGCCGATCAGGACGGCGCCGTGGGTGACGTCGTAGAAGCGCGGCAGGAGCAGGGAGAGGGTGGACTTGCCGGAGCCGGAGGAGCCGACGACGGCGAGGGTCTCGCCGGGACGGATCTCGAAGCTCAGCCCTTCCAGCACGGGACGCTCCCGGTCGTAGCCGAAGGACACGTCGTCGAACTCGACGGTCGCGGGCGCGTCGGGCGGGAGGGTCTTGGTGCCGTCCCGGAGGGTCGGCTCGGTGTCGATCAGCTCCAGGACGCGCTCGGTGCCGGCGCGGGCCTGCTGGGCGACGGTGAGGAACATCGCGAGCATGCGGACCGGGCCGACGAGCTGGGCCAGGTAGGTGGAGAAGGCCACGAAGGTGCCGAGCGTGATGTGGCCGTGTACGGCGAGCCAGCCGCCGAGGGCCAGCATGGCGACCTGGCCGAGCGCGGGCACGGCCTGGAGTGCCGGGGTGTACCTGCTGTTCAGGCGGACCGTGCGCAGGCGTCCCGCGAACAGCCGGCGGCCGACCTCGCGCAGCTTGTCCGTCTCCTGGTCCTCCTGCCCGAACCCCTTCACCACGCGGACGCCGCTCACCGCGCCGTCCACCACACCGGCCACGGCGGCGGCCTGGGCCTGCGCGTACCAGGTGGCCGGGTGCAGCCTGCTGCGGCTGCGTCTGGCGATCCAGCCGAGGGCGGGCGCGACGGCCAGGGCGACCAGGGTCAGCGGCAGCGACAGCCACGCCATGATCACCAGGGAGAGCAGGAAGAGCACGACGTTCCCGATGGTCATCGGGAGCATGAAGAGCAGGCCCTGGATCAGCTGGAGGTCGCTGGTGGCACGGCCGACGACCTGCCCGGTGGACAGCTCGTCCTGGCGGCGGCCGTCCAGCCGGGTGATCGTGCCGTACATCTCGGTCCGCAGGTCGTACTGGACGTCGAGGGCGAGCCGGCCGCCGTAGAAGCGGCGGATGTAGGTGAGCGCGTAGACGAGGACGGCGGCGCCCACGAGCGCGCCGGCCCAGGGGGCCATGGCGCGGGTGTGGGCGCCGATCACGTCGTCGATGATCACCTTGGTGATCAGCGGGACGGCGGCCAGCACGGCCATGCCGGCGAGCGAGGAGCCGAGGGCGAGGACGACGTCCTTCGGATACCGCCAGGCGTACCCGGCCAGACGTCGTGTCCATCCCCGTTGCGCTGCCACGCCGGTGCCTCCTGGTTGCGGCCGTGCTCTACCAGAAGACGTCAACGCCGGACGATGCGGATTTCATCCCTCCGTAACAAAACGCGGACCGCGGTCAGACACGTACCCGCAGGTAGTAGAACCTGGTCGTCTGGGCCGCGTTCTGGTTGTCGTCGCTCACCAGGAACACCGTCAGGCGGCCGGCGCGGTCGCGGCCCGTGACCGTCATTCCCTCGATGTTGTCCAGGAGGGGGTTGGGCTGGGGCTGCTTCGCCGTGGCGCCGAGCGAGGGGCAGGCGGCGATGTCCGCCAGGAGCGTCTTCTCGACCAGGCGGACCTCCGGCTGACCGGTGAGGTTCTCGGTGCCGCTGGTGTCCGTGGCGTGGCGGGGGTCGGCCAGGTAGAGGCGGACCGTGTTGCCGACGCCGGCGGTGAAGCCGCGCTCCAGGACGAGGAGGCGGCCGTCGGGGGTCGCCTGGACCTCGGGCACGCCGAGGCCGGTGTCGGTGCGGTAGGCGTACTGGGCGCCGGGCGTGAAGCGGCCGTGGTGGCGGGTCCACGTCTGGAAGCGGACGATGCCGGCGGAGTCGCCGGCGAGCGCGTACTCCATGGACGCCAGCAGGGTGTGGCCGCCGGGCAGCAGGGTCAGGCCCTCGAAGGTCTGGTTGGCGGTGGCGCGGCCGGCCGGGGCGACCTGGAGGGCGGGCGGGACCGGGAGGCGCTCGAGGATCGTGCCGTCGCGGGAGTAGCGGCGGACGGACGGCTCGGTCTCGGAGGAGATCAGCCGGGTGCCGTCCCGGTCGATGACGAGGCCCTCGGAGTCGAGGTCGGCGCCCTTCTCGTCGGCGAGGCGGACGACCGCCCGCGGCTGGAGCGTACGGGGGTCCAGGCGGAACAGCGACGAGCGGTCGGCCAGGGCCGCCGGCGAGCCGTCCCGGTCGACCGCGAGGGCGGAGAAGTTGCCGACGAAGGTGCCCTCGTACGTGGTCTTGTCGAGCGCGTCGGAGAAGCGGTCGATCGACACGGTGGCCGAGCAGGCGTGGCGCGCCGGGGTGTCCGCGGCGGGCCCGGCGGCCACGGGCCCGGCGGCGGCCAGACAGGTGGCCGCCGCCAGGCCGGCGGTGAGGGTGGCGAGTAAGGTTCTCGGGCGCATGACGCACACCGTAGGAGCCGGCGGTGCCGTGCGCGAGACCGCCTCGTGAAGGGTCAGCCCCGCGGCGGCACGGCGACGAACGCCTCGCGCGGGTGGCTGGTCGGCGTGTACCGGGTGACGCCGGTGGTGGTCGGCACCAGGTCCTTGTGGATCGCCTTGGCGACGTTCTGGATCGTGGTGACGCCGTAGCTCATGGTGCTGTTGTCCTGTGTCAGCACGGTGATCATGTAGTCGCGGCCGGCGCCGTTGAAGGTGCCCAGGCTGTGCACCCGCCAGCCGTGCGTGGAGCGCTGCAGCCAGCCGTTCTTCACGTGCACGGAGACGGAGGACGGCGCACCGGCCGGGGTGCCCCAGCGCTGCGAGGAGACGACCTGGCCCATCAGCTTCAGGATGTAGGCGCGGGAGTTGTCGCTCAGCACGCTGTTCTTGGCGGTGACGAGCTTGAGGAGCTTCTGCTCGTCGTTGACGTTCTCCTGGGTCAGGCCCCAGTAGCCGTTCGCGCCCGGCACGGTCTTCGTCATGCCGGCGGCGGCCAGGAAGCCCTTGATCTTCGTCATGCCGAGCTGCTTCCAGAGCTTGCTGGTCGCGTTGTTGTCGGACTGGGTGATCATGGCCTTGGCGAGCGACTGCTCGGTACTGGTCAGGTACCGGTTGTGCTTCTTGGCGTCCCACAGCAGCGTGGCGAGGACGGTGACCTTGACCGTGCTGGCCGAGTCGTAGGCGCTGGTGGCCCGCAGGGTGCAGGTGGTCTTGGTGCTGCGGTCGTACAGGCCGATGGCGACCGTGCCCTTGCGGTTGGTGAGGGCGGCCGTGATGTCCTTCTTCAGCTTCGCGGCCAGGCCCGCCTTGGCGGACGTACAGGTCACGGCGGGCGTGGCCGCGGCGGCCGGGGTGGCGGCGGTGACCGCCGGCACGAGCAGCGCGGCACTGACCGCGGCCGCGAGCACGCCGGCCCGGCCGGATATCCGGTGAGTCATGGAAGGTTCCCCCTTGAACGTCGAACGGGCGTCCCCCTGAACGCCGTTGAGCGCACCCGTGCGCTGCATGACTCGACTCGCCGGGGTGGTCGATAGTTGTACGCGCGTTCGGAGATGAGGAGTTGCTCACAATGGGCAGGGCCATGCCATAGGGAAGGGTGAGGGTCTCCGCGGTCCTACTAGTCCCACTTCTTCCCTCACACCGGCGAAGGCGATCTTGCCGCCGGGCGTGTCCCGCCGGCCGGCCCCCACCCTGGGCGATGCCCGGCGCACCGCCGGGCATCCCGACTCCCCTTCCTGGAGAGCCACATGAAGCAGCAGCTCCGCGTCTGGACGCTGGCCGCCGCCCTCGCCCTGACCGCCGTACTCGTGCCCGCCGGGACCGCCACGGCCCGCGCCGCCCAGCCCTCCTGCCCCGACGGCTCCGTCTGTCTCTGGAGCGGTGAGGGCTTCGGCGGCTCGTACTGGGAGTGGACGGCCCGCAGCGGCTACCGCGACCTGCCGCCGAGCCTCCACGACCACGTGGGCTCCTTCGTCGCCTCGACCCGCGCCTGCTTCGTCAACTGGGGCCCGGTGGAGAAGCGGGACGTGTTCAACGGCGACTGGCGCTCCCGCTACCTCGGCGACTTCGGCGGCCGGATGGACGGGGTGGGCCCGGGCGGCTGCTGACCCCGCCGCAACCGGTGCGGCGCGTCAGTCGCCCAGGTGCGTCGGCGCGAACATCCTGAGCACGGCCGGGAGCACGACCACCGACGGGCCCGGGGTGCCGAGTGCCTTCGTCAGGTCCTGTTCCAGCGTCTGCGGGGTGGTGCGGACGCCCGGCACGCCGAAGGACTCCGCGAGGGCCACGTAGTCCGGGCGGGTCAGTTCCGTCGCCGTCGCCTGGCCGAAGGCGTCCGTCATGTACTCGCGCAGGATGCCGTAGCCACCGTCGTCGACGATCAGCCAGGTGACGTTCAGGTCGTACTGGCGGGCCGTGGCCAGTTCGGCGATGGAGTACAGGGCGCCGCCGTCGCCGGACACCGCCAGCACCGGGCGTGTCGGGTCCGCCGCCGCCGCGCCCAGCGCCGCCGGGAAGCCGTAGCCGAGGCCGCCCGCGCCCTGGGCCGAGTGCATGGTGTTCGGGCCCTGCGCGTCGAACGCGGACCAGGCCCAGTAGGCCAGGATCGTCATGTCCCAGAAGGACGGGGAGTCGGCGGGCAGGGCGCGGCGGACCGAGGCCAGCACGTCCTGCTCCAGGGTGAGTTCCTGGGCTGCGATGCGCTCGGACACACGGGCCAGGAGGTCCCGCACCCGCTCGACAGCGGAGTCGTCCGTGCGCTCCTCCACCGTCTCCAGCAGCGCCTGGAGGGCCGGGCGGGCGTCCGCGTGGATGCCGAGCGCCGGGTGGTTGGACTCCAGTTTGCCGAGGTCCGCCTCGATCTGGATCACCCGGCCCCGGGGCTGGAACGTGTGGTAGTTGGACGACAGTTCACCGAGGCCGGAGCCGACCACCAGCAGGACGTCCGCGTCCTCCAGGAAGTCCGTCGTGTGCCGGTCCTCCAGCCAGGACTGCAACGACAGGGGGTGGTGCCACGGGAACGCGCCCTTGCCGCCGAAGGTCGTCACGACCGGCGCCCGGAGCTTCTCGGCCAGCTGGAGCAGCTTGCCCGACGCGTCCGCGCGGACGACCCCGCCGCCCGCGATGATCGCCGGACGGGCGGCGCGGGACAGCAGGTCGGCCGCCACCGCCGTCAGTTCGGGGCGCGGGACCAGGTCGTCGGGGGTCGCGTCCATCGCCGTCACCACGGGCAGCGAGGTCTCGGCCAGCAGCACGTCCTGCGGGATCTCCACCCACACCGGGCCGTGCGGGGCCGTCAGGGCCGACTTCCAGGCCGCCGCGATCGCGGAGGGGATCTGGGAGGGGGTGCGGACCGTGTGGACCGACTTCACCACGCCCCGGAACGAGGCCGCCTGGTCCGGGAGTTCGTGGAGGTAGCCGTGCCGGCCGCCGCCCAGTCCCGCCGTCGGGATCTGGCTGCTGATGGCGAGCACCGGCGCGCTGGCCGCAGCCGCCTCCTGGAGCGCGGCCAGGGACGTCAGCGCGCCCGGCCCCGTCGAGAGCAGCAGCGGCGCCGCCTCGCCCGTGATCCTGCCGTACGCGTCCGCCGCGAAGCCCGCGTTGTTCTCCACCCGCAGGCCCACATAGCGCAGGGAGGAGCGGCGGAGCGCGTCGAACATGCCGAGGGCGTGCTGGCCGGGGAGGCCGAAGACGGTCGTCGCACCCAGCCCGGCCAGCGTCTCCACGACCAGGTCTCCGCCGTTGCGCCCCGAAGGAGGGTTCAGGGCGGCGGTGATCTGCGCCGGCGTCGGGCGGAGTACCAGGTCGTGGTCGTGGGTCACTTCGCTTCCGTGTCCTTCCGGGCCGCCGCGATCTGGCGGCTCATGATCGTGGTCAGTTCGTACGCCGTGTGGGAGGCGGCGACCGAGGTGATCTCGGCGTGGTCGTAGGCCGGGGCGACCTCGACGACATCCGCCGACACCAGGTTGCAGCCCGCCAGGCCGCGCAGGATCTCCAGCAGCTCGCGGGAGGTCATGCCGCCCGCCTCCGGGGTTCCGGTGCCGGGCGCGTGCGCCGGGTCCAGGCAGTCGATGTCGATGGAGATGTACAGCGGGCGATCGCCGATGCGCTGGCGCAGCTGGTCGGCCACCTCGTCGGCGCCCCGGCGGTAGACGTCGGCGGAGGTCACGATGCCGAAGCCCATCTTCTCGTCGTCCGTCAGGTCCTGCTTGCCGTACAGCGGGCCGCGGGTGCCGACGTGGGACAGGGCGGAGGTGTCGAGGATGCCCTCCTCGACCGCGCGGCGGAACGGGGTGCCGTGGGTGTACTCGGCGCCGAAGTAGGTGTCCCAGGTGTCCAGGTGCGCGTCGAAGTGGAGCAGGGCGACCGGGCCGTGCTTCTTCGCCACCGAGCGCAGCAGCGGCAGCGCGATGGTGTGGTCGCCGCCGAGGGTCATCAGACGGGCGCCGGTGCCGAGCAGGTCGTCGGCGGCGGCCTCGATGGTCTCGACGGCCTCGTTGATGTTGAACGGGTTCACGGCGATGTCGCCGCCGTCCGCGACCTGGGCGAGGGCGAACGGGGAGGCGTCCTGCGCCGGGTTGTACGGGCGCAGCAGCCGGGACGCCTCACGGATGGCGTTGCCGCCGAAGCGGGCGCCCGGCCGGTACGAGACGCCGGAGTCGAACGGCACGCCCACGACGGCGACGTCGGCGGTGCCGACCTCGTCCAGGCGGGGCAGCCGGGCGAAGGTCGCGGGGCCGGCGTACCGCGGGATGCGGGAGGAGTCGACGGGGCCGCGGGGCGTCTCGTTGCTGCTCATGGTGAAATGCCTTCTTTCTTGCGCTTCTTCGCGCATGTACTGCTTTCTCTACGACTCTACTGGTGAGCCGGGACCGGTTCGGACGGGAGTTCGGGGGAACGTCCGGCGAGGCGCTCGCGCCAGGTGGCGAGGACGGTCTCGTCGGTGGGCCTCGTGGCCAGGGAGACGGCGACGTAGGCGGCGAGGGAGGCCGGCAGGCCGTAGTAGACGGGCTCGTTGGCGAGGATGCCGTAGCCGGCCATCAGGCCGATGACCGCGAGGCCGCCGACGATCACGGAGGCCAGCGCGCCCTGGACCGTGCCGCGCTTCCACAGCAGGCCGCCCAGGATGGGCACGAGCAGGCCGCCGACGAGGAGGTTGTACGCCACGGTGAGCGCCTCGACCACGTTGTTCAGGGCGATCGCCGTGCCGATCACGGCCACGCCCATGACCAGGATGAACGCGCGGTTGCCCCTGACCTCGTCGTGGTCCTCGCCGTCCCGTCGCACGACCCCGCGCAGACGGGACCAGATGTCGTTGTTGGCGACCGTGGCGCAGGCGATCAGGGCGCCGGAGGACGTCGACATCACGGCGGCGAGGGCCGCGGCCAGGACCAGTCCGCGCACGCCGACGGGGAGCTCGTCCTTGACGATGGTGGCGAAGGCGTCGTCGGGGCTGCCCAGCTTCGGGTACAGCACCTTGGCGGCCGTGCCGATCACCGCGCCGGCCAGGGCGTAGGCCAGGCAGTAGGTTCCGGCCACCGTGCCGCCCCACCTGGCGGTCCGGTCACTGCGGGCGGTGAACACGCGCTGCCAGATGTCCTGGCCGATCAGCATGCCGAACGTGTAGATCAGGACGTAGGTGAAGATCGTCTCGCCGCCGATGCCCAGCGGGTCGAAGTAGCCGGTCGGCAGCTTGGCCTTCATCTCGGCGAAGCCGCCCGCCTTGACGACCGCGATCGGCAGCAGCAGGAGCAGCACGCCGATGGTCTTGACGACGAACTGGACCATGTCGGTCAGGGTGATGGACCACATGCCGCCGAGCGTCGAGTAGGCGACGACGATGGAGCCGCCGAGGATGATCGCCACCGTGCGGTTCATGTCGAAGAGCACGTCGAAGATCGTGGCGTAGGCGATGGTGGAGGTCACCGCGAGCATGAGGGTGTACGCCCACATGACCACGCCCGAGATCACGCCGGCCCGGCCGCCGTAGCGCAGGTCCAGCATCTCGGAGACCGTGTACACCTTCAGGCGGGCGATGCGGGCCGAGAAGAAGACGGAGAGGGCGAGCAGGCCGAGGCCGATGGTGAAGACCATCCAGGCGCCGGAGAGGCCGTACTGGTAGCCGAGGCCCACGCCGCCGATGGTGGAGGCGCCGCCGAGGACGATCGCCGCCATCGTGCCGGAGTACATGGCGGGCCCGAGGCGGCGGCCGGCCACCAGGAACTCGCTCTTGGACCTGGCGCGGCGCATGCCCCACCAGCCCATGGCGAGCATGCCGGCGAGATAGACGACGATCACTGTGTAGTCGACGGCCATGGGGCCCTCCTTCGCGCACTGTCCGGTGGCGTGTCGTGCAGGTTCTTCGGGGATGTGCCGGCAGCGGCTCGCGGGGACATCCGCCCGTACCCGCGGCTGCCGTGCCCCTTGAGGCTAGGTGGCCGGAAAGCGACTGCGAAGTGTACGTTTCATCCATATGAACGGGGTGGGATGGAGGGAACGCACACCATGCCGGAGACGCTCGCCCCAGCGGTCCCACCGACCCCGCCGGTCACACTCCAGGCGCTGCTGGCCCGGGACGACCTCGCCCTGCGGCAGATCGCCGGACCCACGGACCCGGGGATCGCGGTCCACTGGGCGCACACCTCGGAGATGGCCGACCCGTACCCCTATCTGCTGGGCGGCGAGCTGCTGCTGACGGCCGGGGTGCACATCCCGGAGGCGGCCGGCTCGGGGACCTACTTCGACAACTACGTGGCCCGGATCGTGGCGGCGGGCGGCGCGGCCCTCGGCTTCGGGGTGGCCCCCGTGCACGACACGGTCCCGCGCGCCCTGGTCGCCGCCTGCGACCGGTACGGGCTGCCACTGCTGGAGGTCCCGCCGCAGACCACGTTCTCCGGGGTGGCCCGGGCGGTCTGGCAGCTGATGGCGCAGGCCCGGCTGGCCGAGCTGCGCCGGGTGACCGAGGCCCAGCAGAGTCTCGCGGCCGCCGCCTCCCGGCCGGACCCGGTCCCCTCGGTGCTGCGCCAGCTGGCCCAGCGCCTGGGCGGCCGGGCGGTGCTCTACGGGCCCGACGGCACGGAGATCGCGGGGGCCGGCCGGGAGACACCGGAGGGCGCGCGGACGGCGCTGGCGGAGCTGGCGGGCGTGGTCAGGCATCCGGCCGTGCCCCGCGGCCGACCGCACCCGGCCCCTTCCGCACCGGGCGCCCCGAGCGCACCCGGCACGCCGGCCCCCCGCCCGCACCCCGCCTCCGCCACCGACACCCACGGCACCACCCACCTCGCCGTCTACGCCCTCGGCGCCGGGGAGGGGTTCGTGCTGGGGGTGGCCGCCCCCCGGCGCGACCCGGGTGATCACACCATCGCCTCGGTCGCCGCCGTCCTGCTGGCCCTGCTGACCGGGGAGCACCACAGCGGCGCCGGGGCGGCCCGGTCCTCCGCGCTCGTCCGGCTGCTGCTAGGCGCCCCGCCCGAGGAGGTGGCGCCGCTCCTCGGCACCGGGCAGTGGCTCGTGGTGCACGCGCGGCCGGAGGCCCAGGCCCCCGACGCGGTCGCCGCCTCCGCGCTGGGCGCCGCCCTGGGTTCGCCGCTGGTCGACCTCGCCCGCGACGTCGTACGGGTGCTGGTGCCGGCGGAGCGGGAACCGGGACCGCAGCCCGGCTGGACGCTCGGCGTGAGTGCCGCGGCCGGGCCCCGGGAGTGGCCGGCCGCCGACACCCAGGCCGCCCGCGCCCTCGCCCGGGCCCGCGCCACCCGCACTCCGCTGGTCCGGCACGCCGCCCGGCCGGCGCTGGCGGACCTGGTGCCGCGTGCGGACGCCGAGACCCATGCCCGTGCGCTGCTCGGTCCCCTCGCGGGGCAGGCCGCGCTCGCCGACACCCTGCGCACCTGGCTGTCCCTGCACGGCAATTGGGACCGTACGGCGGTGGCGCTCGGCGTGCACCGCAACACCGTGCGGCAGCGGATCGCCCGCTGCGCCGCCCTGTTGGCCGCCGACCTGGACGATCCGGACGTGCGCATGGAGCTGTGGTTCGCGCTGCGCCGTGACTGACGGCGACCGTGCGTGACCCCCGTCCCAGCGGTCGGTATGCCGAGGACGCGCGCCGGGCACTGCCCCACAATGGGAGGCATGCCGATATCCGGGACACCCAGCCGCGCCCAGCTCGTCGACCACCTGGTGCGCACGCGTATCGCGGGGGACGTCGCCACGCCCCGCGAGAACAACCTCTCCCACTACCGTCAGCTCGCCAACGGTGTCCGCAACTACTGGCTCGGCCTGGAACTGGGCGACCGCTGGACGGACGAGCAGGACGTGCTCGCGGTGATGGCCGAGCGGGTGGGCGTCAACGACGACCCGGAATACCGGTACGGGCAGGACACCATCGACCCCGAGCTGACGGTGGACGCCCTCGACCGCATGGCGGCGCGGCTACGCAAGGCCGCCGAGGACCGGCAGCGGGTGCTGTTCGCGACCGGGCATCCCGGGGGGCTGCTGGACGTCCACCGGGCCACGGCGGCCGCGTTGCGCGCCGCCGGCTGCGAGATCGTCGTCATCCCGGACGGGCTCCAGACGGACGAGGGATACGTGATGCAGTTCGCGGACGTGGCCGTGCTGGAGCACGGGGCGACGCTGTGGCACACGCACTCCGGTGAGCCGATGCGGGCCATTCTCACGGGACTTGAGCGGGAGGGGCGCCCGCTTCCGGACCTGGTGGTCGCCGACCACGGCTGGGCCGGGTACGCGGGACAGCACGGGGTCGACTCCGTGGGGTACGCCGACTGCAACGACCCGGCGCTGTTCCTCGCCGAGTCCGAGGGCACCGTGCAGGTCGTCGTCCCGCTGGACGACCATGTGGTGAGCCCGCGTCACTACGACCCGATGACCGCGTACCTGCTCGCCGCGGCCGGTCTGGCCTGACACGGCCGCACGCCGGGGGTCCGACGCTCCGGCACAGAACGGGGTGCGGCCCCGCGAACGGGGCCGCACGTCTTCAGTTCGTGGTCGGCTCAGTGGCCGCCGCCACCTCCTCCGCCGCCGTGGCCGCCGCCACCGCCGCCGTGGCCGCCGCCACCGCCGCCGTGACCGCCACCGCCGCCGCCGTGGCCGCCACCACCGTGACCGCCGCCACCGTGACCGCCACCGCCGTGGCCGCCGCCACCGTAGCCGCCACCGTGACCGCCGCCGTAGCCGCCGCCGTGGTCACCGCCATAGCCGCCGCCGTGGTCACCGCCGTAGCCGCCGCCATAGCCGCCGCCGTGGTCACCGCCGTAGCCGTTGTCGTCATCGTCGCCCCAGTTCCAGCTGTAGGAACCGTGGTCGCTGTGGGTCGAGGCAGAGGCGGTTCCGGCCGTGCCGATCGCGGCTCCGCCGGCCAGCAGCAGGCCGCTGGCGGAAATCGCGACAAGACGCCTCACGCGCTGTGATCGCATGGGAATACCTTCCATCTCCATCGTCTCTCACGGCTCCCTGAGGAAGCGCGAGGTGGATGGCCGTCGCCGCTGCGAAAGGGGAAGAATGCGGCGCGGTCTTCAGATGTCACCGCAGCCAGTTGGAACCGAAACGCGCCGGGCACCTCACACAGGGGTCTGCCGGGCATGCCGTTCACTGCGGCCTTTCACTCAGAGAGCCTAGTCCCACACGGGTCACGCGTCATCTCGGAGAGCACCCCGGTCACGGCCGTCTCGGCAGGCGGACAGCGCCCCCGTCACGATCGTCTCGGCACCCGGACGACACCCTCCTGGATGACCGAGATGGCGAGCCGCCCGTCCTGGGTGTAGATGCGGGCCTGGCCGAGGCCCCGGCCGCCGTGCGCGGACGGCGACTCCTGGTCGTACAGCAGCCATTCGTCCGCCCGGAAGGGGCGGTGGAACCACATCGCGTGGTCCAGGGAGGCGCCGACGACGTCCCCGACGGCCCAGCCGCCGCGCCCGTGCGCGAGCAGCACCGAGTCGAGCAGGGTCATGTCGGAGACGTAGGTGGCGAGGACGACGTGCAGCAGGGGTTCGTCGACGGCGCCGCCGAGCTTGCCGTTGGTGCGGAACCACACCTGCGAGTGCGGCTCGCGCGGCTCGCCGTACCGCCCGTACGGCGGCTCGTCCACGTACCTGAGGTCGATCGCCTCGCGCGCCTCGAGGAACCGCTCCACGACGTCGGGGGCGAGGTGGCCGTAGCCGCGCAGCCGCTCCTGGGAGGTCGGCAGGGTCGCCGGGTCGGGCGCGGCGGGCATGGGCGCCTGGTGCTCCAGCCCGTCCTCGTACGCCTGGAAGGACGCCGACAGGTGGAAGATCGGCTTGCCGTGCTGGACGGCGACCACCCGGCGGGTGGTGAAGGACCGGCCGTCACGGATGCGGTCCACGGTGTAGACGATGGGCGCGCCCGGGTCGCCGGGGCGCAGGAAGTACGCGTGCAGGGAGTGGGCGGGCCGGTCCGCGGGGACCGTCCGCCCGGCGGCGACCAGCGCCTGCGCCGCCACCTGCCCGCCGAAGACGCGCGGGACGACGGCGGAGCGGGAGCGGCCGCGGAAGATGTTCTCCTCGATCTGCTCCAGGTCGAGCAGATCGAGGAGATCCTGGAGTGCCTGGCTCATGGTGTGCTGTTGTACCGGCCAGTGATCGCGTGTCGGTGTCCGGGGCCTTACAGACCCATGTCCTTGGCGATGATCGTCTTCATGATCTCGCTGGTGCCGCCGTAGATGCGGTTGACCCGGTTGTCCGCGTACAGACGGGCGATCGGGTACTCGTTCATGTAGCCGTAGCCGCCGTGCAGCTGGAGGCAGCGGTCGATGACGCGGTGCGCGACCTCGGTGCAGAACAGCTTCGCGGAGGCGGCCTCGGCGGGGGTCAGCTCACCGGCGTCCAGGGCCTCCAGGGCGCGGTCGGCGACCGCCTCGGCGGCGTCCACCTCGGCCTGGCAGGCGGCCAGCTCGAACTTGGTGTTCTGGAAGTGGGCGACCGGCTTGCCGAAGACGGTGCGCTCCTGCACGTAGCTCTTGGCGAACCGGACGGCGGCCTTGGCCTGGGCGTAGGCGCCGAAGGCGATGCCCCAGCGCTCGGAGGCCAGGTTGTGGCCGAGGTAGGAGAAGCCCTTGTTCTCCTCGCCGAGCAGGTCCTCGACCGGGACCTTGACGTCGACGAAGGCCAGCTCGGCGGTGTCGGAGGTGCGCAGGCCCAGCTTGTCCAGCTTGCGGCCGATGGAGTAGCCCTCGGACTTGGTGTCCACAGCGAACAGGGAGATGCCGTGGCGGCGGTCCTCGGCGGTGGGCGCGGCCGTGCGGGCGCAGACGATCACCTTGTCGGCGTGCACACCGCCGGTGATGAAGGTCTTGGCGCCGTTGAGGACGTAGTGCGTGCCGTCCTCGGAGAGCCTGGCGGTGGTCTTCATGCCCGCGAGGTCGGAGCCGGTGCCCGGCTCGGTCATCGCGATGGCCCACATCTCCTCGCCGGTGACGAACTTCGGCAGGTAGCGCTTCTTCTGCTCGTCGGTGGCGAGCATCTTGATGTAGGGCAGGGCGAGCAGCACGTGCACGCCGGAGCCGCCGAACTGGACGCCGGCGCGGGCGGTCTCCTCGTAGAGGACGGCCTCGAACTTGTGGGTGTCCAGGCCCGCGCCGCCGAACTCCTCGGGCACGCTGATGCCGAAGATGCCCAGCTCGCCGAGCTTGTAGTAGAAGTCGCGCGGCGCCTGGCCGGCGGCGAACCACTCGTCGTACACCGGCACGACCTCGGCCTCGATGAAGGCGCGAAGGGTCTCCCGGAACGCCTCGTGATCCTCGTTGAACACCGTACGGCGCACGCCGCCCACCTCCACGTACCTGACATCGGCATGTCTAAGCGCTTGCTCAGATGCCAAGGTACTGGCGAGTACGCTCAGGCGTCCAGGGTGACCTTTGCCACGCGTCCCGGTCAGTCGCCGGCTTTGCCGTACCGGCGGAACTCGGACGGCAAGACGATCTCGACAGCGGCCGGCACCTCGGCCGCGTCGACGGCGAGGCCTTCCTCGTCGAGGACAGCCTCGGGGATGACGATCGCGTGACCCGCGTCACCCCTCCCCCGCCGCCTCGAACGCCCCCCGCGCCATCCGGTGCAGCAGCGCCGCCGTCACCCCGCGCCCCGGCAGGGTCCCCGCGCGGCCCAGGTGGGGCGTGGAGTTGAGCAGGCCGAAGACCGAGTGGACGGCCGAGCGGGCGGCCGGTTCGGTCAGGCCCGGGTACACCGCGCGGACCACCTCCACCCACAGCTCCACGTACTGCCGCTGGAGCTGCCGCACCAGCTTGCGGTCGCTGTCCCGCAGGCGGTCCAGCTCGCGGTCGTGCAGGGTGATCAGCGGGCGGTCGTCCAGGGCGAAGTCGATGTGGCCCTCGATCAGGGAGTCGAGGACGCGGGTCGCGGGGACCCCGTCGGCCTCGGCCAGCCGGCGCCTGGCACCGGTGAGCAGCTGCCCGCTGATGCCGACCAGCAGTTCGGCGAGCATCGCGTCCTTGCCCGGGAAGTGCCGGTAGAGGCCGGGGCCGCTGATGCCGACCGCGGCGCCTATCTCGTCGACACCGACACCGTGGAACCCGCGCTCGGCGAACAGCCGGGCGGCCTCCTTGAGGATCTGCTCACGGCGGGTCGGTGCGTCGGTTCTGGTGGCCATGCAGACAATTCTAGACAGCGAGGTTAGCGGTCGTTAACCTGATGGCAATGGTTAACGCTCATTAACAGGTTCGATCACCGGTGAGGGGAACCGCAGGATGCAGGAGGCACCGGAGCTTCACAGCGCGGCAGATCCCGCGTCGGAGGCCTGGAGGGCCAACGAACAGGCGCATCTGGCCCTCGTGGAGGAGCTGCGCGCCAAGCTGGCCGCGGCGGCCCTCGGCGGCGGCGAGAAGGCACGCGCCCGGCACACCGCGCGCGGCAAGCTGCTGCCGAGGGACAGGGTGGACACGCTGCTCGACCCGGGCTCGCCCTTCCTGGAGCTGGCCCCGCTCGCGGCCGACGGGATGTACGAGGGGCAGGCCCCGGCGGCCGGAGTGATCGCCGGGATCGGCCGGGTCAGCGGCCGCGAGTGCGTGATCGTCGCGAACGACGCCACGGTCAAGGGCGGCACGTACTACCCGATGACGGTGAAGAAGCACCTGCGCGCGCAGGAGGTGGCCCTGGACAACCGGCTGCCGTGCGTCTACCTGGTCGACTCCGGCGGGGCCTTCCTGCCGATGCAGGACGAGGTCTTCCCGGACCGGGACCACTTCGGGCGGATCTTCTACAACCAGGCCCGGATGTCCGGCGCGGGCATCCCGCAGATCGCGGCCGTGCTCGGCTCCTGCACGGCCGGCGGGGCGTACGTCCCGGCGATGAGCGACGAGGCCGTGATCGTCCGCGGCCAGGGCACGATCTTCCTGGGCGGCCCGCCGCTGGTGAAGGCGGCCACCGGTGAGGTCGTCACGGCGGAGGAGCTGGGCGGCGGCGAGGTCCACTCGCGTGTCTCCGGGGTCACCGACCACCTCGCCGAGGACGACGCGCACGCCCTGAGGATCGTCCGGAACATCGTCGCCACGCTCCCGGCCCGGCAGTCCCCGCCCTGGGAGGTCGTGCCCGTCACCGAGCCGAAGGCCGACCCCTACGGGCTCTACGGCGCGGTCCCCGTCGACTCCCGCACCCCCTACGACGTCCGCGAGATCATCGCGCGCGTGGTCGACGGCTCCCGGTTCGCGGAGTTCAAGAGCGAGTTCGGGCAGACCCTGGTCACCGGCTTCGCGCGCATCCACGGCCACCCGGTCGGGATCGTCGCCAACAACGGCATCCTGTTCTCCGAGTCCGCCCAGAAGGGCGCCCACTTCATCGAGCTGTGCGACCAGCGCGGCATTCCGCTGGTGTTCCTCCAGAACATCTCCGGTTTCATGGTCGGCAAGGACTACGAGGCGGGCGGCATCGCCAAGCACGGCGCCAAGATGGTGACCGCGGTCGCCTGCACCCGCGTGCCGAAGCTGACGGTCGTCGTCGGCGGCTCGTACGGCGCGGGCAACTACTCGATGTGCGGCCGGGCCTACTCGCCCCGCTTCCTGTGGATGTGGCCCAACGCCAAGATCTCCGTCATGGGCGGCGAGCAGGCCGCGTCCGTGCTGGCGACCGTCAAGCGGGACCAGCTTCAGGCGCGCGGGGAGCAGTGGTCCGCCGAGGACGAGGAGGCGTTCAAGGCGCCCGTCCGCGCCCAGTACGAACGCCAGGGCAACGCCTACTACGCCACCGCCCGGCTCTGGGACGACGGCGTCATCGACCCGCTGGAGACCCGTCAGGTGCTGGGCCTCGCCCTGACGGCCTGCGCCAACGCGCCCCTGGGAGACCCCCAGTTCGGCGTCTTCCGGATGTGAGGAGGGGAACCGTGTTCGACACAGTGCTGGTGGCCAACCGGGGCGAGATCGCCGTACGCGTCATCCGTACGCTCCGCTCGCTGGGCGTACGCTCGGTGGCGGTCTTCTCCGACGCCGACGCCGACGCGCGGCACGTCCGGGAGGCCGACACGGCGGTACGGATCGGTCCGGCGCCGGCCGCCGAGAGCTATCTGTCGGTGGAGCGGCTGCTTCAGGCCGCCGCCCGCACCGGCGCCCAGGCCGTCCACCCCGGCTACGGCTTCCTCGCGGAGAACGCGGGCTTCGCGCGCGCCTGCGAGGAGGCGGGGCTGGTCTTCATCGGCCCGCCGGCGGACGCGATCGCGCTCATGGGCGACAAGATCCGGGCCAAGGAGACGGTCCAGGCGGCCGGAGTGCCGGTGGTGCCGGGCGGCCGGGACCCCGAGCTCGCCGAGGCGGCCCGCGCGCTGGGCGCGCCCGTGCTGCTCAAGCCGTCCGCCGGCGGCGGCGGCAAGGGCATGCGGCTGGTGCGGGACCTGACCGTGCTGGAGGAGGAGATCGCCGCCGCCCGCCGCGAGGCCCGCGCCTCCTTCGGCGACGACACCCTGCTGGTGGAGCGGTGGGTCGACCGGCCGCGGCACATCGAGATCCAGGTGCTCGCCGACGGCCACGGCAACGTGGTCCACCTGGGCGAGCGCGAGTGCTCCCTCCAGCGGCGCCACCAGAAGATCATCGAGGAGGCGCCGAGCGTGCTCCTCGACGAGCGGACCCGGGCCGCGATGGGCGAGGCGGCCGTGCAGGCGGCGCACTCGTGCGGGTACCGGGGCGCGGGGACGGTGGAGTTCATCGTCCCGGGCGGCGATCCCTCGCAGTACTACTTCATGGAGATGAACACCCGCCTCCAGGTGGAGCACCCGGTCACCGAACTCGTCACCGGGCTGGACCTGGTGGAGTGGCAGCTGCGGGTGGCCGCCGGGGAGCCGCTGGGGTTCGCCCAGGAGGACCTGCGGCTGACCGGCCACGCGGTGGAGGCCCGTATCTGCGCGGAGGACCCCGCGCGCGGGTTCCTGCCCTCCGGCGGCACGGTCCTGCTGCTGGGCGAACCGCAGGGCGACGGCGTGCGCACCGACTCCGGGCTCACCGAGGGCACCGAGGTGGGCAGCCTGTACGACCCGATGCTGTCCAAGGTGATCGCGTACGGCCCCGACCGCGCGACGGCGCTCAGGAAGCTCCGCTCGGCGCTCGCGGAGACGGTCACGCTGGGCGTGCAGACCAACGCCGGGTTCCTGCGCCGGCTGCTCGCGCACCCGGCGGTCGTCGCGGGCGAGCTGGACACGGGCCTGGTCGAGCGCGTCGTGGACGACCTGGTCCCCACGGACGTGCCCGAGGAGGTCTACGAGGCGGCGGCGGCCGTACGCCTGGAGCGGCTCAAGCCGCGCGCGGAGGGCTGGACCGACCCCTTCTCCGTGCCGAGCGGCTGGCGGCTCGGCGGCACCCCGAAGCCGCCGGCCTTCCACCTGCGGGCGCAGGAGGCGGTGACGTACACCCCCCGGGGCACGCACACCGTCACCGGTGACCGCGTGACCGTCACCCTCGACGGCGTCCGGCACACCTTCCACCGGGCCGGCGACTGGATCGGCCGGGACGGGGACGCCTGGCAGGTGCGCGACCACGACCCGGTGGCCGCGTCCCTGAACCGCGCGGCCCACGCGGGTGCCGACTCGCTCACCGCGCCCATGCCCGGCACGGTGACGGTGGTCAAGGTGGCCGTCGGCGACGAGGTGACCGCCGGGCAGAGCCTGCTGGTGGTGGAGGCGATGAAGATGGAGCACGTCATCTCCGCCCCGCACGCCGGCACGGTCGCCGAGCTGGACGTGACACCCGGTACGACGGTCGCCATGGACCAGGTGCTGGCCGTCATCGCCCCGAAGGAGGCGGCGGAATGAGCGCCGACGGTCTGCCCATGGTCGTACCGGTCCCGGGCCTGCCCGCGCGGGTGCGGATCCACGAGGTCGGCGCGCGCGACGGGCTGCAGAACGAGAAGACGGCCGTGCCGACGGCGGTGAAGGCGGAGTTCATCCGGCGGCTGGCCGGCGCGGGTCTGACGACGATCGAGGCGACGAGCTTCGTGCACCCCAAGTGGGTGCCCCAACTGGCCGACGCCGAGGAGCTGTTCCCACAGGTGAGCGACCTGCCCGGGGTGGCCCTGCCGGTGCTGGTCCCCAACCGGCGCGGCCTGGACCGGGCGCTGGCCCTCGGCGCCGGGCGCGTCGCCGTGTTCGCCAGCGCCACCGAGTCCTTCGCGAAGGCCAACCTCAACCGCACGCTGGACGAGTCGCTGGCGGTGTTCGAGCCGGTGGTGCGGCAGGCCAAGGACCAGGGCGTGCACGTGCGCGGCTATGTGTCCATGTGCTTCGGCGACCCGTGGGAGGGCGCGGTGCCGGCGCACCAGGTGGCCCGGGTGTGCACGGCCCTGCGGGACATGGGCTGCGACGAGCTGAGTCTCGGCGACACGATCGGTGTGGCCACGGCCGGCCAGGTGCGCGAGCTGCTCGGGCTGCTCAACGACAGGGGCGTGCCGACGGAGACGATCGGCGTGCACTTCCACGACACCTACGGCCAGGCGCTCGCCAACACACTGGCGGCGCTCCAGCACGGCGTCACCACGGTCGACGCCTCCGCGGGCGGCCTCGGCGGCTGCCCGTACGCCAGGTCCGCCACCGGCAACCTCGCCACCGAGGACCTCGTCTGGATGCTGCACGGCCTCGGCATCGCGACGGGGGTCGACCTCGGCCGTCTGACCGCCACGAGCGTGTGGATGGCCGAACAGCTGGGCCGGCCCAGCCCGTCCCGTACCGTCCGCGCTCTCTCCCACAAGGACCAGTGATCAGCATGGACCACCGTCTCAGCCCCGAGCTGGAGGACCTCCGCCGTACGGTGGAGGAGTTCGCGCACGACGTCGTGGCGCCGAAGATCGGCGACTTCTACGAGCGGCACGAGTTCCCGTACGAGATCGTGCGGGAGATGGGCCGCATGGGCCTGTTCGGGCTGCCGTTCCCGGAGGAGTACGGCGGTATGGGCGGCGACTACCTGGCGCTCGGCCTCGCGCTGGAGGAGCTGGCCCGGGTCGACTCGTCGGTGGCCATCACCCTGGAGGCGGGAGTCTCGCTGGGCGCGATGCCGCTGCACCTGTTCGGCACGGAGGAGCAGAAGCGCCGGTGGCTGCCCCGGCTGTGCTCGGGTGAGGTCCTGGGCGCGTTCGGCCTGACCGAGCCGGACGGCGGCAGCGACGCGGGGGCGACCCGTACGACGGCCCGGCTCGACCCGGACACGGACGAGTGGGTGATCAACGGCACGAAGTGCTTCATCACGAACTCGGGCACGGACATCACGGGGCTGGTGACCGTCACCGCCGTCACCGGCCGCAAGCCGGACGGCCGGCCGGAGATCTCGGCGATCATCGTCCCGTCGGGCACACCGGGCTTCACGGTGGCGGCGCCCTACTCGAAGGTCGGCTGGAACGCGTCGGACACCCGCGAGCTGTCGTTCGCCGACGTCCGCGTCCCCGCCGCCAACCTCCTGGGCGAACAGGGCCGTGGCTACGCCCAGTTCCTGCGCATCCTGGACGAGGGCCGCATCGCCATCGCGGCCCTGGCGACGGGCCTGGCCCAGGGCTGCGTGGACGAGTCGGTGAAGTACGCCAAGGAACGCCGCGCCTTCGGCAGGCCCATCGGCGCCAACCAGGCGATCCAGTTCAAGATCGCCGACATGGAGATGAAGGCCCACACGGCCCGCCTCGCCTGGCGCGACGCCGCCAGCCGGCTGGTGGCCGGCGAGCCCTTCAAGAAGGAGGCGGCCCTGGCCAAGCTCTACTCCTCCACGGTGGCCGTCGACAACGCCCGCGAGGCGACCCAGATCCACGGCGGCTACGGCTTCATGAACGAGTACCCGGTGGCCCGTATGTGGCGCGACTCCAAGATCCTGGAGATCGGCGAGGGCACGAGCGAGGTCCAGCGGTTGCTGATCGCCCGGGAACTGGGCCTGGTGGGCTGACCCGGAGCCCCGCCCACCCGCACGGGACCGGCAGCACCGGCTGCCGGTCCCGTGTCATCGCGCGGTGCCCCCGCCGCCGTCCGCGCGCGGACCCCGGGCTGTCCGTCGTACCGCCAACTCCCGTTCCGTCGGGGGTTGTCCACAATGCGCGCACCGGGCGAACGGGCGGGGACCCGCCCCCTGGACATCAGCTGAGGTTAGGCTAACCTACCTTCGAACTTGTCCGGCGGGCGCTTCGCCCCGTTCGAAAGCAGTCATACCCATGCCCCAAGCCCGTGCCACCCACCTCACTCGCCGCGGCCTGCTCGCCGCCGGCGGCGCCCTCGGACTCGGTGCCGCGCTCGCCGCCTGCGGGGACGACAAGGGCGAAGACGGCGGCTCCGGCACGGAGGCGAAGGCCGGCACGTCCGGACCCTGGTCCTTCAAGGACGACCGCGGCACCACCGTGAAGCTGGACAAGGTCCCCGCGAACATCGTCGCGTTCACCGGTGTGGGCGCCGCGCTGTACGACTACGGCATCCAGGTGAAGGGCGTCTTCGGCCCGACGAGGACCGCCGCCGGCAAGCCGGACGTCCAGGCCGGCGACATGGACATCAGCAAGGTGACGGTCCTCGGCAACACCTGGGGCCAGTTCAGCGTCGAGAAGTACGCCTCCCTCGCCCCGGACGTGCTCGTCTCCACGATGTTCGACGGCGCCGGCACCCTCTGGTACGTCCCCGAGGAGTCGAAGAAGAAGATCGCCCAGCTGGCCCCGAGCGTCGGCATCTCCGTCTACGACCGCCGGCTCACCGAGCCGCTCCAGCGCATGTGGGACCTCGCCGCATCGCTCGGCGCGGACATGAAGGCCGCCAGGGTCACCGACGCCAAGAAGCGGTTCGAGGACGCCGCCGCCCGGCTGCGCGCCGCCGCGAAGGCCAAGCCCGGCATCAAGGTGATGGCCGGCAGCGCCAGCGACCAGCTGTTCTACGTGTCCGGCACCAACCTCTCCATCGACCTGGAGTACTTCAAGGCCCTCGGCGTGAACTTCGTGGAGCCGCCGGAGAGTGCCAAGAAGCAGGGCGGCGGCTGGTACGAGTCGCTGAGCTGGGAGAACGTCGACAAGTACCAGGCCGACATCATCATGATGGACGACCGCACCTCGGCCATCCAGCCCGCCGACATCACCAAGGCCACCTGGAAGAAGCTGCCCGCGGTCAAGGCGGGCCAGGTCATCGCCCGGTCCCCCGAGCCGATCCTGTCCTACGACAAGTGCGTGCCGCTGCTGACGAACCTGGCGGAGGCCCTGGAGAAGGCCAGGAAGGTCGGCTGACCCGCGAGCACCCCCGACAAAGCCCTGAACCCCACCCTCAGGAGCCACACATGACGACGGCCGTAGCCGCCCCGTTCCGTTTCTTCTCCCTCCAGGTCGTACGGACGAGGCGGCTCGGTCCGTCCCTGCTCCGGGTCACTTTCGGCGGAGCCGATCTGCACGCCTTCCACTCGGACGGGCGGGACCAGTCCCTGTCGCTCTTCCTGCCGCATCCCGGGCAGACCGACCCCGTCGTGCCGCTGGAACTGGGCGAGGGCTGGTGGCAGGGGTGGCGGGAACTCCCGGACGACGTGCGGGCGGTGATGCGTTCGTACACGCTCCGGGCACTGCGCCGCGACCCCGACGAGATCGACGTCGACTTCGCCCTGCACGGCGTGGAACCGGGCGCGGCCACACCCGCCGGCCCCGCCTCCCGCTGGGCCGCCCGTGCCGCCGCCGGTGACCGGGTGCTGCTGCTCGGCCCGGCCGTCGCGGACAACCGGGCGATCCGGTTCCGTCCGCCCGGGGACACCGGTCCCGTCGTGCTGTGCGGCGACGAGACCGCCGTACCCGCCGCGACCGCGATCCTCGAAGCCCTCCCCGCCGGCACCCGGGTCCGGGCCTGGCTGGAGGTGCCGCACGCCGGTGACATCCAGGACGTGCGCACGGAGGCGGACGCGGAGATCACGTGGCTCGTACGGCACGACGGGTCCCCCATGACCGTCGACGCCGTACGAGCCGCCCCCCTGCGGGACGCGGAGCGGGCGTACGTGTGGATCGCCGGCGAGTCGGGCCGGGTGAAGGCGCTGCGGCGGCACTTCGTCGCCGAGCGCGGGGTGGACCGGCGGCGCGTCACCTTCGTCGGCTACTGGCGGCGGGGGATGACGGAGGAACAGCTCCGGGCCGTGGAACAGAACTGACGTGCCGTGACACCGGTCACGGGGCACGGCATGTCCCGCCCCCCAGAAGTTAGGTTAGGCTAACCTAAGTTGATCTCGCACGGACCGTCCCCTCGGAGGACCCCCACATGCGCTCGCACCTGCTCAATGGCCTCACCGCGGAGCACTACCGCCGCTCCGTGACCGAAGGAGTCGAGCGGGTGGCGGCCAAACTCGCCACCACCGACCGTCCGTTCACCGGCGTCACCGTGGACGCCCTCTCCCCCACCATCGACGCGATCGACCTCGACCGCCCGCTGGGCGACACCGCCGCCGTCCTGGACGAGCTGGAGGACGTCTACCTCCGGGACGCGGTCTACTTCCACCACCCCCGCTACCTCGCCCACCTCAACTGCCCGGTCGTCATCCCGGCGGTGCTCGGCGAAGCCGTGCTCTCCGCGGTCAACTCCTCGCTGGACACCTGGGACCAGTCGGCCGGCGGCACCCTCATCGAGCGCAAGCTCATCGACTGGACGGCCGCCCGCATCGGTCTCGGCCCGGCCGCCGACGGCGTGTTCACCTCCGGCGGCACCCAGTCCAACCTCCAGGCGCTGCTGCTGGCCCGGGAGGAGGCGAAGAGCCACTCGCTCGGCCGACTGCGCGTCTTCGCCTCCGAGGCCGGCCACTTCAGCGTCAGGAAGTCCGCGACGCTGCTCGGACTCGGGCCGGACGCCGTCGTCACCGTCCCCGTCGACCACGACAAGCGCATGCAGACGGTCGCCCTCGCCCGTGAGCTGGAGCGCTGCGCACGGGACGGCCTGGTCCCCATGGCCGTCGTCGCCACCGCCGGCACCACCGACTTCGGCTCCATCGACCCGCTCCCGGAGATCGCCGGGCTGTGCGCCCAGTACGGCGTGTGGATGCACGTCGACGCGGCCTACGGCTGCGGGCTGCTCGCCTCCCTGAAGTACCGGGACCGGATCGAGGGCATCGAGCGCGCCGACTCCGTCACCGTCGACTACCACAAGTCGTTCTTCCAGCCGGTCAGTTCCTCCGCCGTGCTGGTCAGGGACGCGGCCACGCTGCGGCACGCCACCTACCACGCGGAGTACCTCAACCCGCGCCGCATGGTGCAGGAGCGCATTCCCAACCAGGTCGACAAGTCCCTCCAGACCACCCGCCGTTTCGACGCCCTCAAGCTGTGGATGACGCTGCGCACGATGGGCGCCGACGGCGTCGGGCAGCTCTTCGACGAGGTGTGCGACCTGGCCCGGGAGGGCTGGGAGCTGCTCGCGGCCGACCCCCGCTACGACGTCGTCGTCGAGCCCAGCCTGTCCACCCTCGTCTTCCGCTACGTCCCGGCCGCCGTCACCGACCCCGCCGAGATCGACCGCGCCAACCTGCACGCCCGCAAGGCCCTGTTCGCCTCGGGTGACGCCGTGGTCGCGGGAACCAAGGTGGACGGCCGCCACTACCTGAAGTTCACCCTGCTCAACCCCGAGACACGGGCGGCCGACATCGCCGCCGTCCTCGATCTGATCGCCGGCCACGCCGAGCAGTACCTGGGAGAGTCCCTTGACCGCGCGTCCTGAAGCCCACGGCAAGACCTACGACTTCGTGGGGGTGGGGCTCGGCCCCTTCAACCTCGGACTCGCCTGCCTCACCGAGCCGATCGCCGAACTGGACGGCGTCTTCCTGGAGTCCAAGCCCGACTTCGAGTGGCACGCCGGCATGTTCCTGGACGGCGCCCACCTCCAGACCCCGTTCATGTCGGACCTGGTCACCCTGGCCGACCCGACCTCGCCGTACTCCTTCCTGAACTATCTGAAGGAGAAGGGCAGACTGTACTCGTTCTACATCCGCGAGAACTTCTACCCGCTGCGGGTCGAGTACGACGACTACTGCCGCTGGGCCGCGAACAAGCTGAGCAGCGTCCGCTTCGGCACCACGGTCACCGAGGTGACGTACGAGGACGAGCGGTACGTCGTCCGCACCGGCGCCGGGGACACCTACCGGGCCCGGCACCTGGTCCTCGGCACCGGCACGGTCCCCTTCGTGCCCCAGGCGTGCCAGGGGCTGGGCGGCGACTTCCTGCACACCTCCCAGTACATGCACCGCAAGGCGGAGCTGCTGGAGAAGAAGTCCATCACCATCGTCGGCAGCGGCCAGAGCGCGGCGGAGATCTACCACGAGCTGCTCGCCGGGATCGACGTCCACGGCTACCGGCTCAACTGGGTCACCCGCTCCCCGCGGTTCTTCCCGCTGGAGTACACCAAACTGACCCTGGAGATGACCTCCCCGGACTACGTCGACTACTTCCGGGCGCTGCCCGAGGAGACCCGCTACCGGCTGGAGAAGCAGCAGAAGGGCCTGTTCAAGGGCATCAACTCGGAGCTCGTCGACGCGATCTTCGACCTGCTGTACCAGAAGAACGTCGAGAGCGGCGACCGTCCGGTCCCCACCCGGCTGCTCACCAACTCCACGCTGCGCACGGCGGCGTACCAGGACGGCACCTACACCCTCGGCTTCCACCAGGACGAGCAGGACAAGGACTTCGAGATCCGCAGCGAGGGCCTGGTCCTGGCCACCGGCTACCACTACACCCCGCCGGCCTTCCTCGCCCCGGTCCAGGGCCGGCTCCGCTTCGACGGCCACGGCCGCTTCGACGTCGCCCGGAACTACTCCATCGACATCACCGGCCGCGGGGTCTTCCTCCAGAACGCCGGCGTCCACACGCACAGCATCACCAGTCCCGACCTGGGCATGGGCGCGTACCGCAACGCGTACATCGTCCGTGAGCTGCTCGGCACGGAGTACTACCCGGTGGAGAAGACCATCGCCTTCCAGGAGTTCGCGGTATGACCGGCACGACCACGACCACGACCACGACCTTCACCTTCCGTCCCGTCGACCCGTCGACGGACGCCGGACTGCTCCACTCCTGGGTCACCCATCCCAAGGCGGCCTTCTGGATGATGCGGGACGCGCGGCCGGAGGACGTTGAACGCGCCTACAGGGAGATAGCGGCGGACGAGCACCACCACGCGCTGCTCGGGCTGCGCGACGGCACGCCCGTCTTCCTGATGGAGACGTACGACCCCGCGCACCGGGAGCTGGCCGGGCTGTACGAGGCGCGGCCGGGCGATGTCGGGATGCACTTCCTGACCCCGGCCACCGACACCCCCGAGCACGGGTTCACCAAGGCCGTCATCACCGCCGTCATGGCCCGTCTCTTCGAGGACCCGGCGGTGCGGCGGGTCGTCGTCGAGCCGGACGTGCGCAACACGGCCGTGCACGCGCTGAACGCGGCCGTCGGGTTCGTGCCCGAGCGGGAGATCGACACACCGGAGAAGCGGGCTTTGCTGAGCTTCTGCACCCGCGAGCAGTTCGAGAAGGCGGTGACCGCATGAGCCTCGCCGACGCCGTGGCCCATCTGTCCCCCGAGCGCTGGGCGACGGCCAACCGGCTGCTGCTGCGCAAGGCGCTCGCCGAGTTCGCGCACGAGCGGCTGGTCACGCCCGAGGAGGACGGCGGCCGGTACGTCGTCCGCAGCGACGACGGGCTCACCGCCTACCGGTTCAGCGCCGTGCGGCGGGCCCTGGACCACTGGGAGATCGACGCCGGCTCCCTCACCCGGCACCGCGAGGGCACCGAACTTCCGCTGGCCGCACTGGACTTCTTCATCGAGCTGAAGGAGTCGCTGGGACTGAGCGACGAGATCCTGCCGGTCTACCTGGAGGAGATCTCCTCCACCCTCTCGAGCACCTGCTACAAGCTCACCAAGCCCCGCGTGACCTCCGCGGAGCTGGCCCGCGGCGGCTTCCAGGCGATCGAGACGGGGATGACGGAGGGCCACCCGTGCTTCGTCGCGAACAACGGGCGGCTCGGCTTCGGCGTCCACGAGTACCTGTCGTACGCCCCGGAGACGGCGAGCCCGGTGCGGCTGGTGTGGCTGGCCGCGCACCGCTCGCGGGCCGCGTTCACGGCCGGTGCCGGGATCGAGTACGAGTCGTTCCTGCGGGGCGAGCTGGGTGAGAAGACGGTGGAGCGGTTCCGTGCCGTCCTCACCGACCAGGGGCTGGACCCGGCCGACTACCTGTTCATCCCGGTCCACCCCTGGCAGTGGTGGAACAAGCTCAGCGTCACGTTCGCCGCCGAGGTGGCCCGCCGGCACCTGGTCTGCCTGGGCGAGGGCGACGACGAGTACCTGGCCCAGCAGTCGATCCGCACCTTCTTCAACACCAGCGACCCACACAAGCACTATGTGAAGACCGCCCTGTCCGTCCTCAACATGGGCTTCATGCGCGGCCTGTCCGCCGCCTACATGGAGGCGACCCCGGCCATCAACGACTGGCTGGCCCGGCTGATCGACGGCGACCCGGTGCTGAGGTCCACGGGCCTGTCCGTCATCCGGGAGCGGGCCGCCGTCGGCTACCGGCACCTGGAGTACGAGCGGGCCACCGACCGCTACTCGCCCTACCGCAAGATGCTCGCCGCGCTGTGGCGGGAGAGCCCGCTGCCCTCGCTGCGGGACGGCGAGACCCTCGCCACCATGGCCTCGCTGCTGCACGTGGACGAGGAGGGCGCCTCCTTCGCGGGCGCCCTGATCGAACGCTCGGGCCTGGCCCCCGCCCAGTGGCTGCGGCAGTACCTGCGGGCCTACTACACCCCGCTGCTGCACAGCTTCTACGCCTACGACCTGGTGTTCATGCCGCACGGCGAGAACACGATCCTGGTGCTGCGGGACGGGGCCGTGCAGCGGGCGGTCTACAAGGACATCGCCGAGGAGATCGCCGTCATGGACCCGGACGCGGCCCTGCCGCCGGAGGTCCGGCGGATCCGCGTCGAGGTCCCCGAGGACAGGAAACTGCTGTCGATCTTCACGGACGTCTTCGACTGCTTCTTCCGCTTCCTCGCCGCCCGCCTCGCCGCCGAGGGCCTCCTGGAGGAGGACGGCTTCTGGCGCACGGTCGCGGAGGTCACCCGCGAGTACCAGGAGGCGAACCCGCACCTGGCCGACAGGTTCCGCCGGTACGACATGTTCGCCCCGGAGTTCGCGCTGTCCTGCCTGAACCGTCTCCAGCTGCGCGACAACAGGCAGATGGTGGACCTCGCCGACCCGTCCGGCGCGCTCCAGCTCGTCGGCACCCTCAAGAACCCGATCGCCGGGTTCTGAGGGCACCGCGGCCCCGGCGGGCACCTCGCGGTACGGTCCCGCGGGGTGCCCGCCGGCTTCCGGTCAGCGTGCCGGCCAGGGCACCTGCGGCGAGCGGTAGTAGTGGATGCCGAGGGCGTCCCAGCGGGGGCCCTGGGCCGCCAGCCGCACCCGGTAGGCGGTCCAGTCGTGGGTGGCCGCCGGTGACCAGCCCAGCTCGGCCGCGCCGGCGAGCCGGGGGAACGCCATGTACTCGATCTCGGCGGTGTCCGTCACGTTCTCCGTCCACAGGGGCGCCTCGACGCCCCGGACCGCGGAGGCCGGCACCCCGGCGAGATAGGCGCCCGGATCCCAGTCGTAGGACCGCTTCACCTCGACCAGGCCCGCCCAGTCCTGACCGGGGCCGGTGTCGCGCGTGTACTTCATGTCGAGGTAGGTCCGGTCGGCCGGGGACAGGATCAGGCCCGTGCCGTTCCGGGCGGCCTCGGCGACCCGTGCCTTCTCCGCCGCGCTGGTGTCGTCCAGGCCCCAGTACTGGGCGAGGGCGCCCTTCGCCGGGTGCGCGCCGGTGAGCTGGTGCCAGCCGATGACGGTCTTGCCGTAGCGGGCGACGACCGGCTGCACCCGGTCCATGAACGTCACGTAGTCCGCGTGGCTGGTGGAGTGCGCCTCGTCGCCGCCGATGTGCAGGTAGCGGCCGGGGGTGAGGGCGGCCACCTCCCGGACGACGTCGTCCACGAAGTCGTAGGTGGCCTTCCCGGGCACGCACAGCGAGCTGAAGCCGACCTCGGTCCCGGTGTACAGCGGGGGTGCCACGCCGTCGCAGTTGAGCCTGGCATAGGAGGCGAGGGCCGCGTTGGTGTGGCCGGGCATGTCGATCTCGGGCACGACCTCCAGGTAGCGGGAGGCCGCGTACCGCACGATCTCCCGGTAGTCGGCCTTGGTGTAGTGACCGCCCGGGCCGCCGCCGACCTGGGTCGAGCCGCCGTAGGAGGCCAGGCGCGGCCAGGAGTCGATCGCGATGCGCCAGCCCTGGTCGTCGCTGAGGTGCAGATGCAGCTCGTTGACCTTGTACAGGGCCAACTGGTCGATGTACCGCTTGACTTGGGCGACCGTGAAGAAGTGCCGGGAGACGTCGAGCATGGCGCCCCGGTAGGCGAAGCGGGGGCGGTCCAGCACGGTGCCGCCGGCGACCGGCCAGGGGCCGGGCTGGACCGTCTTCTTCTCGACGGCCGCCGGGAGGAGCTGGCGCAGGGTCTGCACGCCGTGGAAGAGGCCGGCGGGGGTGCGCGCGGTGAGGGTGACCCCGCCCGCGTCGGTGTGCAGACGGTAGCCCTCGGCGCCGAAGTCGCCCTGCGCGAGGCCGAGCCGGATGCCGCCGGCGCCGTGGCCGGTGACGGGCAGCGGATAGCCGGTGGCCGGGCGCAGCAGGCCGGCCAGGTAGCCGCCGATGCGGCGGACCTCGGCGGATCCGTCGACGCGGATGCGGGTCTGGCGGGTGATGCGGTACGGCGTTCCGCCGGGCGTGACCGAGGCGGGGGCCGGGACCACCCGGTCCAGGGGGGTCGGGGCGGCGGCCTGCGCCGTGCGGTCCGCGCCGAGGGTGACGACGCCGGCCGCGGCGAGCAGCAGCAGGGACCCGAGGACGTGGGACAGGCGGGGAGTCGTGCCGTGGTTCCGTCTCACAAGCGCTCCCTTCGGAAGGGGTGACCGTCAGACTTGGTCGAGACCACTGTCCCGCAGATCGGGTGGAACAATCCCCGCATGGCGGAAATCATCCAGAAGGACGGTACTTGGGCCTTCGACGGGGACGCCCTGCGCCTCACCCCGGGCCGGGACAAGAACGTGGGCCTGCTCCGCCGCGAGCTGGGCGAACTGATCGTACCGCTCGGCGCCTTGACCGGCGTGTCCTTCGAACAGGGCCGGAAGTCGGGCCGGCTCAGGCTGCGGCTGCGCGCCGGCGCCGACCCGCTGCTGCACGTCACCGGGGGCCGGCTCGCCGAGCCGCACGACCCGTACCAGCTGACGGTGGAGCCCGACCGGTACGGAGTCGCCGAGTACGTCGCCGACGAGGTGCGCAACGCCCTGCTGCTGGACGGGGTTTCACCGGAGCCGGCCGACGGGTATCTGCTGCCGGGCCCGTCCCTGCCGGTGTCCGCGTCGGCCGGGGACGGCACGGCGGGCTTCGACGGGGAGCGGGTGCGGCTGGAGTGGAACTGGAAGACCGAGGAGGCCAAGGCCTCGGCAGGGCCGCGCACGATCCCCCTCGCGGACATCACCGGCGTCGAGTGGCAGCCGGCGGCCGGACTGGAGAACGGGCACCTGCGGTTCCTCGTGCGCGGCGCCCCGGTCACCGCACCGGCCAAGTACGACCCGAACGCGGTCGAGCTGTGGGGCTTCAGGAGGGATCCGCTGATGGCCCTGGTCGCGGCGGCGGTGCAGGCGCGGCTGCCGCATCCCTCGGCTCCGCGTCCCCCGGCGGCGGAGCCGGACGTACGGCAGGACGCTGCCCGGCCGTCCGAAAAGGGCGCCGGGGACGGCCACGACGCGCTGCTGCGCCGGCTGCGCGAGCTGGGTGAGCTGCACCGTGACGGGGTGCTGACGGACGAGGAGTTCGCCCTGGCCAAGCGGGCGGTCCTCAAGCGCCTGTGAGTGAGGCGCCGGTGGGGACCGCCCGCCGGGGGCCTACTTGGCCTTGCGGGACACCGTGAAGTGGTCGATCCGGTCGCCGGTCTCGGCGATGCCCGACACCGTCAGCGTGGTCTGCCGGCCCTTCGGCGCGGGCGTGACGTCCACGCGCAGGAAGGAGTAGTCGAGGTAACGCACCCGGGACCAGGCGACGGTCTCGTTGACCTTGCCGTCCTTGGTGTTGACGAACGAGGCCACGGAGTCGGTCTCGTGCTCGTGGCCCTCGTAGGAGTCCGGGGCGGAGAACGCGTACAGGCTGCGGCCGGCGGCGCCCGCGGTGACGTAGACCACACCGTCGGTCTCGGGGTAGGCCGTTCCGCCGATCGGCAGCTTCCTGGTGACCTTGCCGGCCTTGATGACGTCGGTGCGCTCGTACTGGTGGTTGTGGCCGTTGATGACCAGGTCCACCGTGTACTTCTCGAACAGCGGCACCCACTCCTGGCGCACACCGCCCTCCGACGCGTGCGCGGTGGACGTGCAGTAGGCGCAGTGGTGGAAGAAGACGACGATGAAGTCGACGTCCTTGGCGGCGCGGTACTTCTTCAGCTGGCCTTCCAGCCACTTGGTCTGGGTTCCGCCGGATATGCCCAGGTTCGCCGGGATCTCGAAGGAGACGTCGTTGGCGTCGAGCGAGATGACCGCCGTGTTGCCGTAGACGAAGGAGTAGACGCCCGGCAGGTTCTTCTTGTCGGGGCCGTTGTCCGGGAGGTTCCAGCGGGCCTCCTCGCCGCCGTAGCCGTTGGGCGAGTACCAGGCCTCCATGTCGTGGTTGCCGTACGCGGGCATCCACGGGACCTGCTTGGCGACCGACTCGGTCTGGGCGAGGAAGGAGTCCCAGGTGCGCGAGTCGAAGCCGGTGTCGGCGGTCTTGCCGGCGCCGGACGGGTCGGCGTAGGCGATGTCGCCGGCGTGCAGGTGGAACGCCGGGTTCTGGCCGAGCAGCAGGCTGTTGTTGGCCAGGCCGTGGTAGCCGACGCCCTCGTCGCCGAAGGCGGTGAAGGTGAACGGCGCCTTGTGGGCGGGGGCGGTGGTGAACGTGCCCACCGTGCCCAGCAGGTGCGGCTGGGCCGGGTCGAAGCCCTGGTGGCCGACGCCGTAGTAGTAGGTCTTGCCGGGGCGCAGGTGGGTCAGCTTGGCGTGCAGGTAGTACTGGGTGTGGTCGCCGCTCGCGCCGACGCCGGCCGGGGTGTAGAGGGTGCGGACCTCGGCGTCGATCCTGCGCGAGAGGTCCCAGGGGTGGGCGCCGATGCGGATGAACGGCTTCTTGACGGCGACCGGGACCTGCCAGGAGACGGTGATCTCGGTGCGCGGGTCGTTGCCCCAGGCGAGGTGGCGGCCGAAGGGGGCGACCAGGGCGCCGTCGACGTGCTGGGTGGCGGGGGCGGTCCGCTGGGTCGGCACGGCCGCCTGGGCGGTGGCGCCCGGTACGAACGCGCCACCCGCGACGGCGCCGAGCGTGACCGCGCCGCCCCTGATCATGGTGCGCCGCGAGAATCTGGCGCGCAGGTACTCGTGCTGTTCGGCCATGCTCATGCGCGCGGCCAGCTTCTCGGGTACTCCCATACGAGGAATGTCCATGGCGTCTGAAACTCGTCTGTTCGAGCAACGAGTCGCAGGACACAGGATGGACAGCTCACGAACAGAGCCCCATAAGAGTTTCA
This sequence comes from Streptomyces sp. NPDC046870, assembly GCF_040704595.1. Lineage (NCBI taxonomy): Bacteria > Bacillati > Actinomycetota > Actinomycetes > Kitasatosporales > Streptomycetaceae > Streptomyces > Streptomyces sp. NPDC046870. The sequence goes on from NZ_JBEYXM010000001.1 coordinate 770,312, forward strand.
ACAGTCGCTTGCCCGGAATCGGGCACGATTCTTGCGAAACAGGCGCCGGTACTCCAGGATCTACCGGGTGCACGACGAACTTCTCGATCACCTGACGCGGTCCACGCCCCTCAGCCGGGGCGAGGCGCTGCGCGTGGTCCAGGACGTGCTCGCCTACTTCGACGAGACGATCCAGGAGTTCGTCCGCCGCCGCCACCGCGAACTCCAGGCCCAGGGCCTGGTGAACGCGGAGATCTTCGACCGGATCGGGGCGGACCTGAAGTACCGGGCGGTGGCGCCGCCGGAGCTGACGCTCAGGCAGCTGCGCCGCATGGTCTACGGCTGAAACCAGCCGGAACCCGGCCGGCGACAGCCCGGCCCAGCGACAGCCAAGGGATACCTCTATACATGTGTGGAATTGTCGGATACATCGGGAAGCGTGACGTCGCTCCCCTCCTCCTGGAGGGCCTCCAGCGCCTGGAGTACCGCGGCTACGACTCCGCGGGCGTCGTCGTCACCTCCCCGAAGACGCCCGGCCTGAAGATGGTCAAGGCCAAGGGCCGGGTGCGCGACCTGGAGGCCAAGGTCCCGGCGCGCTTCAAGGGCACCACCGGCATCGCCCACACCCGCTGGGCCACCCACGGCGCCCCGTCCGACGTGAACGCCCACCCGCACATGTCGGCCGACAACAAGGTCGCCGTCGTCCACAACGGCATCATCGACAACGCCGCCGACCTGCGCCGCAAGCTGGAGGCCGACGGCGTCGAGTTCCTCTCCGAGACCGACACCGAGGTCCTCACCCACCTGATCGCCCGCTCGCAGGCCGAGAAGCTGGAGGACAAGGTCCGCGAGGCCCTGCGGGTGGTCGAGGGCACGTACGGCATCGCGGTCATGCACGCCGACTTCTCCGACCGCATCGTGGTGGCCCGCAACGGCTCCCCGGTCGTCCTCGGCATCGGCGAGAAGGAGATGTTCGTCGCGTCGGACATCGCCGCCCTGGTCGCCCACACCCGGCAGATAGTGACGCTGGACGACGGCGAGATGGCCACCCTCAAGGTCGACGACTTCCGCACGTACACCACCGAGGGCACCCGCACCTCGGCCGAGCCGACCACCGTGGAGTGGGAGGCGGCCTCCTACGACATGGGCGGCCACGACACGTACATGCACAAGGAGATCCACGAGCAGGCCGACGCCGTGGACCGCGTGCTGCGCGGCCGCATCGACGACCGGTTCTCCACCGTGCACCTCGGCGGCCTCAACCTGGACGCCCGCGAGGCCCGGCAGATCCGCCGCGTGAAGATCCTCGGCTGCGGCACCTCGTACCACGCGGGCATGATCGGCGCCCAGATGATCGAGGAGCTGGCACGCATCCCCGCCGACGCCGAGCCCGCCTCCGAGTTCCGCTACCGCAACGCGGTCGTCGACCCCGACACCCTGTACATCGCGGTCTCGCAGTCCGGTGAGACGTACGACGTGCTGGCCGCCGTGCAGGAGCTCAAGCGCAAGGGCGCGCGGGTCCTCGGCGTGGTCAACGTCGTCGGCTCCGCGATCGCCCGCGAGGCCGACGGCGGCATCTACGTGCACGCGGGCCCCGAGGTCTGCGTGGTCTCCACGAAGTGCTTCACCAACACCACGGTCGCCTTCGCGCTGCTCGCCCTGCACCTGGGCCGCACCCGCGACCTCTCGGTGCGCGACGGCAAGCGGATCATCGAGGGCCTGCGCAGGCTGCCGCAGCAGATCACCGAGATCCTGGAGCAGGAGGAGGAGATCAAGAAGCTGGCGGAGAGCTACGCCGACGCCCGCTCGATGCTCTTCATCGGCCGCGTCCGGGGCTACCCGGTGGCCCGCGAGGCCTCCCTGAAGCTCAAGGAGGTCTCCTACATCCACGCCGAGGCCTACCCCGCCTCCGAGCTGAAGCACGGCCCGCTGGCCCTCATCGAGCCGGCCCTGCCCACGGTCGCGATCGTCCCCGACGACGACCTGCTGGAGAAGAACCGCGCGGCCCTGGAGGAGATCAAGGCCCGCGAGGGCAAGATCCTGGCGGTGGCCCACCGGCACCAGGAGAAGGCGGACCAGACGATCCTCGTCCCGAAGAACGAGGACGAGCTGGACCCGATCCTGATGGGCATCCCCCTCCAGCTCCTGGCGTACCACACGGCGAAGGCCCTGGGCCGGGACATAGACAAGCCCCGCAATCTCGCCAAGTCGGTGACGGTGGAGTAGCGGACAGAACGGACCCCCACGTGGCCACCTCTCACGTGGGGGTCCCTTCGTGCTGCACGATCTCAGCCGGCGGCCGTCACCCCCCGGCCCGCAGCACGTCCCGGAAGGGCCGTCGGCCAGTGGGCGAGCGCCGCCGTCGCCGCGTACCAGGCCACCGCCCCCGAGACGACGGCCACCCATCCCCCGGCCTTCGCGAGGGCGGAGCTGTCGGCGAAGGCCGCCACGGCCAGCACCACCATCGCCAGGAACAGCAGCCCGTGCGTGAGCTGACCGAGGGTGTCCCCGCCGGCGACGGTCAGTGTGAGGGCGACCAGGGCGAACAGCAGCAGGAAGAGTCCGGCCGCGTTGGCCGAGCCGGGGTCCGACACGGCCCAGGTGAACCACAGGGCGCCGAGGACGGCGTACCCCACGCCGGAGGCGCCGTCACGCAGGGCCAGCAGGCCGACGAGGAAGAGGGCGACCCCGCCCACGTAGTGGGCCACGGTCACGGCGTCGGAGGCACCCACGCCGTCGATGACACCGGTCGTGCCGAGCCCGAATGCCAGCAAGGTGATCGCCAGGGCCAGTCGGCCGACCACGGTGGTGCTCACGCTTCCCGCGGAGACGTCATTGTCCACGGCGGGCTCCCTTCGTGCATGTGCAGTTGTGCGGTGACCGGTATATGCCCTTCACAAGGGCACAAACCACCTCTACGCACGAGTAGTTTCCCGCTACACAAAGGGAGTTGACGAAGCGTGAGACGTCAGGGGGATGCGAGGGGGACGTCAGGGGTCAGGGGATGACGATCACGGGCCGCTTGGCCCGCTTGGCGAGCCGCCCCGCGACCGAGCCGAAGATCCGGCCGACGATGCCGTGCGTGGAGCCGACCACGATCGCGTCGGCCTCGTACTCGCGGCCGACCTCCTCCAGCTCGTGACAGATGTCCCCGCCCCGCTCGACCAGGATCCACGGAACCTCGGCCAGATAGTCCGCGCAGGCCAGCTCCAGCCCCAGGACCTCCGTGCGGTGGTCCGGCACGTCCACGAAGACGGGCGGCTCACAGCCTGCCCACACCGTGGTGGGCAGCCGGTTGGCGACGTGCACGATGATCAGGCCGGAACGGGAACGGTGGGCCATGCCGATCGCGTAGGCGAGGGCGCGCTCACTGGAGGTGGAGCCGTCGAAGCCGACGACGACTCCGTGCCGGAAGGCGGGGTCGCAGGAGGGGCGTGACTCGGCCGCCGCCAGGGGATCGGCCGCCGTGGGGTCGGCGACCGGCCGCTTGCGGTCCGCGGGTTCGGAGAATTCGTGACCGGCCATGGCTGTCTCGGCGTTGTGATCCTTTATGGATGGGACGACAGTGTGCTGCGGAAGCGTGCTGCGGAGCTGTGTCCGGGAAACATCTTCCCAAGCCCATACCCCCAAGGGTACGGCCGCACGCCTCCTGAGCCCAGATCCCGCGCACGCTCCGTGAGCGGTCCCCGACGTCCGTAGGGGTTCACCGGAGCATGCACGAGCCGCGCCCGTAACGCAATGGTTGCTGCCCCGTACAGGCGGTTTGCACAGCGTTCACAGATGCGCGTTCGGTGACCGACCGGTCGGACGGACGTTGAACCGGGGTGAACCACCGCCACAGGGAGTACGAGATGCCCGGAGCCCGACCCCGCCGCGACCCGCGCCCCGCACCGGACAGCGCGAGCGATGTGATCCGCTGGGCCGTCTTCAGCTGCGTGCTCGTGCCCGTGGTCCTGCTCTGGTACGGCACCTCGCTGGCCGGCGCCATGGGCACCGCGCTGGGCCTCGCCGCCGTCACGGCGGCCTGCCGGGTGCTGCTGCGCCGCTCCGAGCGCTGCGCCGAGCGTTGCGCCGCGCAAAGAGGCGGACGTCACACCCGGGAGCAGACACCGGTCGACTGACCTGTTTCCATACCTACGAACGCTGGTTTTCAGCCAACTTCTGGATATCGACCAGGAGGGGCCCGAACCACCCCCCAACCCCCGTTCCACCTGCACGGAAAGGGTCTACGGGCTGCTGCGCACCCTACGCGGTTTGGCCACTGCCACAAGGCGCACTTCCCTGCACGCCTCGCGAGTGCAACGCTTCGTGATCGAATGCTTCACGCCAAGTTGTCATGTCGACAATGTGCCGCGTGTGGAACTGGTCACCGCACGACCGCGGGAGCCAGTAGATTCGATCTTGACTGTCTTACGGCGGGGGACTCGTGCAGGACCGAGGGGAAACGTGCAGGAGCGACACAACCGAGGAGCCGCGACCACCGAGGGGGGCTTAGCAGTATGAGCCACGACTCCACTGCCTCGCCGGACGCCGCAGCCCGGAAGCTGTCCGGGCGACGCCGCAAGGAGATCGTCGCGGTGCTGCTGTTCAGCGGCGGCCCCATCTTCGAGAGTTCCATACCGTTGTCGGTGTTCGGGATCGACCGCCAGGACGCCGGCGTGCCGCGCTACCGCCTTCTGGTGTGTGCCGGCGAGGAGGGCCCGCTGCGGACCACAGGGGGCCTGGAACTCACCGCGCCGCATGGGCTGGAGGCGATCTCACGCGCCGGGACGGTCGTCGTACCGGCCTGGCGTTCGATCACCTCGCCGCCGCCGGAGGAAGCACTGGACGCGCTGCGCCGCGCACACGAGGAGGGCGCCCGCATCGTCGGGCTGTGCACGGGCGCGTTCGTGCTCGCGGCGGCCGGACTGCTGGACGGCCGCCCGGCGACCACGCACTGGATGTACGCGCCGACGCTGGCCAAGCGCTACCCGTCGGTGCACGTCGATCCACGCGAGCTGTTCGTCGACGACGGCGACGTGCTGACGAGCGCGGGCACGGCGGCCGGAATCGATCTCTGTCTGCACATCGTGCGGACGGACCACGGCAACGAGGCGGCCGGCGCGCTCGCCCGGCGCCTGGTGGTCCCGCCGCGCCGGTCGGGCGGCCAGGAGCGCTACCTCGACCGGTCTTTACCGGAGGAGATCGGCGCCGACCCGCTCGCCGAGGTCGTCGCCTGGGCGCTGGAACACCTCCACGAGCAGTTCGACGTGGAGACGCTGGCGGCACGCGCCTACATGAGCCGCCGTACGTTCGACCGCCGGTTCCGTTCGCTGACGGGCAGCGCGCCGCTGCAGTGGCTGATCACACAGCGCGTGCTCCAGGCCCAGCGTCTGCTGGAGACGTCGGACTACTCCGTGGACGAGGTGGCGGGCCGGTGCGGGTTCCGCTCGCCGGTGGCCCTGCGCGGCCACTTCCGCCGCCAGCTCGGCTCGTCCCCCGCCGCCTACCGGGCCGCCTACCGGGCCCGCAGGCCGCAGGGCGACAAGCCGGGTGAGGCGGAGGCGGCCGTACCGCCGGCCGGCCAGCAGGGCGCGCCCGCGGGCCTGTCCGGCCCCGGCCCGGTCGGCCCGGCCCCCGTGCTGCACGAGCACCGGGACAGCGGGGTGCCCCTGCAGAGCCGCCGTGCCACGGCGGGCGCGGTGGGCCTGCTGCCGGGTCCACGCAGCGGTAACTGAGCACGGCGGAAAGGGGGACGGGAGCATCCCGTCCCCCTGACGCCCTCGCGCCACTTCCCGCGGAGCACAGGGGCACGCAAAAGCCCAGGCCCGCTTTAGGGTGGTCGCATGAACGATCGCATGGTGTGGATCGACTGCGAGATGACCGGCCTCTCGCTGTCCGACGACGCTCTCATCGAGGTGGCCGCCCTCGTCACCGACTCCGAGCTGAACGTACTCGGCGAGGGGGTGGACATCGTCATCCGCCCGCCGGACCGGGCACTGGAGACGATGCCGGAGGTGGTGCGTCGGATGCACACCGCGTCCGGGCTGCTCGCCGAGCTGGAGGGCGGCACGACCCTGGAGGACGCCGAGGCACAGGTCCTCGCCTACGTCCGGGAGCACGTGAAGGAGCCCGGCAAGGCCCCGCTGTGCGGCAACTCGGTCGGCACCGACCGCGGCTTCCTCCTGAGGGACATGCCGACCCTGGAGGACTACCTCCACTACCGCATCGTCGACGTCTCCTCGGTCAAGGAGCTGGCCCGCCGCTGGTACCCGCGGGCGTACTTCAACAGTCCGGAGAAGAACGGCAACCACCGGGCCCTCGCCGACATCCGCGAGTCGATCGCCGAGCTGCGCTACTACCGCGAGGCCATCTTCGTGCCGCAGCCCGGGCCGGACTCCGACACCGCCAAGGCGATCGCCGCCAAGCACGTCCTGCCCGCCCGGTAGGCGCCGCCGGCGCCGCGCGCAAACCTGTGCGCGAGCACCCCTTCGGACCCTGTAGACTTCTTCTCGGCCGGTCGGGGACGACACTCCTCGAACAGCCGGTCGTGGTGGGTGTAGCTCAGCTGGTAGAGCACCTGGTTGTGGTCCAGGATGTCGCGGGTTCGAGTCCCGTCACTCACCCTGAGTGATCAGCCGGTGACTCCGTCGTGAGACGGGTCACCGGCTGTTCTCGTTGTCCGGACGCCCCCGCGCGCCGGCGTCCCGCACGGGGCGGGCACGGGTGCCCGGCCGGCGGGAGACGTCACGACGACGTCCGGACCACCAGTTCCGTCGGCAGGACCGCCTGGTGGCGGTCGGCGCCCCGGGACGCCGCCGGGCGGCGGTCGGCGATCTCCGTGAGGAGGAGGTCGATCATCGCGCGGCCCATCTCCTCGATGGGCTGGCGGACGCTGGTGAGCGGCGGGTCCATGTGCCGGGCGATGGCGGAGTCGTCGTACCCGACCAGCGCGACGTCGTCGGGGACGCGGCGGCCCGCCTCGCGGAGCACCTGCCGGGCCCCGGCCGCCATCACGTCCGAGCCCGCGAAGACGGCGTCCAGGTCGGGGTGGCGGGACAGCAGGGTCGTCATCGCCCGGCGCCCGCCCTCGTCGGTGAAGTCACCCGGCACGATGAGGAGTTCGTCCACCGGGTGGCCCGCGTCGCGCAGGGCGTCGCGGTAGCCGTCGACGCGGCGCTGGGCGCCGTAGACGTCCAGGCGGCCGGTGATGTGCGCGATCCGGCGGCGGCCCCGGCCCAGCAGGTGCTCCACCGCCGAGCGGGCGCCGCCGTAGTTGTCGGAGTCCACGGAGGGGAGCGACTCGGCCGCCGAGCGGGGGCCGCTGATCACGGCCGGGATCTCCAGCTGGGCGAGCAGGTCCGGGAGCGGGTCGTCGGCGTGCACGGAGACCAGCAGGACCCCGTCGACGCGGTGGGCCGCCAGGTACTGGGCCAGGCGCTGCCGCTCGCGGTCGCTGCCGGCGAAGATCAGCAGCAACTGCATCTCGGTGTCGGAGAGTTCGGCGCCGACCCCGCGCAGCATGTCGGAGAAGTACGGCTCGGCGAAGAACCGGGTCTCCGGTTCGGGGACGACCAGCGCGATGGCGTCGGTGCGGTTGGCCGCGAGGGCGCGGGCGGCGGTGTTGGGGACGTAGCCGAGTTCGGCGACGGCCGCCTCCACCGCGGCGCGGGTGGCGTCGCTGACCCGGGGCGAGCCGTTGATGACCCGGGAGACGGTGCCCCGCCCGACCCCGGCCCGGGCGGCGACCTCTTCCAGGGTCGGCCGCCGGCCGCCCCGGCCTCTCCCAGCGTTGCCTGCCATGGTCGCCGCCTTCCGTTCACCGCCGTTCAGGCCAGGAATGTAACAGCCGTGACCGGGGCGCTTCCGCTTCCGTCCGCGGCCGCGGGCACGGCCGGTGCCTCCCGGCCGTGCCCGCCGCGGGCGTGGGTCAGGCGGGCAGGGCGTTGTCGCGGATCACGCCGGCGTACCAGTGGGCGCTGGCCTTGGGGATGCGGCGCTGGGTGGCGTAGTCGACGTAGACGGCGCCGAAACGCTTCGAATAGCCGTAGGACCACTCGAAGTTGTCCAGCAGCGACCACAGGAAGTAGCCGCGCACGTCGGCGCCGTCGGCGATGGCACGGCGCACGGCGTCCAGGTGGGAGTGGAGGTAGGCGATCCGCTGCGGGTCGTTGACCCGTCCCTCCGGGGAGACGTAGTCGTCGAAGGCGGCGCCGTTCTCGGTGACCATCAGCGGCAGCTGCGGGTGCGAGGCCGCCAGCCCGGTCAGCAGGGTGTGCAGTCCGCTCGCGTCGATGGCCCAGTTCATCGCGGTCAGGTCGTCGTTGGCGAGGTGGAAGGCGACGTGCTCGGAGCCGGTCCACGGGGAGTGGTCGCTGGCGCCGTGGCCGTCGTTGCGGGTGCTGGCGGAGCCGTCGGCGGGCAGGGAGACCACGGTCGGCGAGTAGTAGTTGACGCCGAGCACGTCGATCGGACGGGAGATCTCCGTCAGGTCCCCGTCGTGCACCAGCTCCGCCCAGTCGACCAGGTGCGCGGTGTCGGCCAGCAGGTCCTCGGGGTAGGCGCCGTCCAGGAGGGGACCGGTGAAGATCCGGTTGCCGACCGCGTCGATGCGGCGCGCGGCCTCGGCGTCCCCGGGGCTGTCGGTGAGCGGGCGCACCTGGTGCAGGTTCAGGGTGATGGAGGTCTGCGCGGACGCCGGCAGGACGGCGCGCAGCGCGCCGACGGCCTGGCCGTGGGCCAGGTTCAGGTGGTGCGCGGCGCGCAGGGTGGCGGCCGGGTCGGTCCGCCCCGGCGCGTGCACGCCGGAACCGTAGCCGAGGAACGCCGAGCACCACGGTTCGTTGAGGGTGGTCCACACGCCGACCCGGTCGCCGAGGGCGCGGGCCATGATGTCGGCGTAGTCGGCGAAGCGGTGGGCGGTGTCGCGGTGCGGCCAGCCGCCGACGTCCTCCAGCTCCTGCGGCAGGTCCCAGTGGTAGAGGGTGGCGACGGGCGTGATGCCCGCCTCCAGGAGCTCGTCGGTGAGGCGGCGGTAGAAGTCCAGGCCGCGCTCGACGGCGGGTCCCCGGCCGGTGGGCTGCACCCGGGACCAGGAGACGGAGAAGCGGTAGGCCTTGAGGCCGAGTTCCTTCATCAGGGCGACGTCGTCGCGGTACCGGTGGTAGTGGTCGGCGGCGATGTCACCGGTGTCGCCGTTGCGCACCTTGCCGGGAGTGTGGCTGAAGGTGTCCCAGATGGAGGGGGTGCGGCCGTCCTCGGCGGCGGCGCCCTCCACCTGGTAGGCGGCGGTGGCGGCACCCCAGACGAAGCCGGTCGGGAAGGAGGTGTCCGAGGCCGGCTGGGCCGTGGTCTCGGGTCGTACGGCGGTCATGGTGAGAACGCTCCCAAAGGGGGTGAGAAACGGACGCCGGACGGCGGTCCGGGAGTGAAGGGGGTGGGAGGGCGCAGGGCGCGGGCGGGTGGCGCCCGGTCCGGTACGGCCCGCTGCGGGGCGGCCTGTGCGGGCGGTACCGGACCGGACACGGCGGCGGGCCGACGGGACGCGGCGCACGCCGGCCTCGGGAGGGGCGGGGCCGGCGCCGTGGCGGCCGGCCCCGCGGCACCGGCTGGGCTCAGCCCTTGACGGCGCCCGCCATGATCCCTCCGACGATCTGCTTGCCGAAGACGACGAAGACCAGCAGCAGCGGCAGGGTGCTGATCAGCGCACCGGCCATGACGATGCTCTGGTCGGGGGTGTAGGAGGCGCTGAGCTGGCCGAGCGCCACCTGGATGGTGGGGTTCTCCTGGTTCAGCGCGAGGAAGGGCCAGAAGAAGTCGTTCCACGCCTGGACGAAGGTGAGCATGCCCAGCACCATCATCGCGGGCCGGGCCACGGGCAGCACCACGCTCCACACGATGCGGATGTTGCTCGCCCCGTCGACCTTGGCCGCCTCGATCAGCTCGTACGGCAGGGCCTCGATCAGGTACTGGCGCATGAAGAAGACGCCGAAGGCGCCGACCAGGGTCGGGAAGATCACCGACTCCAGCTTCCCGCCCCACCCGATGTCCGACATCATCATGAACAGCGGGACGACGCTGAGCTGCGGCGGGATCGTGAGCGTGGCGATCACGGCGGTCATCAGCACACCACGGCCCCGGAAGCGCATCTTGGCGAAGGCGTAGCCGGCGAGCGTGCAGAAGAACAGGGTGGCGACGGTGATGCAGCCGGCCACGATGACGCTGTTGACGATGGCCTTGCCCAGGTGGGCCTGGTCCCAGGCCGCCTGGAGGTTGCTCCACAGCCGGCCGCCCGGCAGGAGCGGCGGCGGGGTGTCCAGGACCCGCTGCTGGTCGTGCGAGGCGGCCACCAGGGTCCAGTACAGCGGGAAGATCGAGCCGAGGCCGACGACGACGAGGGCGACGTAGGTGAACGGACCGCCCCTGAGCTGCTGGCCGGCTCCCATCTTGAAGCGGCCACGGCCCTTTCCGGGGGCGGTGGGAAGCGGTGCCGGGGCGAGGTCCGGCGCGGTCGTGGTGGGACTGGTCGTGGTCATCGATGTCGCTCCCGTCAGGCCGCGCTCTTGCGCATGAACCGGCCGACGATCCAGTTGATCAGGGCGATGAGCAGCAGCAGGACGAGCATGGCCCAGGCCACGGCCGCCGCCGGACCCAGGTGGCCCAGCTTCCAGCCGTAGTTGAAGAGGTAGATGCTGAGCGTCTCGTACTGGTGCTCGCTGCCGCCGATCGAGCCGAGGGTGCCGCCCTGGAGCAGCAGCGGCTCACCGAACAGCTGCATCGAGCCGATGGTGGAGATCACGATGGTGAACAGGATCGTGGGCCGCAGCGAGGGGATGGTCACCTTGCGGAACTGCTGCCACCGGCTCGCCCCGTCGATGGAGGCCGCCTCGTACAGGTCGGTGGGGACCGCCTGCATGGCCGCCAGGTAGATGAGGGCGTTGTAGCCGGTCCACCGCCAGATGATGATGACCGAGATGGCGATCTTGGAGGTCCACTCCCCGTTGCCCCAGTCGGTGTTGCCGGCGCCGAAGAAGTGCAGCACCCAGTTGAGGATGCCGCCGTCCGCGCGGAAGACCAGGGCGAAGACCAGGGCGGCCGTGGCCACCGAGGTGGCGTACGGGGTGAGGATGACGGTCCGCCAGAAGGTGCTGGCGCGCAGCTTGTAGTTGAGCAGATGGGCCAGGCCCAGCGCCACGAGCAGCTGCGGGACGGTGGAGATGACACCGATGACGAAGGTGTTGGTGACGGCCGTCCAGAACTCGGAGTCCTGGAGGATCTTGGCGAAGTTGTCCCAGCCGACCCACTGGGACTGGTCCAGGTTCGTCATCTCCACCCGGTGCAGGGCGATCCAGCCCGTGTACAGGAGTGGGTAGAGCCCGAAGGCGCCGAAGATCAGGAAGAAGGGGGCTATGTAGGCGTACGGCGAGGCCTTGTCGTCGAAGCGCCACAGCCGGCTGCGCCAGGTGCCGCGTCCGTTCGACGCGGCACCGGTGCCGCCGGGCGGCGGGGTGTAGGCGCCCCGGGCGGGGGTTGTCGTTGCCACGGAGGGAGTCCTTCCCTGGAGGTTTCGGCCGGGTGGGCGGGAAGCGCGTTCGGGGACCGGGGTCGGTCCGCCCCTCCCCGCGCGGATCGGTACGGTGGCGGACGGCCCACGCCGCGGCCTGACGTGCGTGTGAGGCGGAGCCCGGCCGTCGGCTGCCGGGTCCCGCCGGGTGGTGCCGTGGGCGGCGCCCGCCGTCGGGCACCGCTCACGTGGTCGAGCGCGGACGGGTGCGGCCGGCCGGTGGGGCCCCGCACCCGGTACGGCTAGCCGAGCGCCTTGTCGATCGAGTCGGTCGCGGCCTTCCACGCGTCGGCGGGCTTGGTGCCCCGCTTCTCCATGTTGTTGATCTGGTTGGAGATCGTGTCCTTGATCACGCCGTCCTTCGCGCCGAGCACCGCCTCGGGGATGGACTTGGCCTCCTCGGCGTAGATCTGGCCGATGGGGGCGTCACTGAAGTACGGCAGCTTGGCGTTCTTCACGTCGGCCAGCTCGTAGGCGCCCTTGTTGGACGGGAAGACGCCGATCGCCTTGAACACCGCGGCCTGCTGCTCCGGGGCGGTCAGCCACTTGACGAGCTCCGTGGCCTCCTTGACGTGCTTGCCGCCCTTCGGGACGGCGAGGAAGGAGCCGCCCCAGTTGGCCGCGGTCGAGCCGGGGGCGCGGGAGATGTCCCACTTGCCCTTGAAGGAGTCGCCGGAGTTGACGGAGATCTGGGCGGCCATCCAGGCGGGGCAGGCCACGGTGGCCACGGTGCCCTTGCGGAGCGCCGCGGTCCAGGCGTCGGTGAACTGCGGCAGGCCCTGGGTCAGCTTCTTGTCGGCGGCCTCGGCGGCCAGGTTCCAGCCCTGCTGCACGGACGGGCTGTCCTTGTAGACCGGCTTGCCGTCGGTGTCGTAGTACTGCTTGGAGGAGGAGCTGACGACCGCGTTGTACATGGCGGACGCGGAGTCCATGAAGTAAGTGCCGGAGGGCGCCTTCTTCTTGTACTGCTCGCCGAGCTTGAGGTAGTCCTCCCAGCCGCCGGCGACGGCCTTGGCGACGGCCTCGCGGTCGCTGGGCAGGCCCGCCTTCTGGAAGAGGTCCTTGCGGTAGCACAGGGACATGGGGCCGATGTCGGTACCGGCGCCGATCACCGTGCCGTCCTTGGCGGTGGCCTGCTTCTCCTTCCAGGAGACCCAGTCGTTCACGTTGATCGTCTTGCTGAGGTCGGCGAACTTGCCCGCCTGGGTGTCCACGACCTCCTTGATGCGCCCGACTTCGATGCCCGTGACGTCGGCGAGGCCGCTGCCCGTGTTCAGCTGCTGAAGGAGCTTCGGGTAGTAGTCCTGCTCGTTGGCGGTGGTCTCTTCCTTGACCGTGATGTTCGGGTGCAGCTCGTGGTACTTGGCGAACAGTCCGGCCTCCTTGTAGCCGAACTGTCCGAAGTCCGCCACCTTGAGGGTGATGTTCCCGTTGGCGTCCGAGCTGTCCGAGTCGTCGTCGCTGCTGCAACCGGTCAGCAGCAGCGCGGAGGCCGTCAGGACCGTCGTGGCCAGTGTCGCCGTTCTGCGGCCGTGACCACCGCCGGTACGGGTGATGCGCATTCCACTACTCCTTGTTCCAGTGGGCAACGGGACCTCAGGAATCGGACCGCCGGACACGGCGGTCCGGACCTGCCCTCTCGGTTCGAGCAGCGGCTGGCCGACAGCACACGGAGTGCGTGGAAAGGTGCTGGTCAAAGGTGCGCCATGCAAGGTAGAGGGGAAGGCCATGAGTGGTTCGATCCGAACGGAAGAGAGCCCCGGTCGCCCTGTGGGACCGCTCCCACGCGGCATGCCGGAAGACTCGTTGGTGCCAGGCCGGGTGTCAAGTCTTGAAGACGGCCTTGTTGCGTAAGCGTGTTCCGCGCGTCACGTGAACGTGTCGTGCGCCGGAACGCAACCGGCCCGTCATCCGGGCGTTGCCCACGGTGTCGGGGCAGGTCACGGGCGGGGCGATCGCCGCACGCGGCCAACCGCGCCCGCGGCCGGACCGGTTGCCGGAATCCCTGGGTCAGAATGAAGCTCCCCCGCACCGGACCACCGGAAGGTGAACGATGAGCCCTGCCGAACAGCCGCAGCCGCACAGGACCGCGGACGTCCGGCGCCCGACCCTGAACGCCGTCGCCGCACGCGCCGGCGTGGGCCGCGGCACGGTCTCGCGGGTGATCAACGGCTCCCCGAAGGTCAGCGCACGCTCCCGGGCGGCCGTGGAACAGGCCATCGCGGAACTCGGCTACGTGCCCAACCGCGCCGCCCGCTCCCTGGCCACCCGGCGCACGGACGCGGTCGCGCTGGTGGTGCCCGACGCCGGGACCCGGCTCTTCTCCGAACCGTACTTCTCCGGGATCATCCGGGGCGTCTCCGCCGGACTCGCCGGTGCCGGGATGCAGTTGCTGCTGGTCCTCACGGGTCACGACAAGGAGCACGGCCGGCTCGCCGCCTACCTGGCCGCCCATCGGGTGGACGGCGTCCTGATGATGGCGGTCCACGGGGACGACACCCTGCCCGACCGGCTGGAGGAGCTGGCCGTGCCGACCGTGCTGGCCGGGCGGCGCAGCGACCGCGAGCGGCTCTGCCATGTCCGCGCGGACAACCGGGGCGGTGCCCGGCTCGCCGTCCGGCATCTGCTGGCGGGCGGCCGCCGGTCCATCGGCACGATCACCGGTCCGCTGGACATGGATGTGGCGCGGGCGCGGCTCGAGGGTTACCGGGAGGCGCTGCGCGAGGCCGGGGTCGCCGTGGCGGACGGCCTCATCGCGGCGGGCGACTTCACCGAGGAGGGCGGACGCGCGGCCATGCGGGAACTGCTGCGCCGGCACCCGGACCTGGACGCCGTCTTCGCCGCCTCCGACGTGATGGCCTCCGGCGCGGTGCTGGAACTGCGCGCGGCGGGGCGCCGGGTGCCGCACGACGTGGCGCTGATCGGCTTCGACGACTCGATCGTGGCCCGGCACATCGATCCCCCGCTGACGAGCGTCCGCCAGCCGCTGGAGGAGATGGGCCGCACGATGGCGAGCCTCCTGCTGGAGGAGATCGCCCACCGCGGCACCGGCCAGCGGGAAGTGGTGCTGCCGACGGAACTGGTGGTACGGGCGTCGGCTTGAGGGGGCGGCTCGCCCCGCCCGGCCATGGGCAGGTCAGCCGGAGAGCACGTACGCCGGCCCGGGACGGCGCACGTCAGCCGCTGTGGCGTGGCCCGGTCCGACCACACGCGCGTCGGCCCCCGACTCATCCCCGTCATGTCGATCGAGCCCGACCCCTTTCGCCATGGGAGCGCTCCCATGCATAATGCGTGCACTCGACTCCAGGGGAGAGCCCTCATGCCCGAACCGACGACCGTGGCCTTTCCTCCCGCCTTCCTCTTCGGCGCCGCGACCTCGGCGTACCAGATCGAGGGGGCGGTGCGGGAGGACGGCCGCACCCCCTCGATCTGGGACACCTTCAGCCATACGCCGGGCCGGACGGCCGGCGGCGAGACCGGGGACATCGCCGTCGACCACTACCACCGCTACCGCGACGACGTCGCGCTCATGGCGGAGCTGGGCCTGACCGCGTACCGCTTCTCCGTCTCCTGGTCCCGGGTGCAGCCGACGGGCCGGGGGCCGGTGGTCCAGCGGGGCCTGGACTTCTACCGCCGGCTGGTCGACGAGCTGCTGGCCCGGGGCATCACCCCGGCGCTCACCCTCTACCACTGGGACCTGCCGCAGGAGCTGGAGGACGCGGGCGGCTGGCCGCACCGCGACACCGCGTTCCGGTTCGCCGAGTACGCACAGTCCGTCGGCGAGGCGCTGGGCGACCGGGTGGAGCAGTGGATCACCCTCAACGAGCCGTGGTGCAGCGCCTTCCTGGGCTACGCCTCCGGGGTGCACGCCCCCGGCCGGACCGACCCGGCGGCCTCCCTGCGCGCGGCCCACCACCTCAACCTGGGGCACGGGCTGGCCGTGTCCGCCCTGCGCGCGGCGATGCCGGCCGGCAACCGGATCGCGATCAGCCTCAACTCCTCCGTCGTACGGCCCCTTTCCCAGGACCCGGCCGACCTCGCCGCGGCCCGACGGATCGACGACCTGGCCAACGGCGTCTTCCACGGGCCGATCCTGCACGGGGCGTACCCGTCGTCGCTGTTGGAGGCCACGCGCTCGGTGACCGACTGGTCGCACGTCCTGGACGGCGACGTCCGCACGATCAACGCCCCGCTGGACGCGCTGGGCCTGAACTACTACACGCCGACGCTGGTCTCGGCCGCGCCCGGCGGGGCCAAGGGTCCCCGCGCGGACGGCCACGGCTCCAGCGACCACTCGCCCTGGCCGGCCGCCGACGACGTCCTCTTCCACCAGACCCCCGGCGACCGCACCGAGATGGGCTGGACGATCGACCCGACGGGCCTGTACGACCTGCTCATGCGCTACACGCGCGAGGCACCCGGTCTCCCCCTCCACATCACCGAGAACGGCGCGGCCTACGACGACAAGCCCGACCCCGACGGCCGGGTGCACGACCCCGAACGCATCGCCTACCTGCACGCCCACCTCGCGGAGGTGCGCCGCGCCATCGCCGACGGCGCCGACGTGCGCGGCTACTACCTGTGGTCCCTGATGGACAACTTCGAGTGGGCGTACGGGTACGGCAAGCGGTTCGGCGCGGTCTACGTGGACTACGCCACGCTGGAGCGGACGCCGAAGTCGAGCGCGCTGTGGTACGGGGAGGCGGCGCGGACGAGGGTGCTGCCGCCGGTGCGCGCGGGGGCCTGAAAGGGGGCGGGGCCCCTTCTGCGGGGCCCGGTGATCGGCGCGACTACTTGTACGCCCCGAACGCCTTGGAGAAGGCGAACGGTTCCTGGGTGACGGAGCTGCACGTGGCGTCGGCGGTGGGCTTGGTGCCGCCGGCGCACTGCTTGTCGCGGGTCGCCGACCACATCGACAGCCAGCCGAGCCCCTTGGAGCGGGCGAAGTTCACCAGCTGGGTGGCGTCGTCGACCTTGAACACCTCGGAGGAGACGTCGTTGACGCCGATCATCGGGGTGACGGCGACGGCCTTCCAGGCGGCGGAGTCGGACAGTCCCAGGACGCTCTTGACCTGGGCCTGGGTGGCGGTCGCGGCCTGCTCGGCATAGGTGCCCATGTCGCCGCTGTACGAGGCGCCGTAGTCCATCGCCATGATGTTGACGGTGTTGATCCTCACGCCGTTGGACTTGGCGTTGGCGAGGAGGTTCACGCCGTCCTGGGTGAGGCCCTCGGGCATCACCGGGAGGGTGAAGGAGACGTCCAGGCCGGGGTGCTGCGCCTGGAGCTTGGCGATGGCCTGGGCGCGCCGGGTGTTGGCGGCGGTGTCGGGCAGCGCCCCGCCCTCGACGTCGAAGTCGACCTTGGTCAGTCTGAACGCGTCGACCGCCTTGCCGTAGGCCGCCGCCAGCGCGTCCGCGGAGGAGCAGGTGGTGGCCAGCTCGGAGCCGGAGGCGCCGCCGAAGGAGACCCGGACGTCACCGCCCTTGGCGCGCAGCGCGCCGATCTGCGCGGCCACGGCGTCACCGGTGAGGTCCGTGACCCCGCCCCACTTGGGGGTGCAGCCGCCGCCGTCGGTGAGGAAGGCGAGGTTGTAGGTCTTCACGCCGGTCGCGTCGGCGGCGGCGAGGAGGTCGAAGGCCGGGTAGAGGCTGGTGTCGACGTAGGGGGCGAAGCCGGCGGACGCGGTGGTGCCGGATCCGGTGCTGCCGGTGGGGGTGGGCGTCGCGCTCGCGGTGGGCGTGGAGGTGGGAACCGGGGTCGGCGACTGGGTGGGCTGCGTCGGCCGGCCGCTCGGCTCGGGGGTCGCTCCGCCGTCCGCGGAACAGCGCGCGTCGTCGATACGGCAACCGGTCGGGTCGCCGCTGCCGTTGACCACGAAGCCGACGGTCACCGACTTGCCGGGGGCCAGACCGTCGGTGTCCCACGTGGCGGGTTTCACGGTGACGTGCTGACCGCTGACGCTCGACTCGCCGTTCCACAGGGAGCCGAGCTTGGCGCCCGCCGGCAGGTCGAACTCCAGCGTCCAGGTCTTCTCGGCCTGGCCGGTGTTGTTGGTGACGACGTACTGGGCGGTGTAGCCCGTGGACCAGTCACTGGTCCTGGTGTACGCGGCGTTCACCCCGGCGGCGTTGGCGGTGCCGGTGAGCAGGACCGCTCCGCCGCCGATCACGGCCGCGGCCACCAGGCCGCCTATCGCCTTGTTCCTGCCACTGATCCTGCGCCGGTGCGTGCTCATGCGCGTGCCTGCCTTCGCTGTTCACGGGGAGAGGTGCGGCAGCACGCTAGCGATCAGGAAAGGGACAATCCGCTTGTTCGGGGCGCCCGTTGCCGGCCTTAGGGTTCGCTTAAGGCAGCGATCGGGAACGGTTAAAGACAAAGACCCGTTTGCCCGCTCGGCGTCTGCGCACGGCGCCCCGCTGTCTGCGTCCCCCCGGCTTCCGCGCGTCCAGCTGGAACCAGATCCGCACCTCGGTGCCGCCCAGCACCGAGGAGCCGATGCGTACGTCACCGCCGGTGGACTCGGCGAGCCGGCGGACGATGTCCAGGCCCAGGCCGGTCGAGCCGGTGTGCCCGGAGCCCCGGCCGCGGGCCATCGCCGCGTCGGGGTCGGCTATGCCGGGGCCCGCGTCGGAGACGAGCACGATCACCGCGTCCTCGCCGTTGTGCACGTCGACCGCGAAGGCGGTGCCCTCGGCGGTGTGCCGGAAGACGTTGCCCAGCAGGGCGTCGAGCGCGGCGGCCAGGTCGGCGCGGGCCACGGGTACGCGCACCGGCCTGTCGACGCCGGCCACCCGCCACTTGCGGCCCTCGTCCTCCGCCAGCGCGGACCAGAACTCCATGCGTTCGCGGACCACTTCGGCCGCGTCACAGCCCGCGCCGGGTCTTGCGGCGGCCGTCTGCGGCTTGGCCTCGCGGGCCGTCCGGATGATGGTGTCGACCTCGCGCTCCAGCTGGGCGACGGCCTCCCGGGTCTGCTCGGCGGCGGGTCCGGCACCGAGGGAGGCCGCGTTCAGCCGGAGGACGGTGAGCGGGGTGCGCAGCCGGTGCGAGAGGTCGGCGGCCAGCTCCCGCTCGTTGGCGAGGAGCTGGACGACCTGGTCAGCCATGGAGTTGAACGCGACGGCGGCCAGCCGCAGTTCGGTCGGACCGTCCTCGGGCACCCGGGCGCCCAGCTTGCCGTCGCCCAGCTCGTGCGCGCCCTCCACGAGCCGCCGCGCGGGCCGCACCATGCGCACCCCGAGCCGGTCCGCGACCGCCACCGAGCCGACGATCAGCGCGAGCCCGACGGCCGCGAGCACGGCCCAGGCCGTGCCGACGCCGTTGGTCACCGCGGACTCGGGAACGTACACCTCGACCACGGCTATCGCGCCGGAGCCGAGCGCGACCGGCTGGAGCAGGGTGGAGCCGCCGGGCACGGTGGTGGTGGAGGCGCGGCCGAGTCGTCGTACGGCCTCGATGTCGCGTCCCGCGGCGCGCCGGCGGCCGAGGTCGAGCGCGGCCCGGCCGCCCTCGGCGGGCAGGTGGACCGCCATCCCGGAGTCGGCGCCGGCCGAGGCCACCACCCGCTCCAGCTGGTCCCGGTCGGTGGTGATGGACAGCGCGGGCGCGACCGCCGCGGCCTCCCGTTCGGCGCCTGAGAACGCGCGGTCGCGGGCCATCTCCTTGACGACCAGGCCGAGCGGCACGGCGAAGGCGACCACGACCATCGTGGTGACCGCGAGGCAGACCTTGACCAGGGCCCATCTCATCGCGGGACCTGCCCGTCCGAGGGCGGTTCGAGCTTCACCCCGACGCCCCGCAGCGTGTGCAGATAGCGCGGCCGGGCGGCCGTCTCCCCCAGTTTGCGGCGCAGCCAGGACAGATGGACGTCGATGGTCTGGTCGTCGCCGTAGGACTGCTGCCAGACCTCGGCGAGGAGTTCCCTGCGTGGTACGACGACGCCGGGCCGCCCGGCGAGGAAGGCCAGCAGGTCGAACTCGCGGCGGGTGAGGTCGAGCCGGGCCCCGTCCAACTCGGCCTGGCGGCGCAGCGGGTCGACGGTCAGGCCGCCGACGCGGAGCACGGCCGGGGGCGGGGCCTCGCCGCCGGTACGGGCCCGGCGCAGCACGGCGGCGATCCGGGCGGAGAGGTGTTCGACGGAGAACGGTTTGGTCAGGTAGTCGTCCGCCCCGGCGTTCAGCAGCCGGACGATCTCCGTCTCGTCGTCCCGGGCGGTGGCGATGATGACGGGCACGTCGGTGATGCCGCGCAGCATCTTCAGCGCCTCGGAGCCGTCCAGATCGGGCAGTCCGAGGTCCAGGATGACCAGGTCGAAGCGGAAATGGGCGACCTCGCGCAGCGCCTCCAGTGCCGTACCGACGCTGCGCACGGTGTGCGCGGCGTCGGTCAGGTGCCGGATGAGCGCCGAGCGTACGAACTGGTCGTCCTCGACCACGAGCACACTTGCCATGCGCCGCACCGTACGCCATGCGGACGGCACCGGCCGGGCGCCTGTGGACAACCCGGGGCATGTGCGAACGGCGGTGCCCCTGGGGCAGTATGGCCCGCGATGCGCAGAGGACTCGTACACGTACTGGCGTGGCTGCTCGCGACGGGAGCGGCGGTCACGCTGTCGTGGTGGGGTGTCCACACGGTGATGGCGGGGACGGCGTACGACCCGCCGCGCGCGCTCCCGGTCACGTCCGCCGACGCGGACTCCCACGGTGCGAAGTCCGCGTCCGGGGCACCCTCTCCGTCGCCGGCCCCGTCCCGCGAGCGGCCGGTCCGGCCGACGGCGACGCCGGCACCCGCGCGCACGCCGGCCCGCACACCGTCCCCGTCCCCCTCCTCCTCGTCCCCCACCGCGACCGCCACCGCGTCCGGCCGGGTCAGGTCCTACGACACCGACGGCGGCCGGGCGGTGTTCGACCTGCGGACGGCCGACGCCGCGCTCGTGTCGGCGACGCCGGCGACGGGCTGGTCGATACAGGTGTGGAAGACGGAGAGCTGGATCCGCGTGGAGTTCGGCCGGGGCGCGGACCGGGTGTCGGTGTTCTGCACGTGGCACGACGGGCCGCCGCGGGTCGAGGTGGGCACGTACTGACCCACCTGAGCGTGGTCGGGGTGCGGGGGCGGCGTGCCCGGTGCCGCCGGCGGGCTCCTAACGGAACACGGAGGGCGGTGGTGCCGGGGAGGCCACCGCGGCCTCGTCCGTCACGGGCACCGCGCCTCCGGTGAAGTCGGTGAGCCGCCTGCCGTGTTCGACCCGGCCGGGGTGCGGGTCGGAAGCGGCGCGGCGGGTGAGTTCGGCGAGCGGCAGGGGGAGGTCGGAGGCGACCAGGACCGCGTTGCCGAAGCGCTTGCCGCGCAGCACGGCCGCGTCGGCGACCAGCGCGAGTTCGGCGAACCGGGCGGCGGCGGTGGCGATCTGGCCGCGCAGGTGCGCGAGCGGAGGGCCGTCGGCGAGGTTGGCCGTGTAGACACCGGAGGGCTTCAGGGCCCGCCTGACCTCGTCCAGGAACTCGGTCGACGTGAGGTGGGCGGGGGTGCGGGCGCCGCTGAAGACATCGGCGACGACCAGGTCGGCCCAGCCGTCCGGCACCTTGGCGAGCCCCGTGCGCGCGTCGGTGGCCCGCACCCGTATGCGCGCGCCCGGGTCCAGCGGCAGCTCCCGGCGGACGAGTCGCACCAGGCTCTCGTCCCGCTCCACGACCTGCTGGGTGGAGCGGGGCCGCGTCGCGGCGACGTACCGGGCGAGGGTGAGCGCACCGCCGCCGAGGTGCACGGCGTGCACGGGCTTGCCGGGCGGGGCGGCGAGGTCGATGACGTGGCCGAGGCGGCGCTGGTACTCGAAGGACAGGTACACCGGGTCGTCCAGGTCGACGTGCGACTGGGGCGCGCCGTCGATCAGCAGCGTCCAGGCCCGCGCGCGGTCCGGGTCGGGGACGAGCTGGGCGAGCCCGCCGTCGACCGGCTCCTCGACCGCTGCCGCGGCCGACCCGCGCCGTGTGTTCCTCGACCTGCCCATCCCCCCATTTTCGCAGCCGCCGGGGGCAGGCGCGTCACCGGCAGTTGTCGGCCGCCTCGAGCAGGCGGGCCGCCTCGCCGAGGGCCCGGCGCAGGACCACCGGGTCGGTGGCGAGGTCCGCCTCGCCGGGCGGCAGCAGCCAGTCGGAGCCCTCCACCGGCGGCTCGGGGTTGAGCCGCAGCCCGCGTCCGTCGGTCTCGGTGCAGGTGCTGCCCGGCACGTCCCAGCCGGCGGCCGTACCGGCCGGCACCAGGAAGCCGAGGGTGCCGCAGCCGTCGTCGTGCAGCACGGGCCCGACCGCGTCCGCCGCGCCCCGCCGCAGGATGTCGACCGCCTCCAGCCCCTGCCGGGTCGGTACCGTGACGAGGTCGCATCTCGCGTCACCTCCCCCGCACGCGGACGACGACGGCGACGTACAAGGATCGTTGCTCTGGCTGGTCTCCATGCCGGCCTCCACCACACAGCCCTGTTGCGGTCCATGGAGTCCAACGCGCCGGCCCGTCAACGGCAACGGCACAAGTGCGCCGCAAAGGATGGCACTTCATGGCAGATCGTGCATGAGATATCCGGTTTGTAGCCAAACACAGCGTGGCGGGTCCTTCACAGCGGGTACGTTCATGCCCGCCGGAACCAGGGCGTCACACGGGCAACTCGTCCCGGAGCCGCCCGGGTACCGGCGTGGTTCGACGGTTCGCACGAGAGGACCCGGCCATGGCGTCGTCAACCGTGACCTCGTCCCAGCCCGAACGGCCACCACGGCCGAACGTCGCCTTCCGGCAGCTGCGCGGCCGGCGCTCACCGGCGGAGTTCGCGGCCCTGGTGCGGCGGGCCGCGCGCGAGATCGGTGAGCGGGTGAGCTGTGACGCGCGCTACATCGGCAGGGTCGAGGCGGGCGAGATCCGCTGCCCCAACTACGCGTACGAACGGGTGTTCCTGCACATGTTTCCCGGCCGCACCCTCACCGACCTCGGCTTCGCGCCCCGCTCCTCCGTCCGCGGACGCGCGGCGCGTACGGCGGTGGAGACGGCCCCCGCGCCGCGGGTGCCCGGTGAGTCACGCGGGGCCATGGAGCCGTATGAGCCCCGTGAGACCACCGGGTCGGGCGACACGCGGGACGCGCGGGAACGGGGCCCGCGCGCACCGCACAGGCTGTACGAACCGCACGAACCGTTTGCGAAAGACCCCCTGAACCACGAGGAGAGCGACGTGCTGCGTCGCGCATTCATGACCGGCGGAGGCGCCACCGTGGCCGCCGCCACGCTGGCCCCGCTGGGGCTCACCACCGGCGCCACGGCGGCGGAACGGCCGCTGCGGCGCGCCGGCACCTCCGAGGCGGCGGCGCTGGAGGAGGCCGTCCGCCGCATCCGGCTGCTCGACGACCGGCACGGCGCGGACGGCCTCTACCGGCGCGCGGCGGCTCCGCTGCGCGCGGCGTACGAGCTGCTCGACGCCGGCGCGACCCGGCAGACCACCGCCGACCGGCTGCACGCGGGCGCCGGTGAACTCGCCATCTCCGTCGGCTGGCTGGCCCACGACTCCGGCCGCTTCGACGACGCCCGCTCGCACTACGCGGAGGCGCTGGCCACCGCCCGTATGACCGGCGATCCGGCGCTGGAGGCGCACGCCTTCTGCAACACCGCGTTCCTGGCCCGGGACGCCGGGCGCCCCCGGGAGGCGGTACGGGCCGCGCAGGCGGCGCAGCGCGCCGCCCAGCCGCTCGGCTCGGACCGGCTGATGTCCCTGCTGGCGCTGCGCGAGGCGGGCGGCTGGGCGGGCCTCGCCGACCGCACCGGGTGCGCGCAGGCGCTCGCCCGGGCGCACGCCCTGTTCGAGCGGGGCCGCGCGGACGCCGACCCGGAGTGGATGAGCTTCTACGGAGAGGCCGAGCTGGAGGGGCTGGAGGCGCAGTGCTGGTCCACGCTGGGCGACTGGCGGCGGGCGTCCCGGCACGCGCGGCGGGCGGCGCGTCTGCAGGACCCCCACTTCACGCGGAACATCGCGCTGTACACCGCGGAGCTGGCCGACGACCTCGCCCGCGAGGGGCGTCCCGACGAGGCGGCGGAGGCGGGGCTGCGGGTGCTGGCGCTGCTGGACCAGGTCCAGTCCTCCCGCATCCAGACGATGCTGGCCGGGACGGCGCGGGTGCTGCTGCCGCACCGGCGGGCGTCGGGGGTGTCGGAGTTCCTGGACCGCCACGCGTCCGTTCCACGGCGGGTGTAGCGGGTCGTCCGGTGCGAGGCGGGGGCCGGCGTGGTCACCGGTCCGCGGACCGGCGGGGCCGGCCGTGCCCGCGGCGGAGCCGCGCCTCGCCCCGCGCCCGGGCACCTCGCCGGCAGGGCCCGGCGGCACCCACCCGGCCGTTCCTCGCCCCGGGCACGCCGTCAGCCCGTCAGGTGCCCCGTGTCGTTCCAGCTCTCGATCGCCGGTTCCCCGTAGGCCCAGCCCAGTACGGACAGCGACGTGGGGTTCAGCCGTATCCGCGCCGCGAAGTCCAGCGGCAGTCCCAGCCACCGCGCCCCGATCGACCGCAGGACGTGCCCGTGGGCGAAGACCAGGACGTCCCGGTCGGCCGAGCGGGCCCAGGAGACCACCTCGTCCGCGCGCGCGGTGACGTCGGCGAGGCTCTCGCCCCCGGGGACCCCGTCGCGCCAGATCAGCCAGCCGGGCCGCACGGCCTGGATCTCGGCCGGGGTCATGCCCTCGTAAGCGCCGTAGTCCCACTCCATCAGCGTGTCCCACACCGTGGCACGGTCCCCGAAGCCGGCCAGTTCGCACGTCTCCCGCGCGCGTGACAGCGGGCTGGTCCGCACCTCCGCGTCCGCCAGTCCGTCCAGCGGAGCGCGGTGCAGCCGCTCGCCGAGCAGCTTGGCCCCGCGCCGGCCCTCCTCCAGCAGCGGCACATCGGTCCTGCCGGTGTGCTTGCCGGACAGCGACCATGCCGTCTGTCCGTGCCGGGCCAGCAGAATGCGCGGTGCCATGGGGTCTCTCCGAAGGAACAAGCGGATGAACGACAGGGGGACGCACGACGAGTGGGTGCGGTCCCTCCATCATCGCGCACCCCGTTCCCAGGCAACCCGCCGGGCGATCTCCGCGTCTTCGAGGGCTGACACCCATCGGGTGCGATCCCGAGCGCCCGTCCTGGGCGGAGTAGGGACACCGTAAAGTGGCACGGTCGCCCGCCGGGCGCAGCCGCACACAGAAGGGGGAGGGCGATCGGATGCCGCAGACCGAGACACCGGGCACCGAGGTGGCCCCGCGACCCCGGCTGCGCTGGTGGACCGAGCTGCCGCTGATCCTGCTGGTCTACGGCTGTTACTCGGCCGGCCGGCTCCTCGCGCGCGGTGACGTCACCAGTGCCGTCGACCACGGCCTGGCGATCCTGCGCGTCGAGAAGGCCCTGCGCCTGAACGCCGAGCACCCGCTGAACCGGCTGTTCACACGCGAGCCCTGGCTCGGGGTGCCGGCCGACTTCTGGTACGCCTCGCTGCACTACCTGGTCACGCCCGTGATCCTGGTCTGGCTGTTCCGCGCGCGTGCCGCGCACTACCGGGCGGCCCGCACCTGGCTGATGACGTCCACGTTCATCGGACTGATCGGCTTCACCCTGCTGCCGACCTGCCCGCCCCGCCTGCTCTCCGCCGGCCACGGCTTCGTGGACACGATGGCGCAGTACAGCGCGTACGGCTGGTGGGGCGGCGAGGCCAGCGCCCCGCGCGGCATGGGCGGCATGACCAACCAGTACGCGGCGATGCCGAGCCTGCACGTGGGCTGGGCGCTGTGGTGCGGTGTGATGCTGTGGCGGCACGGTGGCACGCGCCTGACGAAGGTCCTCGGTGTCGTCTACCCGCTGGTGACCGCGCTGGTGGTCATGGGCACCGCCAACCACTACTTCCTGGACGCCGTCGCGGGCGTGGCCGTGATGGGCGTCGGCCTGCTGCTGGCGCCGCGGCTGCTGCGGGCGGCGGACCTCGTGCGGACCCGGCCGTCCCGCCGTACCGCACCGGTCACCCAGACCGCGGGTTCCCCGATTGTCAGTGCCGGATGCCAGACTTCGGCGGGTGAGCGAATTCCACGGCAGCGCGAGTCGCGGCTCGACCCCGCGGCCGGACCGGACGCCTCCCCCAGTGACGCGGGCGAAGGGGCTCCGGCACCGGCTCGCTGAGCTGCGCGGTCCCGACGTACCGGCCAAGGCCCTGGACGCCCGCGCCCTCGCGGCGCTGGCCGCGAACCCGGGCTGTTCCCGGCGGGCGATCCTGGACGGCGCCGGGGTGGACAAGGCCCGGCTGGCCGGTGCGCTGGGCGCGCCGGCCGGTTTCGGGCAGTCGCAGTTCGCGCTGACCCGGGGCAACGCGTTCGAGGCGCGGGTCAAGGCGGACGGCGGCGCCGAACTGCTGCGGCTGGCGCACGCCCGGCTGGACCCCGGCGCCGAGCCCCCCGCCACGGCGGCCGTGCCCGATCTGACGGCGCACGGCCCCGAGGGGCGCACGGCCCGTACGGCGCTGGCGCTGCGCGAGGCCACGCAGGCCGGCGGCTGGACGCTGCTGGACCACCCCATGCTCGCCCTCGACGTGGCCGGTTCGCTCGCCTTCCTGGAACCGGACGCGGTCGTGGTGCACCCGGACGGCAGCTGGTCGGTGGTGGAGATCAAGTCCTTCCCGATGGTGGACGGCGCGGCGGACCCGGCGAAGGTGGGCGCGGCGGCCCGCCAGGCGGCGGTGTACGTGCTCGCCCTGGAGGAGGTCGCGAAGCGTCTCGGCACGGAGCCGGAGGGGCCCGCCCCGGCGGGCGCTCCGGTGCCGCGGGTGCGCCACCAGGTGCTGCTGGTGTGCCCGAAGGACTTCTCCAACCTGCCCGCGGCCTCCGCCGTGGACGTCCGCAAGCAGCGCGCGATCACCGCCCGCCAGCTGGCCCGGCTCACCCGCGTCGAGGAGATCGCCGACGCGCTGCCCGAGGGCACGTGCTTCGCGCCCGACCTGCCCGCCGAGGAGCTGACGGCGGCCGTGGAGGCGGTGCCGGCGACGTACGCGCCCGAGTGCCTGTCCGCCTGCGAGCTGGCCTTCCACTGCCGGGAGCGGGCGCGCGCGACCGGCGCGGTCACCCGGCTCGGCCGGCCGCTGCGCGCCGAGCTGGGCGGGCTGGCCACGGTCGAGGAGGTCCTGGCGGCGGCCCACGGCGTCAGCGGCGACCCGGACGACCCGGCGGTGGCCGCGCTGCGCCGGGCGGCGGCCCTGCGCGCGGAGGCCCTGCGCGAGGCCCGCGAGGCCCGGGAGGTTCCGGAGGCGGTCCCGTGTCCCTGATCACCACCCTCGCCCGGCTGGAAGCCGTCGGTACGGGCCGGGCGCAGCCCGCCGCGACCGTCCGGCACCGGCACCTGTCCGACCACCCGCTGGTGTTCGTGCCGCTCACCACGGCCGGCGAGACGGGCGCCCCGCTCGGCGCGCTGGTCGGCACCGACCGGGACGCGCCCCGGCTGCTGGTCGTACCGCAGCCCCGGGACCGCGACCTGCGCTTCACGTTCCTCGCCGACCTGGCCGACGTCGTCCTGCCCTACATCGACGCGTACGCCGGCTCCGTGGAGGCCGCCGAACGCACCGAGACCGACCCGGAGACCGGCAAGCGGGTCAAGGTGGCGGCCGAACTGTGCGCGGACGCGCCCCAGCTGATCGTGCCGAGCCGCACGGGCCTGGACTTCGTCCGGCTGCTGGGCCGCTCGATGCGGTTCCGGCGCACCGCCGAGCAGGACCCGGACGCGCCCTATCCGGCGCCGCCCCGGGTGCCGTTGCTCGGCCGCTGGCTGACCCACTACGGCGAGCGGGCCCGGGTCCCGGGCTCCTCGCTGCTGCTGGCCCTGACCGATGTGCTGTCCCGGCACTGGGCGACCGGCCAGTCCGGCCTGGAGGACGAGCACCTGGGCGCGCTGCTGGCCTGGATCGACCCCCCGGAGGGCCTGACCGGCGCCGAGGCGGCCCGCCGGGCGGAACTCGCCAGGGACGCCGACGGCCAGCTGCTGTGCCCGCCGGCCGGCCCCGCCACCGACCCGGCGTTCGACAACCGGCTGCTGGCCCCGGCGATCGAGCGCTACGACCGTGCGCGCACGGCCCTGGCCGCCGCCGAGGACCCGCTGGAGGCCGACGACCGGCTGGCCGCGCTCGGCCGGGCCGAGCGGGAGGTCCGTGACCTGGTCGAAAGCCGTACCCGGCCCACCTGGGACGCGGTGTGGCGGGGGCTGGACCTGCTGCGGGCGCTGCCGGAGGGCGCGCACGTGGAGGGACGCTGGACCCGGGACCGCTGGTCGTTCACCGGGCACCGGGACCGGGTGCTGGCCGGTGAGCCGCCGCAGCCGCGCCGGGACGACGCGGTGACGGCGGCGAACAAGCTGGCCACGCGCGAGCGCGAGCAGGCCCGGCTGGAGGCCCAGGAGGCGCTGGACGACCCGCTGGTGATGGCGGGGCGCCGGCTGGCCGGGGAGGCGTTCGCGGGCGAGGTGACCGACGTCGTGATGGCGTACGGCGAGGGCAGGCGGCCCAGCCCGCGACCGCTGGTGACGGTCCGCACCGAGGACCGACCGCATCTGGCTCAGCGGGCGAAGGTGTACCGCTCGCTGGGCGGCAAGCCGCAGTCGGCGGAGTTCGTCGGTCAGGAGGCCGACGGTGTGCTGGTCCTGCGCGTCCTGGACAAGATGGGCCGTGGGAAGGAGCCGGAGCCCGGCTCGGTGCCGGAGAAGGGCGACCGGGTCTGCTTCACCCTGTTCGAGCACGAGCAGCGCGGCGGCGCGAAGCTGCCCGACCCGGAGGAGACCCCGTGGACGCACGGCGGCCCGCCGGGCGAGCCGGCACCGGAGGCCCCCGACACCGTGACCGAGGAGGACGTGCTGTGACGACCGTCGACTTCGATCCCGGAGCCGCGGCCGGCCGCGCCACCGACGCGATCCTCCACGACACCCTGCACGGCGCCGAGCGGGGCGTGGTCGTGGACTCGCCGCCGGGCGCCGGCAAGTCGACGCTGGTGGTCCGCGCGGCCCTGGAACTCGCCGCAGCGGGACGCCCGCTGATGGTGGTGGCCCAGACGAACGCCCAGGTGGACGACCTGGTCCTGCGGCTGGCCGAGAAGAACCCGGAGCTGCCCGTCGGCCGTCTGCACAGCAGCGACACGGACGCGTACGACGCGGCGCTGGACGCCCTGCCGCAGGTCCGCACGTCGGCGAAGGCGGCGGACCTGAACGGGCTGCCGGTGGTCCTGTCCACGGCCGCCAAGTGGGCGCACGTGAAGGTGGACGAGCCCTGGCGGCACGCGATCGTGGACGAGGCGTACCAGATGCGCTCCGACTCCCTGCTCGCCGTGGCCGGCCTGTTCGAACGGGCGCTGTTCGTGGGCGACCCGGGGCAGCTGGACCCCTTCTCCATCGTCGGCAGCGAGCAGTGGGCGGGCCTGTCGTACGACCCCTCGGCCTCGGCGGTCACCACCCTCCTGGCCCACAACCCGGACCTCCCCCAGCACCGTCTGCCGGTCTCGTGGCGCCTTCCGGCCTCGGCGGCCCCGCTGGTCTCGGACGCGTTCTACCCGTACACCCCGTTCCGCAGCGGCACGTCCCACGGGGACCGCCGGCTGACCTTCGCCGTCCCCTCCGACGGCTCGGGCCCGGACCGGGTGATCGACGAGGCCGCGGAGTCCGGCTGGGGCCTGCTGGAACTGCCCGCCCGGCACACCCCGCGCACGGACCCCGAGGCGGTGCGGGCGGTGGCGGCGGTGGTGCGCCGGCTGCTGGACCGGGGCGGCGCGGCCACGTCCGAACGCGCGCCGGACCCCGCCCCCCTCACGGCCGACCGCATCGCCGTGGGCACGGCCCACCGCGACCAGGCGGCGGCGATCCGCGCGGCCCTGGCCGACGCCGGCGTCCCCGACGTGACCGTCGACACGGCGAACCGCCTCCAGGGCCGCGAGTACGACGTCACGGTCGTGCTGCACCCGCTCTCCGGCCGCCCCGACGCCACCGCCTTCCACCTGGAGACGGGCCGCCTGTGCGTCCTGGCCTCCCGGCACCGCCACGCCTGCATCGTGATCTGCCGCGCCGGGGTGACCGACCTGCTGGACGACTACCCCTCCACGGAGCCGGTCCAGCTGGGAACGCTGGTGAAGTTCCCGGACGGCTGGGAGGCGAACCACGCGGTCCTGTCCCACCTCGGAGAACACCGCGTCACCTGGCACCCCTGACCTGACCGACCCGCGCCGCCCCGCCCGGAGGGAATAAGCGGGGACTCTCTCCTGTTAGGCGTTGACGGACAGTTCACGCTCGCATCAGGAGGCGCACACCGTGTCGGCAGACGAGGCAGACGAGATCCGGGGCACCGTGCTCGGCACCGCCCCCGCCCCCCTCTCCGTACTGGACCTGGTGACCGTCGGCGCGGGCAGTACCGCCACCGACGCCCTGCGCACCAGCGTCGCGCTCGCCCGGTTCACGGAGTCCCGCGGCTTCCACCGGTACTGGGTCGCCGAGCACCACTCCATGCCCGGTGTGGCCTCCTCCTCCCCCGCCGTGATCCTCGCCCACCTCGCCGCGCACACCGACCGCATCCGGCTCGGCTCGGGCGGTGTCATGCTGCCCAACCACGCCCCGCTGGTGATCGCCGAGCAGTTCGGCACGCTGGAGGCGCTGGCCCCGGGCCGGGTCGACCTGGGCCTCGGCCGGGCGCCGGGCACGGACGGGGCGACGGCCGCGGCCCTGCGCCGTACCGACACCCTCAACGAGGGCGCCGACGACTTCCCCCAGCAGCTCGCGGAGCTGACCCGGTTCCTGGACGACGACTTCCCGGACGGGCACCCGTACCGCCGCATCCACGCGATCCCGGGGCCCGTCCAGGGCAGCACCCCCGGCGGGGTCCAGTCCCCGCACCGGCCGCCGGTCTGGCTGCTCGGTTCCTCCGGCTTCAGCGCGCGCCTGGCCGGCCTGCTCGGCCTGCCGTTCGCCTTCGCGCACCACTTCTCCGCGCAGAACACCATCCCGGCGCTCGACCTGTACCGGGAGTCCTTCCGGCCCTCCGGCGTCCTCTCCGAGCCCTACGCCCTCATCGGCGTCTCCGCCCTCGCCACGGACGACGAGCGGGAGGCCCGGCGGCAGAGCAGGGCGATGGCGCTGAACATGATCCGGCTGCGCACCGGCCGCCCCGGTCTGTTCCCCGACCCGGAGGAGGCCGAGCGGCACGAGTTCAGCCCGATGGAGGAGGAGTTCGCCGCCTCCTGGACGGCCAACATCGTGCAGGGCACGGCCGGCGAGGTCCGCGCCGGACTGGACGACCTGCACAAGCGCACCGGCGCCGACGAGCTGATGATCACCTCGCACGCGCACCGCGGTGAACTCCGCCTGCGCTCCTACGAGCTGATCGCGGACGCCTACGGATTGCCGACCGCGTAGGCCTGCGCCCCCAGCAGCTCGGAGATACGATCCGGCGGCACCGGGCGGGAGTACAGCCAGCCCTGCCCGGTGTCGCAGCCGATCCGGCGCAGCCGGGTCGCCTGCGCGGAGGTCTCCACGCACTCCGCGGTGACCGTCAGACCGAGCCGGTGGGCGAGCTGGATCATCGCCTCCACGATGACCTCGTCGGCCGGGTTGGGAGCCATCGCCTTCGTGTCGCCGTCGTACTGGAAGCCCCGCACGAAGGAGCCGTCCAGCTTCAGCGTGGAGACCGGCAGCCGGCTGAGGTAGGCGAGGTTCGAGTAGCCGGTGCCGAAGTCGTCGATGGCGATGCGCACACCCATGTCGCTGAGGGCCTGAAGGGCCTGGAGCGGGCGTCCGGCCGAGCCCATCACCGCCGACTCGGTCAGCTCCAGCTGGAGCAGCTGCGGGGCGAGTCCGGTCTCGGCGAGGATCTCCGCCACGTCGGCCACCAGGTCCGAGTCCCACACCTGCCGTACGGCGACGTTGACGCTGACGAAGATGGGCGGTTCGCCGGGGTGGTCCAGCTGCCAGCGGCGGGCCTGCCGGCAGGCGGTGTGCAGCGCCCAGCGGCCGAGCTGCACGATCGAGCCGTCCTCCTCGGCCAGTCCGATGAACCGATTCGGCGTCAAGGTGCCGAACTGCGGGTGGTGCCAGCGGATCAGAGCCTCGACGCCGTTGAGCCGGCCGTCCTCCATGGCCACCAACGGCTGGTACTCGAGGGCGAATTCCTCGCGTTCGATGGCGGGCCGCAGGGTGGAGGACAGCGCCTGACGGGTCATCCGGTGGGCGTTGCGCTCGGGGTCGAACAGGGTCCAGCGGCCCTTGCCGTCGGCCTTGGCCCAGTACAGCGTGGTGTCGGCCGCCTGCATCAGCCCGGTGGCCGTCGTACCGGCCGCGTGCCGCTCGACGACGCCGATGGACGCGGTCAGCGACAGCCGCTGACCGGCCAGGTCGAAGGGTTCCTCCAGTGCCTTCAGCGCGGACTCGGCGAGGTCGGCGAGCTGTTCGGTGCCGGTGGAGTCCTCCACCAGCAGCGCGAACTCGTCGCCGCCGAGCCGGGCCACCAAGGGGGTCGCCGCGCGGGCGTACCCGGTCTCGTCGGCGACCCGGGTCAGGCGTTCGGCGACGGCCGCGAGGAGCCGGTCGCCGATGCGGTGGCCGAGGGTGTCGTTGACCGCCTTGAAGCCGTCCAGGTCCAGGTAGCACAGGCCGATCCGGCCGGTGCCGCCC
The DNA here is from genome assembly GCF_040704595.1 of Streptomyces sp. NPDC046870. Taxonomy (NCBI): domain Bacteria; kingdom Bacillati; phylum Actinomycetota; class Actinomycetes; order Kitasatosporales; family Streptomycetaceae; genus Streptomyces; species Streptomyces sp. NPDC046870. The sequence goes on from NZ_JBEYXM010000001.1 coordinate 802,503, forward strand.
TCCTCGTACGGCTCCGCCTCCAACGCGGCCGTCAGGCGCTCGAAGAACAGGGTGCGGTTGGGCAGCCGGGTCACCGGGTCGTGCATCTGCAAGTGGCGCAGCCGGGCCTGGAGTTCGCGCCGGGAGCTGATGTCGGCGACCGACAGCAGGACACCGGGTTCGCCGGTCAGCGGGGCGACGGTGACCTGCACCCACAGCGAGTGCCCCTCGGGGTGCTTCAGCCGGCGGGTGCAGCGCAGGCGGGCCTGCCGGCCGCGCAGCACCTCGTGGTAGGCGTGCCGGGTGCGGGCGTCGGCGGCCAGCTCCACCAGGTCGGCGGCGACCCGTCCGACGAGGGTGCCGGGGTCGGCGCCGAGCAGGTCGCCGAGGGCGGTGTTGGCGCTGACGACGAGTCCCTCGGGGGCCACGACCGCCATGGCGAGCGGGGCGGTCGCGAAGACACGGTGGTAGGTGGTGTAGTGACTGTCTGTGACGGCTGACCGGTCGAGGTCTGCCGCGGGCGTCGGCCCTTCGGACGTTCCGCTCACCGCTCGCTCCCGCAGTGCACTCGATCTGTGTCCGTGCCTGTCCGTGCCGGAAAGTGTGCCGATCATAGAGGCTGGCTCCGGGCCCTTCCAGCCGGTGTCCAGTGTCCCGGACCGACCACAGGTTCTGACAGATCGTTTCTGCCCGCACCTGGACGGGTTGTTCAGGCCCCCGACCAGTTGTGACGTTCCGTGAGTGTTTCAGGGATGTCGAGCGCCGGGGCGCGCCGGGGCGCATTGGGGGCGCGCTCACCCTTCTGGTGCAGGTAAACAGGGCAAAACACATCGATTACCAGCAATCTGGGTGCGGGTCCCGAACCGCATCCGGAGGTCACGTCCGTGCCCAAGCTGCGCAGCACCGCCGCCGTGTTCACCACGATGTCGGCGCTCGCCGCGACCTCGATCCTCGGCGGCCCGTCGGCCGCCGAGCCCTTCTCCCCGGCCCCCTGCGCGCTGCACCGCACGGAGGCCCACCACTCGGAGGGCGTCGACAGCTGGAACCCCGCCTACACCCGCCCGACCGGCGCGCTGGACGCCGTGATGATCTTCCTGTCCTTCCCGGACGCCACCCCGCGCACCACCCCCGCCGAACTCGCCGCCGACCACTTCCCGGCCACCAGCCGCTTCTACGCGCAGGCGTCCTACGGCAGGTTCACCCTGCGCCCGCACCCGCTGGGGCGCTGGCTGCGCATGCCGCGCCCGTCGACGTCGTACGCCATGCGGCGGGACTGGGACCCGGAGGACCGGGCCGCCTACCTGCGCGACGCGTTCGCCGTGGCCGACAAGGAGGTCGACTTCTCGCGCTACCCGATCGTGTACCTCGTCGCCGACCCGGACGCGCCCGGAGTCGACTCGGACGCCACGAAGGTCGTCAACCTGGAGACCCCGCTGCGCGTCGACGGCACCGCTGTACGGCGGGTCGTCACCGTGTTCGAACACCATCCGCCGGACCGGCTGGTCCTCGCCCACGAGACCGGTCATGTCTTCGACCTGCCCGACCTCTACCACCGCCCGGTCGACGGCAAGGGCGACTGGGACACCTATGTGGGTGACTGGGACCTGATGGGCAGCCAGTTCGGGCTCTCCCCCGACCTGTTCGCCTGGCACAAGTGGCGGCTCGGCTGGCTGGATCCGCGCCAGGTGGCGTGCGTGCGCGGCGCCGCGCCGACCCGCCTCACCCTGGAGCCCCTCGAGGCCGGGCCCGGCGTGCCGGCGCCGGGGGCGGGCGACGGCCCCGGCTTCGGCCTCGGGCACGGCGTCAAGCTGGCCGTGGTGCGCACCGGGCCGGACAGTGCCCTCGCCTTCGAGGCGCGCGGCTCGGCCGGAAACGACCGGATGTCCTGCCGGCAGGGCATCCTGGTCTACCGGGTGCACGGCGCCGCCGAGTCCGGCGACGGTCCGGTCCAGGTCGTGGACGCCCATCCGCACACCGAGGCCTGCTGGGAGAACTCGGTCTACGCCCCCCTCGCCGACGCCCCGGTCTCCCTCGGGGAGAGCTTCACGGTGCCCGGGGAGGGGGTGAAGGTGGAGGCGGAGGGACGGACGGCCTCCGGGGCGTGGACGGTGAAGATCACCCCGGCGGTGAGTGACTGACCGCCGCGGGCCGACCGTGCGGCCGGGCCCGGCCGCCGCGCGACGGCCGGCTCGTATACGAGAACGGCGGGCCTGATTCTTTCGAACCGGACCCGCCGTTTCCTTCGCGTGCGCCGCCAGGGACTCGAACCCCGGACCCGCTGATTAAGAGTCAGCTGCTCTAACCAACTGAGCTAGCGGCGCCTGCTGACGTCGTAGACCTTAGCATCCTGGTCGGCGGGAGGAAAAATCGATATCCGCACGGCCGGCCGGGCCGCGCGCACGGCCGCCCAGAGCAGCACCTCGGGTCCCGGCAGCCAGGGGTGCCGGGTGTCCGGGGCGACCAGCCAGCGGGCGCCGCCACCAGCGTCGTCGCAGTTCAGGGGCGGTACGGTGACCGCGTCGCCGGTGCCGTGGCACAGCAGCGGCGGTACCGCGCGGGCCCGCTGGGACCCCCACTCCTCCCAGTCCAGCAGCGAGGGCAGCCGCTGGGCCGTCCCCGGGGCCGCGAACAGCAGCGTCCGCCCCCGGAACACCGCGACCGGCCCCGAGCCCGCGCCCTCGTCCCAGAGCCGGTCCAGCATGCGGCGGCCGAAGACCGTAGGGGCGCTCACCACGTCGAAGACGGTGCCGCAGGGCAGGACGACCGGGGCGTCCGGGTTCTCCTCCCACAGGGCGAGGGTGCTGCGGGGGTACGGTGCCGCCGAGGCGAGCCAGGCGACGCCGTCGGCGCTGACACGGGTGACGTTCGGGGCGCTGCTCATGACACCCAGGTCTACAGGCAGTGAGCGGACCGTTCTCCTGGGTTGCCGAAAACCGGGACAGCGGCGGCCGACAGGAGTATCTTGCCCGCCTGGCATATGCCGTGCGGGTGCCCAGGGGGCCGGCGCCGCTCCGGGCGCTACACGGGATCGGCGCCGGTCCGCCCCTCGTCCCCTCCGCGCATCAGGTCCCGTCCGAACTCGACCATCTTCTTCGCGTAGTCCTCCGTCCACTCCGCCCGCTCGGCGATGTCCGCCGGGGTCAGCCGGTCGAACCGGCGCGGGTCGGCGAGCTGGGCGGCCGCGATGGCCTGGAACTCCACGGCCCGGTCGGCGGCCGCGCGGAACGCCTGGGTCAGCTCGGTCGCCCGGGCCAGCAGCGCCCGCGGGTCGTCGATCGACTCCAGGGCGAAGAAGTGCTCGGGGTCGGCGGCCGCCTCCGCCGGCTCGAAGAGCAGGGGCGCGGGGCGTAGCCGCGGTTCGTTACGACGCGGCGTGGGCTCCGCCATGTCTTGTCTCCTCCTCGTACGGTTCGGTGGGCGCCGCCTTCAGGGGGGCCACCGTCCATTGTCCCGCGCCGGTGCAAGAGGCCCCCAGGGCCGCGCGTCCCGAGGAGGAGCCCGGGGCTACACCTGCACCAGCGGCTGCCGGGTGAACAGGGTGCCGAGGGCCGGTGCGTTCACCCGGCGGTCCGCGAGCCTCAGCCCCTCCCAGACCGTGACCTGGTTGGCGGTGAGCACCGGCTTGGACAGGGCCTTCTCCAGGAGGGAGAGGTGCGCGGCCGTGTGCAGGGCCGTGTCGGGCAGCAGGACGGCCTCCGCGTCGGCGGCGTCCGCCGCGCGTGCCAGCGTCAGCACGTCCTCCTCGCCCCAGCCGCCGGCCTCCGCCGCCGTGACGATCCCCGAGGACCGGGTGCCGGCCACCTCCAGGCCGCCGGCCCGCAGGAACTCCGCGAACAGCGCGGTGACGTCCTCGGGGTAGGTCGCGCCGACGGCGACCCGCCGTACGCCGATCTCCCGGGCCGCGTGCACGAAGGCGAACGACGTCGACGAGGCCGGCATCCCGGCCACCTGTGCCAGGGTGCGCACCTGCTCCTGGGCGCCCTCCCAGCCGTGCACGAAGCTGCCGCTGGTGCACGCCCACACCACCGTCTCGACACCGGACAGCCGCAGCCCCTCCATGCCCTGGGCCAGGCGTTCGGCGGAGCCCATCTCGCGCAGCGCGTCCACCCGGTGCGCGTCCTCGCCGATGTCGGTGTGGACCAGGTCCACCCGGATGTCGCTGCCCAGGAGCTGCTCGATGCGTGGATAGTCGTCCTCGGCGGAGTGGCCCGGGTAGAGGAATCCGAGTGCGGTCATGTCCAGCCTTCCTGCGTCTCTTCGGGCAGTACGGGCCGTGCGCGGGCAGCCGCCTGAAGCAGCGGCCGGCAAGGCCCCACGGCCCGGGTACCCAATCGGCGCGGCGCAGCCCACATCGTCGTGGGTACGCCCGTGTTGACGAAGGTGGGCCGGGGTGCGAGCGTGGTCCATCCGCGCGCTGTCAGCGCATGTCAGACGCCGGGAGCCGCCCCGCATGACGCCGACCGTCCCCACCGTGCTCGTCCTCGACGCCGATCCGCCGCCCCGGCTCGGCCGTCTCACCGGCCGCGCCCGGATCGTGCGCACGGACGCGGCGCACCTGGCCGAGCGGCTGCCCGGCGCGGACGTGCTGCTGGTGTGGGACTTCACCTCGCACGCGGTGCGGCAGGCGTGGCCCGGCGAGGGGTCCCGGCCGCGCTGGGTGCACACCGCGAGCGCGGGCGTGGACCATCTGATGTGCCCGGAGCTGGCCGCGTCGGACACGGTGGTGACGAACGCGCGCGGGATCTTCGACCAGCCGATCGCCGAGTACGTGGCGGCCCTGGTGCTGGCTGCCGCCAAGGACCTGCCGCGGACCCTGGAGCTCCAGCGGGAGCGGGTCTGGCGGCACCGGGAGACCCGGCGGGTGGCGGGCACGCGCGCGTGCGTGGTCGGCTCGGGCCCGATCGGCCGGGCGATCGTCCGGACGCTGAAGGCCCTGGGGGTGACGACGGCCCTGGTCGGGCGGGTGCCGCGCATCGGCGTGCACGGCCCGGACGACCTGGACCGGCTGATCTCCCGCGCGGACTGGGTGATCGCGGCGGCTCCGCTGACCGAGCAGACGTACCGCATGTTCGACGCGCACCGGTTCGGCGTGATGCAGCCCTCGGCGTTCTTCGTGAACGTCGGCCGGGGTGACCTGGTCGACGAGGAGGCCCTCGCCCGCGCGCTGGCCCGGCGCTGGATCGCGGGCGCGGCCCTGGACGTGTTCACGACCGAACCGCTGCCCGGGGACAGCCCGTTGTGGGGGCTGCCGGGGCTGGTCGTGTCCCCGCACATGAGCGGGGACACGGTCGGCTGGCGGGACGAACTGGGCGCGCAGTTCGTCGAGTTGTACGAGCGGTGGACGGCGGGCAGATCCCTGCCGAACGTGGTCGACAAGACGCGCGGTTACGTGCCCGGCCACTGAACACCCGGCTCGCGGCCGGCCCGAGGGCGTGTCACCGGCCCCGGAGAACCAGGGCGCATAGCCCGATTCCGCTTGGGTAGCCGCGCCGCCATGGCTCCACCACTTGGCAAGGACGTGCACACTCTCCGGCCGGAACACGGACACACCCGGCGCTCGGTTCTCGCGGGTCTCGCCGCCTTCGGCGCGCTGGGCGCGGCGGGCGCGGCGGGCTGCACCCGGGTGGCGTCGGCGTCCGGGAAGGACGGCGGCGACCTGCTGGACCGGCTGCGCGCGCAGGGTGTCGTCCGGCTCGGGATCGCCGGGGAGATCCCCTTCGGGTACATCGACAGGAACGGCGAGCTGACCGGGGAGGCTCCGGAGCTGGCGAAGGCGGTCTTCAGACGGCTCGGCGTGGACCGGGTGCAGCCGGTGCCGACGGAGTTCGGCTCGCTGATCCCCGGACTGAAGTCGCAGCAGTTCGACGTGGTGGCCGCGGGCATGTACGTCACCCCGGACCGCTGCGAGCAGGTGATCTTCGCGGACCCCGACTACCGGATGCCGGACGCCTTCGTCGTCCGCAAGGGCAACCCGCTGGGCCTGCGCACCTACGCGGACGCGCTGCGGAAGCACGCCAAGGCGGCCACCGGCACCGGGTACGCGCAGATCCAGCACGCCGTGGAGGCGGGCTACCAGGAGAACGACCTCGTCATCGTGCCGGACCAGGTCGCCGGGCTGAACGCGGTGGAGTCGGGGCGGGTCGACCTGTTCGCGGCCACGGCCGTCACCGCCCGGCTCGTCGCCCGGGGCTCCGCCAAGGCCGAGTCGACCGAGCCGTTCGTCGCGCTCGTCGACGGGAGACCGAAGGTGGACGGCGGCGCGTTCGCGTTCCGGCCGGAGGAGACCCGACTGCGCGACGCCTTCAACGCCGAGCTGCACAGGCTGCGCCGCAGCGGTGAGCTGTACCGGATCGTGCGGCCGTTCGGTTTCACCAAGGCCGAGATGACCACCCTGACCGCGAAGGAGTTGTGCGGCTGATGACTGCGGGACTCTGGGAACTCGTCCTGCGGGGCACGGGCACCACGCTCCAGTTGCTGGTGTACAGCGCGCTGCTCGCCACCGCGGTGTCGTTCGCCGCCGGTGCCGCCCGCACCCACCGGTCGCGGCTCGTCCGCTTCGTCGCGGCGTTCTACACCGAGGTGTTCCGCGGCATCTCGGCGCTGGTGATGATCTTCTGGGTGTTCTTCGTGCTGCCGGTGGCGTTCGGCTGGCAGCTGGTGCCGATGTGGGCCGGCACGCTCGCGCTGGGCCTGACCTACGGCGCGTACGGCGCGGAGATCGTGCGCGGCGCCCTCGCGGCGGTGGACCCGGCCCAGCGGGAGGGCGGGATCGCGCTCGGTTTCTCGCCCTGGCAGCGGCTGCGGCTGATCCTGCTGCCGCAGGCGGTGCCGGAGATGATCCCGTCCTTCTCCAACCTGCTGGTCGAGCTGCTCAAGGGCACCGCGCTGGTGTCCATCACGGGCATGGGCGACCTGGCCTTCAGCGGCAACCTGGTCCGTCTCGCCCTCCAGCAGAGCGGCCGGATCTACGCGTACCTGCTGGTGATCTACTTCGTGATCGCGTTCCTGCTCACCCGTGGGATGCGGGGTCTTGAGCGCCGGCTGAAGGCGGAGGTGGCCCGATGACCTGGGACTGGGGAGCGGTCGCCGATTTCCTGCCGTACTTCTGGAAGGGCCTGGTCGTCACCCTGGAGGCGCTGGTCCTGGGGTCGCTGATCTCGTTCGCGCTGGGGCTGGTGTGGACGCTGCTGCTGCGGACGCCGACCCGGTGGGTGCGCTGGCCGGTGGGTGTCCTCACCGAGTTCGTGCGGGACACCCCGCTGCTGGTGCAGCTGTTCTTCCTGTTCTACGTGCTGCCCGAGACGGGTGTGACCCTGTCCCCGCTGACCACCGGGGTCCTCGGGCTCGGGCTGCACTACTCGACGTACACGATGCAGGTCTACCGCGCCGGCATCGAGGCGGTGCCGGCGGGCCAGTGGGAGGCCGCGACGGCGCTCAGCCTGCCGGTGCGGCGGACCTGGACGGCGGTGGTGCTGCCCCAGGCCGTCCGCCGGGTGGTGCCGCCGCTCGGCAACTACGTCATCGCGATGCTGAAGGACACGCCGATGCTGATGACCATCGGCGTGCTGGAGATGCTGGGCCGGGCGCGGCTCGTCTCCCAGCAGCACTTCCAGTTCACCGAGCCCCTGACGGTGATCGGAGTCGCCTTCATCGTCGTCTCCTACCTGGCCTCCCTTTGTCTGCGCACCCTGGAGCGACGCCTTGTCCGTTGAGACCCGCAAGCAGCCGGCCGTGACCGGCACCCTGCCGACCGAGCTGATCCGCCTGGAGGGCGTGACCAAGCGGTTCGGGGACAACACCGTCCTCGACGGCCTCGACCTGTCCGTGGACGCGGGCCGGCACGTCACCCTGATCGGCCCCTCCGGCTCCGGCAAGACCACGATCCTCAGGCTGCTGATGACCCTCGCGAAGCCGGACGAGGGCACGATCACCGTGGACGGGCAGCGGCTGTTCCCGGCGCCGGAGAAGCAGGTCCGGGAGGTCCGCAAGAAGATCGGGATGGTGTTCCAGCAGTTCAACCTGTTCCCGAACATGTCGGTGCTGCGGAACCTCACCGAGGCGCCGGTCCGGGTGCTCGGCCTGTCCAGGGACGAGGCCGAGGCGCGGGCCCGGGAACTGCTGGACCTGGTGGGCCTGGCCGACAAGTGCGACGCGAAGCCGACCCGGCTGTCCGGCGGGCAGCAGCAGCGGGTGGCGATCGCGCGGGCGCTGGCGATGCGGCCCCGCGTGCTGCTGCTGGACGAGGTGACCTCCGCGCTCGACCCCGAGCTGGTCGCGGGCGTGCTCGACCTGCTGCGGGACATCGCGCGCAGCACGGACATCACGATGCTGTGCGTGACCCACGAGATGGGTTTCGCCCGGGACATCTCCGACCAGGTGCTGATGTTCGACGCGGGCCGGGTCATCGAGGCGGGGCCGCCGGAGAAGATCTTCGGCGACCCGGAGCGGGAGCGCACGCGGGAGTTCATCAGCGCGGTGCTGTGAGGCGCGCCGCCGAGAAGCTCGGTGCTGTGAAGCGCGCCCCGGCGCGCGGGGCCCCGGCGAACAGCCGAGGTCCACCCGCTGGGGAATGACGCTGGCATATGCCAGCGGGTTTTCGCCCCGGTTGGCGGCACGAACGCGCGGGGCGCAATCTCGCAACCCCCTCTCCCCCGTGCCGCTTTGACGGCTATCGTGGAGGCGATCCGCCGACCCGGGTCGTGGCCGAGGGGGACCGACATGAGGATCGAGCCGACCGCCCCGTACCACTCCGCACAGGACGCGCTGCGCGTCCTGGAGACCGTGGCCCGGCACCCCGCCGGCGCCACCGACACCGAACTGGCCCGCCGCACCGGCCTCGGCACCGAGCGGCTCACCGCCCTGCTGCGCATGCTGCGCCGGGAGGGGTACGTCGAGCAGATCACCGACGGGGCCTACGTCACCGGCGACACCCTGCGCCGGATCACCTCGGCGCACGACCGGGAACGGGCCCTGCGCGAGAAACTCCAGCTCACCCTGGACCGGCTGCGCGACTCGGTCGGCGCGGCCGTCTACCTCAGCCGGTACCTGGACGGCGAGGTCCGGGTCACCCAGTACGCCGCCGGGCCGGCCGCCCCGGCGGTCAACGAGTGGGTGGACTTCCGCTACTCCGCCCACGCCACCGCCGTGGGCAAGAGCCTGCTGACCCAGCTGGACCACAACGCCCGCCGCGATCACCTCTCCCGGCACAAGATGGCCCGCCTCACCTCGCGCACCATCACCAGCGACAAGCTGCTGCTGTCCCGGCTGGAGTCGCAGCCGCCGACGGTGCCGGTGCTCGATCTCCAGGAGTACGCGGTCGGCACGGTCTGCGCGGCCGTACCGCTCACCGCGGGCTCCACGGTCGGCTGCCTGGCCGTCTCGCTCCCGCTGGAGCACGCACACCGGCTGAAGCGGGCGGCGGAGACGCTGAACCGGAACGCGGCTCCGGTGGTCCTGTCGCTGACGATCTGAGGGGCGTCCGGGTGGTCACGAGCACCCCGCGGGACCAGGTAGTATTTTCTTTGTCGCCGGCCGCGGGGAGCACAACCCGAGGCGGGCGGGAGTCATGCGCCGCTAGCTCAGTTGGTTAGAGCAGCTGACTCTTAATCAGCGGGTCCGGGGTTCGAGTCCCTGGCGGCGCACGTGATCGAAGGCCCCTCGCGGAAGCGGGGGGCCTTCGGCGTCCCCGGCGGGCGTCGCCTCCGCTCCCGGGGAGGGCTACGGCAGCAGGCCGTCCGACTCGGCGAAGATCACGTGGACGAGGAGGATGAAGCCTACGCAGAAGGAGCCGGCGATCCCCAGGAAGACCAGCCCGACGCCGGTGCCGACGGCGAGCCTGCCCGGCGTCGGCGGCAGCGCGGTGGCCCGCTGGGGCAGCTCCGGGAGGTAGCGGACGGTCACGAAGTCGCCCTCCAGGACGGTCGTGGGGCCGTTCTCCTCCTCGAAGCGGACGGTGCGGCCCTCACGGGTGGTGAACTCGTAGACGTGGTGCACGGTGGTGTGCACGGAGGTGTCCCCGCCGCCCCCGCCGGCCGTCGTGAACATCCGCAGGCAGCGCGCCTCGGCGGTCAGTCCGTGCGTCCACGTCCTGCGCAGCCGCCGGGCACGGCGGACGAGCAGGTACGCGGCGGCGGCGAACCCCGCGATCATGAGGCTGGGCACGGCGTAGAAGAAGAACTCCATGAGGTCCCCCGTGGTCAGGTGCGCCGCCCCCGCTGGACCGGCGTGCGAGGAACGTACCCGGCGCCGGACGCGGACCGCCTCAAGGGAAGCTCAGTATCAGAATCGGGACATGGACGGTCCCGGACCCGCGTGCGCCGGCGCCGGCGCACGCGGGCCTCACCCGAGGGGGGTCAGAAGGTGACGTCGGAGCAGGCGTAGAACGCGTTGCCCGTGTCGGCGATCGTCCACACCGCGAGGATGACGTGGTGTCCGCTCAGACCGGTCGGCAGGGTGCCGCTGTGGCTGAGGGTGGCCGGCGGGCGCTGGCCGTTGTAGGGCACCGTCAGGAACGGGGTGAGGTTGAGGTCCGAGCGGGAGAGGTTGTGGTCCTGGTTCCAGCCCGGCTTGGTGACGTAGTACTTGAAGTCCGTCGTGGCGTGCATCGCGGTGAACTGCCAGCGGAACGTGTACGGCTGGCCGCCCGTCACCTTGGTGGTGGGCCAGGCCGCGCCGGACGGCGTCCTGGGCGCGCTGAGCGGGGCGAACTGGCTCAGGCCCGCGTTGCAGAGCTGACCGTCGGCGGGGCCGCCGGCCGGGAAGCCCTTGGGGCCCTCGACGCTCTGCGGTTCCCACTGGATCTGGCCGCAGTTCGCCACGGTGCCGTTCTGGCAGAGCTTCTGCCTGCTGATGGGGAGGTCGGTGTAGCCGTGCCCGCTGGCGCCGCCGGTGGAGAGCGCGAACGCTCCGGCGGTCACCGCGCCCAGCACGACCGCGGACAACTTGGTCTTGGTGCGCATGCTGCCGCTCCTGGAGAACGTGGGGAGTTCGGTGAGCCGTGCAGAGTAGGTCTAGACCAAGCCTCAGATTATTGCCGCCAGTTGAACATGTCCATACCAATCGCAGACCGGTCGCGCGCCCGCCGCGCACCGGCTCACCGCACCCGCCCTACACCGGCTCACCGCGCCCCGAGCAGAACGCCACCGTCAGGTCACGGACCAGCACCTTGCGCTCGTAGTCGTCCAGTTCGACCAGACCGCGCATGGTCAGCCGGGTCACCGTGTCCTCCACCGAGTCCACCACCGAGCTGAGCATGCTGGCCCGCTGCCGGGCGTCCAGCGCGGCGATCCGCCGCCGGTGCACCGCCCCGGCCACCTCGGGCGCGTACTCCACCCGGACCGGCCGCACCGAGAACACCTCCACGCCGACCGGCGCCGTCTCCGCCGCCACCAGCCGGGTCAGCGCGGCCCCGGCCGCCGTCGCCCCGCCCCGCGTCCCGCCCGCCGGCTCCACCGGCACCCGGGCCAGCGCAGACTCCACGCACTCCCGCAGGTACGTCTCGTGGTCGTCGATGGCGAGCAGGGCCCGCGCGGTGTCCCGCACCCGCCAGACCACCAGCACCACCACCCGCAGCGCCATCCCGTCGGGGTCCGCCGCCGGCATCGCCTCGCTGCGCCAGTGCCGCAGCCGCACGTCCACCCGGCGGCGCGGCACCAGCGGGTTCACCCACAGCAGCCCGGTGCGCCGGACCGTCCCCCGGTACCGCCCGAACAGCCCCAGCACCCAGGCCCGCCCGGTACGTCCCCGGGCCAGCCCGCCGAAGCCGAACGCACCGAACAGCCCCGCCCCGGCGTACGCGGCCCACTGCGCCGGACCGAGACCGCCGCCCGGGTCCGCCGGCAGGCCCAGCGCCCGCGCGGCGAGCGGCGGGAGCAGCCCCGCCCACCAGGTGGTGGCCAGACAGCCGGTGACCCCGCAGACCCCGGCGAGCACCCCGGCCGCCCCGGGCAGCACCCGCGCCGGGCGTTCCGCCAGCTCCGGGTCGACCTCCGGCAGCGGCCGTCTGCGCGCCGGTGCCGGGCGCCTGAGCCGGGGCTGCTCGCCGGTGCCCTGCCGGCGGGCCACCACGGCCGGCCGGAGCGGCACCTTCACCGGGTCGGGATCGTCCCGGAAGAGCAGGTGGACGGGGATCTCGGTGGTGGCCTCGTTCTGGATCAGGCGGGCCGGCCGGGTGCCGGGGCCGACGGCCGTGCCCTGCGAGTGCCCCCCGGACTCGGGCGGCGTGTGGGATGTGGTCGTACTCATGCGTGCTCCAGCCTCCGCGCCAGACGCGTCATGAACAGGGGGTGGGGTGGGGGGTGCCGGGCCGGTCAGGCGAACAGGCGGCGCCACGTCTCCGGGCCCGGGTAGCCGTCCGCCGCGCCGCCCCGCCAGCCCTGGGCGCGCTGGAAGGCCTCGACGGCGCGCCGGTCCGCCTCGCCCCAGTGCGGCCCCGGACCGTGGGCGTAGAACCGGCCGAACCCCTTCTTCACCAGCTGGGCGCCGAGCCGGGTGATGTGGTCGTTGCTCTGGCCCGGACGGAAGTAGGCGCGGCCCGGGTAGCCGGGGACCCCGTGCGAGGCGGGTGCGGCGGCCGGGGACGCGATGTCCTTGCCCCGGCCCGTGCTCAGCAGCTCCCAGGTGCGCCGGCCGGGCATCCCGTCGGCGTCCGCGCCGGTCCAGCCCTGGGCCCGCTGGAACGCCTCGGTGGCCCGCCGGTCCGCCGCGTCCCAGACCGGCCCCGGCCCCTCGGGGTAGTAGGAGGCCCCGCCCCGGGCGATCAGCATCCGGCCGAGCAGGGTGACGTACGTGTTGTCGGCGCCGGGGCCGAAGTAGGCCGCGCCCGGGTAGGCCACCGCCGCCTTCCCGCCGGGCGCCGGCCCGGCGGCGGCCCCGGACTTCGTCACGCCCTTGTAGCGGTAGGGGACGTACTTGTCGGTGTTGTTCCAGTACGGGTAGGGGGTGGTCTGGCTGCGGGTGCGCGGGGGCGTCTGCTCGTAGACCGTGTAGGAGGTGTGCTTGTGGTCCGTCCAGCCGCCGAAGATCACGACGTGGGAGCCCTTCTCGGGGTTGTCGGGATTGTGGTAGAGCAGGATGTCGCCGGGTTGCAGCTCCTCCTTCTTGATCTTGACGCCGAACTGGCCGAGGCTGCCGGTCCACTCGTTGCTCGGCAGCCCCCAGGCCATGGAGACGTAGCCCGAGCAGTCCTGCCGGTAACCGTCGGACCAGAAGTCGTACATGCTGTAGGGCACCTTGGCGGCCACCCAGACCTTGGCCCGGTTGATGATCTGGGTCCGGGTGGTGGCCGGGGTCGGGACGGCGTCCGGCTCCGCGGGCTTGCCCGCCCGGCCGTGCAGAGGGGCCCTCGCGCCCTGCGGGGTGTCGGGCACGCCGTCGCCGGGCAGGGCCTGCCGGTGCGGGGAGTGGCCGGGGGTGACGGCGGTGGCGGGCGCGACCGTGCCGAGCGCGGCGGACGCGGCGGCCACGACGACGACCCCGCGGGCCGCCGGACGGCCGCGGTTGATCAGGGAACGGGGAGTCGGCCGGCGCCCGTGGACGCAGCCGGGACAGTCACAGCCGCTCGCGGGGTCGATGTCCTCGAACAGCGGAGCGGTCATGCGATCTGCCTCACATCCGGGGGTGGTTTGTCCGCGAGTGTGCACGTTGATCAGTTTCCCAACTGGGTACGGAACGCGCATTTTGACGGTCCGAATGATGTACGCGGTCCCCCGCGCGGCCGTCGCGCCGTCTTCCGGTGGTCGGAAGCACCCCGAGAGGTCGGGTAGAGTTTTCTCCGTCAGCAGGCGCCGCTAGCTCAGTTGGTTAGAGCAGCTGACTCTTAATCAGCGGGTCCGGGGTTCGAGTCCCTGGCGGCGCACCGACCGGAAGGCCCCTCGCGGAAGCGGGGGGCCTTCCGCATGCCCGGCCGCATGCCCGCGGCGCACGTCTCCGCCGCGTGGTCCCGTCGTGTCCCCTCCGCCCGAATGGCCGGATACCCTCTGGCCATGGCAGCCCGGGACCTTCAGGAGCGGATCAAGAAGCTGATCGTGGACGAGCGGCTGCCCTCGGGTGCCCCGCTGCCCACCGAGCCCGAGCTGATGCGGCTGCTCGGGGCGAGCCGGAACTCCGTGCGGGAGGCGCTGAAGGCGCTCCAGGCGATGGGCATCGTGGAGATCCGGCACGGCTTCGGGACGTACGTCGGCTCCATGTCGTTCGCGCCGATGATCGAGGGACTGGCCTTCCGTACCGTGGCCGGCCACTACCGCGGCGAGGACTCCCTGCTCCAGCTGCTGGAGCTGCGCGAGGCCGTCGAGACGGGGCTGGTGTCCCGGCTGGCCGGGCGGCTGCCGGAGGCGGACCTCGTGGAGCTGGACGCGCTCGTGGAGCGCATGGAACGGCAGGCCGCCGAGGGGACCGGGCTCGGCGAGACGGACCGCGCCTTTCACGCCACCCTCTACCGGGGACTGGACAACGTGCTGCTCGGCGAGGTGCTGGAGGCGTTCTGGGACGCCTTCCACCGGGTGCGGCGGGACCTGGTGGACGTGCCGCAGGACCCCCGGGTCACCTGCCGCCAGCACCGGGAGATCCTGGACGCGGTGCGCTCCGGCGATTCCCTGCGGGCGGAGCGGGCCATACGGGACCACTTCGGCAACATCCGCAGCCGGCTCTCCCCGCTGGCCGCACCCCGAGGGTGACCGCCGACCGGACGCGGAAGGCACTACGCAAACCGGGCGCCTCCGGCGACCCCACCTGCGAGCCAAGCCGGCCCAACCCGACCACCCCGGCAACACCCGCAGCCGGCTCCCCCCACAGGCCGCACCCCGACGGTGACCGCCGACGGGACGCTCAGCCCGCCGTCCCGGTGAGATACGCCGACACCACGACGTTCGCCGTGTAACTGCCGCTGGCGCGGTCGAAGGAGCCGCCGCACGTGATGAGACGGAGTTCGGCACGGCCCGGCACGCGGGGGCCGTAGGCGAGCCGGGCGTCGAAGCCGTCCCGGGGCAGCACGCGGACGTCGTCGACGGTGAACTCGGCGACCTTGCCGTCCGCGCGGAACACCCGGACCCGCTCACCGGGCTGGACGGTGCTGAGCCGGTAGAAGACGGCGGGCCGGGTCTCGGTGTCGACGTGTCCGACCAGCAGGGCCGCCCCGGCGGCACCGGGGACGGTTCCGGCGCCGTACCAGCCGACCACGCCGGGCTGGTCGTAGGGCGGCGGGTCGATCGCGCCCCGCGCGTCCAGACCGCGGGCCACCACCGGGGCCTGGACTCCCAGCCGGGGGATGTCGACGCGCTGGGGCACCGCGTCGGCCAGCGGTTTCACGGCGCGCGGCAGCCGGGCGGGGCCGGTGGCCCGGCCGGGGGTGAAGACGTCACCCGCGACGGGGCCGTCCGTGCCCCGCGGGACGTCGCTCACACCGCGTCCCCACAGCCACAGCCCGAACAGCAGCAGCGCCCAGGCCAGGCCGGTGACGAGCCGCCCGGTGCCGGTGGTGCGCCCGTGGTCGTCGGACATGGCGGCGCTCAGCGGGTGCCGCGGCTCCGGCGGGCGCGCAGCCCGACGGCGACCGCGGCGATCCCGGCGAGCGCCAGACCGGTCGCCGCCTGGACGGCGTCGGGACCGGAGCCGCTGGTGGCCACCGTGGCGAAGTGGGTGGTCCCGCCGCCGCCCGCAGGCACCGGGGCGATCGGCGAGGCGGACTGGGCGGGCAGCCGGATGGGCTCTTCCTGCCGGTCGGCCGCGCCGCCCGGCCGCGCGACCGTGACGCTGCCGGTGAGCACGGTGCCGGCGCAGGTGACCTTCACGGTGTAGGCGCCCGGCTCCAGCGTGGACCGGACGCGGGTCTCGCCGCTCAGGCTGCCCTGGTCGCCGGTCAGCCGGGCGTCGGCGACGAAGGCGGACGAGGCGGCGCTTCCCTGCCGGCCGGAGCAGCCGCCGACCCGCAGGGTGACGTCGTCGCCCGGTGCCGGGCCGGCCGGGGTCACGGTGACCGGGCCGCCCTCCGCCGCGTGGGCCGTCGGGGCGACGACGGCGACGGCGGCGAGGGCGGCCGCGGGGAAAGCTGTACAGAGCGTGAGGCGAAATGAGCCCATCGTGAACCTCCAGTCATCAGGAGGCTCCCCCGCCCCGGGCGCCTCCGCATCCTCGGAAGGCACCGGATTGCTCCGAACGGGTGAGGCCGTGTTTCGGCCGGGTCAGACCAGGTCGACCAGGTCCGCGATGGAGTCGACGACCTCGGACGGGCGGAACGGGTAGCGGTCCACGTCGGTCGGCTGGGTCACGCCGCTGAGCACCAGGAACGTACGCATCCCGGCCTCCAGGCCGGCGAGCACGTCGGTGTCCATCCGGTCGCCGATCATCGCCGAGGTCTCGGAGTGGGCGCCGATCGCGTTCAGCCCGGCCCGCATCATCAGCGGGTTGGGCTTGCCGACGAAGTACGGCTTCTTGCCGGTCGCGGCGGTGATCAGGGCGGCGACCGAGCCGGTGGCGGGCAGGTCGCCCTCGGTGGACGGGCCGACGTTGTCGGGGTTGGTGGCGATGAACCGGGCGCCGTCGTTGATCAGCCGGACCGCCTTGGTCAAGGCCTCGAAGGAGTAGGTGCGGGTCTCGCCGAGGATCACGAAGTCGGGGTCGTGGTCGGTGAGGATGTAACCGATGTCGTGCAGCGCGGTGGTGAGGCCGGCCTCGCCGATGACGTAGGCGCTGCCGCCGGGACGCTGGTCGTTCAGGAACTGGGCGGTGGCGAGGGCCGACGTCCAGATGTTCTCCACCGGCACGTCCAGGCCCATCCGCCGCAGCCGGGCGTGCAGGTCACGGGCGGTGTAGATGGAGTTGTTGGTGAGCACCAGGAAGGGCCGGCCGGACTCGCGCAGCTTCTTCAGGAAGGCGTCGGCTCCCGGGATCGGGACGCCCTCGTGGATCAGGACGCCGTCCATGTCGGTGAGCCATGACTCTATGGGCTTGCGGTCTGCCATGCTGTGCGTCTCCTGGCGTACGTACGGTCGGGGAACGGGGCGCCGGAACCACGGCGTACCGACGCCCCCAGCCTAGTCAGGACCGGCCCGTCCTGACCCCGCCGATCACCTGGTACCCACTGGTCAGGGGCTCGGCCCGGCGGGGGTCGGAATGGGGTGCGGCTCGGCTCGATGCGCGGCCCCGCTCGGCGGGGAGACGGTACGGGGGCGGGGCTCGGCTCGATGCGCGAGCCCCCGGCCGCGGGGGGACGGTACGGGGCCGCCGCCCCGGGAGGTGCGGGGTCGCGCCGACGGCGACCAGCGCGGCGACGGCGGTGGGCGAGCCCCCGGATTGGTGCGTGCCGGCGCGCCTCCCTGTCCGGGGCGGCGCAGGGAGGCGTCCGGGACGTCGACGCCGGAGGCTCTGGACGCGGTGGGGCGCGACTCGTCAGCGACGGCCCCGGGCCACGAGATGCGCGGCCACGCCCACGGCCACCAGCGCGGCGACAGCCGCGAGCAGACCGCGGGCAAGCCCCGGACCGGTACGGGCCAGTGTGCCTCCCTGTCCGGGGTGGGCCAGGCAGGCGCCGGTGCCGCAGGCGCTCGACCCGGCGGGGCGCGACTCGTCAGCGGCGGCCCCGGGCCACGAGATGCGCGGCCACGCCCACGGCCACCAGCGCGGCGACAGCCGCGAGCAGACCGCGGGCAAGCCCCGGACCGGTACGGGC